>CALYAO010000021.1 GCA_944393605.1 uncultured Clostridia bacterium
GTGTACCCGAGCCGGTAAAAGTAACAATTTTTCTCTGAGAATCTTTGATGGAAAAACCGCCGCCGTAAATGATACCGATATTTCCGGCTTTATTCTGTGTCCCGTCCTGCACCACAAAGGTAAAATCCTTTTCTGGGTTATTCAACTGGATTTGATCCATTTTTACGCCGTATTCCGATTCGCCGTAGGTGCTTTGTATCCCGCTTAATGTCATGGTGTAGTTCCCGTCATAGCTCCATCCATCCCCGGAGGATGGCTCGTCAAACGAGTAGAAGTTTTCCGCCAGATAAAACCCAACTTGTCGCGGCCCGTATGGGTCGTCTGCCATGGCTGGCAAAGTGAAGCCCACACATAAAGCCAGCGCTAAAAGGAAAGATAGTACTTGCTTCTTCATCATAAAACCCCCTATAATTGATTTGCTTATTTATCCATTTAAGAAAACTGCCGGTAGAGGAAGGTGAGGATTTCCCCGCGGGTACATTCCCGGTCAGGCGTAAAAGTAGTTTCACTGGTGCCGCTGGTAATGCCCTCTTTGACCGCCCAGACAGCGGCGTTCGCAAACCAGTTCCCGGCAGGCACATCTACAAAGCCGGTGCTGCCAGCCACGCTGGGCATCCCGGCCAGCCGGTACAGGAACGTGACCGCCTGTGCCCGCGTGACCGTCTCGTTTGGGCTAAAGGTAGTGTTGCTCGTGCCGCTGGTCACGCCTGTTTCCACCGCCCATTGGACTGCCCAGCGGGCGTCGCGGTTGGATATGGAGTCAGAGATGTCGGTAAAAGGATTGTTGTCAATGTCGGCAGGCTGCGGGGAGCCGGAAAGCTTCCAGAGATATTCGACAATCTCCTGCCGTGTACAGCCCTTTTCTACGCCCAGCGGGCCGGAGATATCCATACCATCCCCTTCCAGCTGTTGGCAGGTGGCCCAGGCTACGGCGTCATAGTAGAAAGCGCCCTCTTTGACATCGGAGTAGTAAAGGGGCTTGCCAAGAAAACTGCTGGTGACGTTTACCCGGCATTGGGCACTGGCCTCACCAGTCCGACTTTCAACATAGATATTCGCATAACCGTCTGCAACAGCAGTTACCCGGCCGTTTTGATCCACTGTGGCAACGGAAGGATCCTCGCTGCGCCAAGTGACATCCTGCGGCGCGGTGCGGGGCTGTACATACGACAGAAGCCGCACCTTCTCCGTGGGCATCAGCTCCACATAATAAGCGGATAAATTAATGTCCATTGGTATTGGGCCGACCGTTTCGTCATAGACCGTTATGGTGCCGAAAACGCTGTAATATTTCCCGTTCACAGGCTCGGCGGTTATTGCCTTAAAGGTGGTTGTGCCCGGGGATATGCCGGTAATCTTACAACTGTTTCCGCTGCCGGAGATGGTGGCAACGGAAGGGTCGACAATTTCCCAGACAATCGGGTATTCGGGCGCGCCCTGCGGCCAGAAGTATACGGTAGTGTAAAGATTTTCGCCCACCTCGACGGAATACCCGCCCTCCAGATCAGCCAGCACCAGGCTCTCTAGTTCGACGCTCTGTTCCACAGTCACGGCCACTTCGGTGCTGTAGCCGGAAAAGCCCAGCGTCAGGGTCGCATTGCCCGCGCCTGCCGCAATCACACAGACCCCGCCGTTTTCCATGGTGAGAGCTGCCACGCTTTCGTCGCTGGTGCGGATGATGTCGGGTACCACAGGGGTGTCGCCGTTGCAGACATAAACGACAACCTTCTCGCCGCTTTCCATATGCAATTTCGTCTCGCTTAGCTGAAGGTCAATGTACTGCTCTGCTGTCTCGATGGAAAAGAAGAAACTTTCCTGCCCGGAAGACAGGGCTGCCTCCGGCGTGCCGGCCGCAGCGGTGAAGTCCTGCACCCAGTAGGCGTGCCCCGCCCGGTCGCGGACGCAGGCAATACCGACGGATGCGTATTTTTCATTCATCATGTTGGTGTAATGGCCGGGCGAATCATACCAACTTTGGGTCACGGCCGCAGGGGTAGCATTGCCGCCGGGGTCACGTAGGATATTCTCCGCCATGTCCTGTTTTTCATAAGTGGTGCCGGACGGCCGTGCGGTATCAAAATCCTGCCCGTCCGGCCGGGTGTGGCTGAAGTAAACCGCACATTCGGCCGCGCGCTGCACCGCCATTTCCATCATGGCCGCATCCATGACAAGTTCCCCAATGCCCGCTTCCCGGCGGAGCGCATTCAGCTCTTCCAGCGCTTCATAGGCCGCGGAGTAGTCCACCTCTAAATCCACTTTCACCGTAACGGTGGAGTCGGCCCATGCAGGGGCGACCAGCCCCAGACATAAAACCAGTGTGAAAAACAGAGACGCAATCCGTTTTTTCATGCAAAAATCCCCCTCTTTTCTTTTTCCTTAAATTGCTCTTAACGCAAAAAACACGCCAAGGCCTACACATAAATCTAATGTAAGCACGGCGTGTTCTTAAATCTTTTTAGCAAAGCCGAAAAGGGCGAAAAGACCACTATGTATGCAAGAATATCGCACGAGTTCATAGCGCTGTCAACCCCTTACCGCATAAAATTACATAAAAATCATATCACAAAAATCCGCTTTTGTCAAATTTGCAGGCAGGCTTTCTGGATATTCGGGTTTTTCAAAAGTCCATCCGTTATTTTATACTGAAAGCTGCCAAAACGGTATTTTCTGCACTTCTTCAATGAGGATAGAAACCATGCAACAAAAGCATGTTGAATAGCCGGATATTGAAAGGTTGAAACATCATTTCCAGGTTCCTTTCAAATATCCCATAAAGCCCAAAACGCTCATTTTAGGCGGGATACCCACCAATATGTGTATATGATCTGGACATACTTCTCCCTCTATGATTTCCACTCCCTTCCACCTACATAACTGCCTCAATATTTCTCTTATCTCCAGGCGTTTTTCTTCGTAAAACACCTTTTGTCTGTACTTCGGCGCAAGCACTCGGTGATACTTGCAATTCCACTTTGTATGTGCTGAACAACTCGTGTCCATGACCTCTTTTCATAGACAAAACCTCCGTATGTGTTTTGGGCGACGGCAGGTCACTTTTATCTTAACACATGAGGAGGATTTTACTCATCGGTTAACCGCTATCCAACCACGCGACTATCGCATGGTTTTCGTGATACAAAAAAGCGGGAGGCCACTTGCCTCCCGCTTGGGTATCTTCTCTATTCCGCCGCACTCAGCCATTCGGTCAGCGGCGTCTGGAGCGGATATTCACCCGTCCCATCGTAGATTGCATACTCGACCTCTGCCCCATACATCACCTGCTGCATCAGCGGAACGGACAGCGCATTGGACGCCATGCGGGCCACGTCACCGCGCGTTGCGGCCTCGTCCCCCACCAGCGTTAGGCCCTCGGTGATGCCCTGCACAATGCCCACCTGGAGGTACCCAATGGGATAGCCGCCCTGCTGCTCCGCCATGGGGCCATACCCGAGCAGGGATACCAGCATCTTGACCGCCTCCTGGTTGGTCACCTCGTCATCGGGGCGGAACGCACCATCCCCATCGCCCGCGATCACGCCGAGGTCCGATGCCACACAGATATATCCGGCCGCCCAGTGATCCACCGGCACGTCCGAAAAACGCGCTTCCGCCTCGGCCGGGACACCCCGTATCGCCACACAGATCTTCGCGAGCTCCGCACGGGTCAAGGGCTCATTCAGCCGCAGGCCGCCGTCCGGATCCCCCTCCATGATGCCATACAGCTGCAGCTGTGCAACCGCAGCAATCAGCGCTTCCTCCGGAGTCAGCGCGGACACCACACAGGTCGCCGCCAGCATACTCATGGCCACCAAAGCCGCAATACATTTTTTCCACATACCATTTTTCACCCTTTCTTCATCCTCTCGTTCCAAAGCCAATATCTATTATACCATTGTTTGACACCATTTCGCAATACTTTTTACAATTTTGTCACAATTATGAAATAAATTAAAAAACAGGGAGGAACTCCCTCCCTGTTACACAATGCGCTTAAACTGTTTTTCAATGAACCGTTTGGGAAACGAAATGACAATGGGCCGGCCATGGGGACAGGTGTTGATATTGGGCAGGGCAAACACCGCCTTCACCAACGTCTCCATCGCGCGCATGTCCAGCCGGTGGTTGGCTTTGAGCGCCCCCTTGCAGGAGATGGAATACAGCGCCTTGCGCTGCATGTCCGCCACCGTGCTGTTTCGCCCATTGCGCAGCATATCGAGGCACTCCACAAACAGCTCCCGCATCGCGGCACTGTCTAGCTCCTCGGGAGAGCTGCGGATGATGACAGCGGTATCGCCATAGGGTTCGACCGCAAAGCCCAGCGCCTCAAAAAAGGCCTGATTTTCCTGCAGAAGCGCCATCTCGCTCCCCGACAGCTCCACCGTCACAGGCACCAGCAGCCCCTGGGACGCCACGGCACGCGCCTCAAACTGCTTGAGCAGCGCCTCATACCGCAGCCGCTCGTGCGCAGCATGCTGGTCCACCAGATACATCTCATCCCCCTTTTCCACCACGATATAGGTCTCAAAGACCTGCCCCGCCACGCGCGGCTCCGCCTCGGGGGATACCGCCGCCGGCTGCTCATAGACCGGCGCAGCGGCCGATGGTTCCTGCATCCCATCCGCCCCGGCAACATAGGCGGTCTCCTGAGATGCTTGGCCGCCTGTCTCCCCTGCCACGGACTGCATGTCGGGCAACGCCTGCGGCAATGGGGCAACCTGCTCCGTCACGATGACGGGCGGCACCGTCTGCCCCAGATGCGGCGCTGGCTCTGCCGCCTGCGGCGCCCGCTTCCTCCCATTCGTCTGCGGCGGCTGTTTGGTCACAGGCACGTACCGCGTGAACGCCACCTCATTGCCAAAGGGGCGCACCACCTTGGGCCGCTCCTGTCCACTGGGCGCGGGCACATCGGGCTTCTTCGCGCGGGCGGGCTGTGTCATCTCCTCCGCCTCTGCCGCCCCCTCCCCCACCTTGGGGATATGGGGCGCCGCATACAGCGCGTTCTGCACGGCCCAGTACACCGCACGGTACACCTGCCGTTCATCCGAAAACTTGACCTCCAGCTTGGTGGGATGCACATTCACATCCACACTCCCCAGCGGAAGGGTCAGGCACAAGATACAGGCCGGAAACTTCCCCGTCATCAGCTGGTTGCGGTATGCCTCGTCCAATGCACGGGACAGAAGGGGGCTTTTGATATACCGCCCATTTAAGAAAAAGCTCTGAAAGGTCCGGTTGGCACGGGAGAGCTCGGGCTTGCCCGCAAGCCCCGTCACGCCAATGCTCCCCTCGGTATAGGAGACGGGCAGCATCGCCCGCGCGACCTCCTTCCCATACACACTGTGCACCACGTGGGACAGCGTACCGTCTCCGGCGGTAAAGAGCGCCTCCTTGCCGTCCCGCAGAAAGGTAAACGACACCTCAGGATGGGACAGCGCCATATGGTGTACCACATCCGCCACATACCCCGCCTCGGTCCCGTCCTTTTTCAGAAACTTCATACGGGCGGGCACGTTGGCAAACAAATCGGCCACCACCATGGTCGTCCCGACGGGGCACCCGATGTCCTCACAGGCCAAAAGCTCCCCCGCCTCCACGGTGAGCCGCGTCCCAACGCCATCCTCCGCCGTCCGGGTGGTGATTTCCATATGGGAGACCGCCGCGATGCTGGACAGCGCCTCCCCGCGGAAGCCCAGCGTCCCAATGGCGGCGAGGTCCTCCGCCGTACGCACCTTGCTGGTCGCATGCCGCAGCAGGGAGGTTTTCGCATCCTCCCGCGTCATGCCGCTGCCGTTGTCCGAAACGCGCAGGTATGCAACGCCGCCCCGGCGGATCTCCACCGTGACCCGCGTCGCGCCCGCATCTACCGCGTTTTCTATGAGCTCTTTGACCGCCGATGCGGGCCGCTCCACCACCTCGCCCGCCGCAATCATATTTGCGACTGTCTTGTCCAGCACCTTGATCTTTCCCATGTCTGTCACCGCCTGTCCTGTTTGGAATTTCTTGCTTTCTATTATACCGTCCGGCAGGGGCAAAGTAAAGCATTTTGCGAGATTTGTCCAAAAAAGTCAAACCGCTTTGGCGCCATCGGTTTTGCGCATATCCCGGCCAAAGCGGACATATGGTATGATGAAGCACGTTGCATGAAAACCCAAAAAGTTCCAATTCAATTTACCTTTTGGCACCTCGTCGAACCTCACACAGCATCGACCAGGGCCATGCACACAAAAGCAAAGTATGCGTTTCATGCGGCGGGTGCCAAACCAGGATACCAAGATTGTGGGAGGAGCGGATGTTGGATGTACTGCGTGGTCAAACTGAAGCAGCTGGTCTGTATGGTGGTGGTGCTGTGCCTACTAGCGGGCGCCGGCCTCTACCTGTGCCGCCGCATGGATGCGCACATGGCGGACACGCAGGCGGCAGAGCAGACGGAGGCGCAAGCCGGCCCATCCGATGACAGCACAGCATCCCCCGCCGCTGAACCCCAAACGGCCGCCCCGTCCGCCTCCCCCGAAAAGAAGGATTTCATCAAATGGGTGGACTTTGACGTCCCCTACGAGGCCATGAACGCGGCGCTGCAATATGACATCCAATCCCAACAGGAGGCCGTGAAGCTCAATTGGGTGGACCTGCTCGCCTATTTGGGCGCCAAATACGGCGGCACGTTCACCAAGTACAAAGAGAGCGACCTTGCGGCCTTGGTCGAAAAGCTAAAAGGCGGCACCACCATAGCGGAGCTCACCCGCGACATGAAATATTTCGGCTATTATCAAAAGGCATATGGCGCGGTCTTAAACGGCTTTGTGGGACCCTACCGCATCCAAAAGCCCATTGAAAACAGCACCGAGACCCAATGGGTGGACACCTACGGGCTCAAGGTCTTCTCCCCCATCGCCAAGGGGTATTACTACAACGACTTCGATGACTTTGGCACCGCCCGGGACTACGGCTTCAAACGCAAGCACCTAGGGCACGACCTCATGGCCCAGGTGGGAACGCCGGTGGTCGCGGTGGAGTCGGGCATCATCGAGGCGGTGGGCTGGAATCAGTATGGCGGGTGGCGCATCGGCATCCGCAGCTTTGACGGCCAGCGGTATTACTACTATGCCCACCTCCGCAAAAACATGCCCTACAACGCCAGCGTCGTGGAGGGCGCGACCGTAAAGGCGGGCGACGTGATCGGATACGTGGGCCGGACGGGGTACAGTGCGACCGAAAACGTCAACAACATCACCCAGCCCCACCTCCATTTTGGCATGCAGCTCATCTTCGATGAATCCCAAAAGGAGGGCAACAACGAGATCTGGATTGACTGCTACCAGATCACCAAGCTGTTGCTCAAAAACAAGTCCACCGTGGTCAAAAATGAGGCAACCAAGGAATACAGCCGGGTGTTTGATTTCATGGAGCCCGCCCTGGAGCCGTTTTTTAACAGCCCAACCCCCACAGAATAGCGGCCTGTCGGGGCACATGCTGCCCCGCTGCCCGCGGCTAGCGCCCGCATCCGCTCCTGCCGCCGGTACACCAAAGCATCCCCGCTGCCCTCCTCCGTAAAACCACACAACAGCCCCCGCTCGGGCCTTCCGGCTGCATATTGCTATTGACTTTGTGAGAAAGTAGGCATACAATAGCAGTGGGGTTATCAAAAAGGGGGCAGAAATATGAAAAAGACGAGATATCAAACCATCACATTCTCCGAGCAGATCGCCTTCGCGGCCATTTCCCTTCTGGTTTTTGCCGTTGCATTTGCCATGGCCGGCTTCGCCGTCGGCATTTCACTGGGGTGGTATACCCTTGTGTTGCCGGCCTTGCTCCTGCTGGGCATTTCCTTTTTTCAGGGCCAAAAACAGTGCTATGCGCTCCTGCTGATCATTGCCGCTGTCGCGCTTTGGGCGGTTGCCTGCAACTTTCTGTTCGACTGGTCCTACGATGGGATGTATTACCACAAACAGGCCATCATCGCGCTGAAGGAGGGCTGGAATCCGCTGTGGCAGAGCTCTTTGGAGGCGGACGAATTCGCCTCCTATTTGGACATGGCTCTGTGGCTGGACAACTATCCAAAGGGCGTCTGGATCTTTTCCGCGGCCATCTATGCGATTACCAACCATCTGGAAACCGCAAAGGCCGCCAACCTTCTGTTTCTCATTCCCACCTTTTGGATCGCATATGACGTGATGCGTACCGTCTATGGCCTGTCGCAGAAAAAAGGCCTGGCATTTGCCATCCTCTTTGTGCTCAATCCGGTATTCATCTGTCAGGTCTTCACTTCCTACAACGACTTGGCCGTTGGCTGCTGTATCATCATGACAGCCCTGCTCTGCATGAAGATCTATGCCGAACGCGCAAGCACCTATACCTATCTGCTGCTGTTCGGGGTTGCGGCATTTTCCTGTACCGTGAAGTTTACCGCTCCGGTTTTTGTGGGAATCCTGCTGCTGGCGACGGGAATTTGCTATGCCTGGAAAACAAAGCTGGATTGGGCCAGGCTGAAGCGCCCGGTTTGCGTCGTGCTGTCGGCGTTTTTGGCCGGCGTTCTGCTGCTCGGCTTTGATCCATATGTCAAACATGTTCTCCAGGGCCAACATATCCTTTATCCGGTCATGGGCGAGGGCGCATATGACATCATGAACACCAACCCGCCCGCAACCATGGACGAGCGCGGTCAACTGGGAAAGTTGTTTGTCTCCCTGTTCTCCAAGACAAACAACGACATCTCCCAAGCGCCGCAGCCAAAGATCCCAGGGGCTGTCTATGCGGACGAGCTGCCCCATCTGAGCAATGCGGATATTCGAATCGGGGGATTCGGCGTCCTGTTCAGCGCCGTTCTGGTGCTCTCCCTCCTGCTGCTTGTGGCTGCAACGTGCTACCGGACCCGCATGCGCGCCGCAATTGGCATTTTTCTGTGCGTGTTTACGCTTTTGGCCCTGTTTTTCCCCGAATCCTGGTGGGCACGGTATGCCAGCTATATCTATTACATCCCCGTGTTGATCCTGCTGCACAGCATGGATGTCCCGCCCGAAAACGCCAAATGGCTCACATGGTTCCGGCGGGTGATCTATGTCCTGTTTCTCGCGAACAGCGCCCTCCTGATTTGGGCGGTCCTCCGCACCGGCATACAGACCACAGCAGAGCTCAACCAAAAACTGGAAGAGGTAAAAGCGACGGGCAGCAAGGTGCTGGTCCGAGTCAACGACTTCCCATCCCACGTCAAGCTGTTCAGCGAATATGGCATTGACTTTGAGGTCGTGCATCACGGGCTGGACAATCCGCAGCTCTTTTACCGCAATACGAAGATTGAATATGTTGCGCCGTAAAACGACAATCCTGTGCGGCGCCGGTAGGCACAAAAAAAGCAGGCGCCTCTTGCACAGCGCCTGCTTCTCTTATGTATTTGCGGCGGGCCGCCGCACCGAATACACCAAATGGGGCATATCCACCCCATAATAGTGCTTGACAAAGCGGTCGGTGACCATCATGCCATTGCGCAGAGCGACCCGCTGGGATGCCAAATTGGTGTCCCGGATGATGGAACAGACCTCCTCCGCGCCCAACCGGTCAAACGCATAGGCCTTACAGGCCATGGCTGCCTCGGTGGCATACCCCTGGTGCCAGAAGGCCTTGCAGAACAGATACCCGATCTCCAGCCGCCGGGTGCCCTTTGCGTCCTGCCACGTGAGCCCACACTGCCCAATCATCCGGCCCGTCTCCTGTAAGACGACCGCCCAAAGGCCAAACCCGTCCTCTTGGTACCGCGCCAGCTGCCGGTCCAGCCATGCATGCGCCTCCTCTTCCGAAAACGCATGCTCATATGCTGTCATCACCTCGGGATCCATCAGCATCTCGCACAGGGCGGGATAGTCCGCCTGCGTCATCTCCCGCAAAAGCAGCCGTTTTGTGGTTAAAATCTGCATCACGCCTACCCCATCAAGTGTTCAATCAAAATTTTGAGGCCAATCAAGATCAAGATGGCGCCCCCTGCAATCTCCGCCTTCCGGCCGAGCAGGTCGCCCGATTTCTTGCCAATCACAACCCCTATGGCCGAGATAACAAATGTCGTTATCCCAATCAGCCCCACGCTGGGCAGAATGTGCATCCCCTGCACGAAGGCGAAGGAAATGCCAACCGCCAGCGCATCGATGCTGGTCGCAATCGCAAGCACGGCAAGCACCTTGGTATCCACCGGGTTGTCCGTCGAACGTGCATCCGACTCGGGCCCATGCCAGATGGCCTCCACCAGCATCTTGCCGCCGATGACCGCCAGCAGCACAAATGCCACCCAAGCCGAAATGCTCTCCACATAGCCCGCAAAAAACCGCCCCAAATAGTAGCCGATGGTGGGCATCAGGGCCTGGAACAGCCCGAAAAACAGCGCCACCTTCACCACATGCCAGACGCGGAGCTTCCCCTTCATGCACACCGCCGTGGACAATGCCACCGCAAAGGCGTCCATCGACAGCCCCACCCCGCTGAGTAATACTTCCAAAATTCCCAAATAACCCCGCTCCTTACTTTTCCCAATCCTTCGGTATGTATCTATGCTGCCAACCGCCCGCCCCTGCCGGGCGCACGAAAGCAAAAGTAAAAGGTGTGTGACACGTCACACACCTTACCTATGTGTCTCGCATTAGTCCGCGACGGGAGCGCCTACCGGACATACATTTGCACAAGCACCGCAAGCGATGCAGGTGTCCGCGTCGATCACATATTTGCCGTCCCCTTCCGAGATGCAGGATACGGGACATTCTGCCGCACAAGCGCCGCAGTTGATGCACTCGTCTGTAATCTTATATGCCATTTCACACACCTCCTTGGCCAAAATCGCCGCAATGGCGCAATAATATTTTCACCGGATTTGGGCAATCCACTTGAAAACGCATTCATTTTATCATATAATAATCAAAAAATAAAGGGTTAGTTTGTAAATTTTCAATTTTTTTTAGGGGGAGTCGCTATGACCCGGGAAGAACGCCTAAAAACCGCAAACCGCATCTCCATTGTCACCATCATCGGCAATGTCCTGCTTTCCGCCGCAAAAGTCGTGGTGGGAACGCTTGCACATTCGGGCGCACTGCTCGCGGATGCGGTGCATTCTCTCTCTGACATTGCAACCACGGTTGGTGTTATGATCGGGGTGAAAATTGCCTCCAAAAAGGAGGATGCCAGCCACCCGTATGGCCACGAGAAGATTGAATCCATCACCGCGGTGATTCTGGCGCTGGTGCTGGTCGCCGTCGCGCTGGGGATTGGCTTCAGCGGCATCCAGTCCATCCTGACGGGCGCATACAAGACTGCCACCCCCGGGCTCGCCGCGCTCATCACCGCCGCCGCATCCATCGTGGTCAAAGAGGCCATGTTCTGGTATACGCGCGCGGGCGCCAAGCGGATTGACAGCCAGTCCATGCTTGCCGACGCATGGCACCACCGGTCGGATGCGCTGTCCTCCGTCGGCAGCCTCCTGGGCATCGGGCTGGCCCAGCTGGGGTTTCCCATCTTCGACCCCATCGCCGCCATCATCATCTGCCTGTTCATCCTAAAGGTGGGCATTGACATCTTTATGGACTCCCAAAAAACGCTGGTGGACTATGCGGGGGATGACGCCGAGATCGAGGCCATCCGGCAGGAGATCCTGGCGGTGGACGGCGTGATCCGCATCGACATGATGAAGACCCGCCAGCAGGCCAGCAAGCTGTATGTGGACCTTGAGATCTCCATTGACAAAAATGTCTCCTTCCAGCGCGCGCATGAGATCACCGAAGAGGTCCATGACCTGCTGGAACTGCGGCACAACGTGATCCACTGTATGGTGCACCCCAATCCATTGTGATATACGAAAGGGAGGAACCCCACATGAATACACTCATCAAAAACGCCTGTATCGTAACGCCCGACGGCGTGATCCCGTCGGGCGCTTTATACCTGGCAGGAGACAAGATCGCCTATATCGGCGCAGATACACCGCCCCACAAGTTCCGGGACAAGGTCATAGACGCCCGCGGCGGCATTGTGATGCCCGGCCTCGTCAACTGCCACACCCACATCCCCATGACCCTGCTGCGCGGGTATGCGGACGACCTGCCCCTCCACGAATGGCTCACGGGGCACATCTTCCCCGCGGAGGACAAGCTGGACGGCGACGCGGTGTACTGGGGCGCCCAGCTGGCATACTGCGAGATGCTAAAAAGCGGGACCACCACGTTTGCGGACATGTATTTCTTCAGCGACAGCGTGGTGCGTGCGCTGGACGACAGCGGCCTGCGCGGCAACGTGGCGCGGTGCATTTCGGGTTTCGAAGAGGAAGATTTTTCCAAATCTCTGGTGGAGGCAGAGGCGCTGTACCATGCTTACCACGGTGCGGGAGACGGCCGCGTCCAGGTGGACTACGCCCTCCATGCGCCCTACACCTGCGGCCCCAAGGCCATCCATGCGGTGGTCAAGGCCGCCGAGCAGGACGAAGCCATGGTGCAGGTGCACCTGTCTGAAACCCGCAAGGAAAATGCGGACTGCCAGGCGCAGTATGGCATGTCTCCCACGCAGTATTTTGAAAAACACGGCCTGTTTTCCTGTAAGGTCGTCGCTGCGCACTGCGTGCATCTGTCGGATGGGGACCGGGCAATTTTGGCCGCGCACGACGTCGGCGTCGCACACAATCCCACCAGCAATTTAAAGCTCGCCAGCGGGGTTGCGGAGCTCCAAAAGCTGCTGGATGCCGGCATCCCTGTTGGGCTGGGAACGGACGGAACCGCCAGCAACAACGCGCTGGACCTCTTCTCTGAGATGAAGCTTACGGCCATCCTGCAAAAAGGGGTCACCGAGGAGCCAACGGCCATCCCCGCCGCCACGGCGCTGTCCATGGCGACCGAGCAGGGTGCCAAGATCCTCGGGCGCTCCGACTGCGGGACGCTGGCGGAGGGCCAAAAGGCGGATATCGTGATTTTGGATGCGGATGCCCCCAACCTCCTGCCCGTACACAACGCCCTCTCCAATCTGGTGTATGCCGTCAACCCCGGCAACGTCAAAACCGTGCTGGTGGACGGCAAGGTGCTGTACCACAACGGACAATTTCTCACCATGGACATCGAAAAGATCAAGGCCAATGTCGCCTCCTCCCTCGCGCGCATCGGGCTGTAAGCAGCAGGAGGGAGCACCGGTTGTTGTACCACATCAAAAAAACGGCGGGAACTCCCGCCGTTTTTTATGTAAACGGATAGGCTATGCCGCACACCTGCACCAGCTCCAGCTGGTCCGAGTGCAGGATGTCGGCCGGCGTCACAAACAGGCCGCCGTCGCTGTCCAGATCAATCCCCAGGTGGTCATACGCCGACCACACCAGATGGGCGCACTGGGTGACCCCATCCGACTTTACGACCCCTGCCAGCAGCCGGTATGGGATGTCGTAGAGGTTCTCGCGCGCATATGCCGCCGCCTTTTCCATGTCCGCATCCGAAAGCCCCTTTGGCCGGAGCACGGCAAACGCGGGATATCGCCCCCAGATGGAAACGTCGTTATACACCGAATTGGCGCCGATGTGCGCCGCCTCCAGCATAACCCCATTTTCCGCATCCACAACGATGGCACTGTGCCCATGCCGCCAGCCCAGCGTGTGCGTGGACAGGCTCACCAGGATATCCCCGTTGCGCAAGGGGACGAGCTCGGCAAACTGCATCTGGCCCGCGCTGTCCTCCCGGCTTTCTTCCTTGGTGGTCGGAACCCCCATGAAGTGGCATCCGTATGTAGGGGTGGCAAAGTACTGGTCCTGAAAGCGCAGAATGCCCGCCGGGCCCTCCGCCGCCAGAATGTCATCCACCGCGCGCCGTCCCAGCCCCGTCTGCTCCCGGATCACATCATATTCCGTGACGGGGGACTGGCTCAGCACCTCCGTAAGATCCACCCGCTCCACCTGCGGCGGGGTGTATGCGCGGGTTTCGTTGTACCCCAAATAGCCGATATAGAGAAGGAGCACCGCCGCCAAGACGCCTCCCAATATGGTTTTCTTCTTTCGCTTCATACTGTTTCCTGCCTTACGATTGCTTTGCTATCAGTATACTACATTTGGGGACGCGGTTCAACCATTTTCTCCCGCGGCGCGCACAATTCCACTCTGCCATCGGGTGTGGCCCCGCACAGGAGCGCCACCGTCACGGCGCACAGCCCCTGCTGCACCGTGACGCCGCCCGCATGGATGCGCACGGGGATATCCAGACAATCAATCAGGTCCCCCGACAGGGTGGTGATGGACCGCTGCAGACAATAGCAAAAATCCATGTGGCTATCCGCCTCGTCCACACTGGATGGCGTGACGGTGGCATGGGGGTCCAGGCCATAGGTGATGATCTGGCTGTGGTGGCAGGACAGGCCCGCGAGGGAATGGTCCGTGTTGATGAGCACAATGCCGCTCTCCAGCAGCATCTCCCCCGGCCCAATTGGGGCGTCAATCACCGTGATGTCCGCGTTGGCTGTGGGAAACGCAATGGCGCTGTCGTCTAAAATCCGCTCCAGCAGACGGCGCACCGCATCCCCCTGTTCCCATATCTTGATCCGAACCATCTGCGACCCCACCTCAGCCCTTCTTGTTTCCATCCAATCTGCCAGTACTATTATGTCATATTTTCATGTGCATATACATATATCAAATAGTGAATCGAACTGGGAAGGCAGTGAGACATCACTTCGTTTACAGGAGGTAAGTCATATGGAACTCAAAAAAGAAAGCATGTCCTTAAGCCAGATGCGCATGAATGACTCGTCGCAGATCCTGGTGGAAGGGGATGTGATCGTACCCGACGTCAAGCCAGACATCGCAAACATCTTGCAGGCGGACGCGAGCGCAGTCATCACAAACCGGGAGAAAAGCGAGGATAAAATCCATATCACAGGCACCATCTTTCTCAAAATTCTCTATATTCCCGAAGGCGCGGAGGGGAATGCCTCGGCCGTCAAGAGCATCAACACCAAGTTTGACTTCACAGACGACCTGCCGTCCGGCGGACAAGACGACGCCTTCCTGCGCGTGAACGCCCTGGCAGACCAGGTGGAGTGTACGCTCATCCACTCCCGCAAGATGAACTTTAAAGTGCTGGTCACCCTCGACTGCAAGACCTATGCGCAGCGGGAAGTCGAATTCGTCACCGGCATGGACGATGCGGACATGGAGCTCCGCAGGACGCCTGTCAACCTGTACAATATGAAGCTCATCAAGCCGGTGGAGTTTGTCGTGGAGGAGAACCTGGACGTCCCGGGCGGCAAACCCGACATCGGCGAACTGCTCAAGATGGACGTCAAGGTGCGAAAAGATGAGTGCAAGCTCATGAACAACAAGGCCATGCTAAAGGGCAACTTAAACCTCTGCACGCTGTATACCGGCGACATGGAGGGCCAGGGCATCGAATTCATGGAACACGAGCTCCCCTTCTCGGAGGTCATTGACCTGGAAGGCCTGGATGAGGGGGACATCCTAGACGTCTCCTACGAGGTCAAGGACGTCTATTACGCCGCCAAAGAGGACATGAACGGCGACCCGCGCATCCTGGGCGTGGAGGTGCTGTTGGTGTGCACCGTATGCGTGAGCGAGACCAAGCGGATGGAGATCGTTTCGGATTGCTACACGCCCAAGGGCAACACCCGACTGGAAATGCAGAAAGTCCAGATGGAAGAGCTTTTGTGTGATGACACCACCCAGACCACACTCAAACAGCTCATCGCCATCCCGGCCGACCGGCCCAGCGTGGACGGCGTTTACAACGTCATTGCACACCCCTGTATCCTAGACAAATACGTAGAAGGCGGCAGCCTCATCGTGGAAGGCACCGCGGCGGTCAACATCCTATATGTCAGCAGCAGCGGCTCCGCACCCGTCTGCAGCTACCGCGAAGACATCCCCTTCCGGCAGGCCATCCCGATTGAGGGCATCACGGCGGATATGGCCTGTGATGTGACCGTATCCATGGAGCACACCAGCTTCAGCCTCAGCATGGCATCGGAGGTGGAGGTTCGGTGTATCCTAGAGTTCAACACCAAGGTCATCCGCTCCTACCCCATGGATATCATCACGGCATGCGAGGTGGAGGCATGCGAGGAGACCCGGCAGATGCCCAGCCTGATCATCTATTTTGCCCAGCCAAACGACTGCATGTGGGACATCGCAAAGCGCTATAAGACCACCATCGACAAGATCAAAACGGCCAACAAACTGGAGGATGACTTCCAGCTGTGTGCCGGCCAGAAGATCATGATCCCCAGCCGGTAATGGGCTTGCGCCCAATTCATACATACCGCATCCCTAGGGCCTGTCCGCTGCATGGTGCAGCGGGCAGGCCCTTGCTGTATGCATGCCGCCGCGCGGTGCGAAAAACGGATCAGACAACGGGTTTCTTGCACGCTGCCTATCGCACCCGCCCTTGTCATCCCCACTTTCCCCAATGGCAGGCCTATGGGAACGTATCCGCACCATCCGGCCACGAGCCCCCCATACCACACGTCTCCCATTTTTGGTGAAAATATCGCACCAAAGCCTACCCACCAAACAACACAAACCGGCATACCCGCACCAAATACGCCCAATACCCCAAAAATACATTGCGCCTCGGCGCTCCATCGGATATAATAGAAGCAGCACAAACACAACGAGGAGGAAGCGCAGTGGACAAGCAATGGCACGCGGCATTTGAGACCGAACTCACGGAGAACATTCTGCCCTTTTGGCAGCGCATGGCCGACCCATCGGGCGGGTTTTACGGCAAGGCGGATTTTTTTGGCAACATCGACCCCGGCGCCAACCGCGGCGGCGTGCTTTGTGCGCGTATTTTATGGACCTTCTCTGCGGCCTTTCGCGCCACCAATGAGCCCATATATCGCAAAATGGCCGCACATGCGCAGGACTACCTGCTCGCACACTTTTACGACCACACCTACGGCGGCGTCTACTGGATGCTGGATGCGGCCGGGCAGCCCGTGTCCGATAAAAAACAGTTTTACAACCTCGCCTTTGCGGTCTATGGCCTCAGCGAGCACTACCGCGCCACCGGGGATGAGACCAGCCTGCAGGCGGCGGTGGAGCTGTTTGAAACGCTGGAGCGGTATGGCCACGATGCGGCATACGGCGGCTATATCGAGGCCGCGGCGCGGGATTTTTCCCCTCTGGCCGATACGCGCCTCAGCCTGAAGGACGTCGCATGTGACAAATCCATGAACACCAACCTGCACGTCCTGGAGGCCTACACCAACCTGTATCGGGTGTACCCCAACGAGCGGGTAAAAACGCGCCTTCATGAGCTCATCCGCCTGTTTTTGGACCACATCATAGACCCCGCCACCGCCCATCTGCACCTCTTTTTTGACCGCACCTGGCACAACCTGTCCGCGCATGTGTCCTACGGGCACGACATCGAGTGCAGCTGGCTCCTGATAGAAGCCGCAGAAGTGCTGGGAGACGCTGCGCTGCTGGCCGAGGTGACACAGCGGTGCATCCAGATGGCAGAGGCGGTCTATGCCGAAGGGATGGACCACGAAACTGGGTATTTGGCGGATGGCCTAGACGAGCATGGCGTCCTGCGCACCCATACGGAATGGTGGGTGGAGGCGGAGCACGTGGTGGGCATGTACCAGGCGTGGCAATCGACGGGCGATGCGAAGTATCGGGATGCCGCACAGCAGACCTGGCAGTTGATCAATCGGTCCCTCATCGACCACGTGCGCGGCGGCTGGCATTGTCAGATTGACGCAGACGGGATACCCAGCACCAATACGCCCAAGGCGGATGAATGGAAGTGCCCCTATCACAACAGCCGGATGTGTCTTGAGATGATGGCGCGGTTGGAAAAATCCGAGATATAAAAACAGAGGGCCGCTCGGCATGCCATGCCGCCTTTACGCAAAACAAACCGTAACGGGGCTAGCCCATTGCAGGCGCGGCGCACCTTTTGACCAAAATGCGTATTTACGTGCGATAGTTTGCTTGGCCTGTGTCAGCTTCTGAGAAAAATTATAAAAAGTGGTTGACATCCCCATAAAAACCTGGTATAATACATTAGGTCGGCATGAAAGGTAGCGCCTTGCGGGTGTAGTTCAATGGTAGAATCTCAGCCTTCCAAGCTGATTGCGTGGGTTCGATTCCCATCACCCGCTCCAGATGCGCCTGTAGCTCAGTCGGATAGAGCAACTGCCTTCTAAGCAGTGGGTCAGGAGTTCGAATCTCTTCAGGCGCGCCATTGCCTTTTTGCTACCGGATGGACTAGCCTTTCGTATCGTCCGGCTTGTTGGCTTTACGGTGGGTATAGCTCAGTTGGTTAGAGCGCTAGATTGTGGCTCTAGAGGTCGTCGGTTCGACCCCGATTACCCACCCCATTTGTATAATATGGCAATTTTGGGTCATACTCACTATTGTCTATTATAGGCTGGCTTTTGCCAGTCATCTGTCCGCCTCATTTTGTGGCGAGGCAGATTTGTTAGCGTGTGACGTTGGGATGTAGCCAAGTTGGTAAGGCACCAGATTCTGACTCTGGCATTTCGTAGGTTCGAGTCCTGCCATCCCAGCCAACACACTCTAGCCCAACTATTATACGTTGGGATGTAGCCAAGTCGGTAAGGCACCAGATTTTGATTCTGGCATTTCGTAGGTTCGAGTCCTGCCATCCCAGCCATTTGGGTCATTAGCTCAGTTGGCAGAGCACTTGACTTTTAATCAAGTTGTCCGGGGTTCGACTCCCCGATGACTCACCAGACACAAACCGCTTAACCAATAGGGTTAGGCGGTTTTTTGTATCCCTTTGATTTTCTCAATTCCCCCGCCTATTGCACACTTTATTGCACAGACGTTTTACAATCTTCCCACAACACACCATTCAGCAGCGCCCCCAAGCATCCCATATCAATCACCCCTCAAAATAAATACCCCCGTAAAACGGGGGGTATTTCATTTTCGGGCATAGCCCTATCCTTTACTGGCTACGCACAAGTGCGTTTTAGATTGGCCTGCCAGCCATGCAGACTGTTACTTACTACCCATAAATGGGTCCCG
>CALYAO010000022.1 GCA_944393605.1 uncultured Clostridia bacterium
TGTCCGTTATCCATGCGGTTTTGACGTTGCCAGATTGCCCAGATACCACGTTCTCATGTGAATCCCCCCATCACACGTCACGTTTCTGTCACCTTGCTGTAATATTACTGTAACATAACGCGCCCCAGACGTCAATCGGGAATAATGGACAAGGTTTCAACAACAAATTTGGCACTTTTGCATAAATTTTTGTCGATTTTGGTCGAAATGTTTATATAATATGTAAAGAGGCTGAACCACATGCAAGGCACAAAAAAGCGAGTAGGAAGCAATCGCTTCCTACTCGCTGCATCATAACATCTGCCAGCAATACCAGTACCGAAACAACAATAGGCCGTGGAGGGGATAAGCGCATTCTTCATGTCGCCCTCCTCCTGTCATTTTATGCTACTTGTCCGCCTGTTGTAGCAGGAGTGCAATCCCTCTGCGGCATGCTTCACTTTTTGTTATGCCCCTTGCTTTGCAGTATCGGAGGAGCTTGTTGTCCGTTTCTTCGTCCATGCGGATGTGGCACCGGATGGTCTTGGGCTTGTCCGCTTTGGGGCGGCCTACCTTTTTGTTCGGCTTACTGTCGAACGCAGCCATGCTTTCCACTTCCTTTCGGGCATTTGCTGCCGTACAAACCGGGACGCTCCTGACTGTGACTGATGATCGTTTCTGCGTTGCATCTTCGCCATTTCTCTGCCAGCTCAAGGCGTTGGCGGGTGGCACTTCCCGCACGGGCCATACCCCAGATTGAGTCCATTGTAGCTCCTCCTTTGTTTCTGGTGCTTCCCAATATTTTTGAATGAATAAGTTCCCAAAAACAGAATTCCACACAATCATTGATTTTTTTGGTCAAAGTTTCCTTCCCGCTGGTCAATATTGACGCTTCATTTTCGACAGTGCCATTGGAGGGTTCCTACGACCTTGCCAACCACTTGCCCAAAACTGAGTTGAAATATCTTGGGCAGCGTTTTATGGGGAGAAATGCGGATATTTAAAATGACGTTGCCATTTCGGATATAATACTCGCCAAGCCAGTATGCACCCTCCGCATCATACAACACCCAATCCCCTTGGCCATACTCAGCAGTTTGGTCGACAATGACCAAGTCGCCCGTGTGCACGCCTGGAAATTGCATGATTTCCTGTACCACAAATCCCATCAGCTCTCCCTGATTAGCACAGGCTGCTATGGGAAGAATGGCTTTGTCGATGCATTCTTTCCCGTGGTAGACGTCAATGATTTTGCCCTGCGGCATTGGCTTTTCTACGTTTGTGATACCCAACAGGTAGTCAACAGAGACATTGAGCGTGCTGGAAAGGGCCCTGAGTTCCTGTGCTGACGGGCAAGAATAACCGGTTTCGTAGTTTGAAATGGTGGAATCTTGTTTGTGCAAAATGGCAGCAAGGTCTGCCTGGGTCATCCCTTTCGCGTTGCGTTCTTCTTTCAGGCGCTTACATAATATGTCCGTACCAATCTCTCCTTTTTATTGATATTGTTCGCTTTCCCAACCTTCTTCCGTGATGCCGGAAATAAAGGCCCGTACAACCCCCACGCTGATTGCGCCTGTCAATGTACACTCCCAACGCTCGGTTTTCCAGTATACACAGAATAGCCCGATGTCGCCGGTATAATAAAACGCATGTGGATTCTGGCACTGATAGAGCGTCACTTCCCATCCGTTGATTTGCAAAACCGAATGCAGGACATATCCAACGCTTGTCATGGCGCTATGCCGCGCCTCTTCTTCATGCCCATCGTTTAAGCCCGTGTAGGATGTTGGCCCCAGAATCCAAGTGTCGAGGCCGCTTTCCGGGGCAAAGGCAAACTGGATGACGGGGTCTGGATGGTTGGGATCCACGTTCCATGCCGAATAGTGTACCGGATCTATCGGCGGGCGCAGGCCAATGATGATACCAAGCTCCTGTTCCGCGATGGTGTAACATTCATTGGCTGAGGCCGCTTGCTTTTTCATTTATTTACTCCTCCATTCCAACCCTTTTAGAAAGGCTTTCAGTTCCTCCATCGGCAAAGTGGTGCTGACGGTGCAGTGCAGGCCGCCACCTTGTTCCTGTTCAGCATACCACTTGGCGAAAATGGATTGTCCATTATTGTCCTCAACGATATAAATGTTGATAAGCCAATCTTGAATAGCCAACGTATCTTGTGCAACCAAGTCCCCATAAACGGCGCTTCCCATTTCTGTGTCATAGTCAGATGTGGTTTGCGCCAGCCTCAACATTTTTTTATCATCCTCAAAATCAAACTTTACCAGTTTAGCGGTCTGATTTTCATCTTTCTCGATGCTGATTTCCAGTGTCATTTCCCCCGTATCCTTTGGGATGAGTAACGGACAACCAAGCTGTTCAATGGCATAGGAATACGCTTCATCAGATGGGAGTACCTTTGTTTCGGGGGAAGTAAAACCACTTTGAATCTGGACTTGATGGCCGCTGGTATCCACAGAAGTCTGATACACAGTAATTCTGACAGCACAGATACTTCCGGCGACCAGCAGCAACAAGGCTGCCAATACCAGAACTGTGCGCAAGCGCCTTTTGAAACGGCGCAAATCGGCTATCACGGGCTTTGTTTTCGGGCAATCGCCTATATATTGGCGAAATTCGTATTGAGTGGCCTGTTTGAGCAGCACATCCAGCTTCTTGCGTTTCATCATACCATCCGCCTCCCCTCATCATCAAAGCCCCGTCTTTTTAGTTCACGGCGCAGTATTCTTCTGCCGCGAAACAGCCACACATGAACGGTCGCAACATTGGTATTGAGCATGGCCGCAATTTCCTTGCCGCGCAGGTCGCAAAATGACCACAGGCGCAACGCAGCTGCATACCGCGTGTCCATCCCGTCAAGAATATCCAAAACCACTTGCAATGTTTCGTCAGCAGCAACCGCCTCCTCTATCCCATCATTGCGCACCAATCCTATGCGCGGCCCATTGGGGTCGTCCAAGGAATAGACGCAAAACTGACGTTCCGTTTTTCTTGCATGCCACGCGTCGATAGCTGTTGTCTTGGCAACAACAATGAGCCAATAGGCAACCTCCGATTCGGTCTTTAACTTGTATGCATGTTGCATATATTTGCGGAATACGTCTTGTACAACATCTTCGATATCATTGTCATTATGTAGGATCTTACGCACAATCTCCTGTACCATTGGGCGGTGCCGGATGTAGATTTCTGTCGGATTGAGTTTGGCCATAGCTCACCTCCGTAATACGAAGTATTACATTATTGTTTATAAATACTTCGTATTTGTCATAAAAAAAATAAGCCTTTTACCAGATTATACAATATCAAGCACAAATTAGTCAAGTATCACTAATAAATATATGTAAAATACATTTATGCAACCGCCTTTTCGTCGTATACTAAACATACGGGAGGTGAGGGCAGTTGAAAGATGAAATTTATCAATCCAATTTGGATTATCATAAGATTGGAAATCGAATCCGAAAATATCGAACAAAAGCTGGCCTCACCCAAGCGCAGTTAGCGGAGATGGTGAATACCTCTGGCGCCCATCTGTCTAAAATGGAATTAGGTGTTTACCGCAGCTATTTTGATGTTTATGTTGCGATTGCTGCCGCATTGAATATCTCGCTGGAAGATCTGTTAGAAGGACAAATTTCAATAGAATCAAAATCAGGGGAACAATTGTTACTGGAACGGTATCGCAGACTCAGTTTACCGTTAAAGAAGATAGCATTGGGATTGCTGGAACATTTAGAACAATATAAATAAAAAGGCAGCATGGAATCTATCCTTCTGCCTTTTTTGTTGGTCTGTATGTGAGAACCGTATCTACAACGGCTTTGATATAAAACAAGTTACATGCATCTAGGTCTTGTAGTTTTTCGGTAATAGAATTCAAATTGATGACGACTGGCTCTGGTAAGTCCACATTTAGCAGTGTATCCGATGGTACATTATAAGCATTTGCTATTTTGCAAATTGTCCCAATCGTAGGAGTATTCACATTTTTCTCCAAATATTCAATATATCTGGTGGACAAATCGGGTTTCTCCGAAAATTTTTCTCTACCTAATTCTAAACGAGTGCGCAGCTCCTGCAATTTCAGACCAATGATTTTTTCGTCAAGCATTTAACAACCATCCTCTGCTGACTGAATTTGTATATCTTGTAGTAAGCTATTGACCACAGAGGCAACACACGTATACTCCTCGGGCGTAAGCCGATTCCATTCTGAAGTCATTTCATTTATAAGAAAGCCCTTATCTGCATTCACATTTCCGCATAGCAATGCTCTGGCATCTACATCAAGCGCATTGGCAATCTTGACAAATGTTGCGGTACTCGGACTTTCGATAGCAGTCTCATATCGAGATATCATTCCCGGTGTTTTGCCAACCAATTTAGCCAGTTCTTTTTGAGAAAGCCCCTTCAACTCTCGTATTTTCCGAATTCGTTCGCCTAGATTCCTTGAAAGCATTGTAAAAACCCTTTTTTATTTCAATATTATAGTAATACTTTCAAAAACGAAACGAAGCAATTAGAATACATTTACTTATACTTCCGATTAAATTGAAAAAATGCAAGGGGAAGGAAAATAGGGCGGCAATCGCTTGCCGCCCCGAGCTTCCGTTAGTAAACCATCACCGGCCCAGCCTCTGAAACCATCTCCTCGCTATCCGCTCTATGCACTGCCTCCAGCCGGTACCGACCTGCCCCCGTATAAACGGTCACAAAGGGAGAACTGACATAATGAGTGTTATTTGCGCTATACGTATTGCGCCAACATTCCTGCCACACATCGGTGCCGATTTCACGATAGAGGATGAGTTCAACGGACACCGTGCCAGCATCATAAAAACAATCGGTATCCCCATGTACCTCGACCGCGCCTGAGAGGGGCGTGATGGAACTGTTACCCGTCCAAAGATTGTTCGGGCTGACAACCACGGCCGTGGCAGTAGAGGAGAGAGGCATTTCCGCGGCATAGCACGACAGAATGCCCACAGCCTGGAATACCAAGGCCAATGCGATGGATAGGGAAATGAGTTTTGCGGTTTTCATCATATGAAAACCCTCCTTTGAATGAAAGATCAGCGTTTCCGCTGTCAATCATATGCAAACGGAGGGCACATTCGAAAATAACCAATTGTCGAAAAATAAAGTGTATAAAATTTTCATGACAAGTGTTATATTTTTGAGGTTCAACCGTTGGGAGAAGCGCCATAGCCTTGACTTCCGGCAACGGATGCCGTATAATAAGGGCAAGTAGTACGAGCGGTTCATCGGTTGACAAATGCCACCAAAAGGGGTGATAGACATGTGCAGCCAAGAGACATTGGGTCAGATACTGGAGCAGACATCCGCCCGGATGCGGGAACTGTATGGCAGCCGATTGAAGGCCGTTATTCTGTATGGCTCCTATGCGCGGGGGGATTATGTTGAAGAGTCGGATATTGACATTGCAGTGCTGGTAGACGCCAGCCGAGCACAAATCCAACAACAATTTAAGGCGGTATCCCATTTTGTATCCCGCCTTGGTTTGGAGCATAACGTCGTCATATCCCCGGCCCTCATCCCGTTTGGAGAGTATCAAAAATACAAGCATGCATCGCCCTATTATCGTGCCATCGCAAGGGAGGGGATCGTCCTTGTCTGAAACACAAGAGCTGGCAAAGTATCGGCTAACAGCTGCATGGGAACGCTGTCATGCAGCGGAAAAGCTGCTGGAGGACAGTTGTTACAAAGACGCCGTTAATCGTGCATATTACGCCATTTTTTTGGCGATGCGGGCTGTGCTTGCGCTGGAAGGCGTGGATTTTAAACGGCATTCCGGTGTCATTGCTTACTTTCGTCAAAACTACATTAAAACAGGTATTTTTGACGTGGAATACTCCGATATGATCGGCGATGCATTCCTGATACGGACGCAGAGCGATTATGAGGATTTCTACGTTATTGAAAAAGAGGAAGCGGCAGAACAATGCCGGAATGCGGCGTTATTTTGTGAGACAGTCAAAAAGTATATCAAAAAGGCAGTCGCCAAATAGGTGGCTGCCCTTTTTTACATTCTCTGGTCCGGGCATTGTCCGGGCTTTTATTTCATCAAATTATTTGGATAAAAACACACACTTCGTCACACTTATATAAAATTTTAGGGGGAATAATCAAGATATTTGTAATTACTTGTATCATTTTGGGTATGAAACTTCATTAAGAGGAAACAGGATTGCACAAATGACAGCAAGTGCCGCAGCTTACATCCGTCATCTAATATTGATTCCCAAACAGCTTACTGCGGCATCTGGATGGGTGGGCTGTTATGGTCATACGCCGCAGGTGGATGTTGTACTACGCACGCTACCCATAAGACCTCCGATTTTCAAAGAATGACCCATTTGAAGATCGGAGGTTTTTATCATGCGGCATTTTATCTATGTGCAGGGTCAAAAGGTCTACGTGAGTGATGAGATTTACAAGGAATATCGGCGTATAACCAATCACGAACAATATATGGCTCGCAAGGCACAACAACGTGAGACCAAGCTCACAGAGAATATTTCTGCCCCAGAATCCATTGAAGATGGCTATATTGAAATGATACTACATCAAAAACTCCATCAAGGGATACGCCAGCTCAGTGCAAACGAAAAGCACATTATCTTCGAGTCGTTTTACAAGCAGCGCAGCGATAGTGAGCTGGCGCGGGAGCTCGGAGTCCCCAGAACGACCCTACAATACCAAAAACATAAAATATACGAAAAGCTCAGGGCTTTTTTGGAGATGTAACTTTTTTTCGGCAGAGTGACCTTTTATGTTAGTGTTATAAGTGAGAGGGATTTTTCCATTGCACCTTGACAACCGAATAGATACCCCGGACACATTCGCCATGCAGCGAGCAAACCGTGCGGCCGCCAAGACTTTTCCAAATGAGAACGAGCGAGCAAGCCGCAAGCGGTCAGGGTGGACTGGCACCCACCCGCGACAACCTGCATGGCCTATCATGATACTTGCGTCTGCCCTAGCTTGGGGACGCCCCGCCATCAGCATGGAGGGAGCTGCGCGCTATGGACCGTTGCCAGCGGCGTCCGGGATGTTGCATTGACAATAGAATTTGCCGGCGGACTTTCCTGTCCGCCGCATGATTGTATGGTCAACTTACAAACAATCTACACCAGGTCGTTTGTCAGAATAATGATTCGCCACGATTCATATAGTGTAAGAGTAATTGTATAAAGGGGGAGTCATGATGCCTGAACAAACCAATCAGCCAAAAATAACCAGTATCTTCCGAAGTGGCGAAAGCACTACCACACAAACACAGTTCACCAATATGTGGATTACACTGATTAACACATTGGAACGGAGTAAAAATTTCAATCTCCCCAAACAATCGTGACAAGCTATTTACTGTATGGTATAATAATACAGAAAACAGCTTGTTCCATCTCTGAAAAGGAGAGAGGATTATGAAGGTAGCAATCTACTGCCGCTTATCGGAAGAAGATCGGAACAAGCAACTCGAAACAGATGATAGCAAAAGCATACAAAACCAAAAGACTATGCTGCTGCAATACGCAATGGAACAGGGGTGGGAACTTTACAACATTTACAGCGACGATGACTACACCGGCTCAGACCGCCGTCGGCCAGCGTTTAACCGTTTGTTAAAAGACGCCGAGCAACACAGGTTTGATATTGTGCTCTGCAAAACGCAATCCCGATTCACCCGTGAACTGGAACTGGTAGAAAAATACATCCATGGGTTATTCCCGATTTGGGGGATTCGCTTCATCAGTATTGTAGACAATGCAGATACTGCCAACAAGGGCAACAAGAAATCCCGTCAAATCAATGGGCTCGTCAATGAATGGTACCTAGAGGATATGTCCGAAAACATCCGCAGTGTGCTGACCAACCGGCGGCAAAACGGATTCCACATCGGCGCCTTTGCGCTCTATGGTTACAAAAAAGACCCCAACCAAAAAGGGCATTTGATTGTGGACGAGGAAGCCGCATCTGTTGTCCGGGAAGTGTTTACCTTATTCTCACAAGGGTACGGTAAAACTGCGATTGCCCGCATGCTAAACGACCGGGGCATCCCCAACCCAACGGAATATAAGCGTCTTCATGGCCTGCGTTACCAACCGCCGAAAATGAAAAACAGTACGCTTTGGAAATACTCCGCTATTGCTAGTATGCTAAGCAATGAAATCTATATCGGTAATATGGTACAAGGGAAATATGGCAGCATATCCTACAAAACCAAGCAAAACAAACCGCGCCCCAAAAGCGAATGGTACATCGTAGAGGGTACGCACGAGCCCATTATTGACAAAGAGCTATGGGACAGGGTGCAGCAGCTGATTGCACAGAAGGCAAAGCCATTTTCCGCTGGAACCATTGGCCTGTTTGCAAGAAAGGCCCGGTGCGCTTACTGTGGGTATGTCATGTGTTCTTCCAAAAGCCATGACTTGCATTATTTGCGATGTTCCAATCGCCATGTGGCAAAAGATGCCTGTGTAGGCTCCTTTATACCCGTAAAGCGGCTGGAACAACTCGTAATTGCAGAGCTGAACCGGTTATCTGCGGCATATCTGGACACAGACCAGCTTGCGCAGAATATCCAGTTTACCAATACCTTGCAAGAACAAAAAGAACACCTGGCCGCTAGTATCGCAACGTATCAAAAAAAGGTCCAAGAGTATTCCAGTGGGATTCAGGGGCTCTATCTAGATAAGGTAAAAGGGCTCATATCCGAAGCCGATTATTTAGCGTTTTCCAAAAATTTCACCACCGAGCGAGCCCGTCTCATGCACCTGATAGAAGAATCGGAAAAACAGATGGTGCAGCTTACAGATAAGCAGGAAAAGGGGGACTATCGCCGCGCATTGATTATGCAATATACCAATTTAGATCATCTGACGCGCGAAATGGTGGATCTGCTCATTGATTACATATCGGTCGGCAGACGAATCCCAGGCACGCAGGATGTGCCCATTGAAATCCACTGGAACTTTTAAGTTGCTCTTATGCAATTGCAGCATCGGCAGCCAAATCTTCCACCAGGTCCGCAATGGGATCTCCCTTGGAGCCAATGGACATGGACGTATTTGCCTGTCCGCCGGCCGAAACGGGCCAAACGCCTTTTGCGTGGTCAATATAATAGGCCGCAAAGGGACTGCCCTCAATCTGCGTCGTTGTCGCATTCTTCGTAAGTTGATGCACCAAGGTCCCAACCATTTCCAAATGCGCCAGTTCCTCGGTCCCTACCGGAGGGTCACAGCGGCGCATGGAACGCACAAAGCCTTGTCCCATGCGGGTTTGCGGGCACGGATGAGGCGGAAAATGGAAATGTGCGAAAACCAAACTGTCTGTTTTCCTTCACGCTGAAAAGCAAGATCCGTTCCACCAGGACTCTTTGGCAGATGGATGTCTTGGCTGCCCTGCCGGAAGGGAGAAACGGGAAATGAGCGAGATGCTGGATTTGCTGCTGTCCTCTTTCGATGACCTGTTTTCTGCCGAAGAGCAGCAGCAAGAGCAGAAGCTGAAACGGGTGCAGAAAATCCCGATGACGAGGCTGGAACCTTTTCAAAACCACCCCTTCAAGATCTCGCAGGATAAAGAAATAAACAGGCTGTGCTGGAGCATGAAAGAATACGGCGTGCTCTTCCCGCTGATGACAAGGTCGGCAAAGGAAGCTGCGCACAACCGGATGGAGCTTCTTACCCGGCAGATGGCCAAAGCACAGGGGATGACCGAAGAGCGCAAAGCCGACTGCCAGATGGAATGGGTTGGCCGGATGAACAATATCCGCAGCGCGGCGAAGGAAATCATCCGGGAAGAATTGATTTTCGCATAAAAATACCGTCTGCAATGCAAATATTACAGACAGTAATCTCCTTTTTATCTTGCCCAAGTAACATTTTCTTTTCCTGCACCGGCCTCAAAATGGTATTTGACGATACCCAAATCTGTTTTGGAATAAAAGCCGCCCAGGGATTTTGCCGTGACCGTGTTCCCGCTGAGAGAAACCATAAATTTCTGCTGATTCATGGCCGTGGGGGCCAGCATAGCCGCCTCCATGCCCTTGCGGAACCAGGCCGGCATCGCGCCTTCCACCTGGCAGAGGGCCTCCATCGGCTTACTCTTATGGGCGACACCCTGTGTGGCCCCGTAGCCCAAGGACAACACGCACACCAGCTTTTCCCCGGGGGCGATGGTGCAGCGGCTCTTGGCCGCCCCTTTGCCAAAGGTCATGGCCACCCAGCAGGTGTTCAGCCCCAGTGTCTGAGCCAGCAGAACCAGCCGTTCCCCGTAATAGCCAAGTTTTTCCTCCAAACCGGCGCCTTTTTTCCCGATGAGGGCAATGTAGTTCTGCACGCCCGAAAACTTGCCATAGTGGGCCATGAAGCTGTCAAAGGCCTTGGGCTCGTCTGTCACCAACTGGATATGCAGGCCGCCCTCTTTGTTGCAGGCATCGATCTCTTTTTGCAGAGCTTGGATAGCCTCCGGTTTCAGCGGGGTATCCTTGTAGCTGCGCACCGAGTGACGGGCTTGTATGGCTTCTAAAATCGTCATGACAATCATCCTTTCATGCTTCCAAATGGGGGTAATGGGCCCGTGCGGCATCCTGTGCCACCTGGCACACGTGATCCACCAGCGCCTTGATCTCACTCCACTTGCCCAGGTTGGCATCCACATAGTAATAATTCATGGTGCCCTGGCGGTGGACATTGACCAGCCCGGCGTCCTTGAGGATACGCAGGTGGTGGGACACAGCCGGACGGGAAAGATGGGTACGCTTGGTGATTTCGGGCACACGCATCCCCACCGTTTCGTACTCCAGCAGGGCGATAAAGATCTGCTGGCGGGTTTCATCCCCCAGCGCCACAAAGAAACTTTGCAGTGCCTTGAATTCTTCCGCCAGGGACTGTCGCTGTGCTCTGCATTCGTCCATACCCATCCTCCTTTGCAGGCAAATGCAATATGCCTAATGGTTTAAACCCTTGAACCATTATAACACAGATTTCTCCTTTTGATGCATTGGGTAAGAAAATCGAGACGAATGGTTTGCTGGTTCGATCATGCTTGATGATTCGTACCGAATAGCGTATGATAATTGCAGAAGTGATTTGCATGGAAAAACGGTTGGCGAAAATCCATGCAACAGTTGTAAAAAAAGCCCGGCAAAAGCCGGGCTTTTTGCATGTTTTCCATCTACTCCACAACATCCGTCAGTGGCTGAATGGTACCCAATCCATCCCACAAGAACAGCCGCCCTTTGACGGCGCCATCCGTCATCTGGATGCCCGGCAGCTCCTCTATGCGGTCCGTCACGCCGTCGGGGAGGTCCCATTCCACCACCGAAAGGTCCACCAGCGTATCCGCCGCGTCAAACGTGGCCAAGATGCCGCAGACAGCCTGCATCTGCCCCGAGGTATTGCTCATGCGGACGCTCGCATGCAGCATATCGCCGTCCAGCCGCAAGTCCCCTTGGACCGTAAGCGCCGGGGGCACATCCCGCGTCACCGTCACGCGACGAATATATTCCGATACGCCGCCGTCCGCCCCGTACAGGCGAAAATCTGCGCCATAACTCTTGCTGGCGCGGAAGTCCGCATCCTCCAGGTGGATGGTGACGCTTTTCCAAGTCTGGGTGTCCGTCTTATCCCAGCTGATGGTTTTGTAAGCATCCCCCTCGGTAGAAACGTACTGCAGCTGGATGGCATCTGTCCCCGCATCCCAGTAGTCAATCCGAATGGTCAGATGGGTATCCCCCGATTTGGCGACGCCTTTTCCCGTCACAAAATACATATACTTGCCTTTCGGGATCTCCCGGCAGGCACGTCCGTCCTGCTCGGCAGGCGGATTGTATGCCTCATTGCCCGCGTCGGCTGCCACAATGTGTTCCAGCTTGGAATACCGATTGGTCTCCCCCAGCAGGCATGCGCCCTGTCGGTCGGGCGACCGCAGCGTCACCTTCTGGATGGCAGTTTCCCCTGAAACCGCAAGGATGCGCAAGTCCGCGCCATCTGCCAGCCGGTTGGCAAACCAAAAATCCGGAAGCGCAACCGTCACCGTATGGGACTTGCCGTCCCCGCTGCCGCTTTGCTCAGCCGTCAGCATATTTGGGCCCTGCACCCCATCGTACAGGATCTGCCAGGCGCCGCCGCGGTCGATATACGTCACATCGGCATACACCGTATCATACAGTCCCTCCTCGGCACGGTACAGCCAGCTGTCATTGACATACAGCGGCAGTCCTTCCCCTGCCTGCAGGGATACGGTTCCGTCTTGGACGGCCGCGCTGCCCGAGGTCAGCGTCCGATACTGCCGGTCGTCCTGGGAGGCCTGTGCCTCCCACGCAAAGTCCGTCTCCGCACCGTCTAAAGCATCAAAATGATACAGCGCATCCAGCGGCAGGACTTCGCTCGTGGTCAGGCCAAAGTTGTCTTCGGACACATTGTTTGTAGTCGTGTTGGAAAAGCAGTACCAAAAAATGCGTTCAATGTCCGGAAACCGCTTAAATAGCGCATACACCTGCTCGGCCATATCCGCCTTGGCGGCCTCTTTTGCGGAGTCGCCTGCGGTGGAATACCCCGTTTCCGTCACCCAAATCTTCTTGCCTTCAAACTTGGGCGCATGCTTTTCCATTAAGTACAGCAGGCCTTCCAGCTTTTGCAGCATACGAGGCGTATTGACGTATGCGTGCAGATTCATCACATCAAACGTGTTCTCCACGCCGTCGATGGCTGCAAAGCGGTCAAACCAGGAACCGTCCCCAAAATTGCCGTCATAAAAACAGAGTCCCCCCAAAAGGACACGGTTGGCCGGGTCTGCCGCTTTGATCACCGGATATGCCTTTTGCATGAGTGTTGCGAAATCTTCCACCGAGTCCCGCCAAAAAATCTCCGAATCGGGCTCGTTCCAAACCTCCCAGGAGGTGATCTTCCCCTTGTATCGGTTGGTCACAAAGGCGACAAACTCCTCCCAGTCCGCCCAGTCGGCGGGTTTATACTTCCAAGGTTTGTCCGCATTGGGCGCAGAAGAGGCCCAAACCGCTGTATAGCCAATGATGAAATGGATGTTGATCCCTGCATTCGTCAGTTTATCCACAATGCCATCCATTTTTTGGAGGAACTCTGTCGAATAGGTATCGCGAGTGGGTTCAAACAGGTTCCAATCGGGCGAAATACGAATCCATTTCACGCCCGACGCAATAAGTTTATCACAGTACCCCTCCCAGTCATCCACCAAATGTGGAACGGCACAGACGCCAAAATAGTCCGCATCCGCGGCCGATGCCGGGAGCGGCACCTGCCACATCCCCACAAACACCAGGAAGGCGCACAGCCACCCGATATACCGTCTCATAGATGTTCCTCCCGTGTATTGTTATTGTGCATCCGGAATGGGAATCAGGCTATCCAGCCCATACCAGGCAAACGCCTTGGCCGTTTGCCCTTCCTCCACCGCATAGGGCCCCATGTTCTCTATGACCGTCTCGCCGTCGGGCACGCTGGTGGTTTTGACATACACCCGCGCCAGTGTCCCGTCCGCATTGTAGATGCCCAGAAGGGTAACAGGTGACTGATCCCCGCTCCCTTGGTTGACATAGGTCACCGTTGCGCTTGCCTGCCCCGCATCCACCTGAACCGAACGGGATGCGGTAAAGATGGGCTCTTGGGGCTCCAGCTCCGTCCCAAACAGCTGAATTTCACGCAGGCGGACATGCGACCGCGTGGAAGTATCCAAAAACCGGATGTACCGTGCGGTCACCGGTGCATCAAAGGGCAGGTACAAGTTTGCAGTAAAGGTGCCCCCTGTATAGGTATCCTCGGGCACCACGGTCCCTGCGATATCAACCCATTCATCTGCATCGTTTTTATATTGCAGTTTATACCCCGAAGCCGCATCCACCGAGCCGCCGCCCGAGAAGATGCGCGCACCCGTCACGCTGTAGGTACCGCCCAGGTCGATCTCCGCCGTCCGGGGAGCAGCCCCTGCATCCGCCAAAGCTGCCAGCCAACGGTTTGCATCATAGCAGTTGCCATCTGTAATCACCGATGCGTTTGCCGCCGGATTGGCCGTCACGGGTTTTCCAAACGCAATGTTGGTCGGATGTACGATATAATCAGGCACAGCCGGTGCCACGGTGTTGCCGTCATACACCTTGACGTTGTCCACCACCATGGAGATGGGGTACTGCGCACCCGACCTTGCCTGTACACGCAGGCGGGAAGCGGATACCGCGTCCTTATAGAAGGGCGCCGTGATGGTCTCCTCTTTGCCCTGCTGATCCAGGTTGCGGATGAACAGGGACGCCTGTTTGGTGGTGTAGTCCGCCGTCAGACGCAGGAAATAGGTATCGCCGCTGAACAATGTCTGTTCCGCGTTTTGGAAGGTATCGTCCGCAACCGCTTCTGTCGCACCCGCATCGGTCGCCACTGCAAAGCGCCAGTCCGTCGGCGTCCCCTCCGCACCCTTGATCGCCAAGCGGAGCACGGAATTGTCGCTCTCATCCGTCAGCCGCACAATGTCGGTGGTCTCCGTGCTGGGCAGACGATTCATCTTGAGGGTGAACTCCGCCGTCACCTTGTTCCCCGTCAGGGCGGAGAACGTACGGGTCGCACCCATGGTATCGGTCCCCGTCGCCGTGATCTCAATGGCCTCCTCTTTTACCGCCGCGCCGGCATCCAGCGACCAGCCCGCGGCAGCTCCGCCGTCTTCAATACCGTCAAACGCATCGTTGACCGCATAGTCCCCGTCCATCTCGGGCGCGGGTCCATACAGCGCAATCTCCCGCAGACGAGTCGGCGCATTGGAGTAATACCGGACATACCGTGCCGTGATGGTGTCCTCGAAAGGCAGGTACCGGTTGCTGCTTCCATTATCTGCCACCAGCGCAACCACCGTTCCCGGAATGGTCAGCCAGTTGGCAGATGCCTCCGCCGATTCATTGTTATATTGCAGCTCATAGCCACCGTTGCCATATACCGAATCACTGCCCGAGAAGACCCGTGCCGCATTGATTTCCATCTCCGTGCCCAAGTCAATCACGGCCCACTTCTCCGTGTTGTCGGCAATCGTCCAGCGGTTGCCGTCATAATAGTTGCCGTCCGTGATAAATGTATCCCCCTCACCCGTGCTCACCGTAACAGCCTTGCCCTGCGCGACATTGGTCTGCACGGGCATGGACGGCGCTTCGGGTACCACATCCGTGCCGCACACCACCAGGTTGTCCACCACAGCTGCGCACGCAAAGGAAGACTTTGCCTTTACCACAAAAGATGCCAGATTTGCGGCCTCTCCCATGGCCAGCGAACCGGTTGCCTCCACAAGCGCAGGTTGGCTGAGATTTTGCACGGTATAGGTAGTGGTCTTTTCCGCCAAATCAAACGCAAAGCGGAAATAATAGGTGTCGCCGCCATATACCAAATCATTCAGCTGTACGGGTTCTCCCGTACCGCCCTGCAAAGCGAACCAACGCGCATTGCTGTTTGCAGTGACCTCCACCTTGGCAGCCAGATTGCCATCCGCATCCAGAATGCGGATAAAATCCTCCGTCGCGTTGGTCATGTCATCCAGCCGCAGGGTAAACGCCACCGTCGCATCCTCCGCCACGGGGCCAAACGTCCGCGTCGCCGTACCGGCATCGCTCTCACCCGTCGTCGGCACCACAACCTCTTGGTTCTTGACCGCAGATGAGCCCCCAAACGTCCAACCTGCCACGTTGGTCCCGTCCGAAACCAGGGTGAAATCGTCATTTACGATATACCCTTCTGCTCCGGCATTCATTGTGGGCAGCAGCATCGTTAGAAGCACCGCAGCCATCAACCAAGCCAAACCTTTTCTCATGCCAAATCCCTCCCGTCTATGATATACGTTTATTATAGTACGGCACGCCGCCGCCGAACAGGTGGACAAAGTGCGAAATGGTTTAAAATGGTGTCGGATTGCCAAAAAGCGGAAGGGCATCGGGCCAGGGGTATATGGGCAAATGGAAAATCAGCGCGAAATCAAACCATTTCGCACCATGCTCTCCTTGCGGGGGCATGGCCAGCCGCCCTATAATGAAAAATAACAGGCGGCCGCAAAAGGCCGCAGGACAGGAGGAATGGGTATGCTGACAAGCACCAACGCATGCGCGGACGGGCAGGGACGGCCCGTATTCGCCGCGTGGTTCGGCAATTTCTTTGAACCTTATTTTTCGGACAAGCAGATGGTGTCAGACGGTATCGCGGAACTCCATGCGCTGGGGTTTAACTCAGTTGCGCTGGACTCCAAGCTTTGGAGCGACTTCACCCGCTTCTTTGAAACGGGGGAAGCCAGCCCCTATGTCGCCATGCAGCAGTTTATCATAGAGGAGTGTAAAAAGCATGGGATGGGCGTCTCCTTCCTGGCGTTGTTTGCCAACGGGGACAACCTCTGGCCCACCATCTATGACAACCCGCCTGAGTATGTGGAACAGCCCGTGGACTACGAGGGAAACGCATACCGTGGCTACCGGCACTGGTCTGAAAAGCAGCTGGATGCACATGTGGCCCACAGCCTAAACCTGTACCGGAAGCTCGCGGGGGCGCAGGCTGCCACGGCCACCGATGAAACGGGGGCCGAGCGCCTCCCCTTCTACTTCTACCACAGCCCCATCTTTGCGCCCTGCTTTGACGAGGACGGCATCGCGCACTACAAGGCATGGCTCAAGGGGCAGTATACGGTGGAGGAAGTAAATGCCCGGTATGGCACGTCCTTTGCCTCCATCGACGACATGACACCCCCCGACTACTGGACCTATCCCGGCCATGAGCTCGCCGGGACGCCTTCCCCTAAGGACTATGCCGCAAATTCCCCCGTACTGCTCAAGTATGCGGACAACCAGCGGTATAAGCAACAGACCATGGCGGCCTATTTTGCCAAGCTGTGTGCCCGCATGAAGGAGGCCGACCCGCGGTTTTATCTGTATGCGGGGCTGTCCCAGTGGAAGGTGTTCTTCAGCGACTTTGTACACATCCAAAACCGCGGCTGGGACCTGTGGGACCTCGGCAAGTCCCTCGACTCCCCCACCTTCCTCACCCTGCCCGTGGACACCGCGGGAGACCCCGTGCTCTACGTCGTCCCCTGCGAGCTCGCCATGCTGCGGAGCGCTGCGCGGGAGGATTCTTTTGTGGCAGGGCTGTTCGTGGGGCGGTACTGTGCTGTGGATATCTATGGCGTGTTCAGCCCCGCAGAGGTGCTCGCCTCCACATTGGGATCGGGCGCATCCGACCTATACTTCTATGGGTACAATGGCCTGGATGACGGCGGCAACTTCGGCAAGTGGCCGGCATCCCACAAGCAGTCTCTAAAAGAGGGACTGGACTGGTTTTCGGCTGTACGGGCGCGATGCGGCAAGCGGGTTGTGGACAAAAAGGCCGCCATCCTCTTCCCCTATGCGTCCTACACGCTGACAGCACCCAACGGGGACTGGACGTCCTATGAGGCATTCCGCAATGACCTGCTGGGATGGTACCGGCAGCTGGCCGACCACGGCATCAACGCGGACATCCTGCACCCCTCCCAGGTGCGCGCCGGCGCGCTGGCGGGATATGACATGGTGGTGCTGCCCGCCGACCCGCTGTATTGGGTCATGCCGGACAGCGAGATGGAAGGCGCGCTAGGCGCCTATGTCCAGGCGGGCGGCAAGGTGCTGCACAGCCCGTCTCCGCTGGCATGTGCCGCGTTTGGCATTGTCTCCCAGCCCCATGCGCCCGACAGCTTCCGCTGCGGGGAGACCGTGGTGGCCTCTTCGGCAGAATTTGTCAGCTTCCCGGATGGCACGCCCCACGGCACCTATGTGAGCGACGGCACGTCTGCCATCACAACACGCACCATGGGCAAGGGCACGGTGCTGTCCTTCGGCTTCTACTATGGACAGGCATATACCGCCAAGGAGCATCTGCCCGTCCCGCGGCAGTATGGCAAACAGAATCACTATCCCCTCACGGTCATCGCCGAGACGCCGGTGGATCGGTATCTGGCCGAGTGGGGCCTTTCTGCCGGCCGGGAGCGGGACATCGAACGCATCCCCTTCCAGAACGGGACGGTCATCGTAAACCACACACCGTACACCTATGTGCTGCCCCAGCCGGCAGAGGATGCCATCTGCACCTTCCCCGGCTTTGACGGCACCCATCTCCCCGGGCGGCATGCTGTATTTGTGGCGAGCCAAGCATAACCAGCGCCAAATGGGCACAAAAAACCCGCATTCCTAGGAATGCGGGTTTTTTGTGATTATCTATAGTTTAATACAGGCCACCCGTCTCATCCAGCAGGGCATGGATGTCCGCTGCTGCAACTTCGCGCAGCGCGCACCCCGACCGCAAAGCGATGGACACCGCACTGCCAGCGCCCTCTCCGATGCAGGTGGTGATGGGCATGACGCGGTAGGCCGAATGTGCCTCATGGGTGGCCGAGATGGGCCGCCCCGCGACGATCAGGTTGTCCACACCCTTGGGCAGCAAGGACCGATAGGGAATGGTGTAGTAGTCGTTGGTGGGGATGTGGTGCATCTCGGTGCCCGTCCCCTGCGGGTTGTGGATGTCGATGGGGTAATCCCCCCGTGCGACCGAATCGGGGAACTTGCGCGCAGACAGGATATCCTCACTCGTGATCACATATTCCCCCACAATGCGCCGGCTCTCCCGGACACCCACCTGCGGCGCACTCATGAGGAGCTCGCATTTCTCAAATCCGGGTATATTGTCCTTTAAGAACCGGTACATCTCATACATCTGCTCCCGCGCCTCCATCTCGGCAGCGGTCAAATCCTCCGCATTGACGGCGGATTTTTGGACAATCCGCGTGGTATTAAAGTGCAGCACACCCGGCAGCATATTGGGGAAGGTCAAGATATCCTCCCTGGGATTTTTGAGCAGCCCCTTCGCGCGAAACTCCTGGTACAGTGCGGTTGCAGACTTCTCATCATACCGGTCAAGATCCACGTTTGCCAACCGGAAGCACAGACTCATGGGCTGGCACCCGTGATCGGGTTCCCGGCCAATCTCATAGTCACAGCCCGCGAGCACCGACAGGTCCGCATCCCCTGTGGCGTCCACAAAGTAGCTGGCCGCATAGGTGTGCTCGCCCGATTTGTTGACCACCGTGACCGATTCCACCTTGCTGCCGGTGCGGGCAGTACCCTTCACGAAGGTGTGAAACAGCACCGTGATTCCGTATTGTTTGGTCATGCGGTCCAGCACAATCTTTAAAATCTCCTCATGGAAGGTCCAGGTGTTCTCATGCAGGCCGCCCAGCTCTTTGAGACCGTCTAATACTTCCTGAAAAAATCCCTGGTTGATGGGGTGCGAAAGATCCCAGTCATCCCCGCCGCGGTTGAGGTAATAGGGCATAAATGGGTTCACGAGCCCCGCCGTCGCCATGCCGCCCAGGGAGCCATACTGCTCGATAAGCAGCACCGATGCACCTCGCCGTGCGGCCGCAACCGCCGCCGCAACGCCCGCCATGCCGCCGCCCGCAACGATCATATCATATCTGTCTTGCATGTCTTTCATCCCTTTCAAAATGGATTGGGGCGCGTATCGGCACACGCGCCCATACCGCCCCAACCACTGTCATATTCCAATTTTTTTCTTTACAGCAGCGCCAACAGGCGGGACAGCACGGTCGCCGCCTCCGCGCGCGTGGCGCCCTCGTCCGGCGCAAACAGGCCATCGTCCTTGCCCTGCATCAGCCCCAGCTGTGCCGCCTGTGCAACCGCATCGCGCGCCCAATCACTGATGGCGTCCGCATCCGCAAAGTCTGCCGCCGTGCCGTCGGCCGCTGCATCGGGCAGTGCACGCACCATGATGGCCGCCATCTCTTCCCGCGTGATGGGCTGGTCGGGCAGCATGCCGTCTTCCGTCATCTCTGCCGGAATGAGGCCCTCGTCCTGCGCCGCCTGCACGATGCCCGCATACCAGGCATCCTCCGCCACATCAGCATATGCGCCGTCATATGCGGCTTCCGCAAGGCCAATCCCCCGCGAGAGGATGGCCAAAAACTCCGCACGGGTCACCGAATCTTCGGGCGCGAAGATGCCCTCCGCCTTCCCTTCCACGATGCCCTGCTCGGCCATGGCATTCACATCCTCTTCTGCCCAATGGCCCTTCATATCCGTAAAGCCCGTTTCAACGGGTTCAGGATCGGGTTGAGGCTGTGCGCCCGGTGTGATGGATACCGTTAGGTTGGTATCGTCCGCCGGTTCGCCCACATCCAACTTGGAGAGCGTAAAGGTTTCATAGACCGACGGATTTTTGGCTACCGACGTCCCCGGCCGCAGTTCAAAGTAGTTAGCGCGATCCCCTTCGTCTGCATCATTGATAACGAAGTTCAAACCAATTTCCTTGCCCAAGCCAGGCGCAAAGGGTTCCAGCGCATCCTTGGGCAGCTTCACAAGATACCGCGTGATATGCTGCGCGTCATCCCGGTAGATCTTCACCCAGTCGGACGGGCACGGCGTTACCTCGCCGCCCGCATTGTAGTGCGCATAGACCTCCGGTCCGCTTTGCGTCAGCGAGAAGGTATATTCGTAATCATCCTCCGCATACTTTTCGGTCTTGTTGTTGAGACCGTCAATGGAAATCTGGATGCTGTCGCCGTTCCAGATGTTGGATCCGTCGTTGTTCTGGCACCAAACGTCGTCATATACATCCCCTAGGACGTACAGATTCTCGCTGTCCCACTTGGCAAAGAAGCGGCCCGCATAGTTTTGTGCCTGCCATGCCGCCTTGTCGGACGGGTCCTCCGGCGGATTCAGGTATATCGGATAGGCATTGGCCCAATCGGAGATATCCCCTGTAAAGCCTTCAAAATCCACCTCACCCGCCTGCGTGACCGCCAGGAAATCCAGCGGTATCTTGCGGGAATAGGATGCGGTGTTGGCGCTGTCGTTGATCTGCACCTCGAAAACATACTGGTTAAAGGCCGTAGGCACCTTTTTGGATACCTCAAAGACCACCTCTTTGGTCTTGCCTGCACCGATATTTGCTTTGACGGTATCCTCTTTTAGCACCCAACCCTCGGGGGGAATGAGTGTCACATTCATATTGACGGGCTGCGAATAGGTGTTTGTCACCTCAACCGTCAGCTTCTTGAGTGTTCCAATGCCTGTTTTAACGGGCTGAAGCTCCGCGCTGACCAGGCTTTTGATGGTGGTGCCCAGCAGCTTGGTCACAATCTCCTGTCCATTTTCCTTAATTTTAATGATAAATTCATAGTCCCCTTCGGTCAGCCCTTCGGGCGGTCTGATCTTGGCCACCATGTCCAGCGGCTGTCCGTTTTTGATGGTCACAACATCCGATTCCCAAGCCACCGAGCCATCCTGGGCATAGATTCCCACCGTGGCATTTTGGATATCCGACCCGCGCTGATTGTCAATGGACAGTTTAACGTCTTGTTCTTTTCCCTGATAAATGGTCGGAACCAGCTCTGTCTGGTAAATAAACACCGCCGCACTCGTGTCCGCCTGCTCAGTCTCCCCTTCTGCCAATGCCCATGCCGCCAGTTTGGAGGACAGCAGATCATACATGGCAACCGTTCCGGTTTTGGCTTGGCTTGCCGTTGAGTCCGTCTGCGCAGCATGCGCCATCTCATTATACAGCTTACTGTAATTTAGGATGTCTGTGGTGTTGGGCAGCTTTGCCATGTTTGCCACTTGGGTCTTGCTGTCCGCCAGCGCCTTCGCCGCAGCATACGCCTCATCCGACGCGAGCTTGCTGCTCGACGCAACATCCTCCGCCTGACCGTACAGGATCCCCCATACGTATCCCATCTCGTAGAGCTCATACAGCATCCGCATGTATTCCTCGTTGGTGACGTCCAGTGTGCCTTCCGCATGGGCCGCAATCACCGCATCCCCGATGGCAAAGTTCTCCTCCAGCCGGGCTGCGCTGTCCGCCGCCAGCGGCACCGCCGTGAGTCCATTTGCGGCGGCTGCGAGCTCAGCGGCCGCAGACGCCCCTGGGAAGACGTCCTGCCAGGCTTCCTGCCAGGCCGCATAGCCCTTCGTCAGTTTTTCCCGAGCGGCCTTTGCAATATAATCCTGAGACAGACCGAAGATATAGGTCACCTGCGACTGAATCTTGACCCCGTCTGTGGTATCCAGCGCATTGCCGACCTGATCCTCCGCGGTAATCCCCTCCGCCCGGAAGGTGGACTGGGTGCCATCCGTGGTCCACATGAGCAGGACGGGCTTTTTGTCCTTGGTATACACGTGCGCCTCAATGCCCTCGCCCATGTCCAGCTTGCCGACATACACCGACCCATTTAGGCGGTTGTTCATCTGAGACATGACCGCATAGGCAGGTTTGGGCGTATAATTCCGGTTAATCATGCCAAAATTGTGCTCTGAGTTGTCGGGCACCTCGCCCTTGTTGCGGAAGTTGTACCAAAAGGTTTTAAAGATGTCAAATTCATCGCTGTACACCCGATTTTTGATCAGGCTTTCCGCAACCGACTCTTCACTCATATGGCTTGCATTCTGTGCATTGGTATAGCCAAACTCGGTGGCATACTGGAGCTTCCAGCCGCCATACTCCCGCAGCACATCGTTGTACATCCCGAGCTTTTCCCGCGACCCTTCATCCGCCGTCTTGGGCGTGATATAGGGGTGGAAAGATACCCCATCAATGTAGGGGGCGATACCATGCCGGAACATATCCGTAAAGTAGCTCTCCGCGTTGGACATGTTGGCGATTGCGCCCGCAATCACCTTAACATCAGGATCATATGCCTTGACCGCATTGGATATTGTTTTCACGGTCTGCACATAGTTTGCCGCATTGGGCTCGGGCAGAATCATCCAGTTGGGCTCATTGGAAACCTCAATGGTTTTGAGGTTGTAGCGTTTGACCATGTCCAGTACATACTGGGCATAGGCTTCCATCTCCAGCCGCGTGACCGGCATCTGGAACCAGAGGCCTGATACAGGGGCCTGGAACCACGAACTGGTCCGGGTGGTGTCAACATACGCAGGGTTGCTGTAACCCGTTGCAAAAAAGACATACATCCCGTGCTCTGCATTGGTCTGGAACAACTCGTCCGCATGGCCGAAGTCATACTGCCCCTTCTTGGCCTCCACCTCAAACCACGTCGCCTCATCCCGTGTACCTTTGTTGCCCACCCACTCGAGCATTTCGTACTCATAGGGCTGCGACTGATCGGGCTGCATAAAGTGCATACACATGCCGAACTTATCATAAGAATCCATAAACTGCGGCGTGTAAGTGCGGATCAAGACAATGGGTGTCGTAATCTCGTCCACCAGGCGCTCGCCGTCTTTTACCCGCACGGTGAGCTCATGGTTGCCCAGCGGCGGATCTTGCAAGGTGATATCTTTTTTGGCCCTCGCATTGGCCTTCACGTTTAAGGTATCCGTATAGGTCTTGCCTGCGAGGTCGTATTCCACCGTATAAGCAGTTGCCTCGCCGGTGGTTTTGACTGCCACCTCAAACCCCGCCTCAGTGATATCCATCACATAGCTGGGCTCATTGCGAACGGTCACGGTGACTGACTCCAAACTGTCCTCCGCTGCGGATACGGGCAGCAGCCCCACCGACAGCAGCATGGCCATCGCAAACACGATGGACAGGATTCTTTGCTTCACTGGTCTCCCTCCTCTTTTTGCCCGCTACTACTGTATATTGTCGTACACCACAACCAGCTTGGGAACGGTGTTGGTGAAGTAGATAAAGATCTTGGATGCCACATCCCCAAAATCCTGGTAGGCGCGGATGTCCGAAACCGAACCCTTGCGCGCACGCAGCCCGTCCGGCCCATCTGAGAGCACCACCACCTGTGACTGCTCCAGATTCGCATATTCGTCGGGCGTCACACCAGCACCGGGTGCCGTCGTGCTCAAGGCAACCATCGTGCCGTCTTTTTGCAGCACATACTTGGCAACAATGCGGAAGATGTTGCCGTAGTCAGCCTGCACCGCATAATCGGGGTGAATCGTACCCGTAACCGAGTCATAGGCCTTGACCATCTTGACTACCTCTCCCGAGATGTTGGTCGCATACTTAATGATATCCCCCGGATGCAGGTCAATTTCTTGCAGCAAATCATCGTTCTCCACAAACAGATCCGATTCAGCGCCCGTCTGGGAATATCCCTCCAGCTTGGTGCGCGGTTCCCCGTCCGCATTGACCGCTTCTACCCATTTGGTCACACAAAAGATGGGCGATGGATTTTCAATCTCACTGTTGCCATCCGGAATCTCCACTACCACCACATCCGGCATCAGCGCATCCGCCTTGGTGGAGAACGCCTGCACGGTGTAGTCGGTGGAGGGCATGAAGTAGCTGATGCTGTTGGTGGAGAACTTGTCATCCTCCGCAAACTTGGGATTGGTCGGCACCATCAGCACCTTGGTGTTGTCACTTAAGAAAAACTGTGCATTGAGGGTCCGTGTAGCACCATAGTACCGAAGCTTTGCCTTGGGACCAAAGGAACGCAGGGAATCATCCGTTTCCGCCGAGGTCTTATCGACGGTATCCAGCTTGATGAGGATGCCGCTGCCATTCAACTCATATTTGACCATCTGCGGCATGAATTCACCGCCGTCCAGCATACTGGCGGGGATCACATTGTCCTCGATCTGGATGCCGTCCACTTTGAGCTTCTCCGAAACATCGCGGTACACCATTTCCCCTTCCAGCGTAAACATCTTCGCCGTCAGCTTCCGGTCCATCCCATTGTCATTGACCAGATTGACCAAGAACGCATATCCTTCCAGATTGACATCCCGCTGGAAGCCCACAATACGGCCCGCATTGTCCAGATAGAACGAACCGGTATCCCCCAGCTTAACTTCCGTCGTCACGGGGCATCCCGCAGCGATTTCATATGTGTCACCGCCGATGACCAGCTTGCCGCCTTCTCCTTCGGACACAATCTCATCCACGGTTCCCTGTACCTCCTCGGTCAGCACGAGGATATCCACAATCTGTCCGTCCGCACTGACGGCCGCCATCAGCACGTTATAAGGCTGGATATCTGAGATGGTGACATCATCTCCATATAAATCCTGCATACGATAATACTCAGTGTCTTGGCTGTCCAGCGAAAGCAGCTTGGTGTTGTCATACTTATCCACCACGCGGCGGTTTTCCGTGTCAACCGAGCCAACCAGAATGGTCTCATAGTTGGTCACCACCGCAACATCAAATCCGGCGCCCGTCCCGCTGCTGGTCAGCACCACCCGGCCGGCATACGGCACGGTGAAATCCCCCGTCGCGCGGCCGTTTTCCACCACTTTGAGCTGGCCCGCAAGCTGCACTTCTTCCACATCTGCATCCTTGTCTCCATCGGGCCAATAGGACAGAGTATTGCCCGAAAGCCCCTCAATATACTCCGCAGGGATGTTCACGGTATCCCCCTCGCGGGTGTCGTCCAAAACCAGCACCAGTGTCTGCTCGTTGCCGTCTTCCTGTATGTAGTAGAGCACATTGCGCCCAATCAAGCTGTCATAGTCCCCGTCACAGGGATAGACGACATAATCGATCTCCAGATTGCCTTCCCCAACGCCTTCGGGCTGCGTCAGCCTGGTATACCGCGTCGCGGTCACCATGCCGCGCGCCTTCTTGATGCGCCGCGTCGCCCAGAGCAAGGTTTCTTCGGTATATGTTGTGGTATCTCCCTCCACGCCCGACGTGGTAAGCATCACAGCATCCAGCGCGTTATACAGCAGCCGTGTGGCAACCCCATGCAGCAGGATGCCGTCTTCGGGGGCCGTAATGCCGCCCAAAACGCCCGCACGCCGCGCCGCAATAAACGTCCCTGCGGGGAATCCGCCGCTGCGCTCGATGATTCCGGCATAGCCCATGCCCTTCATCAGAACGCTGACCGCTTGGTCATACGTCATCGCATCATCGGGCAAAAAGGTGCCATCTCCAAAGCCCGAGACGATCCCCATATAATACGCTGTTACAATGGCGGGGCCATACGGATGGCTGTCGTCCACATCCGAAAAGGGGCTCACCTGCCCGCTCAGCTCCACGCCCAGCGTTGCCATGACATCCCGCACAAACGCACCGCGGCTCACCACTTCATCGCTGGTGTGGCTATCCTGTGCACCTTCCTCTAAAATGCCCAGTTCGGACAGTGCAAACAGCTGCTGCTGATATGCATCCTCGTCCACCAACGCATCCTCCGCGCCGACAAACCACGCCGGCACGCACGTAACCGCCAGCAAGAAACTCAGCCATATGGCCAGTGCTTTTTTCATGATTCCAGCCCCCCTGTCAGCAGTTGATCCACCATCACACACATCTCCGCGCGGGTCGCGCCGTCCGCCGGACGGAAAGCACCGTCCGCATCGCCGTTTAGAACGCCGGCACGCTGCAGCGCCGTCACGCTGTCTGCGGCATAGGATGCAATCTGGTCCGCATCCACAAATGCAGCCGCATCCTCAGTCTGTGCCAGCGTCTTGGACATCGCCTCCGCCGCACGGCACAGCATGACCGCCATATCCTGGCGGCTGATTGCTTCACCCTTGCCAAACCGCCCGTCGGGATATCCGCTTACAATACCGGCTGAGACGGCGGCTTGCAGATAGGGATAAAACCAGTCGCCTTCGGACACATCCACAAAAGACAGCGCCTCACCGCCCTGGGTCATGCCAAAGGCCGTCACGACAATCTTCACAAACTCTTCCCGCTTGACGCCGTCATTGGGGCGGAAGCTGCCGTCCCCGTCGCCGCTCACCACATTTTGTTCGGCCAGGCGTTCAATCGCATCCTTGGCCCATGTGATGTCCGCGATATCCGTAAAACGCTCCTCTGGATCGGGGGTAGACGGCGAAACCGGGGGTGGCGTTGGGTCGATCACCTGAATGGAGCCGGAGGGACGACCACTGCCTGAGCCAGATCCTGAACCCGAGCCGCCGCCTGTATTCCCTGTGGGCTGGTGTTCGTTGTCATACTGATCCGAAACTGCGTCATTAAACGCATCCACAAACGCCTGCCGGGATATAAAGTGTCTGCCCGTCAGCGCCACACTCACCTGCCCCGGTTCTTTCAGGTCCGCATAAGGAGAGGCAGAGAGGTTGATACCCAGGATGTCCGCATAGTCCGAAAGCAGCTGCGTCACCGCTTCATGGCTGGTAGTCGCCGCAAGCAATTCCAGCACGACCGCCTCGTTAAACAACTGCCGCACCTCTTCCATGGAGGTGCAGTGGGTATTGAGATAAGCCGTCAGGATGGATTCTTCTTTTTTTGCATCCTGCGCAAGCTCGGTATAGGCTTCATACATGCGCTCGCCGTCCAACGCGAGGTAAGCCGCATACTCTGTCAAGACTGTTTTGACATCTGCCGCCGTCTCCACCTCGCTGCGCAATGCCTGCACCGCAATCTCAGACAGCGCTACGGCCTGCAGGCCCGCCAGATCCGTATATGCGCCCGGCGCCACCAGCTTGTTGCAAACCTCGATGGGCAGCGTGTCAAAATAGGCATTGGAAATCCCCAAGATCCGCTGGTTGCCCGGCGTTAGCAGATCCTGCAGCGCCTTCGCATCCGTCATGGTGGACACCGTTTGGTAAAGCGTTTCGGATTCTTCGGGGTTGACATAATAAAAGGTTCCCTGGAAGGGTTTATCTAGGTCATAGGCGCCCAGCGTCAACACGTAATCCCCCGAAAGGTAGACATCCGCCAGCTGAAACTGCACCGGTCCAAAAGCCCCGGCGGCATCCGTCTCCAGCACGGTCGCATAGGCGGCCTCCGCGCCGCCCTGGGCACGCACATCCACCGTGACAATTCGGTTATACGATGCTTCGGGCAGCGTTCCTGACAACGTGAGTGTACCTGTTACAACATCCTCTTTTATAAAATTCTCCGCAGACTGCATGGGCTCGTCCGCCAGTACGGGAAAGAGTCCCAAGACCAGGAAACAGCCCAGCAGCATGGAGATGATCCGTTTTTTCATCACAATACCCAATCCTTTCTCGGCTTTTTTTACCGTACCTCTTGTAGAACAGACAACGGGCGCATGCCTGCTTCGCTGTCCACCAAAACCGTCCGCATGGATGCCGTCCCTGCTGGGATGGTGGCTGTCGCCTCACAGTCCCCACCTGCCGCCGGCACCGTAGCTGGCAGGTAAGAACAACCCGTCAGCATCCCTTCCGCATCGTAAAAGCACACCATAACCGCCAGGGTCGCTTCCGCACCCGAACGGTTTTGGATATCGAGATGGACGGTAAGGGAAGTTGCTGACCCAAAGCCTTCAAACGGGTCACCCATCTCATCGGTCACCTGGCCAAATACGGCCGCAAAATCTTGCGCTTCCCGGATGGGGCCCATGGGGGCACTCGCCACGCTATAACCAGACAGACCATTTGCGTTGCGAGGCGTCACTTCAAACCGCAGATATTTTCCCTCCATGCTTGCAGGGACCTCCAGTTCCCGGGCGGTCTGACCCGCAACCGGCTGGTAGGTTCCGTCCGCTGTATCCGCAACCAGCCAACGATAGCTGCTGCTTCCCTCGGCGACGCCATTTGGCGCGGCATAGGTATAGGTTCCCATCACGGTCTCCCCGACCGCAGCGCCCCCTACCACACCGGCATTTGCCGCCTCAGGCAGGTCCACAAAGCCGATCTGCTCCAGTTCTTCCTGGGTATACAGGCCAGCCAGCTCACTAACCGCATAGTTCTGCACCATCGCGGCCTTCACATCACTGCCAAGGGTCGCCATATCCAATTTGACCGAAGTGAAGAAATCCTTGTCCAACCAGAATGCAGGACGTGCCAACTGGCCACCCGCTTCATTGGAATTCCACTGGTTAATGAGGCCGCCCATGCGCCCCTGGGGGTCCACCTGTGCCGCCTGTGCGGAGGTCATAACCCGCATGATCAGGTCGGTTGCGGTAACACCCAGGCCACGGGAGGTTCTCAGCCACTGGCCGGTCGCCAGATTGTAGCCGATTTTGCTGGCATACTGCGTATACTCCGTATAGGAAAGGGGCGCCAAACCACAGGTCACCACATAGTCGTCCGGGCAGTTGGACGCTGCCAGACCGCCTTCGGTGAGCCACTGGTGGTTCCGGTCAATATGGGACACGATTTCTTCGGGCAATATCTTAAGCTCAGATTTATACCCATCCCAAGCCGCGTCTTCCTCCCCCGTGATGACATGGTTGAGAAAATAACCAATATTATACTCACTCTCCGGATTGTAACGCGCATACCCAGGTCTCACCTCGGTATCAAAGCTCGTCCTTGCATAGTGCTCGTCTGTGATGACGAAATACCGGGAGGTCTCGCTGGCAGGGTCCACGTCCAACAGGATGAAGGAGCCATTGAAACCCGGAATCCGGAACTTCACCTCCGCAGGCGTGGTCGCCGTCGTCTCCACCCAATTGGAGGAATCGTTCGGCAAATGCACGTTTAAGGGCCCAAGGGCCTTGGCAACTGACACCGCATCGCTCGCCAGCACCGCCCCGTCCGTCGTCGTCACCTGGACCCGCACAAACTTCTCCCCCTGCGCGTTTTTGAGCGTATAGGCAGATTCGGTGGCGTCCGCAATGTCAGTAAACGGCCCTGCGGCCGCAGATCCCGCTTGCCACACATACTGCTCTGTCCCATCCGCCCCGGCGTAATCAGCCGTTAAGGTATAGCCCGGGCGCGGCGTCCCGCTGATGGTAACCTCAGCCGCCAAGACGGGCAGCGCCACCATCACCGAGCATAACAGCATAAACGCGGTGAACAATCCCAGTATCCGCTTTCTTTTCATACTCATCCCTCCAGAATACCCATTCTTTCGCTTACAATACCACTTTATTATAAGCCAGGCCCTTCCAATTGGTAAGTAGCCAAAACTGCAAAATAGTTTGCAATGTTACAAACTATGCGCCATTGCGACGTGTACCGTTGCGTTCCCGAGCACGAGGTGCTACAATAAAAACGCATCCGCCACACAATAGAAAGTGAGGGGCAAGCCATGTTTTTAAAATTCAAATCCAAAATCATGATATTTATGACGCTGGTGACCGTAGTCTGCTTTTTTACGGTCAGCCTGCTGTGCTACAGTGGCGCCCGCGCCATCGTACTTGCCAACTGCACTTCCCTCGCGCAGGATTACGTGGGACAGCAATGGGAAAACATCCTGCTGTTCCAAAAGCTGATTGAAAATGCGGCCCGTTCAGTCAGTGAACTGGTGGGCGCCCCAGGTGGCACATCCCATACCGACGACATCACCGACCGCCTGGACCGGCTGCAGGCCACCAACCTGTCCATCCGCGGTGTTTCTCTCTACCGCATGGATGGCTCCGCCTATTTCTCCAGCAATGTGTTCACCGCCCCCATATTGGCCCAGCTGAAAACCAACCCCGCTATCGCCGGCCTGCTTGCCGGCCATGCGGACGGGCTTTGGACCTACCGTGCATCCGACCTTCCCATCTACGGCAGCGATGTTTTTACCTCCACCACAAGCGTCATCAGCTATGTCGCCCGCATTCAGAACCCCCAGGGAGACACCGCCGGCATCCTCGTGGTAGACCTCATCCCCCAGAGCGTTTTGGACTATTTTCAGCCCCATCAGAATTTTCCTTTTGAACTGGAGCAGGCTTATCTCTTTGACAACGGCCACTATGTCAAAGCCGGAGCGGACACGTCTCCCGACAGCGGCCAGCTGAACGAGGTCACTTCCCATGTAGCAGCGGGGGACACCGCCGTGCGGCTGCATGATAAAAGCCAGCTTCTCCTCGTGAAAAGCTGGCCCGAAACAAGCATGTCCTTTGCGGTTGTCCTTTCTTTGCATCCACTCATCAACAGTCTGCATCTGTTTTTATGTTGTCTTCTGATTGTGACACTTGTGATGGTCTGTTTGGTTGCCACGCTGTACCGAAAGCTGTCAAACAGCATCTTTGAGCGGCTGTCCACCCTGTACCACAACATCAAAGGGCAGAGCGTCAGCAAGCGCGAAGCAGCAGAATGACGCGCGTCCCCTTGCCGACCTCGCTATAGATTTGAATGCCGCATTGCTCCCCGTATTCAATTTTGATACGCTGCTCCACATTGCGCAGACCATAGCCGCCCGACTGCCCCTGGGACTTCTGCCACACCGATGCGTCGTTCACGTCAAACCCAACGCCATCATCTATGACCTCCAAGATCAGGTGATCGCGTTCCAAAAATCCATTGATGACAATATGCCCCTTGCCCGGCTTGGAACGGATCCCGTGCTTGATCGCGTTTTCCACCACGGGCTGCAGCGTCAGCTTCAGAATCATCTGCGTCATAACCGCTTCATCCACGTTGTATTCAATCGTAAATTTGTCGGGGAACCGCTGCTCCTCGATGGTCAAAAAGCTCTTCACCAGTTCCAGTTCTTCCCGCACGGTGATATACTTATCGCCACGGTGCAGGCTGATGCGGTAAAACTTTGCCAGCGCCAGCACCAGCTTGTCCACATGCTCATACTGGAGCTTCGCCAGCCACGCGATGGTGTCCAGCGTGTTATAAAGAAAATGCGGGTTGATCTGCGCCTGTAGAGCATTGAGCTCCAGCGCCCGCTGCTTTTCCTTTTCCTCGTTGTTCTTTTGAATCAGATCCTCAATGCGCTGCAGCATGGCATTGTACTCATTTTCCAACTCCCAGATTTCATCGCTCGAGGCGCCGCTCCGCATCAAAAGCTGTCCGCGGACCCGCCCGTGAAAATGAGACATGCTCCTGCGCAGACGGTTGAGCGGCCGCGTCAGCGACGAGGTCACCAACAGCGAGGCCGCAAACGTGATGATGGCAAGCAGACACTCCATCCATACCAGATATTGGTTGATCTTGGACAGAATGGCCGAAACCTTGGACTTCGGAATGATGCTGACCAACTGCCAATCCAAGCCCAAAGTGCGCAGCGTTCCTTCCAGGCGGGTCACCGAAAAGATGGTGGTCTCTCCACAATAGGGCTGTTCATAGCAGGCGTATTCCCGGTCCATCCGCAGCAGCGCACGGTCAAAGATGACACTTCCCACATAAGCGGGATCATGGTGCAGCATCACCGTATAGTCGTCCGATACCATGCAGGAGACGCCCCATTGGTTCAACCCCGGTTCGTAGACAGCCTGCAGCTCCTCCGCCTTCAGATACACAACCAGGTATCCTAAATTTTGCCCCGTATTGAAGTTGCTGAACTTTCGCCCCAACAGAATATAAGGCCGGTTGTTCGCATCGTGCACAATGCCGCCGCACACCGCCGTTGCGCTGCTGCCGTCGATCTTTTCAAAAAAAGACCGTGCCGGCAGGGACAGGCCGCTGTCTGAGGCCATTCGAAACACCTCTCCTCTGCCTGTTACCAACGCAAGGTCCCCAACGGACTGACTGCCCAAAACAGCATCGTTTAAAATTTGACTAATCCGCCTGTTTTTATCTACATGACTGCGAGATGCATCACCCGCAACAACATAAACCTCCGGCGTGGACATCAAATCTACGCACCGGAGATTCACGTCGCTCATGACCAGTTCCACGCTTTTAATCATCTCCTGCTGTGCAGATCGCAGGAAGGCATAAAGGTAGTTGGTCATGATGGTCTGGGAAAAGATGTAGGTTATCAAGAGTGCGAGACTAAAAGACGCAATAAGGGTGGGAATGGAAATGGTGAGGATCCTGCGTTTGATGGAGCCGGACGGCAGTTTTTTTCTCACAGTCCTTCATCCAAACGGGCATATTCGCTGGGGGTATAACCCGTCATTTTTTTGAAGATCTGACTAAAATACTTGACATCGGTGTACCCCACCATTTCTCCCACCTCATACACCTTATACCGCACATCGCGCAGCAGCTCCTTGGCCGCATCAATTCGTGTTTTTGTCAGATATTCATTGAAGGTTAGGCCCGTCTCCTCCCGAAAGATATGCATCAGATTGGAACGGCTCATAAATAGCTTATTGGCAATGGTTTTGACCGTGATGTTCTCCTGATAATTCTCGTTGATGTACCGGATGGCCTCCCGCACCTCCTTGCGAAGATTGTCCCAGTCGGCCTCATGGATGCTGACCACGCCGCTCATCTCGGGGTTACTCCGAAATGATGCAGCTTTGACGGCCTCGCGATACAAGCGGGAGATCTGTTCCACATCCTCCGTCACCGAACTGATCCCAACCGTCATCACAAAAGCATCCCGCCCAGCGGACACCAGCTCCCGGCACGCGGCCTTAACCGCATCATAGGCAGCCGCACTGTCGCCGGCGAAGGAAATTAACACCGCGGCATCCCCCTTCCCAAACGAAACGGGCAGTGCTTTCAAATTGGGAACGCCATCAAATACACGGCCTGCCAAGTGCAGCAAGTCCGACCCAGGTGACAACACCTGGTGCACAATCAGATATGCCACACAATATCCGTCACTGTATAAATCATATCCAAAGAATTCACATTTTTCCTCAAAAGTCTGCTTGATTACCGTGCCATTTTGCAGCAAGTCGGTTAAAAAATGTTGCCGGAGAAGTGGCAGTGCATTCTCAAGATTCTCATGAAAGGTGTTTTTTTCTACCTTCGCAACGGCCTCCCGCACCGTCTCAGACAACTCCACTTCATCAATGGGCTTTAAAATATATGCAAACGCGCCGTTTTTCATAGCCTCCTTTGCAAAATCAAATTCCCCATATCCGCTCAGGATAATGACCACCGAATGCCTGCTCTTCTCTTTGATACCCGCAATGAAATCCAACCCATCCATCACAGGCATACAGATATCCGTAATGATAATATCGGGCTGCAATGCCTCTGCCTGCTTGAGGCCTTCCTGTCCATTGGCGGCCTCCCCCACGACCTCAACACCCATGGCACTCCAATCAATGGTCTCCCGGAGGCCCCGCCTTACCAAATATTCATCATCAACCAATAGCATGGAAATCATTTTTGGTCCTCTCTTTCACCCTGTGTGACAACTGTAACGGATTGCGGGAAATAAACGGTAAATTTCCCATTTCCCGGCTATTTTTTCTTCCACTGAGAAAAGGGCAGACATACGCCCGCCCTTTGCTCTTTAGAGTTTCCCTATCCTTTGATTCCGCTGTTTGCCATGCCGCCCATGATCTGCTTTTGAAAGATCAGATACAAAATGAGGGGCGGAATAATGGCAAATGTAATTGCAATAAACTGCTGATCGGCCGCAAAGCCGCCGTTGCCCGTACTGATGGTAAAAATCTTGACCATCACAGTATAGAGCGACTCAGATTTTAATACCAAAAACGGCATCAAAAAATCCGACCATGCCGCATTGATGGCAAAGATGATGACCACCATGTTGATGGCCTTGCTGATGGGCAGTACGATTCGAAAGAAGATGCCCATATTGGAGCACCCGTCAATCTGCGCTGCCTCCATAAGCGACTGCGGAATCCCGTCATAAAAATTTTTATACAAAACCACATAAAACGCATTCGCCCCTGCGATCAGCCACAGCGGGACAAACGTATTGATGAGATGCATATCCACAATACTGCTGAACAGCGGAACAAGCCCCATGGTGCCCGGTACCATCAGACTCCACAGAATGAGGGTAAACACCACCTTGCTCCCCCGCGGGCGCAGTTTGCTGATGACATATGCCAGGAGCCCATTAAACACCACTGCACATACCACGCAACCGCCAATGGACATAAAGGAATTGAGATAATATTTCCAAAAATTCATCTTATTCCAGGTCTCCACCAATTTTTCAGGGTGGAAGGAGCGCGGGATGATGGTGGGCGGGACCGCGAAAAACTCTTTGATATCTTTCATGGCGGATGTGATGATCCACAGGGGCGGGAAGAAACACAAAAGCGCCATGATACACAGGATGCCAAAGCACACCCCGTATAACACCTTCACGCCGGGTCTGCGTATGTCAAAGCTGCTGATAATGCCCGTTTTTTCAGTGAATTTACTCATTGTCCCACCTCCTCCTATTCGGTCTCGTTCTCTCGGGTCACCTTGAGATAAATCGCTGTCAGAACCATCAGGATGACAAACACAATGCCGCCGACCGCCATGGCCTTACTGGTATTAAAATCCTTAAAGGCATAGTTGTAATTGAGCAACATGAGCGAAACGGAAGCATTTTGAGGGCCGCCATCCGTCATGATAAAGGGCTCATAGAAGATCTGGAACACCGAGATCACCTGCATGATGAGCAAAAGGCGGCCGGTGTTATAGATGCGCGGCATGGTGACATGCCACAAGCGCTGAAAGACGCCTGCGCCGTCGATGGTAGCAGCCTCATAGAGTTCCTGGTTGACCCCCTTGATGGCCGCCAGATATACCAGCATGGTACCGCCAAAAGCCTTCCAGGTCATCGCGATCACGATGAGCGGGATGGTCATGCGCTGATCCTGCAGCCACTCAAACGGCCCCAGATGAAACATGGACAAAATCACATTTAAGACACCGTTTTCGCTGGGCTCAAACAAGAATCCCCACATCAGCATGACCGCAACACCCGGCACCATGCAGGGGAAGTAGGCTGCAAATTTGAAAAACGAGTTTGCATGCACCACCTCGCTGATGAGCAGCGCCACGATGATAGGTGTCAGAAAGCCGAACACCAACGACCATAACGTATACTGCACCGAGTTCCACAGCGCCTGGTGGAACACCGGGTCGGCCAACAGGTCCTGATAATTCCGCAGCCCAATAAACTGCGTGATGGTGAAGCCCTGTGTCTCAAAGAACGACATGAACACGCCCGACAACAGCGGTCTCCAAACGAAGATAAAAAATAAGACAAGGGAAGGCAGCATCACCAGCCAGGCCTTCACGTCATACAACAGCCGGTAGGATATGAACTTTTTTGGTTTATACGTGGTACCAGCCGCAATGCTCGGTTTTCTCTCCATGGCTTACTCGCTCCCCCTCTTGTCATACTCCGCCATACGGCGCCGGGTGTGTATCTGTGTTGGCACACACCCGGTATGCTGTTTTTTCATCTACTCAATCTTATCCAGATAGTTGGTCTGGAAGGTGTTCTGCGCGGTTTCAACCAGCGCAGGAATGTCCGCATTCGGATCGGTCAGGATGGACTGAATGAGAGAGCTGAACTCTTTGTACAGATCCTGACTGTTATACGTCGGTTCCGGCTTGATCTTCTTGGTTGCGTTGTCATAGTAATCCTGATACAGCTCAGGCTTCACGTTTGCATACTTGGCGCGGATTTCTTTTTCTTTCTGGTTGCGCTCTTCGTTCTTCCAAACCGACATGGGCTCTGGCAGCACAATGTTGTTGTTTGCAATGTCCGCTTGGAACTGGTCTTCCATGCCCTTGGCCGCAACTTCGTCCAAAACCGGCGAGTATCCGCATGCCTTTAGGAATTCAATCCCTGCTTCCACCTGCGCCGGAGAGGACTGGGGCGAGAACATGATGACGTCGCCGCCCATAAGCCCAACCTTATCCTTCGGTCCCTCGGGGATGGAGCAAATGGAGATGTTGTCCTTTTCCATCTGATACTGGTTGATCATCATATTGGCCATGGGCGCTTCAGCCGCACCAATGACCATGCCAACCTGATCCAGCGCAAAGTTCTTTAAGATGTCCGCATAGCCCAGCAGCGCATTGTCGGGCAAGGAATCGTCCACATGCTTCATATCTTTGATGAGCTGGAGCGCCTCAATGCACTCAGGCGTATTGAAAGAAGCCTGCCACTTGCCGTCCACCTCGGTCTCAAACTCAACGCCATAGTTCCACGCAATGTTGGTAAAATGCCAGCCTGCGGTATTGTCCTTTGCAGGCAGCAGGAAACCGTCTTTGCCCGTCTGCTGTTTGATAATGGCCGCCTTCTCGCGCACCTCTTCCCACGTCTTGGGGAACTGCGGCACGCCGTTTTCATCCACCAGACCCGCCTGCGTGAACAAGTTCACGTTACACCACAGGCCCAGCACATACATGGTGCGCGGCAAGCCGTAAATGCCGCCGTCCACTGTGCAGATGTCCAGTGCATTCTCCATCAGCTCTTGATCATAGCCAAATTTCTTCACCTGTTCGGTGATATCCGCGGCATAGCCAGCCTGCACGATCTTGGCCGGCTCGGTATACGGAACCGAAAAATAGTTGGGCATCTGCCCGCTTGCCGCCTTGGCCACAAACGTACGCGCATCGTACGAATACGGCTCGGGCACGATGGTCACGTTGGGATGGTCTGCCTCAAAATCCGCTTTCCACTGCTCGTAGATCTTGAGCTCATGTTCGTTGTTCTCCTTGGGCCACGCACCAACCGTTACAGTGATCTGTTCCCCTTCCGCATTGCCCGCATCGGTTCCCGTGGTGTCTGTGCCGCATCCTGACAGTGCCAGCCCGGCAGCGAGCAGAATGGACAACGCGCCAACCAATCTTTTTTTCATATAACATCCTCCCTTTCATATTCCGTCCAATCGGGTCTTCAATCCCATTATAGCCCAACCCTTCCTGCAAAGAAAGATGTGAAAAATGCAAAATGGTTTGAAATAGTAATCAATCGCATGCAATTTCCACCCGCGCCAGCATGGGATCATGACAGTCCGCACCACACGGCGTTTTTGGAAGCGCCACTTTGAGGTACCGCATCCCGTGCGGGAGTGATTGCGGCGTGAGTCGGTAGCTGATCCACCCGTCTGTAACCGGTATCCCATCTGACAGCACCGTCTCAATCGGCTGCCAGACCGCTCCGTCTGCCGATCCATACAGCACCACCGCCCCATGGGGGGACCGCCGCGTCATGAACCAAACGGAAGCCGCCCTCGCCGGATGCGCCACACGGTATACCAGCCACTGTGCCTCCTCCGTCCATTTGCGGACCCGGCGGCCGCTTTTCCCAAAGGCACCCGAAGTATCCACATGAAACGACCAGACGCCCTCCCGCTCCCATACAAACTCCCAGTTGTCCAAGGTGTCTGTCACATGGTCCAAAATGGGGCGCGGCCGCTCTACTGGGCAGGCACGCACGGTTTCGGCAGGCAGGGTATCCGTTCGAAACGGGCCCAGCGGCAGCCCGTCCTCCGACACGATGTCCGCTTCGGGGTAGTTATCCCAGGCATACCGCGCCGCGATGGGACAGGGCACCTGCTCCGCCCGCGCATAAATGGCACGAGGCGTGACTTTCGCCTGTGCGGGATAAAAAACACCATCTGCGCCGCAGATCTCCAGGCCCTTTGCGCGCGACACACAGCGAAGCAGATTTCCTCCCACCTGTATGACCAGCGCGTCCCCTTGGGCATGACAGGCCTGATAATATGGATAACGCCACAAGGCGTCCCTGCCATATACCATGCCCTCTGCCAGATCAGCCAGCCGCTTTGACACCACCCGTTTTTCGGAAGGATGTACATAGTCCTGCTCTCCCGTGTCGATGGCGACCACCATGCCCGTGTCTGGCGTCTCCCGCCACACCTTCTCCTGCGCCTCCCGAACCACACACCAGTTGTACCGGGTGCCGGGCGGTCCATAGCGCGGGAGCTGCACGAACAAAAAGGGCAGCTTTGCGTCACGCCAATCAGCACGAAACTGCTTGATCAGTGCCGAAAACATCGCCGCATACCGCTCGGGATATTCATCGCCGTTGTTCTCCCCCTGATACCACAGAACGCCGCGGATGCCATACCCGCGAAGGGGGCAAAGCATGGCGTTGTACACCACAGAGGGCGACTGCCCCTCCCGAAATGCCGTCCGCCCGCAGGTGGCTAGGGAGGCAGGGCTCATGAAACACTCGATGTCCCGGCCGCCCAAGGCCGCATACAGGATGCCAACGGGCATGCGAAGCGCCCGAGACAGCTGCACGCCCACATAAAACCCGATGGCGGACACATCGTAGGCCGTTTGGGGCGTCACACGTGCCCACCGCCCTTCTGCCGCCTCTTCCTGGGGCTGGGGTGCCATCCACGCCTTTTGGGAGAAATACCGGACATGTGCGTCCGCGGCGGATTGTGCAGCAGCGGGGGAATCGTCCGTTTCCCGCAAGCGGAGCTCCATGTTGGACTGTCCGCTGGCGAGCCAAACCTCCCCCGCCCAGACATCCGAAAAGGTGAGGCACGTCTCCTCCGACGACACAATTAAAACATAGGGGCCGCCCGGCGCCGCACCGGGCAGCGCCAGCTCCCAAACGCCCTCCGCATCCGCCAACGCCGCAAATGCCGCACCGTCCCACTGCGCGGAAACCTTCGCACCCGGCCGGGCCCTGCCATAAAGCATAAACCCATCCCGCTGCACCACCATGCCCGACGCAAAAACGGCAGGCATCCAAAGTCTCTGCTGCAACCATGCCACCCCCTCATCCATGCAGTATCATATCACGTACTGCAGCGCAACAAAACCGGAAAATGGACAAAATGGTTGGAAATTGTGCAAAAAATGCGATGCATGTGCCACACTGCCACCGCCCATATCCCAAATTTCCGCCGCCGGCAAGCGGGACAGGCAAGCCGGCCTTCTTTTTTTCATACCTATGTAGGGGGCCCAGCAAACAGGCCACACCACAAAGCGGAGGAGACGCACATGAAACCAACATTTACGCTGCTGCAATGTGATCCATTATCGCAGGAACAGACAAACCAGCCCGCATTCTTGCTGCTGTACAAACGGGCGGTGGTGCTCGCCTTAAAAGAGCAGGGTGCCCTGTCGGCAGCATTATGCCAGCAATGCCTGGACGCCTTGGGGAGCCCGGCCAACGCACATGCGCTCCTACAGCACGGGCAGCAGGAGCGGTGCCCATGAGGGTCGCAGCATACTGCCGGGTTTCCACCGACAAAGAGGATCAGGCCAACTCCTTTGCAAGTCAGCAACGGTACTTCCGCGACTATATCGACCGCCAGCCCGATTGGGAGCTTTTTGAGATTTACGCCGACGAGGGCATCACCGGCACAAGCACCAAAAAGCGTGCGGCATTCAACCGCATGATAGACGATGCGCGCCTACACCGGTTCGACCTAATTCTGACCAAGGAGGTCAGCCGGTTCTCCCGCAACATTCTGGATACCATCTCCTACACCCGTGATTTGCGCCGTCTGGGCATCGGCGTACAGTTTATCAACGACGGGATCCATACGCTGGAGCCCGATTCGGAGCTTCGGCTGTCCATCATGGGCAGCATTGCCCAAGAGGAAAGCCGCAAGACCTCCTCGCGCGTCAAATGGGGACAGACCCGCCGCATGGAGCAGGGCGTGGTATTTGGGCGTTCCCTGCTGGGCTATGATGTGCGGGATGGAGAACTGGTAATCAATCCCGAAGGAGCAGAAATCGTCCGGCTGATCTTTTACAAGTACGTCCACGAGCGCAAGGGCACCACCGTCATCGCGCGGGAACTGCGGGAAGCGGGATATCAAACCCTCACCGGCAGTCCCCATTGGCGGAACACGGTCATCCTAAAAATCCTGCGGAATGAGAAGTACTGCGGGGACCTCAAGCAAAAGAAAACCATCACGCCCGACTACCTCACCCATCAGAAAAAATACAACCACGGGGAGGAGGCGTTTGTCTTTTTAAAGGACCACCATACCCCCATCATAGACCGGGCACTGTGGGAGGAGGCACAGCAGGAGATTGCCCGCAGGGATGTGGACGGGGCGCGCCATACGGGACACGGCAACCGCTATCCGCTCTCGGGAAAGATCAAGTGCAGCGAATGCGGGCAGAGCTTTGTCTCCCGCAGCCGCAAGCGGAAGGACGGCAGCTGCTACAAGGCATGGCGGTGCGGCACCGCCACGGCAGAGGGCAAGCGGCACACCGACCCGGCAGGCAACAATACGGGGTGTGACGTTGGCTACCAGATCCGGGATGAGGTGGGACTGGCGATGGTGCGGCAGTCGGTTGGGATGCTGAAGCTGGACACAGAGGCCATTGTCCATGACATCACGCGCATCGTGCTGGAGGCAATCCAGGCGGCCCAGGATAACAGCCGCATCCATGCCGAACGGCTAAAGCGGGAGCGGGAGGAAACGCGCGCAAAGAAAAAAGGCGTTCTAGACGCCTTCTTTGCGAAAAATATTTCCAAGGATGACATGCAGCTGATGAATGCTGAGTATGACCGCCGCATCGCCGAGCTCACCGACAAAATCGCAGCGGCAGAACGACAGGAGAACCTGTCCTGCGGCATGGCCGCGCTGGAAGAGGACATTCGCGCCAAGGTGGCAGGCATTGTCCGTGGAGAAACTGCCTCGGGCCAGTTCTACGGAAGCCTCCTCGACCACATCACGGCCTATCCCGACCGGCGCATGGAGGTGCACCTGAAACTGCTCCCCGCCAAGTGGACGTATGTGCTGGGCGGCTGAGACAAGATGGAAAAGAAATCGAGAGGAAACCATACGGCACCAACATGCCGCTTCTTCCATCTACCCCCGCTATCAACGCAAAATGAAACATGAAAACAGCCCTCCCATATCGGGAGGGCTGTTACATATGCGCAAACCGTTCCTGGAACACATCCCGGACGATATGCCCGCCGCAGGGCCGGCTGTTGGATGCCCCGAAACCGCACCGCACGTTTGATGGACCGGATATGGGCGTCATCCATGCATGTTCGGCGCTTGATATCGGGCCCCAACGCTTGATGGCGGCCGCTGTGATCCCAACGATGCCGTCCGTTCATGCCACATATCCCCATCCTGCGGCGGCACGAAACCGTCCTATTGTTTTGCATTCAGTTCTCTCCATTTTCCCGGCGTATTGCCCGTGTAGTTTTTAAATGCCCGAATAAACGTTGAGCGGTTGTTAAAACCCGATTCCACCAGGACCTCGTCAATGGACTTTTTGGTGCTAACCAACAGCATCTTTGCGTGTTCCAAACGCAGCTGCAGCAGATACTTGGAAAAATAGACACCTACTGTATCTTTAAACTTGCGGGACAGGTACTTTGCCGATGTTCCGAATAGTTCCGCGACGATTTCCACAGACAGATCGCGCGTGAAGTTCTCCTGCAAATACTCGATCACCTTGTTGATATCAATGCGGTTGGAATGTTTGACTTGCTTGGAAAACGCATCCAATATGTTGTTTAGGATATCATAAACCTCACTCGGCGCATGGGTTAAAATATCCTGTATAATAGATAAATCGCCCCTATCCTCCGAGTCATAAGAGATCCCCTTCAGCCGCATGACTTTAAAAATGATGGTTAGCAGCTGCGTATTGAGCCGCATGACTGCCATTTCAGAGATACCCATGTTGGCCTGGGTTAATTCTTTAATCATGTCCTTCACTTTGTCTATTTTTTCAGTCATTAAAAATTTCGTCAAGTTGGCCTCGTCAGACTGCGTGAAGAGGCAGGTGGTATTTTGCATATGCGCGGTATCCAAATGAAGCTGCAGATCACTGAGCGTCATGACACTCGAAATTGCCTTGATGGCTTCACTGTGTGACTTCCACAGCCCGTCCGAATCGGAGTAGATACCGCCCTTGCTGGCATAAACCTTGATGTAATCGCTGTCAAAAGCAAGGATAATCTTAATATCATGCACAATGCCTTCAATGGTTTCGGTATCTTCCGTTTCTAAATTGAGCAGCGCATATAAGGTGTTCACATCATTCGAAATGACATAAGCCGTACATTTCTCACGAAAATAACTGTTGATCATTTCGTATAGTTCCAGATAAAGAATGTCATACTGTCTGGCATTGAAGTCGGCATAAAACTTTTCGGTAAAATACAGCTTGATAATCACCGAGCAGAAATATTTTTTGCAAAAGCCGGGCAAATCAATCTCTTCATCTATGGGCTGATGCGGATACGAGTTCAAGGATTGTATCAGCTTGCGCTCACGGGCGATGGGAAGCAGCTTGGAAATGCCCCTGGATAAGTTGGAATTTTTTTGTTGAATCTCCACGATTTTCTCGCTGATATTCAAGATCAAGTCGGAAGAGGGCTCTTCAATGCCCACGACGTCAGCCAGTCGGCGAACGGGGTTATAGATGCCTTTGACGCCAAAACGTACAAAAAACAGCATGATTCCAATCACACATATGCCGATCGCAATATGCGTCATGATAGAATTCCGTGTGACCGAATTGATGTCGTCGAAAGGCACAATGGCTGCATACGAATACCCCATGATAGAGACATCGGGCGAATACGTGATGGCCATGGCCTGACATCCATTGAACGTTGTATCAAAGACAGCGGACTGGTCAAGGAGCAGATTTTCATAAAAGTCATTGTCAACCGATGCTTTGTCATCCGCCCCATATGCCGTTTGCGTAAGCTTATTTACCAGCAAAAAACTACTGTTGTCCGTCAGATGATTGCTTTCAAGAATTTCTAATATATGCGTCACACTGATGTTCACAATCAGCATTTGACTCATTGGTACGCCATTGATTTGCGTAAATACCATTGGCATGACTGTTTTAACAGTGCCATGCTGGTTCAGCTTAGACGGAGGCAGGATGGCATATTCCGAAAAGGCCGACTGATAAAATCGCCAGTACGACAAGTCGTAATTTTCATAGTCTAGCTCCAATGTGAAAAATTTGTCAAAATCTTCTGTTCCCAGGGAGCCATACACCGTTTTATTGCCTCTGTCTGCAACAAAAATGCTGTCAACCAGGGGATTGTCCTCCTTAATTTGACGTAACAACACAGTCCCCACCTGCATGTTTTCGTCTGACAGTTCACCCGATAATGATTCCATAAATTCATCGCTCATCGAAAGAAACCGCACCATTTTCACGATGCCTTGCAGGGAATCTTCCAGTCTTGCATATACCGCAGACAGGGTGTGCACATAGCTGGTACACAAAAACTCACGGTAATTGACGCTATAGGAACCGAGTACAAAAATGGAATAACACAAAAGCAATAGCGTAGGCAACAGAATAAAAATATAGATTCGTATATATGTGGAACGTACTTTCAGTGTATGTAGAAATTTTTTCATGGCTATACCCAATTTCCTTCACTCGTAGAATATTCGCCAAATTTTATCATAGCATATTGCTATGATAAAGTCAAGAAAGTCGAACGCAGCACACGGCGATCCATTGTATCACAACAAAATCGCCGTGGCTACCCCTTTTATGCTGTTTTTTGGTTACCGCGCCTCCTGCCTGTCTGTACCCAGCCGCAGTGTACAGACATCATTTGCTGGCATTGTTAGACTTATGACATTGCCAAAACAAGGTATCTCCGAAAGATTGTTTTCCAGCAAATCGGTGCGCCACGCGCCGGCGATGTCACCCGCTTTGAACTGTATGTTGACCGATTCTTCCCTTTTTGACACGTTCCACAGGCGGAGGATGAGGCCCCTTGTATCCTCCGCTTTTTTCAGTGTCAGCACGACAACATTGTCATTGTCCAGTTCCATAAAGCGATGCACGTTTGCCAAGCTGCCTGTTTTTGAACCGTGCGTATAAGCAAAATCAAACGGTGTTGCTGCCTGCATACCGAAGTTGACCGCATCGCTGTCCGAAACTTCCCCGTCCTGCGTGGTGATCACATAGCGGAACAGCAGATCCCCCGTTTGGGATACGCTGAAATTGGTACAAAAATTGTTCTCGGTGATATTGGAAAATATCCAGCCGGTGTTGAGCCCATCCTGTGTCATAGGCGGATGCGCCGCGCTTTCGTCAATCACACAGCGATGGGCGGGCGAAATATAGCCATCGCTCAGCTGAGACAAGCTGACAACCGGCGAATCTATGCTGGCCCACAGGATGGAATACGCCCCATTGGAAACCTTAACCCAGTTTTGCACCGTAATCCGGTCCGAGTAGGAGCCCGGCAGGAAATCCTCGATGGGGTTCATGATGGAAAGCGTCCCCTCATAGCGAAAATGCGGGTTCTTCATCCGGAACGGGAATGCGATGTGGGAATTTAAGAGCGGGGTGGCATCCTTTAGGAGTTTTACATCCAAGCTGATTTGCTTGACCCCATTGTACAGGCTGATGGCATAACGTACCCGCGGATGACCATACGCCTCCCCCGTTACCTCAATCACAGAGCGCACTGTGCCGCGTTCAACCTTGGTATGCGTCCGTTCGATGGTGAATTCCCGATCGTTCAGCGGCGTCCTGACGATCAACGAGCCAAAATCAAACCGGCAGTCGGCATCAATGAGCTCCGATCCGTTGGTCTTATCCACAATGCTGGCAATGCCGCCATCCTTTACTGCAATGCGATAATACTCATTTTCGATCATGTTGTCTTGTGGGCAAGCATCCTGGAAGGCGTTTGGCGTTTCCGCCTTGTCAAACCGAAACACCTTATAGCCATACGGCGGAATGGTCGCAACAAAACACAAATCCCGCCCCATGCCGGTATACAATTCCTGCTGACCGAGCCGTCTTTTCCCCTCGCCAATGCCCTGCCGCTCCGCCGCATACGGGACGGGGGTCAGATAGGACGCAATGGGAATGATTTGGCAGTCAACCGGCTGTGACGCCTGTACATCCGTCAGCGTAAAGAAGCCGTCCACGATCTCCTGCGAGGGGTCAACGTGCGCCCGCCCGTCGTACAAAGGCGCGCCCTGCAAGCACCCCTGCGCATCTTTGTACAGCGTGTTGCTGCTGTCGAGCTCGCGGAGCGATACGCGCACCGGCCCTGTCTTGGGGCGGGCGGTCATGTTATATACCACAAGATAGGTCCCGTCTTCCTCCGTTTTGATCCGATCGGACAGTTTGGCCAGCGCGTTGAGGCTGGTTTCGTTGATGAGCGCTGCCGCTTTGTAGGTATGTACCGCCTTTTCATACTCCGATGCCCGGATAGACGGCCCGCACGGGATATAAAAGCCCCAGGTGTGTTCGTCCGCCCACAGCATCTCCTCATAAGCGCTTTTGAGCATGTCCTGCGCGTCCATTTCCCCATCCGCCAGGACAGACAGCATCTCTGCCGAGGTGGCCCCGGCGTGATTGTTGCGGCTCTGTGTGGTGGCAGCGGCGGTGGACAGTGCGCCGGGCGCGAAATCCTGACCCGACAGTTCCCCTCTAAACACCGGAAGTTTGCTCAGATCTTCCTGCACAAAATCCGCATAGAACATCGCGTTGGTGCTGGACACCAGGTGCGGAAATGCCCATGTTTCATTCCACGACTTGATGGTGTCGGCATAATCGATGATATAGGGTGAATTGTCGCGCAGTGCGCCCTGAACCGGCCATCGCATGACAGAAAATGGATAATCCGCCCCCAACTGCTGCAGTTTGTCCGCCAAGTCGGGCATGCGGCCGTCATGGCCACCGCCGCACCCGCTGTTGTTGCACCACAAAAGCAGCCTTTTGCCCGTGGGCGCCTCCCACCAAAACGCACCCGGACCGCCATATGGAAACAGCGTATCCTGGTCCCAAAAGCTCTGGAGTTCCAGCGTTCCCCAGCTATAGTAAAGCGGAAGGCCGGGACAAAAGATCTTCACGCCCGCATCCACCAACGCCCGGCACAGTCCCCAGCTCATGCCGGTGATATCATTGTTTTCCGCCGAAACAATGGGGATATCATACTTGCGTGCAAATGCCGCTGCGGGATAGAGCGTCCGGATGAGCTCTTCATGCCCGCACAGCTCGGTTATCATGTTGCCAAATAGGGCCGTGACTTCAAACCTGCCCGCGCGAATCGGGCGGATGATCTTCTCTATGCGGTCAGCCGGCGCGCTCTTCAAAAAGTGATCCAGCGACCACATTTGCTCAATCACGATTCTAAATTTTGCGTCATCGGGATAATCGTCGGTCTGCTCCGCCATATCAATCGCATGGTCCAGATACGCGACATGCTGCTGGATCACCGTTGAGGGAAGGTTGGTATAGCCCACATCGTGGTGAGAAAGCTGCACCACATGCACTTTCCAATGCTTGGGCGGCTGCCATTCCATCTCTTTGGAATCGCAAATTTCCCCATCCAGCGACAGTCGAAAAGCGACGGTGGTTGGGACCTTGATTTCATCCAGAAAAAATTCGTGTCCCGATTCCCCTATGGGGATATGCTCCAGGAGAATGGTAGCATCTATGTCCTGATAGCTTATGTGCAGCGCCAAAGACTCCCTCTGCACCTCACTCACAAGCACAATACGGACCAACTGCTTTAGGCAACCCGCTTCTTCCTTTAAAAACACCGTTGGGGTGATCTCTTTGATTGCTGTCATATGTTCGCCTCCATTTTTTGCAAATACATCGTCAATGCGACCCCCATATACCATACGAAAGTCAGTTTCCTGCACCAATCAGGCCGGTAAACCGAACCAGGGATTCTGCCAGGCTCACACCATCTTTGCGCACAAAACTGCCGTTCACCACAAACTGTCTATCCTTGCAAACGGCGAGCATGATGGCGTCGGTTTCATACCCGTGCATATGGGCAATACAGTTGCGATGCATAATCCGGCCGTCGCTGAGCTTGTTGATCATGACTTCCCAGTCCCCGGCCGACACAAAGATGGCATCCTCTGTTTCGCAGAAATCAAAAACCAAGGTCGGATCGGTCGCCACCACCGACACAAATTTGACCCGGCAGGTATCATCCGTTGCTTGTATGTAGGAAGGATACGCCACCTCCGTTTCGGGCGCATGGTCTTTGTAGCCCGTGCGCATCTCACAGCGGCAGGGCGAGAGCATGTGGAAACTCCGCTCGCCCTCCTCGGTCAGATGGATCAGAAATTCCGCTTCCCCCTCATCATAGGCCTCGACATCATCGTATATCAGCAAAAACGTATCCAGCCACAGAAAATGGCGCAGGTGTTTGCGGAAATACCGGCTCATGGGGCCGGTGGCGTCTGCCAGGAGATACCGGATCCCGCCTTCATCCACCAGATTGTACAAAAAGCCCCTCTGCCGGGCATGTGTGAGCACATCCCGGACGTCCTGTCCTTGGCCGTTCCACAAAAGGACATTGTGTGCCTGGGAAGAACAATAATATGGAACATACAGCGGATGCCCATAGTCACAGGTGCCGCTGTCGTATACCAGCGATTTTCCGTCCTTCATGAAGATGAAGCTGCCGGGGTCAGAATGGGCATGCCCCCACGTGTCGCCGCATTTGACCGCCAGGAGGGAGGCGTCCTTTTCAAAGCCGTCCCGCAGGATGCTCCAACCGATTTTCTCGTAGAGCACACTGCGCTCTTTGGGCGGATAGGCGGGCTTGGACGGATCCACCGGGAACAAAATGTTGCACAGGTTCACCTCCTGATCCTTGCAGTTCGCAAGATACCAGCGCAGAGAGGGCGAATCGATATCCTGCAAATATTGCAGACTGTCCGCGAAAACATATTCATAGGAATCCCCAAAGCCTATTGTGACGGGATCCTTTGCCGACGAGGGATAGCAGGTATGACAAAAATAGTCGGCGCACTTGCACAGCACATCCCTGTCCTCCCGCGGCGGAACGCCCTTTGCGCTCATATATGCCATGCGGAATCTCGCATATTCGAGCAGCGCAAAATTGAGATACAAGACCCCTTCATAATCCGAGCCGTTGTCGATATTGAGCGGGGCGACATCCAACGGATTGCCAGCGTATTCGAACCAATCCCAGACCGTGTCAGCAGCCATTTGGGCATAGCGTTCGCATTCCGCCGAGTCGCCCGCCATCACCGTGGCGACCAGCGCAGCACAGGATATGCACACAATCCACCAATTGTGTCCCATGGTTTCCATCGCATGGACCCGTTCGCCCGGCAACAGCCAGTCTTCAAACGTGGGCTGAATGCCTTTTGCAATGGTATGTTCCACAATCATTTCCCGCTCTTCTTGGGTCAGATAGTCGTAGAACATGTCATACCCATATGCCATCCCAATGCAGAAATGGGCGGTGACCAGCTCGCTTTTGGCAAACCATCCGCTCCCGCGCCACTTGTTGTAGCCGGCATAGGTGAGCATGAGGGCCTTTGCCTTCTCCGCATAGACGCGGTCCCCCGTGAAATGATAGGCAAAGCCCAAATACGGCATATACTTCCCAAAGGGGATAGAGGCCGCATAGTAGTTGCCGTGCTGCGGATCGTGCTTCCCATGGGAGGACGCATCTGCGAGGCTTTCGTCCATCACTTGGATATCCAGCGCCTTTTTTGCCTCTTGGAGCACGGCGGAAAGCGCCGGATCTTCTGCCTCTTTGAGCCGGCGGATATCAGACAGGTTAAACAATGCAAATGGGTGCTTCATGACAAATCAATCTCCTATTTTTCATAGTTTCATTTCGCTTTCCTGATAGAGGGTTCCGCTTTCATCATAAACGCCGGCCCAAATCCGGCCACCGGGCGGATACTGGATAAATGCGACTTCTGCCCTGTCCGATTCCTGCGGCATCAGCGTGTTTGTAAGCGTCACTTCCTCAATGATACGGTCGGTTTGATCGTACAGACGCAAAACCGTTTTGACGCTGCGCGCTGAGGTGCTGTGATTGGTGACTTGCGCGGCAATCCCGTCTGCCGTGTTTGAAACACGGACCGAAACAGCCACATCCTTGGGGATACGAAGCAGCACGGGCTCGTTGGTTTTCAGGCTGATGGCGCCGCTGTATTCGCGCATGGAAATCAAATCGGTAAATTGCGCCACGTCCTCTCCGGCCACCTGAACCCTGACGCCTTCGATGTCTTTCCCGTAATTGCAAAGGTTGATTAAGATGTCGGTCTCATTTTCTGCAACACGCCACTCGGTTTTTCGCGGAATCTCGCCGCTTTCCAAACATACCTTCACGCCGCTGTCGGACAGGGTGTTTTGGTAAATCACGTCTCGGAGCGCACTGACGTTGATGTCTAAATTGGACGGAGAATCGCCCTGATAGGCCGCAGCAAAGATGGTGCTGCTGCTTCTGATATTGTCTACATACTGCGTATGGGCAAGACCACATTCATCTTTTGCCAATGTTTCGTTCTGGATAGAACCCGAAGCGTCTTTTCTGTCGATGAGAATCAGCTTACCCCCCGCATTTACATAATCATGCAGCGCTGACAGGCACGCTGCGCTGACATGCGTGGCATAGGGTACGATCAAGGCCTTGTATGTGGGAAGCGGCTTGGAAAGAATCGTGTTTTCCGTCACAAATTCCACCCTGCGACCGGCATAGACGGAGGCGAGATAGGCGTTGTGCATGCTGCTGAGATAATACGGGTTGTTGATTCTGGACGGAACGGAATACAAAATCCCAACCAACTCCTGCGAATCCTGCAGCCGCGCGATTTCATACGCCAGACGGTTCAAATCGTAGGTCGCTTTGCCCACCGCAGCCACACAATCGGGCCGATAGGTGATATTGCCGATGTATTCCGCTTCCTCCTCATTCTTTTCCCATGCCCATATCACATTGCTCGTGTTCCCGTGAACGGCTCCCTGGAAAATATCGGTATAAATAAAAGGCGCTTGTTCGCCGTCATATTTCCGGTCTTGGTTGTCCGGGATGATGTGATTTTCCGAATTGAACACCGGCACATCTTTCATGGAGCCCAAAAAATCATACCATTTCATTTTGCCCAACAGCGGATTTTGGTCGGTGAAATACAGGAGATAGGCATGCGCGTCGTTTCCCATCATGTCCGAAAACGCCGCGAACCCTTCCGCCTCCGTCCCATTTTGCAGCAAGGACTTCGCATAGCTGGTGGTGCCATCCAGCGTGAAATAGTCTTCCGCCTTGGCATTGATCACCGCTTCGGGCCAAATCGACCGAATACGGTTTGCCAGCATGCCGTGCCACTGGGCACATTTTTGATCGTTAAAGTCCTTCCAGTCGGAGAACGCCATGCCCGTCTGCGTGGTTTCAGGGACCGGCACCGCATCAAACGATTGGTACTGTGTTCCATACGCATGGTTTAAAGCGCTGATATCCTGCTCGTATTGCCATCTCAAGAAGGCGCGGTATTCGTCCGCGAACCACGCCCGGGAAGCATCGGTGGCCGCCGTATTCATCCGCGGCTCATTGCTCAGGCAGATATCGTGCAGCGCCGGATGGCCTTGGATAATCGGAATGAGCCGGTCGATATACGCCAACAAAACCGCCTGATACTGCGGGTGATAAACATTGGGCGTTCCGTCCAGCAACATATCCGGGTAATATTTTTCATAAACAAACGACGGAAAATAGTGCGGCGATAAGAGCAGGCTGACTGCCACATTGCTGTCCGCAGCACTGTCCAGCTTGGGCAAGAGGTCGTTGTAGATATGGTCCGCAACAAAGATATACGAACCGTTTTGCCCAAATCTGTCCGTGTTCTTTTCAAAATCACCGTTATTTAATAGATTTTCCCCCATGGTTCCCTTTCGCACATAGATATCGTCAATACACGCCTGGGTACTATCCTCACACCGAATGGTAAACGTTACCGACGTCTGATCCGCTCCCGTGGTAAAGAAACTGCTGTAATCCCGATACTGTTCTGACGCCTCGACCGGCATATAGGCAACATCCGCTGCGGGCCGAAAGAACAGGGCAGAAGCACCTGTGGATTTGGCCGAAAGCCCAAACGTATACGTCGTATTGGGCTGAACCGCATAGGTCTGCTCCATGGATGTCCATGCACCGGTGGATCTGGGCTGCACGGAAGAGAACCGAACCGCCGCCTGCCCGCTGTGCATCTCTTCAAATTCCGTCGTCACAGAGCCGGAAAAGCCGCCGCCTTGATCCATCTGCCAGCCGTAGGGTACATGCGCATCAAAAATCACGCGGTTGGGGCCGATATCCTGCTGTGTCATATTCACGCCAAAGCGGTTGAAATTGGGAAAATCATTGGCGGCATAATCAAAATGGCCGTATCCCACGAAAAACACCGGCCGCCTCCCCAACGTGGTATCGGCCATTGTGTTCTTGCCGTCAATCGCAATGGGGCTCGTCTGGTATTGCGGGACAGACAGCGGCACGCCTTCCCCCTGCAGATACCCCTCCAGCGCATTCTTCGTGTTTGTGTACAGTGCATCCAAACAATCTTTTACATACGCCGTATGGACATCGGCCTGCTCCTGCGAGAGATGCCGATGGGCGTTTTCCTCTGCATACTGTATAAACCGCTCAAAAATGGCGGTGTACATGGTTTCATAGTCACAGTCCAACCCCAAAGACGCGCAGTCTTTGAGCATTTGACGGAGCTCAACCGCTTTTTCCCGGTATTCTGCCGCCGGAAAAACAGAGGCGGCAGAAACCGCCTCCGTTTTGTTTCCCAAAGCCAGCAACAGCACGAGAAACACAGCCAATACTTTTTTGGTCATAAGGGTGCACCTTTCTTCGCATCAATCCCGCAAGATAACCATTTGTGCCTTTTCGCGCCACTCCACATCCAGCCCCAAATTCTCGGCAATAAACCGGATGGGCAGCATGGTCCTCTCCTGTATCGTTTCGGGCGCCGTATCTAGTAGACGCGCCTCCCCGTTTACATATGCGGTTTTGTCCCCCAGAGTCAGCACAATGACATCCGAACCCTTCGTAATGGTGACCTTTTGGGTCTGCTCCTCCCATTCGACGGTGCCGCCCAGCGACTCAACGATCTTGCGCACCGGCAGCAAGGTGCGTCCATCCACGATCTGGGGCGTCACGTCATAGTTTCCGGGGTCCACCACAGTCCGCGCGCCGTCTATTGTCATGACGGGATTGCCGATTTGCAGTCTGATCCCTTCTTCCATGACCTGCTTGTCTCCATCGATTTGAAGCAGAATCGGCACATAGGGCTGCGGCTGAAACGTGCTGCCATACACTTCACCGCTGCGCAGCTCCGTACAGGATTCCACCTCTTTGCCGTCGACTAAAATCTTGACTGAAATATCGTTTCCCCATTTGAAATTACATAGGTTGATGAGGAGCGAATCGTTATAGTCCGCATACCGGAACTCGATATCGCGCACGTCTTCCCCCGTTTCCGCATCAACAATGCGCACTCTGCGCATATTTTTCTCGTCCAGCATCTCGGCCATGATTGCTTGCAGTTCTTCCCCTGTCGGTGAAACCAGGTAATAGTCGTCATTTTCCGTCGGAATGACCGTCGCATGTGTCCGGATGTAGTTCACCTTTTCCTCGTCCAGCGGCAAATTGCGCTCGTCTCTGCCAAAGCAATCCTCGCCCAGCAGCACCAGCTTTCCGCCGCCATCGATGTACCGTATCAATTCATCCAAGGCTTCCGGATAGGTATTGGTAATATTGGGTGCAAAAACGATGGGATACCGGTGGATGTTTTTCATCTGCGTATCGGAGACGAATCCGACCGCCTGCCCATTAAACATCGCCGCAGTATACGCGCTGTATAGATTGTTGGCGTATGACGTCTGGTAGACGCGCGTCAGCTCGGACGCAATAATCCCAATCTGCCCTTCCCTGGTTTCCAGCGCAGTCATCTCATACGCCAGCCTGTTCAGGTCAAGCGACGCCCGGGCGATTTCATAAATCGCATCGGGGCGGGTCAAAACCGAATTGGACAACACACTTTCCAGATACTCATGCTCCCACATCCAGATGGTCGTTTGTCCTCTGCCGTGCAGTGCGCCCTGCCAAATATCCGTGCCGCCGTGCAGCGCGATATTGGGATGATATAAAACCGCGCCGTCCGCAAAGATATGGTCTTCGCTGTTGACCACCGGCATCAGCTTCAAGGACGTCTGCAAATCATACCACATAAACTTCTCCAACGCATCGCGCGAGGAGGAATTGTAGTAGTTATAGGCATCGTTCCCGTTTAGGTCGGACACTTCCGCATACAGCTCCGGCTCCAGTCCATATAAGATGTGCAGGCGAAGCGCCGAATCATTTGCATAGATGGGCTGCATGATTTTAGAATGCACAGGGACATCGGGCAGGTATTTCTTGACCTCCTGCGTGTACCAGCTCACCCATTCGTGCGTCAGCTCGTCATTAAACTGTTTCCAGTCATGGAAAAGCGGCGTGGTATCTAGGTCCTTGGGCATCTGCACTTCGTCAAACGATGTATAATCGCTTCCGTATACCTCGTTAAGCTGATTGATATCGCCTTCATAGAGGGTCGTCAGGTATGCCACAAAATCTTCCTGCCAGTATTCGGGCGCTTGCAGGGAGGCAAAAACCGGCTCGTTGAGGATACAAATGGAGTTCAGCGACTTATATTTGCCAATTTTTGGTAATATCACCTTGAGGTAATCGCTGATGATCTCCTTGACCCGCTCGCTCTTGGGATTCAAATAGACCATTTGGCCCGGCAAAGCGCTTTCCGTTTCATTCAGCAACCCGGTGGGAAAATAATGTGCGGATAAGAGGAAGTTCACGGCGACATTGTTTTTTTCCGCCGACTCAAATGCCGCAGCCACCTGTTCACTTGCATCGATAATCATCTTCCCATTTTCCACAATCGTCCGCGCTTCCAAATCGCCGTTGAACAGCAGGTTTTCGGTTGTCCCCTTTTTGCGCACCCACATATCGTCAATCAGGATCTCTGTGGCAGGCCGTTCAAAGACGATGTTAAACAACGTCTCATTCTCCAGCAGCTCATGGTCCCCGCCCGTTGTGTACTCAAAGGAAAATTCTTTCCAATCAAACGTTCCGCTGATTTCATGCCGTTCGTCGGGCCATTCCTCCATCCCTGTCCAAAAGGTTTCTGCATCCGTCGCTTTGATGCGAAAGCCGTATTCATAGGTAGTATACGGCTCCACAACCACTTTTTGGGAAAGCCTGGAGAAGACATTCGCCGTGGCCGGGTCGGAACAGCTGACTTTCAGATACTTATTTGGCCACTCTCCCGACTTATCCTCCACCATCTCAGACTGCACGTTATACGTACCCCCCAGAGTAAACCCCGGCGCACTTGATGGGAGATTGACGAAGGATCTGGGGCCCAAATCGAATTGGATAATATTGGCTCCCACAGAGTTGAAGATGGGGATATCCATTTTTGCCTGGTTGAAATGCCCATAGCCCACAAAGTAGGTCGGCCGGCGCTCCGTCTTGCCATTTAGCTCTGCGTCCGCCGTCAGAACCAGCCCGTCTATGTCCATTTCACTGGTCCGATAGCGCGGAACGGCCTTTGGCGTTTTGGTGCCCGCCAAATAGGCTTCCAAGTCCGCTTTGGCAATGTTGTAAATGCGGTCGAGTTCCTCCATGTTGTTGTCCACACGGCTCATATTGCCAACCGTAATATCTGTCTGGATGTATTCTTGGAACCTGGTCAGCAAAAATTCTGCGACGTCTTCATAATCGGTGGTAAGGCCCCTCTCATAGCACTGGTCGATGAGCGCAGAAATCTCATCGGCCTTTGCCTTTACCGTTGCAACCGAGTTGACGTAAAAATCCGGATCGGTTTTCACATCAAACGTACACGTCACCATTTCTTGCTGTTCCCCACACGACACCAAAACATCTAGGCTCTGCGTGCCCGATTTGTCGAGCTGCGTCATGCCAGTAAATTTCCGCACGCTTCCGGCCGGAACCGTCAGCTTGTCTTCGTAGGACAATTCGTCCACCCGGATTGTGAATTCCTGGTCAGCGGAGGAAGTATTCATGACATATACGCCATACGGCGCGTCTGTGTTCATAAATGTACGTACGAGCGGATCGCTCCATGCAAAGAACTCATTCCCTTGCGGAACCATTTTTAAAGTGGGAAATTCGACGTTGCTCTTCGACTCTGAGATGCCGGGTGATAACTGGATTGCGCTGATTCGTCCCAAGCCGTCATTTTCGTTGTAAAGGATAGAGAATGGCACTTCCTCCTGAAACTCGCCCCACCGGAGCGCCCACGGGATTCCCATTTCATACACGATCGCGTTTTTCCCGTTTTCCAATGGACTCACCTTGACGTCGACCTGCAGGTCCTCCATCTGACTTTCACCGTAATCAGTGGAATATTTGCTAATACCCGATTTTTCTAAATACCCAATCCCAATTTCCGCACCATAGCTGCCGTCGATATCCCCCAGGCACATCTGCAGGCCATCGCCAGCCCAATACTGGGACCCTTCTATGGGATAGTACACATTGTCCTCCACATATGCCGAAACATACAAATATTTCTCATCATACATGAATTTGAGGGTCATGGTTGCGTCCACGTCCTGCAGGAGCCATTGCGTCTTTTGATTGGCCAGCGTGGGCAACTTCACCGCAGGAGAGGAAGCCCATTCGGATAAATCCGCATCAATGGCGATGTCCTGCGCATGATACACAGGGATGACCTTGGATCCCGCAAGCACGTCGTAAAATTCCTGTGCAGTAAAGTCCGATTCGCTGATGAGCGTATTAAACGGTTCCACAACGTTTTCGGTGTCTTCGGGCACAGCTGCCGCATTGCTTCCTTCAAAACCCGGATTTTTTAACATATTCTCCTGGCTCGCAGCATCACTTGATACCTCCACAAACTCCGCATCGTCAATCCACAGTGCTTGACAGGGGGAGTTCACAACGAATCGCAAGATCACATTTTTCGCATCGGTCAGATGGGTGTATGAAAAATCATACCAGGTCCAGTCAAAGGTGGATTCCACCGGGGACAGGTTCGCACGTGCGCCCCAATCCACGATCAGGCTGACAGAATCTTTGACCGATCCCTTCGCTTTCACCCATACACCATATCGATACGTTTTTCCCTTTTCAACCGGAAGATATTGGTATATCTCCGTATACACATTGCTTTTCTTGGGTGTGGACCGGGTGATCTTCAAAGAGGATGACCCAGTATGAAATTCCGATGTGTCAACGACAACCTCAGTATCCACCACACCCGAGCCGTCCACATTCCAGCCATCTAAACCGCTCGCACTGGCCGGCAAGGCAGGAAACAGCGCCAGCGCCATCCCCCATACCAGACAGAAGCACAACAGCCTTTTCATAAACGTTCAACCCCTTTAATTACTGAAATTATCAATGGACACCGCCGGCAAATAGGGTATCAGCGTCTGGAAATCCGTCCAGCAAAACGCCGTTACTTTGTATGCGGCGCTGCCCAGATCATCCATTCCGTCCGTGATATCTGCGATGGTAACGGTAAGCGTTTCGGGACCGGTGCTTGTTTTTTGGACACACGTCAAATCGGCCAGTGTGCCGTTTTTGTAGACCGCGAGGACCAACGTGATCGGGCTGGCATCGTCTGCAGCCGCCACGCGCAAGATTGCCTTTACCGTTTTGCTGGAAAGGGTTGTAACAACGGCAGGATCGTCCTCTTCATCCGCCGGATCCACAAACTGCATGACCCCAAACGCATGATCGGTTTCAAAATCCGGGGATTGCAGCAGTTCAACCACGCTGTCCTGTGCCTTGACCGAAACGTCGTCAATCCAAAGTCCTGCGTTGATGTTGTTGTCCACACGGATGGAAAACGTCGTGCCCCCTTCGGCCGTGAGCGTTCCGCTGTACTCGTACCAGCCATCGCCCAAGGCCGTAGGCGTCTCATCCAATGCGGCTGCCGTTTTTCCAGATCCATCCAGTGCGGAAGCCGACAGCTTCAGCGTGATGTTATCTGCCGGAATGAACGGTGCAAATACTTTGAAGGATATCTGATAGTCATTCCCGTTTGTGACCTGCAGATTCTCTTGCTGCAAGGCGACATGTCTGCCGGCAACCGCTTCGCCGGGGCAATACAGGAACATGGCATATTGTCCTGACTGCTTGTGTACGGTATCCAGCTGTGCATACCGGTCTCCGGTGCTTCCCAGATCCACTGTCCACGGGCTGTTTTGGGGCAGCCCGGTGGATGCCTGCTGTGCCGGAATGTCAAAGCTGCCGTTCTCGAGGAATTCCACCCCGGTTCCATCCTGCACCGAAATGTCGTCAATCAGAATGTCCATCCCGCTTGTGATGTTAAAACTGAGCTGGTCCGACGAGGTATTGAGCTTGATTACATACTTGGTCCAGCCATCATCCATCGGGGTTTTGGTAACCTTGGACGTGTCGCTTAAGTCAACCTGATAAGCGAGGTCAGAGTTGGAAACACCGAGATAGTTTTCCGAAAACGTCCCCTTCGCTTTGAAGCTGACCGTATGCTGCGGGCCCGTTAAACCAATCAGATTCTTGGTGACCCTCATATAAACATTGCTGGTGTAGTTGCCAAGATACCGGATGTGCAGGCTGCTGTCTTGATTTTGCCCTCCGTCCACGTGCGCAAACCGGGTGGTAAAGAATTCGTCATACAGTCCGCTCGATATCCGGTATGCCAGCGAGTCACTGTCCGTGGCCGTCCAGCCATACGAGGCAAGCGGCTCACCACCTGCGGTGTAGTATGCCGCATCCTCCGTAAAGTCGCCGTTTGCGATCAGCTCCGCGCCGTCGTCTTCTGCGATCACGGAGATATCCGTCAGGTACAGGTCAATCGCGCCGCCCATCGCATAAAACACCAGCCAGTTCGGATTGCTATAGGGATCGCTGTAACATTTGAATTTCATGCGATACTGCGTCCACCCATCTCCCAGATCCACCGGGTCATACCACTCATTGCCGGGCGGACTTGCTACCGGCGTCCCATCCAGCTGAAAACGGGCCACATTGAGATAGGCTGCGACCGCGGTTTTGTATGCCTCTGAGCCCTCCAGAACCGATTTCAGCTTGAAGGACACCGTCACGAACGAATCCT
>CALYAO010000023.1 GCA_944393605.1 uncultured Clostridia bacterium
TTGAAAATTTATTTCAAAGTAAAAAAATAGCGAGTTTTTACCCGTTTACGGGTGGCAGTGCATGTGATGCGATACTATCATTCAGTACCCCTTTTGAGGGGTTAAGCCGGTAATAGCCCCTTATAGGAGCAGTGCAAGCCACCAGTTTACTGGTGGTCTTGACTGTGTAAGCAGGGATCGGCTGCATGGCGTCTAGCACGGTTTCACACGTCGCCGGGCTTGACGGACTGTTTTTTGGCATTGGGATTTTGGTTCTGATTTTCCTGCGTGATAGGAGTCTGGCCTTTGGCCTTTTTCCTGCGCGCGGCCTTGTTGTCGGGTTGGCTGTCCTTGGGCATCTTATTCTCCCTCCTTTGTGCTTGTATATGGGGTAGTATGTGCAAAAGGCCGGCTTTGTATGAGCGTTGGGTGCATGAGAGGAAATTTTGTACAAAACTGGGGGATTGCATGCACCGCAGATATGTGATACAATAAACACCACGCATAGAGACGCGCTGTTATGGGAGGAGGAACCGCATGGCATATTTGCTGTCATTTTTGGAGGGCATTATCACATTTATTTCCCCCTGCCTGCTGCCCATGCTGCCGGTGTATGTGATTTATTTTGCGGGCGGGGACAGCGAACAAAACACAGGCAAGGCCATCCGAAATGCCTTGGGGTTTGTGCTGGGCTTTACGGTTGTGTTCGTGCTGCTGGGCGTGTTTGCCGCGAGCTTGGGCAGCCTGCTCCGGCAACACCAGACCGCGGTCAATCTTGTGACGGGTGCCATTGTGGTTCTGTTGGGGTTGCATTTTATGGGCATCCTCAAGGTGCCGTTTTTGGACCGCACCCATCGTTTGCATGCCGAAGTGCGCCCCATCGGGTTTTTCCGGACGGTGTTGTTTGGCATGGTCTTCTCCATCGGGTGGACACCCTGTGTCGGGGCCTTTTTGGGGTCGGCGTTGCTGCTCGCAGCCCAGCAGGGATCCGTGCTGCAAGGGGTGGGGATGTTATTGCTGTATTCCTTGGGCCTTGGGATCCCGTTTGTGGTCAGCGCGGCGCTCATCCAAAAGCTCAAGAGCGCCATCGCGTGGCTGGGGCGGCATTCTGAGGCCATCAGCCGGGTGTGTGGCTGCCTGCTGATTGTCATCGGTGTTTGCATGATGGCAGGGTGGATGAATGCGCTGCTGTCTTTGCTCAGCTGACGGATGTTTCATGTTGGATAGGGGGAATGGTTTTGAATCGGATTGGGAAGATGATTCTGTTGGTGGTTGCGCTGGTTGTCCTGTTGGCGGGCGCCGCCATTTTGTATACCACGCTCAAAGGGACGTATGGTGCGCCGCCTGCGCTGCATTCGCCAGCGGGGACCGCGGGTGCGTCTGCCACAGCGAACCCTTCGCAGGCTGCCGAAACGCTGGCGCCTGATTTTACGGTATATGACGCGGCGGGCAATCCGGTGACGTTGGCGCAACAGCGCGGAAAGCCGGTTGTGGTCAACTTCTGGGCGACCTGGTGCGGATACTGTGTGCAGGAGATGCCCGATTTTCAGGAGGCATATGAGACCTATGGGGACCGGGTGACCTTTATGATGGTGAATCAGACGGATGGGCAGCGGGAGACGCAGGAGAAAGCGGAGGCGTTTCTTTCGGAGCAACATTTTACCTTTCCCGTTTATTACGACAAGATGTTTAGCGCCGCCGCAGCGTATAACATTACGGCCCTTCCCATGACCCTCATCATAGATGAGGAAGGAGCGGTCGCCGCATACGCAAATTCCATGGTGGACGGTGCGGCGCTTACGCAGGCGTTGGAGGACATCCTTGCCTGATGTGGATGGGAACGCGCAGCAGCTCTGGCTCAGATTGGTTCGGCCTGAGCAAGAAGGGGAGAATCACATGAGTACATTGCGCATTGCATTGCTGCAAATCGAGCCGACAGGCAGCCTGCTGGGGAATCAGGAAAAGGGGATTGCAGCCTGTCGGACCGCGAAGCAGATGGGCGCAGACATTGCGCTTTTCCCGGAGATGTGGAGCAATGGCTACCGCATCTATGACCGTCCCAACGAGGACTGGATGGCGGAAGCGATCCCAGTGGATGGCCCTTTTGTAGACGCATATCGGGTTCTTGCCAAAGAACTCCAGATGGCGATTGGGATTACGCTTTTGGAGACGTGTGAAAGCGGCCCTCGCAACACGTTGGTCCTGCTGGACCGGCATGGGCGCCAGGTGCTCCAGTATGCAAAGGTGCACACTTGCGATTTTGACGTCGAACGCAATCTGACGCCGGGGACCGCATTTTCGGTTGCCGGTTTGGATACGGCGGCAGGGATGGTGCAGGTGGGAGCGATGATTTGCTATGACAGGGAATTTCCCGAAAGCGCGCGCATCCTGATGCTAAAGGGGGCGGAGCTCCTGCTGGTTCCCAATGCCTGCCCCATGGAGTGCAATCGGCTGTCCCAGCTGAGGGCCAGGGCATTTGAAAATATGCTGGCGGTTGCGACCTGCAATTATCCAATGGGCGTTCCGGACTGCAACGGGCATTCTTCCGTTTTTGACGGCATTGCCTTTCAGGATGGCGTGGAGGAGTATGACATGTGCCGGCTGGAGACAGACGGGCAAGAAGGGATCTACCTGGCAGAGATACCGCTGGATGCACTCAGACAATACCGTTTGACCGAAGCATTCGGCAATGCATACCGTCATCCCAGAAAATACCATGCGCTCATCGATGAGACCATACAGGTGCCGTTTATTCGGGCAGATTATCGGGACACCTAACGCAGTGGACCGGTATTGTGCGCTTGTATTGACGTAGGAGCGGCATGGTGCATAGAGAAGGCGCATGGTTGCATCAAAAGAGTAGAGGTTCCCGGTCAATGGACCGGGGGCCTTATTTTGTATGTCTTTTTTTCCAAACGCGATATGTAGCGGGTATAGAATACCAAATTTTGTAAATTCTAAATGCGAGAAAATGTCTACATTATCACGCAAAGGAGAGAGACAGACATGACAATTGGCATCGCGGTGATTCAGGCACTCAACCACTTGTTCCCCAAACCCCAGCATCCGTTTAATCTGCGCAACGACGGCAAGAAGACCTATGCGCAATGGCAGTTTGAGATGGGGGAGAAGACCATCGCCTATTTTTTGGAACGGTTTCATGCGGCGGAGATGTTCCGCGGGAAAACCGTGCTGGACATGGGGTGCGGCGCAGGCGGCAAGTCGCTTTACTATGCCAGCTTGGGCGCGAAAAAGGTGGTGGGAACGGATATTGTCGCGTCCTACCGGGCCGAAGCGGAACAGCTTGCCAGGCAGCTGGGGTATCGTGGCGTCTTTTCGTTTGTGGCGGGGGACGCCTGCCACCTGCCATTGCCGGATGGCACCTTTGACACCATCATCATGAATGATTTCATGGAGCATGTCAGCCGCCCGCAGGCTGCCTTATTGGAAGCGATGCGCCTGCTGGCGCCCGGCGGCCGCATCTATCTCAACTTTCCTCCCTACTACCACCCGTTCGGGGCCCACTTAAGTGATGCCATCTATATCCCTTGGGTGCATCTGCTGTTCCGGGAGCAGACGCTCATTGAGGCCTATCGGGACATGACGGCCCATCTGCCCGACGGAGAAGCGCGGATGGCGCTGCGCACCTCGGTGGACGATGAGGGGAAGGCCTATTTTTCCTATATCAACCGGATGACCATCCGCACATTTCATACTTTGTTGCAGGAGCTGCACCTTTCCCCGCTGTACTATCGGGAAGTTCCGCTCAGACCTTATCTGGCACCCTTGGCGCGGTCGCCTCTGCGGGAGATGTTTGTCAAGATGGTGGTATGTGTGCTGGAAAAACCGGCGGGGACCGAGAAGGTCGATGTGGCGGAAGCGAAATCCTTTCGGGCATCGGATTTGGAAAATGCTGGATGACAAAGGAGGGGGCATTGCCCCCTCCTTTGTCAGGTGTGCCGCCGGGTTCCGACGCCGTATTTGAGCAGCGTATTGTGTACCCGTTCGAACAACAGTCCAACGACAAACCATGCCGGCGCATAGTCCAGCCGGATTACTCCCAGGACAGAGAAAACACCCGTATAGTGCCATGCCTGGATGCCGAGCAGCTGAAGCAGCATACCGGCCACAAACTCAATGGCAAAAATGAGCGCCGTCCATACGAGCCCGCGCAGATACCACCTCCATGGGGCGATGCGGTTGTGAATGGGCTCCAGCACAAAGGCTGCCAGCCCATAGATGAAAAACATCCACAGCGACGTGTGTCCCATCAGATTGGGATTGCCCGATAACAGGGAACCCAGCCCCGTCCAGATGACCTCAATATTCCAGCCCAATAATCCATAAATAAAATATCGTATCAACATGGTTCTAGTTTGGATGCTTCTGCCTGCAATTATGCATGGATGGGCCAACTTTCAGCAGGTCCTCTGCGCTTGCGGCATATTCTTGGGCAGATGGGTATAAAAACGGGGTTCTTTCACATGCTAATAACACAAATCAGGAAAGGAGCATGGAGATGGGAAAAGCGAAGAAAAAGATGGGAAAAAAGGCAAATCAAAACAGCTATGAGGCATATCAGAGCTTCCCGCTGGCGGATACCGGGCGGGTGGACGGCGCGTCCGGCGTCACGGTTCCAACCGAAACGGGGGTCAGAGAGGCCAAGGAATGGGTAGACTTTAACGAAAAATGAGTCACAATCACGAAAAAAAGGCGGCAGAAGTCGCCTTTTTTTCGTGTGAACGGCGGATAGGCGGCAGGTTGTTCTTGCATGGCGGAGTCTGCTGTGCTATACTGTAGCCAATTGGGAAAGAAGGAGGGGACGCAAATGGTATCCGTTGATACATTGCGTTGCGAATACCGGAGCAATCCGTTGGGGCTGGATGTCCCGCAGCCGCGCCTGTCCTGGATGCTGCGGTCGGAGGATACGGGTGTCCTGCAAACGGCATACCGCATCCAGGTGCGCTGCGGGGAGGACATATGGGACAGCGGCAGGGTGGACTCGGACCAGTCGATACATAGGACGTGTGAGGGACTTGTGCTGTCCTCCCGGACACGATATACCTGGCGCGTCATGGTGTGGGACAACCACGGTGGTCAATCAGACTGGAGCGAAGAGGCGTCCTTTGAAACCGCATTTTTGACCTCGTCCGAGTGGCGGGCGCAATGGATTTGCGCGCCCTATGACAACGCATGCCTGGAGAAGTCGTTTGCGGTAGGAGCGGACATAACATGCGCACGAGCCTATGTGACCGCACATGGGATGTATGAGGTGTACCTAAACGGCATGCGGGTGGGAGACAGCTACTTTGCCCCCGGCTGGACGAGCTACCACAAGCGCCTGCAATACCAAACCTATGACGTTGGCGCGCTGCTGCGGGAAGGGGAGAATACCCTCCGCATCCTGTTGGGCAAAGGCTGGTATAAAGGGACGCTCGCATGGGAAGGAAACGACTGCAAGTATGGGGACACCGCATCGGCGCTGTTGCAGCTGCATGTGACCTATGGGGACGGGGAGGACGTGGTGGTAACTGACGGCAGCTGGCGCACGGGGCATGGCCCCATCCTGTCTTCCGAGCTGTACAACGGCGAGACCTATGACGCGCGGCAGGAAGAGCCCAGCGATTGGGAACCGGCCTTGGTGACCCAAGGGGATCTGGACGTGCTGGCTGCGCAGGAGTGCGAGCCGGTGCGTGTGGTGCGGAAGCTCACACCCGTGGCGCTTTTTACCACCCCCAAGGGGGAGACGGTGTTGGATATGGGGCAGAACATGACGGGGTATGTCCGCGTGACGGCGCGGGGCCGTGCGGGGGACCGCATTGTGCTCCGGCATGCGGAGGTGCTGGACCGGGACGGCAACCTCTATTTTGACAACCTGCGCAGTGCGAAACAGACCAATACCTATTATTTAAAGGGGGAAGGGGAGGAAACCTTCCGCCCGCATTTTACCTTCCAGGGCTTTCGGTATGTGGAGGTGGCGGACTACCCGGGCGAGGTGTCGCCGGCGGATTTTGTGGGCGTGGTGCTGTCCACCGACATGCCGCAGACGGGATGGTTTTCCTGTTCCGATCCGTTGCTCAACCAGCTGCAGCACAACATCGAGTGGAGCCAGCGCGGCAATTTTGTGGATATTCCAACCGACTGCCCCCAGCGCAACGAACGGCTCGGCTGGACGGGGGACGCGCAGATTTTTATCCGGACGGCATGCTTTCTGGCGGGTGCAGCGCCCTTTTACACCAAGTGGCTGCGGGACCTGAAAGCGGACCAACAGACAGACGGCGGTGTGCCGCAGGTGATCCCCAATATCTTCCCCGAACGGTATGGCGCATCCGCCTGGGCGGATGCGGCGGTGATATGCCCCTGGACGCTGTACTGGTGCTATGGGGACACTCGCCTGCTTGCGGAGCAATACGACAGCATGAAGCGATGGGTGACCTATATGCGGGCGCATGGAACGGAGGCGTATCTGTACAACACCGAGTTTCAGTTTGGAGACTGGCTGGGGCTGGATGCGCCCGGCGAATCCTACCAGGGCGCGACGGCGACCGACCTCATCTCCACCGCCTACTATGCCTATTCGGCGCAGCTGGTGGCTCAGGCCGCGGAAGTGCTGGGGTATGGGGCGGATGCAGCAGAATTTACGGCGCTGCATGAACGGGTGGTGGAGGCCTTTCGGCGGGAGTTTTTGACGCCGAGCGGCCGGGTGGTCAGCGAGACGCAGACCGCGCATGTGTTGGTGCTGCTGTTTGACCTGGCGCCCGAGGAGATGCGTCCGGGCATCGTAAAACGGCTGGTGGCCATGCTGGAAGAATCTGGGTATCATCTCGCGACGGGCTTTGTGGGGACGCCATACCTCTGCCTTGCGCTGGAGAAGGCGGGGGAGCTGGACGCCGCATACCGGCTGCTTCGTCAGACGGAGTATCCATCGTGGTTATACCCCATCACCCAGGGTGCAACCACCATCTGGGAGCATTGGGATGGCATCAAGCCCGACGGCAGCTTCTGGAGCCCCGACATGAACTCCTTCAACCACTACGCATACGGCGCTGTGGGGGACTTTTTATACCGCCGGGTGGCGGGCCTGGACATGCTGGAGGCCGGGTATCGAAAGATCCGCTTTGCGCCCCGCCCGGGCGGGGGACTGACGCATGCGGAGGCGGAGCACCTGTCTCCCTACGGGCCCATTCGTTCGTCCTGGCAGGTGGAGGGAGGGAACATCCGGTTCCGGTTTACGGTTCCCCCCAACACGACGGCGGTGTTTGCCCCGCCGGCGGAGTGTGCGGCGGAGCAGCGGGAGCAACCGCTGGGTTCGGGCCAGCATGAAATCATTTTGCCGCTTCGCTGACGGGCATTGTGTCACAAAATTGAACAACAAATGTCAAGTTTGTGCATTGTTTTTCGGGTGGTCATGTGGTATACTCGGGTGCGAGTGATTTGTGTTGGAAAATAGACATCAAATGGATGGGGGAATGGATGAATGAACACGCGGGAACGGTTTCGTGCGATTATGCACTATGAGGACTATGACGCGCTGCCGGTATGCTCCTTTGGATACTGGGGAGAGACGCTGCAAAAGTGGCACCAGGAGGGGCATCTTACGGACGAGGACATGCTGGATCAGGATGGAACGCCGGCAGCCGACCGAAAGCTGGGCTTTGAGCTGGACTATATTCCCATGATTGGCGGGCATGCGGACCTGATGCCCTATTTTGAAGAAGAGATTTTGGCGGAACTGCCTGGCGGCCTAATACAAAAGCGGGATCAGAACGGCCTCATCGTGCAGGTTAAAAAGGGCATTGTCTCCATCCCGTCCGAGGTGGGGCATACGCTGGTGGACCGCAAATCTTGGGAGGAACTGTATCTGCCCCGGCTGCAGCCCGATGCCGCGCGCATTGACCCTGATGCACTGCAGGCACTGGCGGCGGAGAACGAGACGCGGGAGACGCCGCTGGCGCTGTATTGCGGCAGCTTGTTTGGCAAGATCCGGGACTGGATGGGCGTGGAAGGCACCAGCTACCTGCTGGCGGATGACGAGGAGCTGTATCGGGAGATCATTGATACCATGGGCAACCTGGTGTATGATCTGGTGGAACAGGTCCTGGCGTCGGGCGTCCAGTTTGACGTCGCGCATTACTGGGAGGATATCTGTTTCAAAAACGGGCCGCTGGTCATCCCGAGTGTTTTTGACGAGATGGTGGGCCCGCATTACCGTCGTGTCAGCGACCTGCTGCGGCAGCATGGCGTGGACATCGTGTCTCTCGACTGCGACGGGTGGAGTGATAGCTTAATTCCCACCTGGATTGAAAACGGCGTCAACACCATGTTCCCCATTGAGGTTGGGACGTGGAATGCCTCGCTTGCCCCGTGGCGGGCGCAATACGGCAAGGAGCTGCGCGGCGTTGGCGGCATGAACAAGTTGGTGTTCGCCTATGACTATGCGGCCATTGACAAAGAGATCGAGCGCCTAAAGCCCCTCGTTGCGCTGGGCGGCTATCTCCCGTGCCCCGACCATCGGATTCCGCCCGATGCGAAGTGGGAGAATGTCCAGTATTACTGTGACCGGATGCATCGGGTCTTTGGCTGAGGTGCATACCAGACAAGACGATTTCAGACAAAAAAGACCGGCCCCTTGGGGTCGGTCTTTTTGATGCGCATGCTTTTTTGTCCATTCCGCCCATAAACCGCGCGCATCATGCGCTCTCCCGCACGGTTGCAACCAGCACGGTCATATCGTCCTCCGCCACGCCGCCCGAAAGGGAGAGGGCTGTTTGGAGGATGAGGTCGGCCAACTCCTGGGAGGAGAGCCCCTGGTAGCCGTCAATGAGCTTGCGGATGGCATCTGCGTTTTTGATGTGCCGCTGCTCGCAGTCGGTCACACCGTCTGTCACCATGACGATGGTCTCCCCGGCACGTACCGTGCGGAAGTCATGTTCGGGTTCCATACTGCGTACGATGCCGGCGGGGAGGGAAGTGGAGTCAATCTGCTCGGTGCCGCCCTCCCGTTTGATGTAGGACGCCGCAGCGCCGATTTTCACAAATTCCAGCTGCCCGGTATAGAGATTCGCAAGGCACATGTCGATGGTGGCAAAAGACTCTTTGTCCGTGCGGAGCAGCAGCACCGAGTTGATGAGCCGGATGGCGGTATCTCGGTCAAAGCCTGCCTCCAGCAGCCGTTTTAAGAGATCGATGGTGATCTCCGACTGGGCCTTGGCGCTCTTGCCGCTGCCCATGCCGTCGGACAGCGCCAGGAGATATTTGTTGTCATCGATGGGGAGAAAGGTGTAGTTGTCCCCCGACTGTTTTTGCCCATCCTCACAGGTGGACGCCATCCCCACATCCATGCGGTATTTGGCCTGTTCCCGGAAGGTGATGCGGCATTGCTTTTCGCCGCATGAGAGGTGGATCTGCCGCATGGGCACCTCGAGCAGCTCACTTAAAATGCTGGTGGCGGTGGCACAGCGCCGGCTGCCGCCGCAGGCCTTCATGGTAAATTGGACCTCGTAGCCGTCGCCATTGGAGACGGTGAGGTCGGTCGCGCGGATGCCGTGCTGATCCAGCCCGGCGTGCAGTTTTTGCGCGAGCTGTTCGTCATAGGTGATGTCGCATGCCAGTTCATCGCGGAGGGTGCCCAGGATGTGGGAGACGTTTTTGAACTGGTCCGCCACCAGTTCCCGACTCTCTAGGACCTTGCCTGCCCACATCACATCGGATTTGTAGAGTGCGTAGTGGTGCGCATAGGCATCCACAAAGCTCTCGGCGCGGATACACTGGTCCAAGAACCGCTTGGGCATGCAGTTTTCTGCGACAAAGCCCTTGCGCTCGATCTCCTCAAAGGACTGCATCAGGAGGTTATAGGTGTTGTTAAAGCCCTGCTGCCAGCAGTGGGTGTTCATGCTGCAGCTTGCACAGACGTCCTGCGCCACCCGGTCAAACAGCACGGTCACATCCTTGATGTCGGTGTTGACGCGGTAGGCCACGAGACTTGCAAAGATGTCGGATAGCCCGTAGAAGGCCTGGGAGGCCTCTGTAAGTTTGGCGGACAGGTGTTGCTTGGTGCGGTCTGCTTGGGTCGGCGCGTCCTGCGCAATGTGCATGACCTTGCCGAACTGGGCCAGATACTTTTGGGGTGTGGCAAACAGCAGGGTGCCGGCCACCGCGACGTAATAGATGGTGATGATCTGGTCGGTGGAGTTGTTGAGATACAGCATGATAGCCGCATTGGCAAGCAGAAAGGCGCATGTCACGCCCCACTTGCCCAGCCGCCGGCAGAGCCCGGAAAACAGGCCGCAGAACGCATACACCCCAATGACGCCCGAAGACATGACGGCGCCCATGCTGTTGATGAGCCCCAGCAGGACACCGGCCGAGGCAGAAACACCAAAGCCGCTGCACAGGCTCAAAACCAGGATGATATAGATGGAGAGCACATGGGAGACGCTGCGCAGGTAGGGGATGGTCGCGATGGAGAGGATGACGCATCCCGCTAAAATAACCAGACTCAACGTCTCATCGGGCTCAAACACCGTCCGCCCGCGCAGGTTGCGCAGGAGCAGGATGGCCTTGTCAAATGCGAGGAAGCTGACAAAGGTCAATGTGCATTCCGCCAGGAGCTGCAGAAAGTCATATAGGAGAAAGCCCTTGAACATCAAGAACATGAGGCCGTTGGCAAGCATGGCAAAGGCGGCGATCCCTGCGAGCAGGTATTTCTTATCACACAGCTCTTTTTTGAGAATCAATGAAAAAATGGCAAAGACGATGATGCCGCCCACATACTTAAAGCTTATGACGCCCTGGCCGGCGAGCAGTGTGCCTAAAATGGAAAACAGGATGCCAAGGGGCCACCGTTGACGGAGCAGGGTCGCGCCGAAAAAGGCGATGCCGAAGGGGGACATGGCTCCCAAGAGGGACGTTTTGCACAAAAGCAGGCTGACCGCATACTCGCAGCATTCAAACCAGTCGATGTGCCGCAGGGCTTCTTTTAGGATCGGCCGCTGCTGTGGCGGGGTGTTGATGTGTTGGTAGGTCTTTGGTTCATCCATCCGGCTCACCTCATCTGTAATCAATTCGTATATGCAGTACTTTCCCATTATATCCCTTTAAAATGGAAAAAACTGTCATATTCTTGGGTCGAAATCCCAGAAAATTTCGACAAAGCATGTGCATAGGGGGTGGCGCAAACGGTCGGTGTGTGATATAATAAAAGAGCTTGTTTGATGCGCGCGTCTTGTGCGGAGCAGTCAAAAAAATTGTCTGGTCATATTTTGGGACAATGCCACATATGGTATACTATCTGGCAGGACAGACAAGCAGGAGGAACCGAACATGGTAAAAAAACTGATCTTTCTCGGGGTATGTGTGGCGATCTTTGTATCGGTGCACTATCATGCGATTTTGGGCATGGACGCCAGCACGACACAGGCCGGGTTTACGGACATGGATGAGCGGTATCGCTGGGCTGAAGAGGCGGTGACCTTTCTGTCCCAGGAAGGGATCATCAACGGCATGGAGGAAGGAAAATTTGCGCCGGGTCTGACCGTGAAACGGGAGCAGTTTGCGAAGATGGTTGCGCTGGCATTTGATCTGGAACTGCCGGGGACGCCTTCTCAGACCTTTGTGGATGTGCCGTCCGACAAGTGGTCCTTCCCCTACATAGAAGCGACCAAGGATCTCATTCCGCGGGAGGCAGGGCTGCCTGTGAACCAGTATAACCCGTCTGCCGAGTGTACGCGGGAACAGGTCGCAGCGGCCATTGTGCAGGCGCTTGGATTTGCCGAGACGGATGTCGGAGATGTCCGGGTGTTAGAACGCATGTTTACGGATGAGGCGGAGGTGTCGCCCGAGCTGCGTACGTGTGTGGCTATTGCAGTGGAGAAAAACATCCTGCAAGGGGATGCGGGAACGCTGCGCGCAAAAGCGTCCGTGACCCGTGCGGAGGCGGCGGTGTTTTTGCAGCGGGGCATGACGGTGAAGGACGGCGGGACAGTTGCGACTCCAGCACCCGCCACCCAAACCCCCATCGTGGGGGAGCCGCAGGTGACCTTGGCACAGGCCAAGAAATGGGCGGAAGGCCGAGGTGCGGACCAGCGCTATATCGACATTGCGGATTTGTATTGGCAATACGGGGAACTGACGGGCATCCGGCCGGAGGTGCTGTATGCACAGGCCGCAAAGGAGACCAACTTCGGCAAGTATACCGGCAACGTCCAGCCCGAACAGAATAACTGGGCGGGTATTAAAACCGACCATGCCACGGGGGACAAGCCTGAGGACCATGAGAGCTTTGCGACGCCGGAGGACGGTGTCCGTGCGCATTTTAACCACATGGCGGCGTATGTGGGCATAGAGCCGGTTGGCCAGCCGCATGCCCGGTATGAGATCGTAAAGTCCATTTCGTGGGCGGGAACGGTCCAATTTGTGGAAGAACTGGGCGGAAAGTGGGCGCCTGAGCCAACCTATGGGGTGGACATGCTCACAAACTATATCCAGCCCATGATGGAGACGGAGGCATAGCGCGGGGCAAACTCTTGATATTTCTTCCATTTTGGGCTTGACAGGAGCAGGAGCAGTATGCTATAATGAAACACGCAGTTATGATCGGTGCCTTGGTGCACCGATTTTGTATGCCGCTGTGATGGAATTGGCAGACGTAGCGGACTCAAAATCCGCCGGTAGTGATACCGTGCCGGTTCGACTCCGGCCAGCGGCACCACGTCGGAGCAAGCTTTGTATCGCTTGCTCCGACTTTTTATAAGTCAGAGCGCGCTCACGTCACTGCTCCTCCTTTCCAACTGTGACCCGCTGTGTTGGGCTCGCAGTTGGTTTGCCGTCCTGCGGGAGGCGGTTTTTCGTTGTCGAGAAAGCATGGTTTTTAACCGGTCCTTCCATGTTGGAATAGGCGATGCTTGCTGCGATTGTTTGTGCAGATGCAAACAATCAGTCGCCTGCGCTGCTTTTTTAAAAGCCCTGTTTGGCACACCTGTTAGTTTGCTGTGCTACGAATTTTTGCAGCCTGCGGTTAACAGTCACGGCCTCTTTTGGTCAACGCTTCCACATTGCGGCAAGTCTTTTGGCTTGCCGCTTTTTAATGCAAAAAACGGGGAGACGCAGCTTGGGTATACCTATACATCGGACGGAGCAGTGGAGACGGTGAGTTATGCCGGGACAACTACGACCTATGTCTACAATAGTGCGGGCCAGCTGACTTCTGCCACAAAT
>CALYAO010000024.1 GCA_944393605.1 uncultured Clostridia bacterium
GGACGGCGTGAACTACTTCTTTTTGACCGAAGAGGCATTCCGCGAGATGATTGACGCGGGTGGTTTCATCGAGTGGGCGCAGTTTTGCGGCAACTACTATGGTACCCCCAAACAGCGCGTGGATCAGCTCCTAGACAGTGGGCGAGACGTCATCCTGGAGATTGAGGTACAGGGCGCTATGCAGGTCAAAGACATGTATCCGGAGGCGGTGTTCCTATTTGTGCTGCCGCCGTCCATGAGCGAGCTGCGCGCCCGCTTGGTGGGGCGCAAGACCGAAAGCGAAGAGGTCATCGCCGAACGCTTAAAGACCGCCGCATGGGAGTTTTCTCATGTGATGAAATATGACTACATATTGCTAAATGACGACGTGGACCGGGCGGTGGACCGCTTCTTGAGCATCATCGCGGGAGAGAAGTGCAGCGTCGCACGCAATATTGATTATATCAAAGAGGTGACAAATTCATGATTTATCCAACCATTGGGGAATTGATGAAAAAGACGGGCTCCCGGTATAGCCTGGTCATTGCCGCTGCCAAGCGTGCGCGGCAGATCGCGCTGGACAGCGAGAACACCGACCATCCCATTGATGGTGCCAAGAGCATCACGCAAGCAGTGCATGAGATTGCGGACGGTGTGGTAAAGGTGGTACTGCCTGACGAACAGGAGGCATCTGACCAGCCGGAAGAGGAGCCGGATACGCCGGAGGAGTAAGGCGTCTTGTGCGCGTGTGCCGTTTGGCCGCGCGCTTTTCGGCGTTTGGACGGCTTCGTAAGGCCATATGGAAAAGCAACGTAACGGAGGAAACGCATGGTTACCATTGGATTTGTGTCTCTCGGGTGCGCCAAAAATTTGGTGGACAGCGAGGTCATGCTGGGAATTTTAAGCCGGGAAGGCTATGAGATCGTCTCGCGCCCTGAGGACGCGGATGTGATCGTGGTCAATACCTGTGGCTTTATCGACTCTGCCAAACAGGAGTCCATCGACACCATCCTGGAAATGGCATCGTATAAACAGGGACGGTGCCGCCTGCTGATCATGGCGGGGTGCCTGGCGGAACGGTACCACGATGAGGTGTTTTCTGAGCTGCCCGAGGTGGACGCTGTGGTAGGAACGGGGGACTATCCCAAGATCGCGGAGGTCATCGCCCGGTGCCTGGCGGGGGAAAAGGTCGCGCTGTACGGGCATATGGACCAGGCAGTTGAGGATGGGCCCCGCCTGCGTGCCACCGCGCCGCATACGGCCTATCTGAAAATCGCAGATGGCTGTGACAACCGATGTACCTATTGTGTGATCCCCTCCCTGCGGGGCAGATACCGCAGCCGTCCCATGGCAGATGTCTTGGCGGAAGCAGAGGGCCTCGCAGCGGAAGGCGTTAAAGAGCTGCTGGTCATCGCGCAGGACACGTCGCGGTATGGGACGGATTTGGATGGCACCTGCCAGCTGCCCGCTCTGCTCCGTGCGCTGTGTGCCATCCCCGGCATCCGATGGGTCCGGGTGCATTACCTGTATCCCGAGATGATCGGCGAGGAGCTCATTCGTGCCTTCCAGGAAGAGGAAAAACTTGTCAATTATATGGACATTCCCATTCAGCACTGCAATGACCGTGTGCTTCGGCGCATGGGGCGGCATACCAGCCATGCGGAGCTGGTGGCGCTCATTGCGCGCCTGCGGCGGGAGATCCCTGGCATTGTGTTGCGCACCAGCCTCATTGCCGGATTCCCCGGGGAGACGGAAGAGGAGGCGGAGGAGCTGCTGGCTTTTGTCCGCAAGATGCGGTTTGACCGGCTGGGCGCCTTTGCGTACTCCCAGGAGGAGGGGACGCCGGCGGCCAGGCTGGATGGGCAGCTGCCCGACGCGGTCAAGCAGGCCCGTGCCGACCGGATCTTGGAGGCACAGGCGGAGATTTCGCTTGCCTTGCAGCGGGAGAAGCTGGGTAAGGTGCTGGAGGTGCTGGTGGAAGGGTATGATGCGGACAATCTGATGTACTATGGCCGCACCTATGCCGATTCGCCCGATGTGGACGGCCTCACCTACTTTGCTGCATCCGACGAAGTGGCCATTGGCAGTTTTGTGCATGTAAAAATTTTGGATTGTGACCAATATGATTTGACGGGAGAGATGACAGATTGAATACTGCAAACCGGCTGACCATTTTGCGAATCTGTTTGATACCGGTGTTTCTGGTATGTCTGCTCTACGATTTTTTACCCTTTCACAACTATATTGCCGCTGGCATCTTTGTCCTGGCTTCCTTTACCGACTGGCTGGATGGGCATATCGCGCGCAAATACCAGCAGATTACCAACTTTGGCAAGATTGTAGACCCGCTTGCGGATAAGCTGCTGGTGGCCGCGGCGCTGGTGGCGCTGGTGGAGCTGGGCGCCGTGTCCACCTGGGTTGTTGTGATCATCCTGTCGCGGGAGTTTATTATTACGGGCATCCGCATCGCGGCGGCGGCAGAAGGCGTGGTCATTGCCGCGAGCAAGTGGGGCAAAATAAAGACGACGCTACAGATGGTCGCCATTCTTGCGGCCTTGGTCTTTGGAAAACACCTGGCGGTGGACATCGTGATGTGGATCGCCGCGGCGGTTACCATCCTGTCGGGCGTGGATTATCTGTGGAAGAACGCCCGGTTTCTCAGTATGAAATAGTCCAGATAAGAAATGTCAAGAGGTGATATGAAAAAAGTTAAATTTCTTACAGCCGCGAAAAAAGGGTAACCTTAACAGACCATCCCGATATATTGGATTGGCCGCAAACTAAATATTGAGAGTGCCGTGCTGATTATGCGGCTTTGCGTATCTTGTCTGGATGCTCTGCGGCAAAACGCCTGCAGTGTTCCTCCGGAGGGATGACCTCGAAGGGTTTGTTATCCCGGAGCATGGCAAAGATGATGTTGCAGATCTTATGCATGACAGCGCCCATTG
>CALYAO010000025.1 GCA_944393605.1 uncultured Clostridia bacterium
AAAGGCGATATGCTACCCCTCCACGGGGCGCATACCGCCTTTTCTTGTTATCCAGCCCTCCGGCTGTATTGGTTGAGCAAAAGTCAGCGTGGGATTGGTGTGGTATCTTTATCTAAGTGAACCCCCGGGATCACATCTTTATACTGATCGTTCATCTGATCGTTGCTGCCATGGAAGTCGTTGGAAATACCACCCAAGTTGTTGGACAGCAGGTAGGTACGTGCATCCTTACGGGTGTACAGCTCCTGGTCAATCAGGCCTTCTGCATACCACTGGTGGATATTCTTAATGGCTTCCTTGAAGGTATCATCCATATAGGAGAATACGATCTGTCCGTTATCCTCATAGAAGGGCTGCATGTTCTGCATCTTAACGCCATACAGATTCATCAGCTTCTTGATCTGGAAATATCCAGCACGCCCAAAGATGGGAACCTCATCCTGCTGGCCGTTGCCGTTGGGATCCTGCTCCCGGAACGCCTTGGCCACATTGTACAGCTCGTTGACCGTTGTTGGGGTCTCGAGGTTCAGCTTATCCATCCAGTCCTGCCGCACGTACCAAATCTCCTTGACGCGCTGCTCGGTGAAATTCGGAATCATGTACAGCTTCCCGTCGGACGCCTGCATCTCTTTGCGCATCTCGGGATGCTCCTCAAAGAACTGCTTGATGTTGGGCGCATGCTCCTCGATCAAGTCGTCAAGCGGCACGAACCCACCCAACAGCGCATACTGGTTGATGCGCTCCCGGGAATTCCAGATAATGTCAGGCAGCGGCTTGGTGGAAATCATGGTGTTGAAAGAAACATTCCAGTCACTTGCCATCTGGGAAACCGTTCCTTTGAGCTTGACATTGGTGTACTCCTCTGCCTTCTGATAAACCGGCCACTCGTCATCAAAGATCTGTGTGCCATAATGGAAGTGCACCGTCAGCTCGAGCGGCTCCTCGCTCGCCATGTGCTTGTTCTTGTCGGGGCTGGTTGAAGTAACCTCCCCTTCCGTCTGCTCTCCGCATCCACCCAACAACAGGCAGGACGCCAGTAGAACCGCCAGAAATTTTTTCATTTTGTCTTCCTCCTCACTCTTTTGGGGAGTGTTTCAGCCACACCCCGTTTGATATTGAAATATTGCATACACGATTGATTGCATTTAAGAGAGATCCACCTCGCCACTATGTGATTCCCGTTTATCGCGAAAGTGATTGATCCCATAGTAAACAATATCCATCAGCACCACAGTTGCATTTATCACATATAACCACATGACCGGGTTTCTGTTATAAAAACATTTGTGCAGAAACCCGCAGATATAGCCAACCCATACCGCAATTAGAAATATCAAACTTTTTCCTGCATTGGTTTTTGACGTGATGGATTTATAAAGATTGGCCGGACATGCAAGGCCGAAACAAACCAACATTGCAATTTCAAAACCGCTCATGTTCCGCCCCCATCTCAACGGCATGTAATAACGCTTTCAGCAGGGTCACCGACTTGACCAAATTGTCCGGCTTGTTATCCTTTGCAAACTCAATGATCACGTTAAAGTCCCTGTTTGCTTGTTTGAGCTCCTTCAGATACGACAGAATCGCATCCCGTATCGGGCCCAATTCCTCAAATTCGCCGCCTTTTTGATAGTTAATCATATGAATGTTTTTCGTTACGTAAGGCAAAACCTGTTGCAAGGCCAATAGATTTTGCTGCGTACTGAGGCCTCCATCTGGCTGCCAGTATAGCCCCGTGTTGGCGTGTCCGATATGCTGCATCAAACACACTGCACTGTCGCCGGTCTCTGTCAGGGTGTCAAAATGATATTCAAAGAGCAGTTTGACATGTGCCTTTTCTGCGGTCTCCGCAAGCAAACGCGCCTGGCTGCAAATGTTCTCAAATTCCGCATCCGCAACCTCCCACGGTGACCGTCGGGGGGTCCATATCCGCATGGCCGGTGCCTGCAAAGCGTTCGCACACGCCAAATCCTCTAAAAATGCCTCCATTGGATCTCCCACTTCGTAATAAGTGGCATATGCCAACACGGCAAGCCCATGCTCTCTTGTTTCCTGCCCGATCTGCTGGGCCCTCTTGACGTCGCCGGCCGGAACATGACCTGCGCAATTACCCCATTCTATGCCGTACAATGCATGTGCTTTCGCAAAATGAATGATTTCATTTGGCATCCACGCTTTCAAAGTCATAGATGTCATACCTAAATTTATCATAACGCTTTCCTCCTCACTGGCCACATAAAATCGCACTTTATGCAACGTAATAACACAGATGCATAGCAGCCGCCATCAACCCTTGACGGCACCGACCATCATGCCCTTGATGAGAAATTTCTGCACAAAGGGATAGATGATCATCATGGGGATCACCGCCACCACAATGGTGGCATAGATGAAGGTCTCGGGGATGATGTTTCCCAGATCCCCCAAAGCGTTCATTTCCTCTGTCACATTCATTTCCACCACGAGTTTCTTTAAGTACACCTGCAAGGTGGTAAACCGCTCGTCTTTTAAGAGCGTCATCGCCCAGAAGTAGCCATTCCATTTGTCCACTGCGTAATACAGCGCGATGGTCAGGATAGAGGGCACAGCGAGCGGCGCCATGATGCGCCACAAAATCTGAAAATCCGATGCGCCGTCCAGCTTGGCCGATTCTTCCAGCGATTCTGGAATGGACTGGAAATAGGTTTTCAAAATGACCACATAGAATGCCGAAATGGCAAACGCAACAATATAGCCAATCAAGGAGTTATCCAGGTGCAGGTTCTGCATGTTCAGATAAAACGGAATCATGGGAACCTTGATCCACAGCGTCAGCGCGATGATAAACGTAAAGAACGTGCGCCCGCGCAGCCGCTTTTTGGACAGCGGATATGCCGCTAGAATGGTCAAAAATACGCTGAGCAACGTACCCACTACCAGGATAAACAGCGAGTTGCCGTATGCCACCCACAGAATGGGCTGGGAAAAGATACGCTCATAGGCCGACAGGTTGAACCCAATGGGGAACAGCCAAACCCGCCCTTGCGATACCGCCACGACGTCACTGAGCGAGACCGCCAGCACGTAAATAAAGGGGTACAGCATGACGAGGGCTACGATGAACAACAAAATATTATTGACTACTTTATAGATTTTCTCTCCGGTACTCAGTTGCATGTCTGTCTCCCCTCCTTTACCAAATTCCCATATCCGACACCTTGTTGCTGATCTTGTTGGCCGTCACAACCAGGATGCAGGAAATGACGCTGTTGAACAAATCCACCGCGGTGGCATATCCATAGTCCGCACCCACGATACCCTGCCGGTACACATAGGAGCTGATGATATCCGCCGTCTCGTATGTTGCGGGCTGATACAGAAGGATGATGGTTTCATAGCCAAGGCTCATCATCTGACCAATCCGCAGAATCAGCATAACCACAACGGTTGGCATGATGCCGGGCAGTGTCACGTGCAGAATCTGCTTAAGTTTGCCCGCCCCGTCGATGGTGGCCGCCTCATAGAGCTGCGCATCGATGCCCGACAGCGCCGCCAAGAAGACGATGGAGTTAAAGCCCATGGAATGCCAAATACCCATGATGGTGTAGATCCCCCGGAAATACTCGGGCATGATCATAAAGTATTTGCTTTCTCCGCCAAACAGCTCAATGATTCGGTTGATAATCCCGTAGCTGGGGGATAAGAAATTGACCACCAGCGAAGCCACGACGACTGACGACACGAAGTATGGAATGTAAGACGCAGTCTGCACAAAGCTCTTGTATTTCTTGTTGCGCACCTCATTGACCGAGAGTGCAAACAAAATGGTGATTGGGAACCCAAAGATCAGACCATACAGACTGATGAGAAAGGTATTTCTGAGCGTCTGCCAAAAATAAGGTCCCGTAAAGAATTCCACAAAGTGGTCAAACCCGATCCATTTACTGTCATGAATGCCAAGAAACAGGTTGTAATCTTTAAATGCGATCTGGACACCGTAAAACGGCATGTAGACGAACAGAAAGTAGAATACCAAAACGGGAATCAGCATGTAATACAGCTGCCGGTCCCGAACGATGCATGACCATAAGCCGCCGCGTTTTGGCCGAAGGACCGGGGCAGATTTTCCCGACGGCGAAAGCGCCGATTTCATACTACATCACACTCCTTTTAGAATACGGATCCAGTTTAGCACGCCCGTTTTAGGAGCGTCAATGTGAAAAACTTCATATCATCGACGTTTCGTTCACATCGTGTTCATAAATCTGAGAACAAAAAAAGAGACGCCAGCATCGCTGTCGTCTCTTCAAAATGAGGATTCATAAATGATCGTTATTCTTCTGTATCCTGTTTCGCGTATTTGCCAGGCGTGATGCCTTCATATCGTTTGAACATCCGAATAAAGGTATCTTCGTTGTTGCAGCCAACCAGCTTGATCAGCTCCCGGATGGGGATATTCTTCTGTTTGTCCATGATCTCCTTGGCTTTGCTCACTCGACGTTTATTCAGGTAATCCTTAAAATTTTCCTTAACGGTCGATTTGAACAAACCGCTCATATACGTGACCGAATAGCCGAAGTATTCAGCCAAATCCCGAAGCGAAATATCGTGCATATAATTCTCTTCGATGTATTTTTCGATCTTTTGCGACATGTATGTATTGATATTGACATTCCGTTTACTCAGTTCTTCGATCAGTTTCGCAAACAGACGTTCAATATGCACCTTGAGCTCTTGGTTGGTTTTACACAGCTTAAGATCCACATATACCAAGGAGCCATCCGAAAAGACATCCGCTTCCGTCAACTGCACACGCTCCAAAATACGGTTCACCGTTCCCGTAATGGCCATTACAAACCGGGCGCGCGTATCCTTATCAAAGTTGCGCACATCCAAATTCTCCATCAAAAGACGGCTCACCACGCCCATCGCATCCTCATACCGGCCGTCTAGGATGTGCCCAATGAGCTCCCGTTCCATCTCAAAGGGGTAATAATAGCTCTCAAACTTGACCGATTCATAGTCCTCCGGCATGAGCACCAGCTTGCCCCCAAACACATACCGGTTCTCCAGCATGTTTTCGGAGTCCATATACACGGACGGCAGACGTTCAATGGGCTCAGCACCATGACTCATCGCAGCAACTACCTTGAGCGCGAAGTTTTCATCAATATCCACAAGCAGCTGGGAGAGAATCTCCCGGAGGCCCTCATCTTCCCCGTATACCAACAGACAGTAGCGGTCATAGGACATATCCACAATATCGCATTCAAAGTTGATGGACAACTGCTCAGACAGGATGCGCAAGATGCGCCCCTTGACCTCGCCTCGAATTTCATCGCTGAAGCTCTTGCCAAATTCAAACCCGCCAATCTCCAAAACCGCAAGCTGGATGGGGCCATTTGGGATGCCATACCGCGTAAGCTTACCCTCATCCATCCGCTCAAGGCCCAGCAAATAATCCTTTAGGAAGCGAATGCGCAGCGAAACCTTGTTTTTGTCGATGATCTTGTGCAGCTCCCCGTTGAGCCGATTGATGTTCTCCACCGTCTTGCGCACATAGAGCAGCTCGTCCTGTCCCGGGGCCGCTCCTCCTATCCGCCGCACGCTCTGCACCATGTCGCCCACAGGTCGATATGCCAATTTGGAGATGAGCGCTGCCACAGGAAACATCAAAAGCGCAAGCAACAAAATCAAAAGGATATACCAGCCAAACGCCAACCCGGCATCCGTTTCAGGAAATGCAATCACATAAGTCACAGGGCTGTTGGCGGACTTCTGCAACGAAATCAATTGACCGTCTAGTGCAACCTCACGACGAACCCGCGCCGCGTTCTGATAGAGCTCCTGCTCCCGCAGCGCCTCAAACCACGGCGCCTCCTGATTGGAGAACAGCAGGTTGTCCTCCTTGGAGATCACAAACGTCATTTGCTGGCTGCCGGGGGACAGAATGTCGTACAGATAGTCCGACTTGATATGACACAACACCAAATACCGGTCCGCCGCATGAAGCAACGCCGGCTGAACCATAAACAGCTCATTTTGAATCCCAAACACCACATACAATGCAAAGTTGTTGTCCTCTCGCAGCTTCTCAAGCAGCGTCTGGCTGGTCACGCCCGGCAGCCCCATGTCTGCAAAATACTGCTCCACCGTCATGGAATAATTCTTGTCCACCGAACGGTTCCGAACCGTATCGATCACCGCAAGCTCAAAGATGGTATCCCCAAACACATTGGTTTGCCGCTTGAGCTCATCCTTCAACCAGATTTCATCATAGAATGGATTCTCGCTCTCCTGCAGCCGATCTTTGAAATATGTATTCTCCGTAATCTGGCTCATGAGCGCAATGGCAAGCTCCATCTGCCGGTCCACCGTCTGCACCGTCTGATCGAAGATCACAGCGTTGGCATTCTGCTGCCGTTCCCGTTCCGCACGCCCATTTTGCACCTGCACCACAATCAAAAAGCAACTGGAAAACAGGATAAAAATGATCAAAAACGCAAAAAACAACCGCTTCAAATACTTGTTGCGAAACAATCATTTCCCCTCCTTTCCATGCATACCAAACAGAATCGTTTCGTTCATCATTATACGCTATTTTCGACAAAAAGGCAATCCTTTTTGTCTTCCAATTTTTTTGCAGTTATCCATGCAATGCCATGAGCATAGCGCGGATATTCTCCTCAGGCGTGTCGGGCTGAATATGGTGGGAGACGCCAAAAATATAGCCGCCGCCCGCACCCAAGGTATCCACCAGCATGCGCGTTTTGGCCCCCACCTCATCGGGGGTGGCGGAAATCAAAAACTGCTGGGTGTCGGGACCGCAAAACAGGGTCAGCCGGTCCCCATAGGCCGCTTTGATAGCCTGCTGGTCCATGCCCGCCGCGCTCTCCTGGATGGGATTTAAGACGTTGATGCCAAGCGCTAGCAGTTCCCCAATGACGGGATACATGCTCCCGCAGGAGTGATACGCGATGGGCATGTCGGGCCGCTCCGCCCGGATGGCCGCAATGATGCGCGCCATGCGGGGCTTGAAGTACCTGCGCCACATGTCTGCAGACAGCAACATGCTCTGTTGGGAGCCCAGGTCATCCCCCAGCCAGACCCAGTCCACGCCGCGCCGAACGCTCTCCACTGCGACGGCAGACGTGAAGTCGGCCAACTTGTCCAGCAGCACATCCGCCTCGGGCGCTTCCATCGCCATGTCCACCATCAAATTTTCCATGCCGCGGAGGTGATAGGCGGGCTCAAACAGGGACCCCGACACGTCCGCACCAATAAAATGGCTTTCGCCGTATTCCGCAATCAGCCGGCCCAGCTCCGCATACCGTGCCTCCGACAACGGGTCGGGGCAGGTATACGCCGCAATTGCCGCCTCATCCGCATCCGCCAGCGGATGGACCGTCACCGCGTTGTAAATGCCCTCATGCCGCCAGGTGATGCCCCATTCATCCACGAAGGACTCCCCCAGTGCCGCCGGGCGCTCCATCTGCCCGTTGATGGACAGCCAGGTTTGCAAGATGTCGTTTCCCACCCGGAGGTCCAGCTCCAGGGGGCCAAGGTCATAGGCCGCATTCAACTGCTGCCGCGTCTGGGCACCAAACCAGATAAACCGAGGCACACGGTCGGGCTCCTCGTGCCGCAGCGCCGCATATACCCGCTCCTTGCTCGTCATGCCACCATCCCCTCGTCACGATCTTGTGGTTACATCATACCACACCACCGGCCATTCCACAAGCCCCATTTTAAGGCAAAAAAGAAGCCGTCGCCAGTTCCTTTTTTGTATGCGCGTCTACGTGCGTTCCAGCAACGAGACCTCCACAAAACACGGATCCGCGCACCGCTCGGGCCCGGGATTGCCATGCCAGATACAGGGCTCATTGTAGAAGGAGGATGGCCCGACTGCAAAGCTCTCCCCTTCCCGCAAATAGTGCGGCCCCATCAGATTGCGCAGGTTGTTGGTGAGGGTCAATGTGACCGTGTTATCCCCTGCCCGCAGGGCATCTGCCACCTCAAACACAAAGGGGCTGAAGATCTTCTCCCCGCAAGGCATCCCGTTTACCGCGGCCGCGACCGCATTGATGCCGCGCAGCGCCATGCGCAGCTCCCGGTTGGTATCGGGCAGCGTGATCTGCTGCTCCACCGTCATGCTGCCTGCAAAGAAGGGAAAGCCCTGCTGCTCCAGATGGGTGAGCGATACCGTTTCGGGCGGCTCGGTCAGCACAAACCCGCCCTGATACCGGACGGCATGCCGTTCCAGCGGCGTAAAGGTACCTGATGTGCCAACGCCAAACCGCCCGACCAAAAACAGCCCTTCGATCTCTCTGTCATAATGCAGTTTATTCAGCTCTCCTTCAAACTGTTTCGCACGTTCCAGATTCTCATAGACCGCATCCGACTGCCAAAAATCCGTCTCCAAGACGATCTCATTGTGCCCGAGGGCCAGCATCCCCGAAATATCCAGCCGCCGGAAGCTCTTGTCCCGGAAATAGCCACAATCGGTCTGAACAAGGGGGTTGCCGTTTACCGCAATCCGATAGATTTCCGGCGTCTCACACACCAAATGCAGCACGTCGGGCAGATATGCCGCCTCCACGTGGTACACCATGCGGATGCGCACAGGGCGCCCCAACGCACAGGCGCGGTTCTGAATGTTTAGGACATAGCCGTTTTCCTCTTCCAGCTGTCCATCAAAGTAGTAGTCACAGTGATCCAGCGTCATCGCATTGTCCTCGCACGCGACCACGCGCCACGCGCCGTCCAGCGGAATGGCGCTCCGTACAGGCTGGGCCGCAGGGAGCGGCGCATCCCCCGCCCGCGCAATCAGCACAAGGCTGTCGCATGCCTCAAAGGCATAGGTGCCGCCAAAGGGCACCAAGTCCCCCGTCAGGATGTCCAGCCGCTGCCCCTGCACACCAAAGGAAGCCTGCTGGGGCTCCCCTGTCGTATTGACAAAGTAGTGCATGGTAAAATCAGGAAATTCTCGCCGCGTGTACGTGATGGCGCCGTTGTCCGTCACGCCGGAGACGGGCAGTTCCTCCGCTGTGACAATCCGGCCGCCGCCCGCGACAAAGCCCGCCAGCAGCTGCTTGGTGGAATCAAACAGCACCCGTTGCGGCGGAAGGACAATCTTGGTATACCGCTGGGTCCCTAGCACCAGCGCATCCCCTTCCACGCGCGCATGCCGCTCCATCAGGGTCTCATCCCCCAGGTGGAAGAGGATGTGCTTGGATTCCAGCGTCCGGATGACCTCCAAAAACGCGTCCTCGCAAGCCTGCAATCCCGCATTCTCCCCGTTGTCAAAACACACCCACGCGGTGGACTGCGGATGGAGCACCAGCGTATCGAACTTCGCCTCCCCCTCCGCCAGCAGCATGCCAATGCGCGCCATCCCATCCAGGAACGTGCGGTACTGCGGCCACCACGGCTGCTGGTAGTACATGGCGGGCGGATAATCCCGCTTGCGGATGCCCGCGAGCGAGTATCCCTCCAAGTGGGGGCAAAGCAGGTTGACGCCGCGGGACATCTGGCTCTCCAAGACGCGCCGCAGCTCATCAAAGCTCACATTGTGCCCGCACAGCGCAAAGCTCTCGGTCAAAAGCTGCTTCTTCCCCAGCTGATGCCCCGCAGAGGCGAGCTGAAGCCCCAGCAGCTCGGTTGCCGGATACCGGCACAGCAGATCCACGCCGGGCACATGCATATACTCATAGTGCGGCATGACAGCCCCGTTGGTGGTGACCTGGTCCAGCATGGTGTCCTCCATGACCATGTGCCCCGTAAGTTTTAAGCCCCGCGCCTCACACCAATCGTAGATGGGCTTTAGGTAATGTTCCGAAAACAGGCGGGTCACCAGCCGCCAGAAGTTCAGCCGCACCCGTTCATACCCCTCCACAGGGTAAAACAGCGCGGGCAGCAGCGGGAGCAGGCCCTCGCCATAGGCCGCCTGGTACTCATCGGGCAGCGTGAAGCTCCATGGGATGCCATCCCGGGAAATCTGCGGCTCATCCGTAAAAAATCCCGCAATCCGCGTCCCATACCTCTCATAGTAGGGCCGGTAGATCTCATCAATAAACACCGCTGTGGCCTCCGCATTCAGCGTATCCACATAGAATGGGTTGACATCATAGTACAAGTGATAGCCGCCGGCATGGCAGATGGTGCGCTCACAGGAGGCATCCCCTTCCTCAATGCGCAGGTACTTCTGCTGAAAGGCCAGCCCCCTGCCGTTGACCCGGCCATCCCCAAATCCGCTGGGCCAGCCATTTTCATCATAGGCCCAGGCGGCCATGCCGCGCGCCTCGGCCTCCTCCACCGCGGCCGTCACGTTGGCAAACCATTCTTCCCCCATGTAGGGCGTTGTAAGCCCGCCGCGCGCATGCATAAAAAAGCCGCCGCATCCTGCATCATCCATCATACCCGCCTGCCGCCGGGTCTCCTCCGGCACCAATTTGCTGTTCCACGACCAAAACGGCACCGCACGGTACCCTTTTGGCGGATTTTTGATATCCTCCAACCGCATGTTTTCCATTCCCCTTCCCACATTGCCGTTTTGACAGGCGCCATCCACAACACGATTGGCGCCCCATTGCTTTGCAGTGTAGCACAAATCCCCGCCAGATGCAAGCCCATTTGCATGAATTTGTCACAACAATATCCCAAAAAGATCAAATCCGCTGCACGCCATCCTGGCACCATGCAAACAGCAGCGCATATGCCTGCTCCGGGTCATAGGCTTCCCCCGCTCGGATACGGCATGCCATCTCCAGAACCGCATGATCCTGCCCCGTAAGGCATGCCAGCAGCGCCGCTTTGGTGGGGACAAAGCGCCCTGTGCGCACAAAGGTCCAGTTTTGCAAGAGATAAAACACTGCCTTGTACCATTCGGGCAGGCTGCCCCGTCCGCAATCGGGTGTGTGGAGGTAGCTATGGCACAGCGCGTGATACAAATTATCCAGCCCCAGCTGGACATGCTGCCAGACGTCCTCCCGTGTATATACGGGCAACAGCGGCGCAAGCGCACCATACCAGTCCGTCGTCTCATGGGCCAGCTGCCAAAGCTCAAACGGATTCCAGTTGGCAAGCTCCGCCCGACCGCACAAAAAGCCACATGTCGGCACAGCGTCCCCCATCTGGGCCAGTATCTTGCGATACCGCGCCAAATCTGCCACCATCAGAACATCCAGCACGACCACACAATCCAGGTCGCTCTGACCATCCGCTTCCCCCCGTGCATAACTGCCCTGCAGACCAACATAACAAAGCCGCTCGCCAAATTGCGCCCGCAGCATACCGGTCAGCCGATCCATATAAGCCGCCGCATCCACCAAGTAAAATCACTCCTTTCATCCGGCGTCCGCCTATGCCCGCCCCTACGTCCATGGGCAGGAAACGCAGCCAAACGCAACGAAACGGCATAGAAATTCTATGCCGTTTCGGAATGGTAGATTTTCCTTTAGAAGGTCAGTTCGAACATACTCCAAACAACCTTTGCAGCCTCCGCACGCGTAGACTCTGCATCGGGATCAAAGCTGCCGTCTGGCCGACCACTCAAAATGCCCGCCTGGCTCAGCGCATCAACCGATGCCTTCGCATATTCTGCAATTGCCCATTCATCCGTAAATTCCGTATCGGTGACAACGGGCAGCGCAATGCCCTCATCATCGGGGAGGATGCGCGGAATCGCATCAAACGCACGCTTCGCCATGGTCACCATCTCCTGGCGGGTGATGGTCCGCTCGCCGCCGAAGGTGCCGTCGTCATACCCGGTCACAACACCCAGCTCACTGGCTGCCGCAACCACATCGCAATACCAAGCATCTGCCGAAACGTCTGAATAGGTTGTCGTCCGGTCTCCCGGCGTATAGAGGTCAAACGCGACCATCAGCATTTTCGTAAACTCCGCACGGGTCACCGCACGGTCAGGCGCAAAAATGTAATCCCCGTCACCTGAAATAACGCCGCGCGCAGCCAGACCATAGATATAATCCGTTGCCCACTCTGCTGACCCCAGATCATTAAAGTTGATGTCGTTGTAATCCATGATGATGCAGTTGCCAAATGACGTCCCGACAAATTCCAGCGTCTTCGCATTCGAATCGTAACGAGACTTCAAGAACGGAATCTTCGCACCGTCCGCCGTCACCTGAAATGCCACCATCTTCATGGGATTCATGCCATTTGGTACCTCGACATTGGGTACCACAAAGCGAATGGGGTTCACACCGTTGAGATTGTTGGCACGGTCCACACCGTTCAGCTGGATCACCGGCTGGTATGCCGTTTTGCCGCTTACCTCATTGAGCTGGTTGGCGGTCAGGGAGGACCGATTCCCGTCGGGAACCAGCTGAATCACCGTTTGGGCATCCGTCACGCCGCTCATACCAAAGGCATAGTCCGTCCGGGTCCCGTAGATAATGCCCTCAATGCTGCTCGTGCCGCCGTTGCCAAACGAAATATTATTGCCGCTGCCCGAACCCGTGTTGGGCCGATTCGTGGGCCGCTGCGTTTGACGGGGCTCTTCTTCCACATCGAAACTTACGGTTGCGACGTCGTCATTCCGTCCCGCCACAACGGTGTAGCTGCCCTCCGTCCCCTCGGGAAAGGAGACGGTAAACCCATCACGAAATTCTTCCGCAGTGACACCCCACTCAAGGTATGGTGTACTGCCGCTGAATATTGCAATGGAAATATCACTAAATGTCGTGGTGCCCGAAATGGTAACAGAGCTGCCCGAATAAATGGTCTCACTGCTTGACGGAGATTCAATAATGACATTGTCCGTATTCGCGGCAAAGGCCATGGTCGGCACGAGCGAAAGCACCATCGCGAGTATCAGGATCTTGCTAATCAGTTTTTTCACTTGTTATTCCTCGCTTTCTATGATGTTATAACGGTTTGGCCTGACGGCCGGGAGGCACGAAGCCTCCCCTTGTCTTGTCAAATCAGTTTGCCACAGGATTGGAATATGCCACAGCAATCCGATCCGTATCTGTCACAAATTCACCCGTTATAATCGCTCTCACCTTGGAATTTGCGGTAACTCCCTCAACTGTCACATCCAGCGTACCGGCCGAAACAGCCGCATCCATCTCTTCCGCGGTAAATTCCTGGGATACCACGCGCATGCTGCCGTCGCTGTTTGTCACCGTTACAAGCACGGTGTAGCTCGAAAGCGCTGTCTGTTCCGAAGTTGCCGTCTTGGCAAGCGTATCCAGCGTGATCTTACCAGCACCCGCCGTCACATCGCCGATCGCAAAGAGCTTCACTTCGTCCTCCAGCGTAACCTCAACTGTCAGGTCACCAGACAACACATAGGGCAGTTCCACCGACAGGTTTGCCGTCGGGATGGTATAGCTGTATACCACCTTATCGCCCTCCATGTCATAGACCGGACGGTCGGTCTCGGTCGCATCGGGCAACGGATTCACATCCGTCATCATAGCCAGCAGCGCCGCCGCATCCGCCGCGCTCACTGCAACCGGCACAGTATCGCCCTCTGCCGTCTCAGCCAAGATCGTGTTCCCTTCAAAGCGCGACCAGAGATCCTCGCTGATTGCTGTTTTGTCAGACATATAAGTAACAGACAATTTCTGCGTTACCGGCGTCACTTTTTCAGCCGCGTCCACACGAATGACCACCTGCGCTTTGGTGCCGTCTTCCACATACAGCGCCGATCCGCTCAGCACTACCGGCGCCTCAAACGTGTAATAAGAAGCGGTGTCTGCGCTTCCGACCGGGTCGTATGTCGTCGTCGGCGTCCATGCGCTGTCGGCCTTCTTCGCAATGTTGGAAGTGAGGTCATCCTGCGTTACCGTCTGCTGTGCCAGATATTCGTCAATCAAAGCCGCAACCTCATCCTGGGTTGTTCCATACGGAACCGTCACTGCCGGCGCAGTTTCGGAACCATACACAAACGGAGTATCCACATCCGCACCGGTATACGGCACGCCGCTTAAGGTCAAGGTCATAATGACCTTCTTGCCGTTCGCACCGATCTTTACCAGCGCATCGCTGTTTTCCGCAATCAAATTGTCCGCAATCGGCATGGTGAACACGTTGATCGCATCCACATCCACCGTCAGCGCACCCGAAGTCTCTTCCGGATTCACTTCCTGCCGCGCAGCCAGGGTGAGCGTTTCATCAAAGCTCCATGTCCCGGTCGGGGCGATGGTGGTGCTGTTTGCGATGCGGTCACCCGGGTCGGTATACGCCGTTCCCTCATTGATGGTCACCGTACCGTTTGCCGCCAGCCAAGTCTGGAAGTTGGCCAGGTGGTTTTCGTCTTTCGCAATTTGTTCCATCGGAACGGGCATTGCGCTTTCTACATCCGCATCCAACTGACTGAGCACATAGATGGTCGCCGTCACCGATGCATCCGCCGGCAGCACCAGGTCGCTCTTGCTGTCCTTAACGGTCAGCGGCGCCGTGTAGGCATATGCCCCGGTGGTGCTGGCATAAGTACCTTGCGCCGTCCATGCGCCAATCGTAGCGGTCATGGACTTGCCGTTCTGCGAAATGGTAATATCCCCAGTCGGGAGCTGGCCCATGGCGGTGGTTTCATCCGTTCCATATGCAACATCCACAGCAGCTTTGTCTGCCATGGCCGCCTGGATGCTGTCCGCCGTGACATCCTCTTTGCTCAGCGTCACCGTGACGGTCAGCGTCTGGCCATTCGCCAACACCGACTGATTGAAGTTGGAGCCCTGGTTGAGGGACAACTCGCCATCCGTGATGGTCCGGCTCAGCGTCAGGGTTGCGCCCGGCGCAATCGAGCCAGTCATCGTCCAATCCGCACTGGCTGCGCCGACCGGCACCGTCAGATCGCCCGTCACATCACTATGTTTGGTATAGGCACTCGTCGGAACGGTCACTGCCGTCGTCAGCGCATTGAGCTGCCGCTCAATCTCCGCCTCATCCGCGAGGGTCTTATCCGTATCATCCTTCAATGCAATCGCAATGGGCGTATCGTAAGTCACGCCCGCCGTCATCTTACCATGCACCTTGACGTTTACCTGCGCATTCGCCGCATCTGCCAGGCCATCTGCCAGGTAATACGGGAGGCCGTCGCCATCATTCGCCGGCGTAATCGCGCCAAAGGTGGGCTTAAACGCATAGGTGCCCGGCGTCGCCTCATCATAGGAAGTCACAGGCGTCCACGCCGTCACTGCGATGGTGCCATCCGTAAAAGCGATGGTGCTGGGCAGGCTCAGGCTGGCCTGGTCCGTCCCGTTTGCCACGTTGACATCCGCCGGTTTGGTCAAATCGTCCGCCGCAATCGCCGTCCCCGCAAAGGTGACCTGAACGGTTAGCTTCTTGCTGTCACCATTCTCCAGCAGGGTCATGGCCGCATCGCCGTCCAAGATTTGTGTATCGGCAGTAATCACCGTTGTGAAGACGTTCACAGCGCCCGCAACATTGCTGAATGCGCCGGCATCTCCGCCTCCGCGCACCGCAGCGGTCAGCGTCGAATCAAACGTCCAGGTCGCGCCCTGCGCCTCGATGGTATAGGAATCGCCCAGCGGTAGTGTTACATTAGCAGTATCGTTGTAATGCGTATTTTTTGTGAGCGTACCGGTCACGGTCTGCGCCCTCAACGCATCTGCCACTTGTTGCTCCGTCGCAGACCCCAACGTAACATCATCTAGTTGGGTGTGGTTCACGCCATTGGCCGCCACGTCAGCTACTATCTCCGGCTGGGCAATGATTTCAACCTCGCGGCTCAGCGCCGTTCCCTCCGACAGGGCAAAATCCTTGTCCTTGTTCTCCTCATCGTTATCCTCATAGATGGCATCACCACCTTTGACCTCGAAGAGAGAGCCGCTGACGGTATAGGTATCTATTACATCAAAGTTAATATCATCAATAATCCAACCCACGCCATAAGTGGTAAGCGGCGTGCTGCCGGCATAGCCCTCCACCGTCAGCTGGATGTTTTTGCTCAGATCGCTAATATCGTCCCCTTCAAACAAGCGGTACTCCCCTTGATAATAGAACTGCTTGTCTGTCGTAATCCCCGTGATGGTCGCCTGGTCAACTGTCACGGTCAGCGTAGCGGTGGTAACATCCTCTAGATTCTCGCCCGAACCCGGCGTCAGCGTTCCCGGCACGGTATAGGTGCCATGCTTCACGTCTATCGTCGGGATGGCGGGGCTTGCCTGTGTGAAATCCCAAGTCACATCAACGCCAGTCGTTGTGCCGTCCGACCAGGTGACGTCCGCGGTCGCCGGAGCTGCCGACTGAATCGCAGACAGCGCCGTGCCCAGCTTCACATTCATCGTAGCGGGTGCAACCGACTCCGCATACTTGGGCAGGTTGAGCTCATTGTAGAGATATTTCGTGATATCATTGTTCGTAGGAGACGAAATATATCTACGAATCAGGGGTGTCAGCTGTTCGATGTTCTCGTCATATAGTATCGATTCGCCCGCCAGATAGAAATCGCTCGGGCGGATGGGGCCACCAAAGTTTGCTTTAAACCGGAAATAAAGCAGCGTTTCCTCATTCGTACCAGCCCCTGGCCGCGCCAGCGACATCCCATCGGGTATATCCAGATACAGCTGCGAAATCAGGGCATTCTCAGATGTATGCAGCGGGTCGTCACTCGCCGGTTCCATTTTCTCATTCGGCATATCCCAGTCACGACCTTGCTTTACTGCCTTTTGAATTGCCTCTTCAAATTCAATCTCGTCCGCTGTCTTATCGCCAATCTCCCGGCAAAACGCCGGGTTGATCACATAATGCTCATCCGTACTATTGTCTCTTTCACCAAGATATGGCGTAAAGCGTTCTGAATCATAGGCCACCGCAGCCTGAATCCCGCCCAACGTCACATTGGGCTTGACCGCAAAGGGCACCCAGACAATATCCCCCGCCTCTACCTTGCCGATGGTAAAGGTCTGAAAGGTTTCGTATGCCTCTGAATTCTGGGGATTTTCCAATTCTACTGAGCCAACCGTAACATCCTGGGGCTGAACAACCGGCTGCTTCAGCAAGATATGCACATCGTCGGAATTTGCGCAATTATCCGCAGTATAGCCATCTTTGGCAAGTGCCACCTGCGGCAGCATGCCAACCAACAGCAGCGCCGTGACAGCCAATGCCAGGGCTTTTTTTAGCATGTTCTCTGTCCTCATTGATATCCTACAACTCCTTCCATGGTAATGGAACTTGTATTGCCTTCTCCCAGCTTTGCCGCTGGCCATCAAGCGCTCGCGTCAAAATGATCCGTTGAAATGATCCTAAAATACTGCGCAAGCACCGTCTCTTTTTCGGAATACGAAGCGCTGTTATACCGACGGAGAATACTCGCATCTGCGCCAGTGATCGAACCGTCTCCATTGATATCCAACGCCAAAATGCTTCTTGCAAAATTCTGCTGAACAGACGCATTCATCATTTCCCGCCGACTTGCATACCGGGAGGCGAGCGAAACATCCGCACCGTTAATGATATAAAATTCTTCCGCACCCGTATAGCCTTCATAGTTCACGTCCCCATACATCAGGCGGCGGCGGTTGTATTCCGTCTGCTCGGCGCTGTCCGCTGTCAGCCGCAGCGTCATCGACGGCGCCTGCTCAATCACCACCGGCTCTGCCAGCCATGCGCCATCCGTACCGTCGAATTTCCCATTTGCCGCGGCCGTCTTGCCGGCCTCCGTGATCAGCTCGGTTGGGATGAGCATATCAAATACCTGCCGCTGGGGCGAATAGTAAGCGATGATGTTCTCGCTCGCCGTCTCACTGTCCCCAATGGTCACATAATAGCTGTCGGGATTGTCAAGCGCATCCGCGACATCGTTTGTCATATACGTCCCGTCCGCGTTCTTCAGCTTGATCTCTGCACGCATATGCGCTGCCCCCAAGCTGGTCGTCGCATCGGTCACGTAAATATTTGTATCATTATACAGATATACGTCATACCCGATCTCGCCGCCGATGGCAAAGTCCTTGGAGGCCGCATCCAGCGCGACATCCCAGCCATCCGCAAACGCAATCGTGCCGCCCTGGGCGATGGCAAGGGACAAGCCCTCGGCTTCCTCACCAGCGGCAAAGGTCACGGCTGCCAAGTCCACATCCGCCGCATCCACAGCAACATTGGCCAAGCTCATGCCTAGCGTACCTGCCATGCCATCATTCACCGTAACATCGCCCTGTGTTGCCTCGTAGGTGACGTTCGCCTGCGGGTAAGTGAGAGAGAATGCGCCCGATGCGATGGAAGCATTGCCTGTCACCGCGCCGCTGGCATCATACGCCTTGCCGACCTCTGTGCTGAGACCCTGGAGCGACACCGTCGCCACAAAGTCCTTGCTTGCGGCCACCTGCGCGGGCATGTCAATCGCAACCGTCGGCTTGGGATACACCGAAATGTTGACCATCCGGCTGATGTCGCCGTCCGTTACTGTAAGGGATACTGTTTCCATAACGTCGCCCGAAAGCGCACCAATGGTAAGCGGGAAAGATTGGAGGTTATCGGCCCCGCTCACAAGAGCACCCGCGGAAACCAGCGCGTCATTGCCACTGGTGACGCCCGTAATTGCCGTTTTGGTGCCATCCTTATCTTCCACCACCGCACTCATCTGCAGACTCTGTGCCCCTTCATAAATCGAGTAGGCATACTGGCCATTGGACAGCGGAACAGACTTGGTTCCATCCGCCCCGAGGTACACCCGGATGAGCTTGTCAGATGCGTTTGCCGTCACGCTGGCAGGCGTTATCGTCGTGCTCTCCGAAACGTCTGCGCCATAGCCCGCATTGATAATCATGCCGTCCGCTGCGGCAAAGGTCAGCACCTTATTCTCCGTCAGCGTATCTTTGACGCGGAAGCGCATCTCCAGCAGCTTCTTTTCGCCGTCCAGCGCTGCTGGCGCCTGACTTACCGCGCTGAGCAGGTGCGTTACCTCACCCGTCGTAATATTTGCTACCGTAGCGGGGGACAATCCCGTGATGGTGTCCGACGCAACATAGGTGTCATCGTTGCTTGCCGTGATATTGTCTGCCGCAGCGTTGCCTGCCCCGAGCTCCAGGATTTCCAATGCCGCTGTGTCATACGTAAAGCCAACCTGTGCAACGCTGAGCGCAGCCAGGTCGCTGGCCGTCAGCTTGACGCGGATGATATCCCCAACAAAGATGTCCTCCACGGAAGAACCCGCATCGTCTGTCACCGCAAACGCCAGCTTGGGCGCCAAAACTGACGGCTCGAAAGCCGGCTCCTCATGAATCCCCGTATCCTCCCAGAATACGGAGGAACCAGGTGTGGTTTTCGTCTTGGTCAGCAAATGCCCGAAGATGCCGTCCCCTTCGTCCAGCAGTTTGATGGTATCGTCAAATTCCACTTCCACAAGCCCCTGATTCTTCACCCGGAAGGATACCCGCATCAATTCCACCGGCTCTGTGATAATATAAGAATCCATTGTGCCGTCGTAATTCGCCGGATCTAGGCCCTTATTTTCCCAGCCCGTCGCGTCATTCTCGCCCGACGTCGTCACTTCATACTTTACGCCCACGACGCCCGACGGATAAGCAACGCCCGTCAGCTGATCCCACAGCGCACCGCCGCCGGCTTCATCCGCAAACGGGGTATCCACGACAGCCCCCGCCTGATTCTCGGTATAGACGCCCGACATCCCGTATGCACTGTCCTCCAGCGGTGCCGCGCCGTTCATGAGCTGCAGCACATCCGTATTGTATTTCAGATTAACCGCGCCGCGCTTAAAGTAAAACGGGGTCACCCCATCCTCCGGCGGCGTCAACGTGACCACAGCCTGGATCGTTTCGCCAACCCGAATGTCTGCATCACGCGACACATCCACCGATATGGTGGGCATTGTTCTCGGGTTATCCACAGGATCTACCGTAACGGTAACACCCTTCACAGTCGGCACCACTTGCGCGTTATAGCCCAAATCAAATACATAGTTCTCCGTGTCCGCTTTAAACGTATACGTCTCTGCTTCCGTCAGCGCAATGTCCTCTTTCACGCGCAACCGCAGCTCCGTCATCAAGGTAGCCGTGGCATCCTCCAACTGGATTGGAGTCCCACTGCTTACACTGCGCACAACCGTAACCTTCCCGGCATCCACATCAATGGCCGACAGGTTCAGCGCCATGCCGGACAGCGCATCCTTCAAATATGTAGCAACACTGCCTCCCGTTATCTGGCCCGCCGCAGGCGTATCCCCTTCGAGCGGCAGAATATCAAACGCAGTTGTGTCTACATTGAACGAGAACTGCGCCGTTCCCAATACTTCCAGATTTCTAAGCGCCACTTTCAGGCGAACCACGTCGCCTTTATAAAGATCGCCGAACCGCTCTTTCCCCGCATCATCCGTCAGCGAGAATTCGAGCAACGGAACATGCACGTTATCCGGGATGCCTGGAGCCACGACTTGAATGCCGCCGTTGTCCTCCCAGAACACGCCCGATCCGGCTTCTGCTTTGCTTTTCTGGATCCGATGCCCATATACCTGTGTCGCATCCGTCGGGTCAAGGTTCAACGTCTGATCAAACGCAACACTCAGCTCACCCGGCGCAATGACGCGCATCCGCGCTGTAAACAGCTCAACCGGCTCGGTGATGATATAAGAATCCACCACGCCGTCATAGTTCGCCGAATCTAGGCCCTTGCTTTCCCAACCCGTCGCGTCATTCTCGCCTGTGGTCTGCACATCGTACCGTGCGCCAACAATCCCATTGGCATACACGACACCTGTCGTATCCCACAGCGTCCCGTCACCAGCGCCCGCCGCAAATGGGGTTGTGATATACGTGCCCTCGGTATCTGTCACGCTTTCATTGATCCCAAAATCCATTGCTGCGCTGCCGTCTGCTGCCATTGGCTGCAGCATCTGCGGATCATAGGACACATACGCTACGCCGCGCTTGAAGTAAAACGGCGTAACCCCGTCCTCCGGCGGCGTCAGTTTGACCGATATCCAAACATCCTCGCCGACATCTAGGCCACCCACAATCGGCGCGCCCGTACTGTCCGTCACAACCAACTCAATGGTTGGATCGGTTTCGGCCGCCGATGCCGGTATGGACACCAGCGTAACCGACAACACTGTCAGCAGCGCCACCGCCATACCCAACAACCGTCTTGCTCTCTCCATGGAAACAGTCCCTCCTTAAAGTGAGTCATAAAACACGCATCAGCCGTCCCCAAAGCCGGCCCCCGGATACCAAGACAGCCGTCCCCAAAGGCTCAGCCACAAGCCGTCTTGCCAGATTTGCCAGACCGTCTGACGCAGTATATTTTGCCATGCGGGCAAACCTACGCCACGCACCGCATCATATCAATAACGACATACAGCCAACGGGCCACACAACCAACCCCGCTCCGTTTTCTTCTCGTGTATGCAATAGAAGGATGAAGCGTTATACCATCAAAACGCACTCATACCTCTAAATATGCACAACAGGCCTCTCACAAAGGATCCAACAGCAAGCCCACACTTCCATTTTTTTGCGTTCTATCATATAGCATTACAGTGTCCATTATACACCTATCGTTTTCACCTTGTCAATAGATTTTGTTCAACTTTTCCAAGGAATACTTTGCAATCTTTTAGAAATTTATAACATCCGCACGAAAGGGGCATAACAGCACACTTTTCAGTCCCGTACGGCCTTTCCGTCAATCCACACCTGTGCCACCCGGCCATCCAGCGCCAGGATATCGCCTTCCACCACCACAACGTCCGCGTCCTTGCCTGCCTTTAGGCTTCCCACGCGATCGGCAATGCCGGCATTGCGCGCAGGCACAATGGTGATTGCCTCCAGTGCGGTGCGGCGGTCCAGGCCGCTGCGCACTGCCAGTGCAGCACATAATGGCAAAAACTGGATGGGAATCTCGGGATGGTCGGTTGTGATGGCAAACGGGATGCCCTTCTCCCCAAACACCCGGTAGATCTCAAAGGACAGATTTTGCAGCTCGGGCTTGCTTTTGTTGCCCAGCGTAGGCCCAAGCGAGACCGGAACGCCCGCTGCTCGCACCGCATCTGCAATGAGGTATCCCTCGGTGCAGTGCTCCAGCGTGATTTTCACTTGGAACTCCCGCGCGATGCGCAGGGCCGTGAAGATGTCATCCGCCCGGTGTGCATGCACCTTGAGCGGGATCTCCCGTCGCACAACGGGGAGCAGACTTTCCAGCTTCATGTCCAGCTCGGGCTCATCGTGGCCCTCGGGGTCATTTCGGTATGCCTGCAGGTCCCGCTGATAGCGGAATGCCTTTTGGAGTGTCTCCCGGATGAGGGCCGCTGTTGCCATGCGGGTGGCAGGCGCATGCTCCTTCCCGCCGTACACCATCTTGGGGTTCTCTCCCAGCGCCATCTTCTGTGCCACCGGCGCGCGCACCACCATGTCGTCCACACACACGCCCATGGTTTTGAGCGCCGCAAATTCCCCTGCAAGCACATTGGCACTGCCCGGCCCTGTGACCACGGTGGTGACCCCGGCGTGCCTAGCATGAAAGAACGCTTCGTCAAACGGGTTGATCCCATCAATCGCGCGCAGCTGCGGCGTGATGGGATCGGTGTCTTCGTTGCCATCCTCCCCTTCTGCACCCAGGCCTTCCCCAAACAGCCCAACGTGACAATGGGCATCCACAAAGCCAGGCAGCACCGTTCTGTCCGCCGCATCATAAACCGTATCAAACGCACTTTCGGGCAGGGATAGTGCCTCCATGGGGCCGACCTCCGCAATTTTTCCTTCCTTAATTATAAGGTATCCATTTGGGTAATCCGCTCCTTCCATGGACACCACATTGCCGTGTGCAATCAAAAGCATGATCCGTCCTCCCATCCTGGCGGTTTTTCCTCAGTATATCACATTTTGGATATCAGCGGAAGTGGGCAGCGGCAATTTATTTATTCCGAATTTCATCAGCCCAGGAATATACTGGAAATTTCAAGACTATACTATACAAAAAGGACAACCAATCAGACGAAGGAGGATGACAATATGTTGCAACTGGTATTGGATAAGGCAATGGAGAAACGGAATCGTTTGACCGAATGTTGGTACAAGCTGGAGCGCAAGCGGGAGGCAAGAGCACAGCAAAGCGGATTGATACAGGAACTGGACCGCGCCAAACAAGACCTCTGCAACGCGCGAAGCAACTTTAATTTTGCAACCGACCCTGCATTGGTGGAATATTTTATTTATGAAATGAAGGCGGCGGAAACCAAGCTCAACTATTTCCTGTGCCGTGCCAAACAGGAACAGCTTCAGGGGCCCAACATCCCATCGGTACGCATTTATGAGCGATACGGGGAAAGGAGCTTGGGGCTATGACATTCTTTGAGATCGCCGCATACGTCCTCGCGGGCATTATCGTACTGGTGCTGTGCCGCATTTTCATCCGCCCCTTAAAACACATCGGCATTCTGGCGGCTTCCTCGGCACTGGGCGGCGTTGGACTGTGGCTGTTCAACTTCCTGGGCGGCATGTTTGGCTTTTCGGTCGGCATCAACCTCGTAACTGCGCCCGTCTGCGGCCTTCTGGGCCTCCCCGGCCTCATCCTGCTTGTGGTCGCAAAACTGGTTTACACCATTTGACAGCCAAACATTCAGATCGGCACACATCCACCATGCCGGCAGCGCCCACTTTGGGCAGCGCTCGGCTCTGCTCTGGGGATCCGTTGCTTCCCGTATCGCCGAAACAATTTATGGATGTAAATCCCCGAAGCACAACCCTATGCACCAACATTACCAAAACTTTGTCATTTTTTTCTCACATCACGGAACTTTTTGGGATGACCTCCGTCTAATGAATCGTAAGCACACACATCCATTGAAACAAAACAGACTTTTAAAGGAGGAACACCCCATGAAAAACACAACAAAAAAGATTCTGGCGGCTATCAGCATCATCGCTGTTTGTGCGACAGCATCGGTAACTGCCTTTGCGGAGTATGATCCCAACAAGGTGATCGACCCGTCCAACCCCATTATGACGCTTAAGGCGCCAACGGCTGAGGCAGCCATCTACGTCAATGGCGCTCCCCTCGCAAACGCTACTACATATGAGTCGGAGGGGTACACGATGGTTCCCGTCCGTGCCATCAGCGAAGCGCTGGGCATCACGGTTAACTGGGATGCGACCGCGGGCCGCGTCGAGCTCGTGAAAACGCCGCTGTACGTGACCTTTACCCCCGGTGTGGACGGATACACCTTTGCCCGGACGGCTCCCATGAAAGTCGGCAAAGCGCCCGAGCTGACCGACAGTCTTACCTATGTGCCGCTGCAGATGATCGAGGAAATCATGGGTGCGGAAGTCACCCAGGCAGACGGCGTCATCTCCATCTCCTATGGTGAGGATGTGGCGGAGCAGTCCGCAGTCATCGTTGAAGTTGGCGAAGAGGAAATCCTGGTCAATGACCCGGCGCAGAACGGCGAGGTTCGCCTGGCTCTGCACGACGAACTAGTGATCACAGACGAAGCCGGCAATCCGGTAGACCCCAAAGACCTGACGGTTGGCATGCATCTGCGTGTTGAATACAGCGAGCAGATGGGCCTGAGCCTGCCCCCCTACAATGCTCCCAAGTCCATCGTTGTGCTGCAGGATGACGAAACAGCGACGGATCCTGAGGCGCCCGTGCCCCATGTCGGCTACGTCACCATTGACGCGGTAGAAAACGACACCGTAACTGTAACGGACACCACGATGGGCGAAGTGGTACTCCATGTGTCTGACGAGTGCGCGATCAAAGACCTGGAAGGGAATGAAATCGCAGTTTCGGACCTCAAAGCGGGCCAGTTCGCTGAAGTGACATACAGCTCGGTTATGACGGCTTCCCTGCCGCCCCAGAACACCCCCATCTCCATCACGCTGATTGCAGAGCTGCCGGCGGATACTGAGCAGGCTGAAACCCTCGACATCGCGGGCACCGTGAAGGAAGTTGACGAAGCAGGTCATGTTTGGGTGACATGCGAAGACGGCGACTACGACGAGATGATCCTGATCGTGTCGGATGACACCGTCATCACCGGGCCGGACGGCGCTGCCGCGGATGCGGATGCCATCACCGCCGGTGCGGAGATCACCGCCAAGGTGAGTGCCGCTATGACGCGGAGCCTGCCCCCGCAGACCGTCGCCAGCGAGATTCATATCGTGAGTGCCGGGGATGCTGAAAAGGTGGAAGACATCAGCATTGCGGGTACCGTTAAAGAGGTTGACGAAGCAGGTCATATCTGGGTGACATGCGAAGACGGTGACTATGAGGAGCTGGTCTTGATCGTGTCGGATGACACCGTCATCACCGGGCCGGACGGCGCTGCCGCGGATGCAGATGATATCACCGCTGGTGCGGAGATCACCGCCAAGGTGAGTGCCGCTATGACGCGGAGCCTGCCCCCGCAGACCGTTGCCAGCGAGATCCAGATCGTAAGTGTTGCTTAAAAGAGCAGCCAGTTCTACCACCGCGCATGCACTGGTTTTAAAACAATAAGAGGCGGCTTAAGGCCGCCTCTTTTCTTATTTGCCGCCCGAAACAGGCGGCTTTTTTTACTGTCCAAATGCACGCACGTGCCCCCGTACGCAACCACGCCGCACCAAGTGACGGAAGCAACGGCGCGCCTTCTTGATCCCGTAAGGGACATAGCTAACATCATTGTACACAAAAAGGGGGCAGAAAGCCGCGCCTTCCGCCCCACACCGTTCTCCGTTATATACGCGCCACACCGCTTGCGCGCGCGGCCTCTGCAACCGCCTTGGCCACCGCCGCCGACACGTTCTTGTCCAGCGCGCTGGGGATGATATAGTCCGCCGACAGCTTGTCGGGCGTCACAAATGCCGCAATGGCCTCCGCCGCCGCAATCTTCATCGCGTCATTGATGTCGCTCGCGCGCACATCCAGCGCACCCCGGAAGATACCCGGGAACGCCAGCACGTTGTTGATCTGATTGGGGAAGTCACTGCGCCCCGTTCCCACCACCGCAGCGCCCGCCTCCCGCGCAAGATCAGGCATGATCTCAGGCACGGGGTTGGCCATGGGGAACAAGATCGCATCGCGGTTCATGGTTTTGACCATCTCGGGCGTCACGCACCCCGGCGCCGATACGCCGATGAACACATCCGCTCCTTTCAGCACCTCCGCCAGGCTCCCCTTGCGGCATGCCTGGTTGGTGATCTCCGCCATCTCCGCCTTCTCAGCATTGAGGCCTTCCCGGCCCCGATAGATCGCACCCTGCCGGTCGCACAGCACCACGTCCGAAAGGCCCATGGCGATGAGCAGGCGAATGATCGCAATCCCCGCCGCACCCGCGCCGCTGGTGACAACGCGGATTTCCTCCAGTTTCTTGCCCGTCAGTTTGAGGGCATTCAGGAGCGCCGCCAACGTGACCACCGCGGTCCCGTGCTGGTCGTCATGGAAGATGGGGATGTCGCAGCACGCCTTGAGCCGCCGCTCAATCTCAAAGCACCGCGGCGCGGAGATGTCCTCCAAGTTGATGCCCCCGAAACTGCCCGCGAGCAGACGGACGGTGTTTACAATGTCATCCACCTCCTTGGAGCGGATGCAAAGCGGCACCGCATCCACATCCCCAAAGGCTTTAAACAGGGCGCATTTGCCCTCCATCACCGGCATGCCGGCCTCGGGGCCGATATCCCCCAGCCCCAGCACCGCCGTGCCGTCCGTTACGACTGCGACCAGGTTGGAGCGCCGGGTCAGCTCATAGCTCTTGTCCACATCCTTCTGAATCTCCAAACAGGGCTGCGCCACCCCAGGTGTATATGCAATGGAAAGATCGTCCCGGGTTGCCAACGGTGCCCGGCAAACCACCTCAATCTTTCCTTTCCATTCCGCGTGTTTTTTGAGCGCTTCTGCTGCGTAATCCATGATCCAAACTTCCTTTCTCACCATACTCTTCCGGCACACGGACCGTGCCGGCGCCCCAAGCGGGGCCGTTTCCTTCAAAATTATAGCACATTCCCCCAAATTGTGCAACGATTTTCGGGCGGAATCCCCAAAAAGACGGATCAATTGCCCTGTGTTGGCAAATATTTTTCTTCGCATGCGGTCATACTAGCAGTAAATCCACGTATCAAAAAGGGAGTTTGATCCATATGCAGCTATCCAACCAATTTCAAAGCGCCATTGCCCGGCTGGACGCACAGCTCCGAACGGACAAAAGTTTTGATCTCATCAAAAAAGAGCTCGTGTTTGCCGGGCGCACGGCATACCTCTACTTCATTGACGGCTTTATCAAGGATGAAATCATGGAAAAAATCCTGGAGTTCTGGCTCAAGCTGCCCGCCGATGCACTCACAAACGTGCGGGATGCGGCACAGGCCTGCGCCGCATACATCCCCTATGTGGAGACGGACGTGACGGACGACCAGAACAAGATCATAACCGCCATCCTCTCCGGCACACTTGCTCTGCTGGTGGACGGCTATGCCCAGGCCATCCTGGTGGACGCGCGCACCTACCCCGCGCGCGGGGTGTCGGAGCCCGAAGACGACAAGGTGCTGCGCGGTTCCCACGATGGTTTCGTCGAAACCCTCATCTTCAATACCGCCATGCTGCGCCGCCGGATCCGCGACCCAAAGCTCACCATGGAGATCATCTCGGTTGGCAGCCGCTCCCAGACAGACGTCGTGTTGTGCTACATGGAGGACAAAGCGGACCCCCGCATGGTCCAAAAGCTCCAGGAGCGGCTTCGGGCCATCCAGGTGGATGCGTTGACGCTCAGCCAGGAAAGCCTGACCGAATGCCTGCTAAAACCCCAGTGGTGGAACCCCTTCCCCAAGGTGCGGTACACCGAGCGCCCCGACGTCGCCACCGCGGCAGTCTATGAGGGCAGCATTCTCCTGGTGACAGACAACACCCCGTCTGTCATGGTCCTGCCCTGCTCCGTTTTCGACTTCCTCCAGGATGCCAACGACTTTTACTTTTCCCCCATCGTCGGGACCTACCTGCGGTGGACGCGGGGAATTGCCTTCCTGCTCACCGCCTTTTTGACCCCCGTCTGGTATCTGCTCATCCGAAATCCCCATTGGCTGCCGTCCTGGCTGACTTTCATTCAGGTACAGGAACCCAGCCCCGTCCCCATCCTGCTGCAGCTGCTCCTCATCGAATTTGCCATCGACGCGCTCAAGCTCGCGTCCCTCAACACCCCCACCGCACTCAGCAACTCCTTCAGCGTGGTGGGTGCCCTCATTTTGGGGGAATTCGCCGTACGTGCAAACTGGTTTGTCCCCGAGGTGGTGCTGTACATGGCCTTTGTTGCCATTTTGACCTTTTCGCAGCCCAGCTTTGAACTGGGGTATGCGTTTAAACTGTTCCGGATTCTCATCCTGCTGCTCACCGCAATCGGCAATGTCTGGGGGTTTGCCGCCGGCCTGCTTCTCTTGGTGCTCACCATCGCCAACACGCGCACCATCTCGGGCAAAAGCTACCTGTCCCCCCTGATCCCCTTTCACGGGCGGGAGATGTTGTCTCTGCTGGTGCGCCGCCCCATTCGGCATGGCAGCAAGCGATAACTGCCGCATGCCAAAAAAAGATACCCAATCTATGGGTATCTTTTTTACAATCACAATCATGAAACAAACCGCCCCAACAAAATACCGCCATTTTATATGAAAACAACTTGATGTGCCATCGGAGACGCAGTCGGCTGCATCCATCCTGCTGCAAGATTGAAAGTTGACTGCGTCGGTGTCATAGTTGGCAACAATCTGCGATACGAAAACGGCAAAGTGATAACGGACGCGGCCCAACGGGCAAAAAGGATCACCGTATGTTGGGACAAAATCCTGCTCTTTTGGCTCGCATCGTCCGAGATACATACCAAGTGCCCAACCTACAAACGACACGGCCGCTTTGTCTACTGCAAAGATAACGTACTGCGGGCGGTTTTTCACTCCCCGCCGGCAACAGTACGATGCAAAAACGCCGCGGCAGATGACGCATAACCTGTAAAAATATTGTGAGACAAAAATGCTGTCCCATTCAGAGGTGAGAGCAATGTCTCTTCACACGGTGCCAATCCCAGGGAATCGCAGAACACATAAAAAGGTGCCATTATTATAAAAAAACCGCTCCTATGCCTTTCTCATGCGGCGCTGCGATGCAATGGTGCGACGCAACAGCCAATTGCGTCCCCATATTCGTCCCCGCCAGGCATACTACGACTCCAATCCGCCAATCTAAAACCAGAACACCATCAGGCCTTGCTGAGCTGTGGCTCCTCCACAATCTCCACCCGTTCCGTCTCAGGACACCACCGCACTTCAATGGTCGTTTTCCCATCCCAGACTTGCATCGCGACATATGCCTCTGTCTGTACAGTACCAACAATTTTCGTGTTCTTCATCACGTTCACTCCGATTAGTTACATAAGTTTACGCATACAAATATATCTAATGTTTGTGAGCCTGTTAAATACAAGCAAAAATGTTCCACAAAAAAGCCGGGGAAATATGCCCCGGCTCTTGTGTACCCCAATTCTCTGCGGTTCATCCACCGGCCCATTCAAAGCCAGCTCCAGATTGCCAGAATGCGGAAGCTCTCATGACGCCATAAGAGCGATAGGGATACCCGAACCACCTATACGAAACCACCGACGGCATATCTGCCTATTTCAAAAAAATCTATACATATGAATTTTATCAAAATTCGGTTTAAAAAATTGGTATCAACAGGAGATCATATCCATATCTAATACAATTATACCATACTATTACAAATTGTAAAGAGCTTTCTCGTATTTTTATCTTCATATTTCCCAATTTTTATGTCTCTTCTGGCCTATTCACCTAATTTTATCCCCGGAACGGCAGCCGTCCCGCGATGAAAAGCCAGCAATATACCCCATGGGAAAACACAAGGATCCATTGACCGCCTATGACGGAGGCAAATCAAGACATTTTCCAGATATCACCAACTGCTTATCCCACCATCACAGCGTCCAGCTCAGGCAGCCATTCCACCGCAACATCCATCGCCACAACAACCGCCTCCAGCTGCACCATCGCATAGCCATTCACCATCTGCGGCGGGACGTCCATCACCGTGTCTACCCCGTTCTTGCCCAACACCGGGTTCCCATACTGCATCCAAATCCCGTTCTCGCCCGC
>CALYAO010000026.1 GCA_944393605.1 uncultured Clostridia bacterium
TCGCCGCTTGTACCAGCAACAACCGGCGCCTTGTGCACAAACGGCCGGTCAAAGGTTGCGGCCGCCTCCCGCGCCAGCCCCAAGACACTGAAACAGTCCGGCCGGTTGGAGGTGATATCAAAATCCACGATGTGCTCGTGCATGCGGAACACATCCCGGATATCTGTCCCAGGCGCGATATCGGGGTCCAAAATCAAAATGCCATCCACGGCATTTGGCACCTCATCCGCCGACAAGCCCAGCTCCTCGTGAGAGCACATCATGCCGCAGGACTCCAGCCCCCGCAGCTTCCCCTTTTTGATTTTCACGCCGCCCGGCAGGTTGGAGCCGTCCTTGGCAAGGGGGACAATTTGACCGGGCGCCACGTTGTCCGCACCTGTCACAATCTGGACAACCGCTTCGCCGTTGTCCACCTGGCATACCTTCAGTTTATCCGCATCGGGGTGAGGCTCCACCGACAAAATTTTGGCGGCGACGACGTTCTCGATTTCGTCCCCCGGATTTTCGATGCCTTCCACCATGGAACCGCTCATGGTCATGCCCGCAGCAAATGCATGCGGCGTAATGCCCGTAAGGTCCACATAGTCGCCGATCCAACTCATTGGTACTTTCATCTATCTACACACCTTTCCAAAAATCAGAATTGGGACAAAAACCGCATATCATTGTCGTAGAACAACCGGATATCGCTAATGCCCATGCGTCGCATGACAATGCGCTCCAGGCCAACACCAAAGGCAAAGCCGCTGTATACCTCAGGATCAATCCCGCAGCGGGACAGCACCTTGGGGTGCACCATGCCGGCGCCCAAAATCTCGATCCAACCCTCGCCTTTACAAATCCGACAGCCTTTGCCACCGCACGCAAAGCAGGAAGCGTCCACCTCAGCGCTCGGCTCGGTGAACGGGAAGTGGTGCGGCCGGAAGCGCACGGCAACATCCTCGCCATACAATTGGCGGATAAAGGTCTCTAAAGTGCCCTTTAAGTCTCCCATGGTCACACCCTTATCCACCACCAAGCCCTCGATCTGATGGAACACGGGGGAGTGGGTCGCGTCTACCGCGTCGCTCCGGTAAACCATGCCCGGTGCAATGATGCGGATGGGTGGTTTCTGCTTTTCCATAGTGCGCACCTGCATGGGGGAGGTTTGCGTCCGCAGCACAACATTGTCGTTGACATAAAACGTGTCCTGCGTGTCCCGTGCTGGGTGATTTTTGGGAATATTGAGGGCCTCAAAATTGTAGTAATCCAGCTCAACGTCGGGGCCTTCTGCGATGGAGAAGCCCATGCCGAGAAAGATGTCCTTGACCTCGTTTAATACCTGTGTCAAGGGATGCAGCTTTCCAAGCTGTGGTTTTCTGCCCGCCATGGTCACATCGACGACCTCGTTTGCTAGCTTTGCATCTCGTTCAGCCGCCAGCAGGACGGCCTTTTTCTCTTCCATGGCACCTTCCAGAAAAGTCCGCACCTCGTTGGCGAGGGCACCAATGACTGGCCGCTCTTCAGCGGACAGGCCGCCCATACCGCGCAAGACAGCGGTCAATTCCCCTTTTTTGCCCAGGAAGCGAATGCGGAATTCCTCCAGCGTCTGCAAGGAGGACAGAGAGGACAGTTCCTGCGCCGCACGTTCCCGGATTGCCAGCAGTTGTTCTTTCATGGTTGATTTGCTCCTTTCCTCATGCGCCCAAACAAAAATGGGCATAAAAAAACCTTCCGTCCCGCACATAAGGGACGAAAGGACAGCTTCCGTGGTACCACCCTTGTTCCGGAGCCAAACAAAAACTCCGGCACTTCATTTTGCGGTTCACGCCCGCCTACGGCACAGCCTACTGATACGGTTCAACCATGCGACTCCCGGGTGAAATTTCAAACCGCGCTTAACCGGAATCCCTTGCAATCGGTGGAGATTCCTCCCTGACAGAGGTGCTCGCGGCCCTACTTTGCCCGTTCCTCGTCTTTATAAATTGGTATTATCATACCATATGACGTTTACAAATGCAAGGGGTATTTTGAAAAATATTGCAAAAACGCATACAATTCTGTTAAAAACAGATGCCCATCCATTTTTTATATGATTTTGATCCTGTATCGTCATTCCTACCATAAATTTTGGAAATACTTTACAAATGTCCGTCGCACCGATACAACCAACACGCACCAACACCATATAGTTGCGCCTTTCAAAAATGATGTATAAATCGCTCCCGGGAACAATAGAATGTAACATGGCGGGAGAAGGGTAGGGCTCACAAACCCGCCAAGGTTTCTTATGAGATTCCAAACCATACTTGAAGGGAGAAAAGGGCATGTTAAACTATGTGGAGGACAACGAGGCTCGGGTGGTCGGTTGCGTGAATAGCTATCTGGAATTCAGCCACGAGGTCCATGGCGAGCGGTTTTACATATTTCAAGTCAAAGTAAACAGGCTGAGTGACAATCATGACCTATTGACAGTGACGGTTTCAGAGCGCATCCTATCCGATCTGGAGCTTCACGTGGGGGATAAGGTGGAGATTACAGGGCAGTTTCGTTCCTACAACAACTATACCGACCAAGGAAACCGCCTGGTGCTCACCTTGTTTGCCAAGGATATCTGTCCGCCGGATGCAGTTACGGCGGATGCCAACGAAATCTATCTCAATGGATTCCTATGCAAATCGCCCATCTATCGGACAACGCCGTTTGGCCGAGAGATTGCAGATCTGCTTTTGGCCGTCAACCGTGCATACAGCAAATCGGATTATATCCCCTGTATCGCGTGGGGCAGAAACGCACGGTATGTCAAAAATCTAGCAGTAGGACAAAATGTCAAAATCTGGGGCCGCATGCAGTCCCGCGAGTACCAAAAAAAGCTCAGCGAAGAGGAGACAGTCACCAAAACCGCCTATGAGGTCTCTATCAGCAAGCTGATTGCGGTCGATGCACAGGCGGAGACAGAGACACCCATGTCCGAAGTGAATCACTGAGGCAGCCGGATGGTCTCCCCAACGGTAAGCGCAGAGGTCTTCTTTTGATTATAATATTTCACTTTTTCGATATAATCCCGCTGGTCTGTCCGGACAGGCACATAGTCAGCGCAAAGGTCCCACAGGGTATCTCCGGCCTGTGCCGTCAACACGATTTCGCGCACGCCGTCATCCGCGCCAACCAGGCCGGGCAGTACGGTCAAGCCCAATAGGCCGCCGACCAACACCAAAAAACAAACGAATCGCACCTTGTTAACAACTTTATAGGTTTTTTTCATAAAAATCAACCCCTTAACAAAACATTTGTTCTGTGAACGTCTTCATTTTAACAGAACAAATGTGCGTTGTCAAGGGGTTTTTTTTTTATTTTTTCGAATATTTGTTCGCTTTTCTGTATGTGCAGAATTCTCCGAGCGGACAGCAATCACAGTTCGGTTTGGTGGTACAGTGTTGTTTACAATGTTGTACCAACAGCGCATGGTATTGGTTATACACGCCGGCCTCCCGCGGCAGATGCGCGGTGAACAGCGCAGCGAGGGCATCGTAGTCCGAGTAGGTTACCCCCGTCATGCGGCTCATAACGCGCTTGGTATAGGCGTCAATCACAAACACAGGGCGGCCCAGCGCATACAGCAGGATGGAATCTGCCGTTTCCTTGCCAATGCCGTTGATGGCAAGCAGCTCTGTGCGCAGCACTTCGGTCGGGCGCTGTGCACATGCCGCAAGGTCATAGCCATACTTCGAAAACCAAGCGAGCAGGCGTTTGAGCCGCGCCGCTTTCTGGTTGTAATACCCGCTGGAGCGGATGCGCTGCGCGAGCTCTTCTTGTGACAGCTGGGCCATGGCGTGCGGCGTCAGGCAATCCTGCAGGTTTCTGATACATTTTTCAACATTGGTCCACGCGGTGTTCTGTGTCAGCACAGCCCCCACCATCACCTCAAAGGGCGACTCGGCGGGCCACCAGTGCTGATCGCCATATGCGGCATTGAGTCGCTGATACATCTTTGCAATCATCTGCATTGCGTCCCCTCCCTTGGCCCCATTATATAAAAAACGCTGGAGGGTGTCAAGGACCTTGTTTTCTCTATTTGGCGCAAAAAGTATCCTCAAATCTTTTGAAAAATCTATTTGCAATTTTATATGTTTTGTGCTATAATTAGCTATAAGGGAGTTTTTTGACCGCCATTCATGGAACGGTCATTTTTTGTGATTACATACCGCATGTTTGAAATCTTTGCAGGAGGCAAGTCTACATGGAAAACAAAGTGAACACCACCTATGACGAGACACAAATTCAGGTGCTAGAGGGGCTGGAAGCTGTTCGGAAGCGGCCTGGCATGTACATTGGATCCACCTCTCAGCGCGGGCTGCACCACTTGGTATATGAAATTGTGGACAACAGCATAGACGAAGCGCTGGCTGGATACTGCAAAAATATTACCGTCACCATCAACGAGGACAATTCTGTCACAGTGACAGACGACGGACGAGGCATCCCGACCGGCATTCAGCCCTCCACAGGGCTGCCGGCGGTGGAGGTGGTGTTTACCATCCTGCATGCAGGCGGCAAGTTCGGCGGCGGGGGATACAAGGTGTCGGGCGGTTTGCACGGTGTGGGCGCATCGGTGGTAAACGCGCTGTCCGAATGGCTGGTGGTGGAGGTGCATGACGGCAAGCGTATTCACCGGCAGGAGTACAAGCGCGGCGTGTCCCAGGGCCCGCTGACCGAAGTGGGGGATACCGACCGGACCGGGACGATTGTCACATTTTCACCCGACCTTGAGATCTTCGAAACCAATGTATTTGACTTTGATACCTTGCTGACCCGGCTGCGGGAACAGGCGTTCTTAAATAAAGGGCTGCATATCACCTTGACGGACAAGCGTGACGGCGGTCGCAGTGCCGATCTGTGCTATGAGGGCGGTATCAAGGAATTTGTCCAATACCTCAACCGCAACAAAACCCCGCTGCACGATGAGGTCATCTACATTGAGGCAGAGCGGGATGATATGATGCTGGAAATCGCCATGCAGTACAACGATTCGTACAGCGAGACCCTCATCTCCTTTGCAAACGACATCAACACCAGCGAAGGCGGAACGCATGAGACGGGTTTCAAGTCGGCGCTGACCCGCGTGTTAAATGATTATGCGCGCAAGTATAAGTTTTTAAAGGAAAACGATGAAAACCTAAAAGGGGAGGATGTCCGGGAAGGCCTTGCTGCCATCATCTCGGTCAAGGTGACCGAGGCGCAATTTGAGGGGCAGACCAAGACCAAGCTGGGGAACAGCGAGGTGCGCGGGCTGACCGAATCCCTTCTGACCGAAAAACTGGAAACCTTTTTGGAAGAAAATCCGCAGACAGGCCGTGCCATTATCGAGAAGGCCACCACAGCCGCACGTGCACGGGAAGCGGCGCGCCGCGCGCGGGAAAACACGCGGCGCAAGAGCGCACTGGAGAACAGCACGCTGCCGGGCAAACTGGCGGATTGCTCTGACCGCAATCCCGAAAATACCGAGATTTATATCGTCGAGGGGGATTCGGCAGGCGGCTCGGCCAAGCAGGGCCGGGATCGTACCTTCCAGGCCATCCTGCCGCTTTGGGGCAAGATGCTCAACGTCGAGAAGGCGCGACTGGACAAGGTGTATTCCAACGAAAAACTCCTGCCCGTCATTACGGCACTGGGTGCGGGGATTGGGGAGGAGTTCAATCTCGAAAAGCTGCGGTATCATAAAATTATTATTATGGCAGATGCCGACGTCGACGGCGCCCATATTCGAACGCTCTTGCTGACCTTCTTTTTCCGTCACATGCGTCCGCTCGTGGAGGCTGGGTATGTGTATATTGCGCAGCCGCCGCTGTTTAAGGTGTACAAGGGAAAGAAAGAGGTGTATGCCTATAATGAAGAGGGCTTAAAAAGCGCGTTGGAAGAAGTTGGAAACGACGCCAAGGTGCAGCGATACAAGGGCCTTGGTGAGATGAATCCGGAGCAGCTGTGGGAGACCACCATGGATCCTGCCACCCGTACCATCCTGCGGGTGGAGCTGGAAGACGCCGTGCAGGCAGACGAGACCTTTACCATCCTGATGGGGGACAATGTGGAACCCCGCCGGGAGTTCATTGAACAAAATGCGCAGTATGTGCAGAACCTGGACATCTAGGCCCTGCGATTTCGTGACAAAGGAGAACGGCTATGATTGACGATACACAACAAAAGATTATCCCGGTCGAGATCAACCGGGAGATGAAAAAGTCCTTCATTGATTACGCCATGTCGGTCATTGTGGCGCGCGCACTGCCCGACGTACGGGACGGGCTCAAGCCCGTGCACCGGCGTATTTTGTACACCAAATATGAGGCGGGTCTGTTCCCCGACCGGCCCTACAAGAAGTGTGCCACCACCGTTGGCGACGTGCTGGGGAAATACCATCCGCACGGCGATGCAGCGGTGTATGACAGCCTGGTGCGCCTGGCGCAGGACTTCTCCCTGCGGTATCCGCTGGTGGATGGGCACGGGAACTTCGGCTCGGTGGATGGTGACCCGCCTGCGGCTTACCGATATACCGAATCGAGGATGTCCAAAATCGCCATGGAGATGATGACGGACATCGAAAAAGACACCGTCGACTTCATGCCCAACTACGACGAAAATTTGCAGGAGCCCGTTGTGGTGCCCTCGCGGTTTCCCAACCTGCTGGTGAACGGCTCCTCGGGCATCGCGGTCGGCATGGCGACCAACATCCCGCCGCACAACCTCACCGAGGTCATAAACGGCATTGTTGCGACCATTGACAATCCCGAAATCACCATTGACGAGCTCATGGCATACATCAAGGGGCCCGATTTCCCGACTGCCGGCATCATCATGGGCCTGGGCGGCATCCGCAGCGCGTATCATACGGGGCGCGGCAAGATTATCATGCGGGCGCGGTGTGAGATTGAGCAGATGAGCGATGTCAAGCAGCGCATCATCGTAACCGAGCTGCCCTATCAGGTCAATAAGGCACGGCTCATTGAGAAAATTGCGGACCTCGTCAAAGATAAACGCATTGAGGGCATCGCAGACCTCCGGGATGAATCCGACCGGGAAGGCATGCGGATTGTGATTGAGCTCAAACGGGACGTGAATGGGAACGTCATTTTAAACCAGCTGTATAAATACACCCAGCTGCAGGAGACGTTTTCCATCATCATGATCGCGCTGGTGAACAACCGACCACGGACGCTCAATCTGCGGGAAATCCTGGATGAATACATCAAATTCCAAGAATCGGTGATTGTGCGGCGCACCAAGTTTGATCTCAAAAAAGCGGAAGCCCGTGCGCACATCTTGGAGGGCCTGCGCATCGCGCTGGACCACATTGATGAGATCATTTCGCTCATCCGATCCAGCTACAACGACGCGAAGCCGCGCCTCATGGAGCGGTTCGGCTTTTCGGACGTCCAGGCTCAGGCCATCTTGGATATGCGGCTGGCGCGGCTGCAGGGATTGGAGCGCGAGAAGATCGACGCGGAGTATGACGACCTCATGAAGCTCATTGCGCACCTCAAGGAGGTCCTGGGCAGCGAAGACAAGGTGCTGGAAATCATCAAAGAGGAGTTCATCGCCATCCGGGATAAATATGGGGATGCGCGCCGCAGCGAGATTACGGCGCATGCGGATGAGATCAACATTGAGGACCTCATCGAAGAGGAGGAGAACGTCATCACGCTGACGCACTGCGGGTACATCAAGCGTCTGCCGACGGACACGTATAAGGCGCAGAAGCGCGGCGGCCGTGGCATCATGGGCATCTCCACCCGTGAGGAGGACTTTGTGGAGCGCCTGTTTGTGACCTCGACGCACAACTACGTTCTGTTCTTTACCAACAAGGGGCGGGTTTACCGCTTAAAGGCATATGAGATTCCCGAAGCAGGGCGACAGGCCAAGGGGACAGCGATTGTGAATCTCCTGGAACTGGATCCCGACGAAAACGTGACCGCAACCATCCCAATCGCCGGGTTTGAAGAGGGCAAGTTCCTGTTCTTCTCCACGCGCAAGGGGACGGTCAAAAAGACCGACCTCATGCAGTACAACACGGCGCGCAAGGGCGGCATCTCCGCCATCGTGATTGACGATGGGGATGAGCTTATCAACGTAAAACTCACAGATGGCACCAACGACGTCGTGCTGTCCACCTACCAGGGGATGTGCATCCGCTTCAGCGAGGAGGACGTGCGCCCCATGGGCCGGGTTTCCCGCGGCGTGCGCGGCATTAAGCTCATGGGTGACGACTATGTGGTCGGCATGAGCATTGCGCGGGATGACGGCGATCTTCTGGTGGTGACGCAAAACGGCTATGGCAAAAAGACGCCGCTGACCGAATATAAGACACAGACGCGCGGCGGCCGCGGGGTCACCACGTATCGCCTGACGGATACGACGGGCAATGTGGCCGGCATTAAGGTCGTCACCGAGAAGGATGATATCATGCTCATCACATCGGACGGTACGGTAATTCGTATGGCAACGCAGGAGATCAGCCGCATCGGGCGGCTCACCAAGGGCGTTCGGCTCATGCGGCTGGACGATGGCATCAGTGTGGTCAGCATCGCGCGCACCGAGGAGCACGAGGACGACGAGGAAGGCAACGAGGAGAGCGCGGAAACCGCAGAAAGCACAGACACGAATGAGACGGACGCACCCGTGACAGAATAAGGGAGGGGTATTATGAATAATACAGAGAAAACCATGGAAAAAATTGTAAATCTTTGCAAGGGACGCGGGTTTGTGTACCCCGGATCGGAGATTTACGGCGGGCTCGCCAATGCCTGGGATTACGGACCGCTTGGGGTGGAGCTCAAAAACAACGTGAAGCGCGCCTGGTGGAAGAAATTCATCCAGGAATCTCCCTATAACGTCGGGCTGGATGCCGCCATTCTCATGAATCCCCAAACGTGGGTCGCATCGGGCCATGTCGGCGGGTTTTCAGACCCCTTGATGGACTGTAAGGAGTGTAAGGCGCGGCACCGTGCTGATAAATTGATCGAAGATTTTATGCTCGAAAAAGGGGAGGCCATCGTGGTGGATGGCTGGGACGGCGAAAAAATGATGGCATTTATCCAGGAAAACGCCATCCCATGCCCCAAATGCGGCAAGCATAACTTTACAGAGATCCGACAGTTTAACCTGATGTTTAAGACCTTCCAGGGCGTGACGGAAGACAGCAAATCCGAGCTGTATCTCCGGCCCGAGACGGCGCAGGGCATCTTCGTAAACTTTAAGAACGTCCAGCGTACCACGCGCAAGAAGGTGCCGTTTGGGATTGGGCAGATTGGCAAGTCCTTCCGCAATGAGATCACGCCGGGCAACTTTATCTTCCGTATCCGTGAATTTGAGCAGATGGAATGC
>CALYAO010000027.1 GCA_944393605.1 uncultured Clostridia bacterium
CTATAAGGGGCTATTACCGGCTTAACCCCTCAAAAGGGGTACTGAATGATAGTATCGCATCACATGCACTGCCACCCGTAAACGGGTAAAAACTCGCTATTTTTTTACTTTGAAATAAATTTTCAAACCGTTTCTTACATTTTGCGGCTTGCATGAAGCTCGCCGCTTTTTATTGCAGCTCCGCTCTTTTTTCTTCCCCCAGTAGAACGGGGGGATTATTTTCACGTCTGAAGACACCATAACAAAAGAGCGGTCGCCCAAAAATGCGCCCGCTCTTTTATCATACCCATTATACCGTTGGAATGAGCTCCGTCAAATCCTGAATCACCATATCCGCCGCACCCAATATGGCGGGGTCACCCTTGCCAATTGCCAGCATGCCGCCCGCCTTGGCGGCCGCAATCCCCGCCTCGGCATCCTCAATCACGGCACAGTCCGAAGGCGCCAGCCCCAGCCGCTCAGCCGCGACCAAAAACACCTCGGGGTCGGGCTTGGCACGGGACACATCATTGCCATCCACAATCGCATCAAAATACGGCCCCAGTTTCAGGCGAGACAAGATGATCCCCGTATTCTTACTGGCAGAGCCAATGGCCGTCTTGATGCCGCGCGAGCGCAGGTAGGTCAGATAGTCCAATACACCGGGCAGGATTTCCTCCTCCGTCATCTTGGAGATATATTCCACATACCAGCCATTTTTCTTGGTCGCATATACCTCCTTCTGTTCGGGCGTGGCCGTCATGTGCCCCACCTCCAGCAGGATGTCCAGCGACCGCATCCGACTGACCCCTTTCAGCCGTTCATTGTCCTTCTCGCTGAAGAAGAAGCCCAGTTCCTCCGCCAGCCGTTTCCATGCCAAATAATGGTATTTTGCGGTGTCACACAAGACCCCGTCCAAGTCAAATATCACGCCTTTGATGGTTTCCAGCATCGTATTTTTCCTCCTCTTTGGGATTAGGACCATGCCACGCTGGCAGGTTCCCCCGCCTTTAGCACAACGGATTTGCCGCACACCGTGACCTTCTCATCTGGCAGGGTACCGCGCTCCAGGGTGACGGTAACCGCATCCCGCGCGATATCGACCCGCAGCAGCGCCCCCTTCCAGGTCAGCGCAAACCGCATCCCCTCCCAGTGTTCGGGCAGACGAGGATCGATTGTAAGCGCATGCATATCACAGGTCACGCCCGCCAGCCCGAAGATCGCCGTTGACCACGCGCCGCCGTTGGCCGCCGGGTGCGTGCCGCCGATGTACATGGGCCCTATATACTGTTTGGTGTTGCCCGTTAAATCCACCGTTGCAGTCTTCATAAAGTACCGGTACGCAAAATCGGTATACCCAATATCCGCCGCAATGGTCGCATATGCACAGGCGGACAGGCTGGAGCCATGCTCGGTGTAAGGCTCATAGTAGTCCCAGTTGGCCTTTTTGACCGCCGCAGAATACTGGTCACGAAAGACGTTCAGCAGCATGATGACATCCGCCTGCTTCAAAATGCGGGTGGTGGTGGCCAGCCCGTTGCCGCCGCCCAGATACTCATTGGGGTTGAGCATTCTGGCCTTGAGCGCCTCCAGGCTGATGTCCTCCAACTTGTGATACCCGTCAAACTGCTCGATGATTCCCTTTTCATCGGGCTGGGGCACATATAGCTTCTCATCCAGCTCATGCACCCAGGCGAGATCGTCCTCCCCAATCAGTTCCCGATAGAAGTCGGGGTATTTTTCCCGCAGGATGTCCAACACCACGACCAACGTATGCAGGGTGTTTTTGACCATCACATTGGTGAAGGCATTGTTGTCCACCCGCTCATGATACTCATCCGGCCCCACCACATTCAGCAGCTCATACCGGCCCTTGTGCGCTTTATAGTAAGAGTAGGTATAGAAAAACCGGGCACATTCATACACCACCCGGGCCGCACCGTTTGGAAAGATGCTGTCGTCTCCGGTGGTCTTATAGTAGGTCCAAATGCCATACACAACGTCGGCACTGACATGGATCTGCCGGTCGCGGAAGTAGGTGCGCATGGGCCGGTTGGTGAAGATATCCGTCACGTTAAACAGCGTACACGCATCGTCCCCCGTCTCCTGGCTTTCCCAGGCATAAAACGCGCCCTCATAGCCATATTCCGCCGCCTTGCGCTCCGCACCGCCGATGGTATGCAGCCGGTAACGGATCAGGTTCCGCGCAACGTCGGGATTGGTCAAGCAGAAAAAGGGCAGCATAAACATCTCGGTGTCCCAGAATGCCGCACCCTTGTACACCTGACCCGACAGGCCCCGGGCCGGGATGTTGCACTTGTCCGAATGGCGCGGCGCGATGGCGGACAGGTGATAGATGCTATACCGAAGGGCCTTCTGCGCCTCCGCATCCCCCTCAATGACCACATCCGAGGCGCGCCAGATGTCCGCCCAGGCTGCCTCGTGCGCCGCAAGAAGCGCCTCATATCCCGCCGATACAGCACCAATATGTGTTTTGACCGCATCCGCCGCCTGTGCACCCCAATACACGCCGGCAACCTTCGTAAAGGAAAATGCAGCGCCCGCTTTGACATCCACCGTGAAGCTGCGCAGATTGGTCTTCTCCCCCGTCCGCTGCGTCATGGGAGCGTCACAGCAGACCGACTCCACCGCGACAATGGGCGTATGCAGCTCATGGGTGACCCCGGTCAGCGTGAGGACGCCGTCCGTCATGCCCGCCTCCATCTGCTCAATATGCGGCCCATTGATGTCCCAAATGCGGCCGTCGATGCCCGTCTCAATGGTAAGCTGCATGTCTGATTCGGGTGTCACGGTGTACCGCATGCCCATGAGCGTCACTTCCGCCATGCTCACAAACCGCTCCGCCCGCACGGTCACTGTGCCCCTGCTGGTCTGAAATACCGTTTCTCTGATATGTACCGCACGCTTTATGTCTAGCGTCTGCGTATGGGAAACCACATTACCCGTCAGGCAATGCAGCGGCTCACCGTCCACCCAAACCACCGTATAAAGCGGGTTTGGCGCGTTGACAGGCTCCCGCCAGCCATCCCCATACCGGTCAAACAACCCAGCCATATTACAGGCCACCAGCTGATCCGCCTCAAATTCCTCCAACGTACCACGGTATCCCATGTAACCATTGGCAAGTAAGAATTTACTGCCATTTAGCTCCACATGCTCTTTGGAAAATGCCGTTTCTTGTACAAGCCAATCCTTCATATTGTCCTCCTCTGGTGCAAAACAAGATGCTGATACGACACACGCAGTCGAAACAGCCCAAGATGCGCCCCATCCAATCCAGGATACTCCTACCATCGCATATTACATAGGGTCAGTATACCAAAAAGCCAATGGGCTGTCAACGCCAGTGCACATTTCCTTAAAAAAGTCCACATATCAACTCTGAGGTTGAAAAAACCGCTAAAAAATGGTTGTTTTTGGATAAAACAGTTGAATTTTTCCCCACAAAAACAACAAAAAAGCGCCGCATGCACACCAAAAAAGCGTTACAGCAGCGCGCGAATAGCCCCGCCAGCCATCCTCGCCCCACATGAAATATGACTCCGCATGACGTGCAGGCAAAAAACTTGTCCACCCGGGAAACATGCAAATGTTATGGCACTTTATTGTGCCATCAAACCGGCATCCGAAAACGCAGATGCCCCGCAGCACAGCATGGCACGACACACATGATGCAACATGTTCACGCGTTCACGCCAGTATGACAGGCGAGGTGGTAAAATCCCGGCCGCCAACATTATACGCGCCTCCCTGCAAAATGGCATACACGTCGGTGGCACGTACATCCAGCGCAAACATCTCCGCCGCCAGCCCCGAAAAGTCCGCATCCGCCGTTTTGGTGAGGATGGGAAGAGAGGCAGTCTGCTTGCAGGCGCGAAGCACCGCCTGTCCTGTTTTCGTCATGCCCAGTACGCGAATGTACTGCGGCGGGGCGGCGGGCAACGATTTTGGGATGCCCAAAAGCGCCGCCAGAAGCACCCGGTCCACCCGCGTCATGGTATACCGTTTGGTCTTGACCGTCTGGCGCAGGGTCTCGTAATCCTTGCCCCGACCCGCTGCATCCAGCATGCGGGCCTCCAGCCCCTCCGTCACATCCGCAAACCCTGCGAGCACAGCCTGATCCATGGTGCGCAGGCGATAGTACAGCAGGTCGCCCAACCGGTCGATCGACGGGCGCGGGCTGGCATGCCAAAGGCGCAGGGTGGCATCGGGCACCAGGCCCGCCGCCTGTGCCGGATCGGACCGGCTTCGCAGGTACGAAGCGCTGGCAAAACCGTCCCCAGTATCCGCCGCCCCATGTGCCGCGCCCACGCGCGGGATCGTAACGGGAACAAACGGATGGCCCAGCCGCACGATGGCCTTACAGTATTCCACCCCCAGCACGTTGTTGGGGCGGGACAGCACGCCCGCGGGCACCTGCCCGGCAGCGGCCTTCTCCCGCGCCGCAGGGTAGCTCATGCCGGCGGCAAGATGAGCCTCCACCGCCTCCTGCGTCCCGAGGCGATCCAGCCAGTCCGCCGCCTGCTGCAAAGGAGCAATTTCCCCCGTTTCACTGCCGAATCCGAGGATATCCACCACCCCTAACGCCGCCAAAAGCGCAACGCCGCCAAACGCGAACCGCTCAGCCGAGGCACAGGCATAACAGGTGGGCAGTTCCAGCACAAGGTCTGCGCCGCCGGCAAGCGCCATCTCCGTCCGTGTCCACTTATCCCATGCCGCGGGCTGCCCGCGTTGGGTAAAATGGCCGCTCATGACGCATACGATGGCCTCCGCGCCATACACATCCCGCAGCGCACGGAGCAGGTGCGCATGCCCATTGTGGAAGGGATCAAATTCGCAGATGACGCCCGCGACCCGCATTACTTGCGCCGCCCGTCCAGCTCACGGCACAGATCCTCCCACGTCAGCCCACGCTCCACCAGCACCACCATGAGGTGATACAAAAGGTCAGACGCCTCATATTGCAGCTCGGAGACGTCGGGGTTTTTGGAGGCGATGATGACCTCCGCCGACTCCTCGCCCACCTTTTTGAGCTGCTTGTCAATGCCCTTTTCAAACAAGTAGTTGGTGTAGGAGCCCTCCACGGGGTTGTCCCGACGGCCCTCAATCACCTGATACACCTTCTGGAGCACGGCGAGGCTGTGGTCGGCTTTGGCCTCTTCCAAGCCAGACTCCCCCACGGTGCGGTAAAAGCAGGTGTGATTGCCCGTGTGGCATGCGTTGCCGATTTGCTCAATTTTCAGAATGAGCGCGTCACAGTCGCAATCCACCAGGATCTCCTTCACATGCTGGAGGTTGCCGCTGTGCTCCCCCTTCATCCACCGTTCCTGCCGGCTCCGGCTCCAGTACACCGCTTTGCCCGTGCGGATGGTCTCCGCAAGCGTATCGCGGTTCATATATGCCAGCATGAGGATTTCGCCCGAGATGTGGTCCTGCGCGATGGCAGGGACCAGCCCCTTGTCGTCAAATTTGATCTGTTCAATGATTGCTTCGTTCATGTTCTTCCGACCTTTCCTGCCAATGTGATTTATAGACGGACGGGAATTCCGCGTCCTTTGAGATACTGCTTGAGGGTGCCGATTTCCAGCTCCTTGTAGTGGAACAGCGAGGCCGCCAGCACGGCGTCTGCGCCGCCAACCGCAATGGCGTCGTAGAAGTGTTCCATCGTCCCCGCGCCGCCCGACGCGATGACGGGGATGTGCACCCGGCTTGAAACGGCCCGGGTGAGCGGCAGGTCAAAGCCCGCCTTGGTGCCGTCCGCGTCCATGCTGGTGAGC
>CALYAO010000028.1 GCA_944393605.1 uncultured Clostridia bacterium
TGATAGTGCGACCGGTAGATTTATCTCCGAGGACCCCGTACGGGATGGATTGAATTGGTATGTGTATTGCGGCGGAGATCCGGTCAATTTCATTGATCCTTTTGGAGAAGACGCGATTGTGCTGACAACAAGCACATCGAGCGTAATGTTTAATGCTCATACGTCTGTTTTGGTGCAAGATGACGGCGGCAGGTGGTATTATTTTTACTGGGGTAATACCAATGCAGTACTATTAGAAGTGCCGACGGAAAAAGTGGGCGATTTGAACTCGTTGAATTCTTGGTTGGCAGAAAATGGCGCGGGAGAAAATGGAGAAAAAAGTGATATGCCTTTGCACGATAGTACGGATAAATATACTACGGGGACTTATATTGAAGGTGATTTTAGTGCTTCTATAGATTATTATCTGGAGCAAATTCATGGAGCCAATATAACAGAAGAAATTAAAGATGGAAAACATGAATACAAAAATAATGACTACGCACTATTGACTAATAATTGTATGATTGTTTCCTTTGAAGGTTTGAAAAAAGGAACATTAGTAGATGGGACTAGTTTTGGTGATTTTGTAAAATTTGATGGAGTAGGTAGCATACGACCAAATGATTTCCGTTCAATGATTCGAGAAACTTTTTTTAATACTCAAATGAATAAGGAAGCAGCGCGCAATGAAATAAGACAAGTCGCGAACGAAAAAAAGAAATTCGGTATAAGTCAAAATTATTATGACAGAGGTCAAAGATATGCCAAAATGATAGGGGTGAAATAGATGTTTGCGGCCTTTTTCAAAAAATTATTTAGCCACCTTTCAAGCAGCTTCTTTTGGGAAGACGGTCGGGTTATGATTATTATAAGTATTGCAATAAGTATTGGATTTTTAATAATACTATACCGAATAACAAATTTAAAATGGAAAGTTTGGCTGCCCGTTATACTATGCGGCCCGATAATTATTTTTGGTGCTATCATGATGTTTTTTCCAAATGGTACTGGTGGTGTGACGCAGCATTTCTATTTAGGAATCACCATGTATTCATCGTGTATACTTTTGTTTACAGGCGTAGGCGAAATTATTATGATTTTATTAAAAAAATTAGTTCTTAAGCATAAAAAATAATTATTTATGCGAGGCAAGGCATGCCACTTTCATGAGAAGATGCCCCGTACATCAATTGCAAACGGGATCACGACGACGCACGTGTACGACGGGACGGACGTGGCGATGGATAAAACTGGAAGTTCTGTGCAGACGTTTGTGCGGGGTGCGGGGCTGATTTCGCGGGAGCTGGAGGACGAGCGGGCGTACTACCACCTCAGCATCCATGGGGATGTGGCGGCGCTGACGAACGGCACCGCTACAGTGGTGGCCGACTACCGATATGATGCATTTGGTAACCAGGCGGCGACTTCCCCCACCGACACAAATCCGTTCCGCTACTGTGGGGAGTACTTTGACCAGGAAACCGGTTCCATCTACCTCCGGGCGAGGTATTATGATAGTGCGACCGGTAGATTCATCTCCGAAGACCCCGTACGGGATGGATTGAATTGGTATGTGTATGCCAATAACAACCCCGTGATGTTCGTGGATCCAACAGGAACAATTGCTGAGGGTGACCATCTTTTGTCGGACAGTATTCAAGTCATTTTAAATGGCAAGAACAAGGATGGTAAAGGTGGTTTATCTCTTGCTTGGGAGAATGCAAATGAAGCGGATAGAGCAAAGATTGCTTCCGTAGCCAATTCGTTGAGAGAATTGGATAGAGACGGTGGTGTCTATACCGCAATTTATTATATGATTGATTCGGAAGCGGTTGGTGGCGCAGGCCATACTGCGGTTATTCTCCAAAAAGACAACGGAAAGGGATTGCTTTTTCGTTATTATCCTTCCAATGAGGCGGGTTTAACAGCGGCAACCGCTAGCGATGCTACTGTCCACTTTGCAGTATTAAGTTCTGATGAGGTATCAGACGTCAGAAGTGGTGTCCAACCAAATACTGTAGGCTTATATTGGCATTGGGGGGAGCCCAAAGGATATTCGCTTCGAGAAAACCACACATATGATTCTGATATACCGATCGGTATCAACCCGTCACAAGGTGAGGCAATTCTGAAGACGGCAGCAAATGTTGTGGTAGATCCAGGAAAATACTCTCTTGGGTTTCATCAGTGTAATGATGTCGCTCTGGATATTATGAACGCCGGAGGTCAAGGCGTTGATATCGTAAGAGGTCTATCTGATATACCCGTTGCAGGTTTTGTTGCAATGCGTGTTTTATATGGCTTGGAATGATCTGACAGAGAGGTGTTGTCGGAATGAAAAAAGGGTTTTGGTTGATAGTGGCATGTATTGCTATTGTTATAGTAATTGTATGTGTCGCAATATTGTTTGCTCGAAACACTTTACCACAGGAAAGCATCACGGGAAAACTTTTAATATGCGCTACAGATCCTACTAATAAATCCGCCTCTAAACAATATGCAGTGATCACACCAAATGAAGATCGCTGGGAATACTACGGCGGAGGTGGGTGGAGCCAATTTGTATTTGCACCGGATGGGGATAGTTTTTACTACTTGGGAAAGGAGGCTATTATTCGGCGTTGGCTTGATTCGGGTATGGAAGAAGAGGTTTTTTCTCTCGGCGACGTGGATTGTCTTAATTGGCAGACTCCGCAACTTGTCGATGACGATATATTGAGTTTTGCGGATCTGCGTTCGCAACGGTTGTACTTAGCCGATCTTCATACGATGGAACTGTATTCACCGTCAGGAATCGCGTTTTGGCCCAATGCTACGCAACACGATATTAGAAATCAAACGGTTCTTTACACACCACAGTTCGATCCAAACGGTATCTATAAAACAGATATGCAAACAGGAAAGCAGGAAAAACTCTTGGACGGAGCAAACCCTTCTCTCAACGAAGACGGAACGATCCTGGCATATCAAGCAGGAGCTGACAATGGGATATTGGTAGTGAGAGATTTGGAGTCTCAGGAAGAATGGACGGTAAAAGTGTCAAATGTGCGATTTTTTCAGATCTCACCCGATGGTCGTTTTCTAGGTGTCATCCACGGAGCGGATATGTTGGATCATATCAAACTTACTATTTTCGAGTATCAAACAGGGCGGAAATGCACTTTGTTACGGACAACACCGGCCAATATCAGCAATTCGTTTGATTGGATCGATGCATAACACAGGCCCCACCCATTTGGGTGGGGCCTGTGTTATCTGCTTATGGTAGACAAACACGTAAACTTATGGTACAATCAAGTCAACGGACGGGATCACGACGACGCACGTGTACGACGGGACGGACGTGGTGATGGACGCGACAGGCGGCGCGGTGCAGACGTTTGTGCGGGGCGCGGGGCTGATTTCGCGGGAGCTGGAGGACGAGCGGGCGTACTACCACCTCAGCATCCATGGGGATGTGGCGGCACTGACGGACGGCACCGCTACGGTGGTGGCGGACTACCGATATGATGCATTTGGTTTTCATCAGTCGAGTAAACGAGGTGGTACAAGATGACGTTTTCAAAACAGATAATCAAATTTCTTTATAAAAACTGCTGGTTATTGATAGGATTTTCTCTGGTTCATACCATCTGCATATTGGCTGTGTTTTTCGTTCGTCAGTATGTAAGTTCGCCGATTTTGTTGTTATGCGCGTCGCTTGCCTCTGTTTTCATATTAATCGTTTGTGATTGTGCCTGTTTACAATATGTTGTATTGCGCAGTCCTTGTTTTCGTCCGAAAATGAAACTTTTGATCAGATGTGTAAAAGGTCTTTTCCAGCAATATATTGATAAAACAGCCTATTTTGGATTTTTAGGAAAATGGAGCATCGTATGGGTGGGCGGAGTGATGGTGATTATATCTTATTTTTCGTCCGGCTTTCATTTAAGAAGATGGACATGGGTATTGGTGCTGTCTGTTGGTGCGATTTGCCGGTCGGCATTCGTGAAGACGATGTTTTTTAAGGAGATAGCGGGTACTTGGCAGCGTTATGCAACAAGTATTGTACTATCTGTTTTTTACCCGCTTATGTTCATCATTGCGCAAACCATAAGCGAGGCACCATTCAATGGTATTTCTATAGTTTTGATCGTACTGTTATTGCTTTTATTTATCATAGGAGAAGTGACGTCTGTAAAATACTGGAAGATGTTGTCCGATGTGTAGCCCGCGGTATGTCAGAGCTGTTAAATGCTGCAATGGCTTGGGGGTAAAGACATGCTTTATAAAAAACGGAAAATACTCTTGGGATGTCTGCTGGCAATGGTGACAGCGAGTGTTTTGGTTTATATAGGCTGGCAATACCAACAGCCCAGTAATAATGGCTCGCAGTTGGTGGCAGAAGCTCCTCCATCCTCCGACCTGGCAGTTCCGGTCAACGTAGCGCTTACCTATCTTGGGGAGTGGACTGCTGATACGAGTGTGTTTTATGAACGTTATGAATTGGCGGACTATGTAAAGTTTGTATAGTGGTATCAATATACTACGCAAGCGCAGGTGGAACATGCAAACACCATATATCAGACTTCTTTGCCGAGTATTGACTTTGATGATCAATACATGGTGATATCATTCGGCAGGAAAATCGAAAAATTAACGTACAAAAAGAATGCCCACTATTATACGGAGGATTTGTATTATGAGGGGATACCTGAGTATGGCATGGAGTATAAACCTAACACAGTCTATGCCTACGCGATGGAGCAAGTACCGTTTATCAACAGTGAGGTCAATACAACTGAAAATAATGACATTTCCGCATTGAATGTAGGCCAGATGCCAGATCGTGGTGTACATGAGTCCGCCAAAGAAAAATGGCGAAAATATTACTAATGAGTAGTTGAAACTGGAGATAGGCCACTCTAAAGGAAGCGGCCTATCTTTATCTGGTAGACAAGTGCATAAACTTGTGATAGAATGTATGTGCGCAGATGTGACAGATTGGCACGGAAATGTGGCGCAGCTGACGGATGGCTGGAAGGCGGCAGCAGCGGACTGCCGGCCTGAGACCGTGCGGACTTGGGCAATTGGCGAAAAAACCTCAATATATCCCATTTAAGAGGTGACAAAAAATGAAGAAGTATATGTGTTGGATCATTGGGATTTGCCTGGCATTGCTGCCATTTACAGCGTATGCAACAGGACTGGCATCCGTGTCTAGCGCGGAGGCGACATCGCAGCCAGCTGCTGAGGAGGATAACGAGATTGATTACAAGGCGTTGGTAGAAGCGGTGCTGCACGAAATCGGCGAGGAGCATGTAACCAACATCGTCTATGTGGTTGTCAAGGAAGGATATGACAAATATGAAATCATTCATCAGGTTGCACCAAACGCCGTGCAGCTGCGCGAATTCGATCTGATAGATGCTGTTAAGTTGGAATTTCCTTCCTCGGAACAAGCTTTGGCTGCTGTTCGCGCGTTCAATAAACTGGATTCCGTGAAGTATGCCGAGCCAAAGTACGATATTCCGTACTCGCAGCCGAGCAGACCCATGGAGGAACCGCCGACGATCGACGAGGGAAAACCGCTGACCTCGCCAATCGAGGCCGCCGAAATCCTTGGGCAGTGTGGCTTGCTCCGTGGCAAGGAGAACGACTTTGCGCTGGATGATCCGCTAACCCGTGCGGAGGGGGCGGTGCTCCTGGGGCGATTGCAGGGGATGGACGAAGGGGTATCGATACAGGAGTCCCCCTTTGTGGATGTTCCGGCGGAGCACTGGGCGGCACCTGCCATTGCCTGCTGTGCGGATGCGGGCCTGGTCAACGGCGTTGGCGACGGCGCTTTTGCACCCGATACACCACTTACCGCGCCGCAGTTTGTGACCATGCTGCTGCGGCTCAAGGGCTATCAGCATGCCGGGCCAGAAGATGCGATGGACATGGCGATATCGGTTCAGATGCTGGACGAAGAGGCACGGCAATGGCTGGACAACCGCCGCTTTGAACGCAAGGAAATGGTTTGCTGTTTGTATTGGGGCATCACATCGGCGGACGCAGACGGCACGACGTTGCTGGATAAATTGGTAGCGCGAGGCGTCGACATGGCGCTCCGGTCGTGGGAGCTTGCGGAGTTGGAATATCGGTAAAGCAGTCCCCCGCCTTTAGCCGTTGGTTCATAAGGAAGTAAATTCCGCAGGATTAGAGATAGTCCTGCGGAATTTTTTTAATCGGGAATAAACTCGTCCTGTGGGACAAATTCACCGATGAAGTTATACACAATTTGTATCTTTTGTTCCCTGTGCCCGCTGGATTTATCGGGAGCGTGAACGGTGATTTTCTTGACAAACGCATTGACGATCGTAGGCGTTAGTTCTGTGATACCCACATATAATCATTTTGAATTAAATCTCTTGACAAGTTCACATTATTACCATTCACCTTTTTGCACAAGGCCAAATGCTTTGGTCTCTGCTAAAGCACCCCATTCCAGGGAACGGCTCTGCGGCATGAACGACTTTACAAAGCGGGAACCGACTAAATGCCATCGCAAAATCCCTGCGGATACTTGCGGCATATGAGAATAACGCCCAAAGCCAGCTGCTTGCGCTGTTGCGCTAAAAGCTGCCACCCTGATTTTTTTAATATACCGTGAAACTTTTTGCCTGCGCAAAGCGTCTTGTAATCAGAAGTAAAACTTGTACATTCATCAACCTGAGGTGATCTTATGAAACGCATTTGTTCTCTGCTGCTCTGCGGCGCTCTGCTTCTGCCACCGCCTGCCGCATCCGCTGCAGCCCTCTGGCCCGCTTGGGCTGAGAGCGCACTGTCCTGGGGGCAGGCGGTATCCATCAGCCAAGAATTCCTGTCCGCGCCCGAGGAAGTCGTCACCCGCGGCGCGGCGGCCCAGCTGCTCTATGAGGCAGCTGGACGGCCGGCTGTCACGGAAGCATGCCCGTTCTCAGATGTATCCGGCGCCTATGCGAGCGCCGTGACCTGGGCGACGGCGCAGGGCTATCTTACGGGGGTGGGAGACGGAAAATACGAGCCAGACCGGGCCGTCACCCGCCAAGAGTTTGCCACCATTCTTGGGCGGCAAACGGGTGTGCCCGCAATGGCAGCCCAGGGGCTGCAGCGATTTCAGGATGCCGGCTCGGTGGCAGAGTGGGCAAAGACAGCCGTGCTCTGGTGCCTCCAGTCGGGTGTGATGACCGGGCGGAGCGAGGACCAGCTGGCGCCCGGCGGAACCATCACCGTGGCGGAGGCGCTGGTGATGCTGGAGCGGGTCCATGCGCTGCCCGACGTTTCAGGGCTCCAATCCGACCTCAGCGTCCTTACCGCCAACCACCGGCCCATTGGGTCCCAGGGGGAGGCGGATGCCGTGCAGCACTTAAAAAGTCGGTTTGAAGCGATGGGCTATTCGGTCACGCTCCAGCCTTATACCGACAGCCAGGGCCGCGCTGGCAACAACGTCATCGCGGTGAAAGCGGCATCCGACCCCGATGCGGATATTTTTGTGCTCTCCGCACCCCACGACAGCGACCCCCCCGCCCATGGCGACGCTCACCCTGCCTCGGCCGCCGGCGCCACCCTCTACGTGGCAGAGGCGCTC
>CALYAO010000029.1 GCA_944393605.1 uncultured Clostridia bacterium
CTAAAATCGTAACGGCAAAGGTATAGCTTCCTCCGTAAGCTACGTTTGTGCTGTCCGTTGAGGCTACTTCATACCCTGTTCCGTTTTGTGCAGGAATAACGGTAAAGGAATCACCTTCCCATACGGCGCTCAGGGTAAGCTCACCCGTGACGCTGTCCGATTCAAAGTCCCACATATCAACGCCGTCGGACCATCCCTTAAAGCTTTTGCCTTCCTTTGCCGGTGTCACAGGTTCGGTAATTTTTTGATTATAGTCCACTGTTTCTGTTGTATAAACCTGACCGTCAATCACGTACGTTACAGTGTGCTTGTTAATACGAACGCCGCTTACCGTAATAACCTGATTTGATGTAATATTTCCAACAGTATAGGTATAAGTATTTTCGCTCACGTCAGGTATGAGCAGTATGCCGTTGGCATATACTCTCACAGTATCCCCGTTGTAGTGATCTGAAATTGTAACAGTAAAGGCGTAGCTTCCTCCGTAGGCCACATTTGTGCTGTTACTTGATTCCACAGTATATCCCGTTCCGCTTTGTGCCTCCGTCACATCAAAGGAATTTGCTTCAAACTGTGCATACAACGACATATTTTCGTCTAACACTGTTGACTCATCGACTTTAATGCCCTCTGTCTGTTCTGTGAACCATCCCATAAAGGTATGCCCCTGTTTTGCGGGGGGATTCGGCAAAATAATTGTACTTGCACTTCCTTCAATAGCAGACTGTGTGTGGTAAAGGCCTCCGTCTAAATAGAAGTTCGCCGTATAAATCGCTTTGGCTTCCGCATCTGCCACAAAAGAAACGGGTCCTGTAATCCTGTAAACACCCTCTGAGATCAATTCAGCATTTTCCTGCGGAACAGCGGTTATAACGGGCTCATTATAGCCGTCTGCACTTGTGGCCGTAACCCGAACCGTTTCGTTGTATGCCACTTCGTTGGAGCTGATTGTGCCGTTAATGCCGTCTCCCACAATAAGGGTCACAGGATATTTATGAATGCTCCACTGTGCATAAAGGGTAATATTTGAGTTAACGCTCAGTTCACTTCCCGCATCGTAGCTTGTACCTGTTCCGTCCGCCTTTGTATTCCATCCGATAAAGGTATATCCTGTGCGAACTGGTTTATCGGGACGCAGCATAAGTACAATGTCATGGGTCTTTGTTTGTCCGCCGGGAATTAAGACATCCTCTGTTGTATTTTTATTATATTCCACCGTGTATGTATCGGCGGTCCACTTTGCGTAAAGCGTTACCGGGCCCGTTACGGCGGTCTGGAAATCGTAGGGTAACGTGCAGTCCTTGTCGGTGTACCAGCCGCCGAAGGTATAACCGTACCGTTCAGGGATATCCGGCTGCGACACGTTCCGATCCTCCTCCACCGTACTGATGGAATAAATTCCGCCGTTGCTGATAAAGGAAACGGTGTACTGCGGCTTTGGCTCAACCGAAACGGAGATAACCGGTTGTTCTGTTATCTCAAAGATAGTATATGTAAATACGTCTTCATTTTTTGTTCCGCTGACAGCCGCTCCGTTTACAAATACAATGGGAGTCGCCGTTTCATACCCTTCCGAAAGGGTAACGGTAAAGGTAAAGTCATCCATGCTTTCGACAATTGTATTCTTGGGAGATATGCTGTAGCCTGTACCGTCGTTTAATATGATACTGAATTTTTCTCTGCTTATATTATAGATATTTACGTCTGTATCGGCAGATATGTTTTTCATACTGTAAACATAGGCATTCCCTTGAATTTGTGTTGCGCCAAGCATAATCCCGTTTGCCGCAACAGTCATTTTATCCGCGCTGTAGCCCCCCTCCAGGGTTACAGCAAAGGATATATCTTCATTTTCATATACTTCGATCTCTCGTTGAGCCGTCAGCGCCTCACCTTGATAAGACACCTTATATCCCTCGCCCGAGGCGGGAAGCGTAACCGTATAGCTTTCGTTTTCCAAAATCACAGCGTACAGATATATCGTCGCTCCGTTTTCCCCCGTCAGACCCGTTGTGATTTCCTGGCCGTCACGGTAATAAACGACGTCGCTTCCCGACGCAACGGACCAGCCGCGGAAAGAATATCCTTCGGGAACATCAATCCCCTGCGCGTCTGCCGTCGGCAAACGGAAGCTTTGCCCGTAAACCGCCTCGATTCTCGTTGAAAGCGTTTGCGTCCCGTTTACAAAGGCCACGGTATATTCCACAGGATCCCACGCCGCATACAAGTCAAACTCGGTCAAAACGCTGTCCCACGCATTTTCCCGATAGTGTTCTGACAGAGACATCTCCTCGGTATAAACCAGCTCGCCGCCCTTATTCTGCGCCGTATAATAACCCGCAAAGGTATAGCCGTACCGGCTGGGGGCAGTAAGGTTCTCCTGGGGCAATATCTCTCCGTACACCGCCTCGCAGGCTACCGTACCCGAGGCTCCCCCTTCAAACTGAAACCGTATGGTCGTGGAAGCGCCTTTCCACAATGCGTAAAGTATGATTTCACCGTTTTGCGTATCGGTAAGATTTTTTACAACAGTACCGTCCGCATAAGCAAGCTCTCCATCCGGCGCATACGACCAGCCCGCAAACTGGCATCCGGTCTTTGTAAAGGCATTCTCCGAAAGGGTAACATCCTGGTCATAAACAGCCCCTGTCACAGTCATATCACCGCTGCCGCCGTTGGCGTCATATTTTATCGTATACGTTATGGGGTCCCATACAGCGGACAACACAATATCTCCGCCGGTTACCGGTATGCTGTCGCCGCCTACATATTGCGCCGTTTCGGCATCGGGCGTTTCAGACCAGCCGCTGAACAGATATCCTGTTTTTAACGGTGTATCTGATTTTATAACCGCGCTGTCCCCGCTTGTATAAGCGTTCATGTCGACCGGCGGATTTGTCCCGCCGTTGGCATTATAGATGACATGGTTTGTCGAAGCGTCCGAAACCACAACCGACGCATCGCCGTTTATCTCAAATCGGTACACGCCTTCTATCGGCAACGCAAGAGCACCGTTGATGTATACGTTAGGCTCCGTCCCGCTTACGGTAAATTCGGCGTATTCGCCAATGGTATATCCCCCGGCATCAATCCCCTGTACCGCGTAGCCATCCGAAGCATAGACGTCCACAGTATAATTGATCGGTTCGTACACGGCGTAAAGCACGGTGTTGTCCGAAGGCATGGTATACGGCGAAGTGATAATATCCGCGGCAGTCGCCGTTTCGCTCTCCGCCCAGCCGATAAACGTGTATCCCTCTTTTTGCGGTCTGGCGCTTGTAAGCGTAACCTGACTTCCAGCAGCAGGGTACAGCGCTCCCGCATAGGTGTTAAAAACGCCGCCGTTTGCGTGATAAGTAAGTTCAGGGTTTCTCTCCCATACGGCAAAAAGGGTTACAAGCGAATTCCCCATCGTAAAGCGATCGCCCGGCTGATGGTCCGCCGTAGAAGAATCCGGATTTTCCGCCCAGCCCACAAAGGTATAATTTTCACGGCTTGGTATGATATCGCTCAGCAAAATCGTTTCGTCCACATGCACTTCCGCCCCGGAAGGAGCGCCCTGCCCGCCGTTTGCATCATATGTTATGGTATATTTGTCCTTTTCAAGCCATGCGGCGTAAACATAGGCCGTCTCCCCCTGCTCCGTTGCAAGGCCGGCGGAATAATCGATATTCGCCACATACATGGCCCAGTTTTGCTCGTCATAGATATTCCAGCCCACGAAATTGTAGTTCGGATAGGAAATCCCTAGACTTTCGGCTGAAGGCAGGCGAAGCTGTCCGTAGGTCACGCCTTTAATCGTCCCAACGTTCTCCCCTCGGCTGTAGAGCTGGATATCATACGTGATCGGCGTCCAAAACGCATAGAGGGTAATGCCGTTTGCCTGGTCGTATTTCGTTGCGGAAGACCCGTCGGCATTGTAGTATTTCGTGCCTTCTCCATTCGCTTCGTCAAAGTAACCGCCGAATATATATCCCGGTCTGTCGGGCAGCGCAATCACGGGCATGTCGCTGTCATATATGGCGGTAACCGTGGCGCCGCCCGAACCGCCCTGGGCGTTTAACACAACGTCGTATGGATTGGCGGTCCATTGGGCGTAGAGAGTACAGGTATCGGCTATGTCATAGATTCTTGCCGATCCGCCATCTGCGTAATAATACTGCGCGCCCCCGCCGTTTGGCTGCGCAAAATATCCGCCGAAGGTATAGCCGGTCCTCTGAGGCGGCGTAACCGACGGCATCGCCGAATCATAGATCGCCTCCACGCTCTCTGTTCCGCCGCTTCCGCTTTGCATATCAAGCGTAACGGCGTAGGTATTTGCATTCCACTTTGCGTAGAGGATGATCCCGTCCGTTTTGTCGTAGGTTCTAACCGAATTGCCGTCGGCGTCATAATACTGCTCGCCGCCGCCGTTGGTCTGGGTAAAATATCCGTCGAAGGTATAACCGATGCGGGTCGGGATCGTCATTTCCGGCATATCCTGGTCGTACGTCGCCGTAACCGTTCCGCCTCCCGTACCGCCCGCCGCGTCCAGCGTAACGGTATATTCCATCGGCGTCCACTTTGCGTAAAGCGTTAAATCCGACGTTCTGTCATACGTCTTCTCAGAATTTCCGTCATAGTTATAATATAGATCGCCGGCGCCATTCGTCTCTGTATAATAGCCGCCGAAGGTATAGCCAGCTCGCGATGGCGGAGAAATGGGCGTAAGAGCCATCGTATAGGTTGCATCTGCGCTTTCCGTTCCGCCGCTGCCGCCCTGCATATCAAAGGTAATCGTATAGGTCCGCGGCGTGGCAGATGCGGTAATGATGATATTACCCCGCACGGTTTGACTGGCAATCAAGACGACGCCGGTTGTGGGATAGTAGGTATAGCCGCTTGTTATGAGGGTATTTCCCACCTGGACGGAAACGGCGTCAGGCAGCGCATACCCTTCTGCCGGATCCAGGGTGGCCGTATAAGAATTGCCGTAAACCGCGCTCTCTTCACCACGCAGCGTGAGGTTGGAAAGGCTGGAGGAAACGGTGAAAACCGATCGGTACGCAATGGTATCAGACAATATGCCATCCTCTGCATAGACAACGGTATTACCGTTTGCATCTGTCAGGGAAAGCCCCGAGATGCCGGCAAGGGTCAGGGTGCCGTTTACGCCGCAGTTGGAAAGGGCGGCGGTAAAATGAAGGGTTTTGCCGTCGGCAGAAACGCTTCCATCAGAGGCTGCGCAGGAAAAGCTTGTGCCGCCAACCGAAAAGGTAAGGGTTGGATTGGAAGAAAAGCTGACCGTTTCGTCAAAGGTAATCCCATAGGTGACAATATCGTCCGGTATCACCTGGCTGGGAAGGGATGAACTGTCGTTTACGCTGTGGATATCCACAGCGGTAACAGAGGGGTATTGGTTGTCAACATAGACGGCCGCCGTTTCCGGCAGGGAACAAAACCTATCGATGGAAGCCGCATTCCCGCCGTCATCTGTAACGCTGAGGCCTTCTATTGTACGAACGTCAACTGCAACCTGGTTGCCTATATAGCCTGATTGATCCGTCACGGTCAAATCATAATAAATATATTGGCCGACGTCCGACGCGTCCCCCAGCTTTTGCCCCGCATATAAAGCATCTCCCATATTGGTACGCAAAACCCCGCCGTCTGTAACGGTAACCGGCTCGTCCATCTCCAGGCGAAAGCGTATGGTATCTCCGATTTTATAGGTTCCGTCCTCTGCGGTAACGGATCCCGCAAAGCCCGGTGCGGCTGTGTCGGTCAGCGTGGCGGTAAAGTCGCCGATACACGGTCTGGCGTCCAGCGATCCATGGTTGGAAAACCAGATTCGTACGTACGCGGTATTGGCCGGAATCAAAACGTCGTTCAAATCCAGATATGTATCAGCCTGTCCCACACTATAGACGTTATGCGTCCTTTTATTGCTGTCATCCAGCAGCACATTGTCCTGGCTGTAAAATACAAATCGAACGGACATATAGTGCCTGGACGAAGCCTGCCGCCAGAAGTTTGCCCCGGCGCTCAGCCGCAGATCGCCCTTGTTGATTTTCATCCGTTCGCCGGCGGAAAAGTCCAGCTGCCAGTAAACGCCGCCCGTATACCCGCTGCCTCCAATGTCGTCGCCTTCACTATTTGCCCGTATGACAATCTTGTTGTTAAAGTCCTTATCGTCAAGATAAAAGGCTGTGGGCCGAATATTTTCATCGACATTCCCCCAGCCTGTGGCGGCCAGGCTGTCACCTTCGTTCATGGCGGGGATCAAATTCCCGGTGGTATTTGCCCCGGTCCAGTTGTCGCTGGTGATGGTCTGCGCCTGTGCGGGCAGCGATGTGAAGGGCATGAGCGACACTGCCATACATACTGTCACCAACATTGAAATCAGTCTTTTTTTCATTCTGTATTTCTCCTTACCTATATGCTATCTCTTTCAAACCATGTTTTTTCAGCATTCGTGCTGTAATTTCAATATACTTATCGCAAAATGCAGCAATAGACTGCGTTTCGATTCCATGTCCCTCCTCTAATGCCACAAGCTTTGCATCGCTGTCAAAGTTAGCGATCCCAACAATAGGATTGGAAATTTTGGAATATTAACTGCGGCTTATCAACGCATAAATTACACTTAAGAATGCTTTTGTCCGTCTGTGTTGGTGTTTTCCAGCAGTATTTGATCTGTCTTGCTGCGCAGGAGAAGCAGCATATCTAATTCTTTCAGTGTAAGATCCAATCCTTCTTTGCGAAACAAACACAAAAGCTCGGACAAATATTCTTCCTTTTTCATTTTATTGCGGCTCAAAGAGAGGTTACAAAGTGTCTCTTTTAACTTTTCATTTGTATCCAATGCATAATTGAATTTTGCTGCCTTATCAAAAGCAGCACTTTTCTTTTTGAAGAACACCGCTTCACCTCCAAACACATTTTATATATGAATATAGTAATAAAAAAACCACCCTTTCGGATGGTTTTGGTTGTAATTGGTCGGTTTTAAGACGCAATTGGTCAGCGTATTCCATTCAGGTGTTCAGTATAACACCAACGGTCAGCACTGCGTTTTCCAGGCTATAGCGAATATCCCCATCGTATTTTCTTGTTGCCATAACAATACTGTCTATACCTACGCCTCTGTGCTTCAACATATGATCTTCTATGGGGAGGTCCGCCTCGCAGGGATTCCTGCATACGATAACGGTTTTATCGGCTACGGTGCGGATATCAACCTTTATCTCGCCGCTGGAATGACACTTTTTGCAGCCGTTGACTGCGTTTTCCAAAAGATTGGACAATATGGCAACAAAATCCATATCAGATATTGATGTTTCCTTTTGTACATCGACAGCAATAGAAACCGAGATCCCCGCATTATGAGCCTTGGTATAAAAGCTGTTTAAAATGGCATTTACAGTAACATTCGGGCAAAATTCTCTCGGGGCAGCTGCTTTCAGGCTTTCGTTATACTGCTCTAAATATTGAATGGCTTCCTGTATTTCTCCTTTTTTTAACATGGCCTCAATATTTTGATTGTGATGTCTGAAATCATGGCGAATCGTTTTTGCAAGCATTTCGTTCTCTTTTGCATTTTCAAGCTGTTCATGAAGATACTTTGTATTTTGGATGATAAGTTCCGTCTTGTTTTTATTGAGCATAAATTGAAGTGTTCCGAAAATAATCCATAGCACGGAACAATAAATCAAGACGGCGATACCAAAAAACAAAACATAGTTTTCAATATGACCAAAATCTGCCAGAAACGCAACGAAAACAACCAAAAACAATACGGAAACCACAGATAGGGAGTACCATGTTTTCTGCCTGCCTGGTATTGCCCTTATACTCGGACGCAGAAAATGCAGATAGATCCATAATGTTGGAATATAGAGAACGGCTCTTATAATATTTCTTGCATAAAGCGTAGCTATTTCGGATAAATCCGTAAAAAATACATTGCATAATATAGCAGAAGAACATAAAAAAATAGTGAATATCGTTGAATAACTGATAAACAGAAATATTTTTTTACATGCAGCGTCTGCCGAAACATACATAAACACGCAAAAGCTGATCGCAATTGTGATTATATATGACAAAACTACCGCGCTGTCGAGACTGCTCTTCCAAAAAGGGATAGATGATATCGCTGCCACGCACGCAAATATAATGCAAAACAGAGAATAAATCAGCGTTGTTTTAAGGACGGAATATTTTCTTTCGGTCATTGCAGCAAAACAAACCGTGTGCGTCAATACGATCAAAGCCGGAACCGCAATTATATGAATCAATTTTCCGTTGCCTCCTTTATGTAAAAATCAAAATATTGCTTCTTCAGTTCGCTCCTGAGCCGCCTCGGAACGGGTATGCTTTCTCCGTTTTCCATAAGAATTGTAGTTTGCAGAACACTTTGAACATAGCGCAAATTGATGATATACGAAGCACCTACCGCCATAAAACCGCTGACATCTAAAAACAGATTTTTAAGTTTCGTCAGTGTTGTGTGCGTTTTTATATTCCTGCCCGATTTTAAATATATGTGAGCATCATGATTCCTTGATTCTATGTACATAACCTGATACAAATCAATGAGATGTATTTCCTTGCCGCTTGCAATAGGGACACATAAACGCTTGTGTCTTTTCTCAATTACTCTGTTAAGGGTGTCTGTCAGTCTCTCTTTTGTGTATGGCTTTGTCAAATAGTCATTAACGTGCAGAGCGAACGCTTCCACCGCAAAATCAGAACTTGTAGTCAGAAAGATAAAATCTGTGCTGTCTTCACCCCTATTCCTAATTTCCCGAACAATCTCTGTTCCCAGAATACCGGGCATACAAATATCCAAAAGTGCAATATCCGGCGCGCCGCTTACATTGATGTCGTCCAACAAATCGAAGGGGTTTAAGAAGCATTTAATTTTCATAAAAAGCTCCGAATGTGCATTCGCATATTCCGACACGATTTGATTCAAATGTTCAAGCTCGTCCTTTTGATCGTCACATATAATAACATTCATTCTCCAATCCCCCTTCCATGTTAAAGCAATCTTATCCCCTTAAAAAAAGTACAAAAAAATACTATTATATTATATCACGCTATTAAAAAAATTTCAAGCGCTGTGCCATATGTCCGAGGAAACACCATATCCCGCCTTGAACGGCCTTCCCTCGCTCAGTGTGCCGGACTTCAACTGTCCAAAAGAGCAAGCGCGAGCTTCTGCTCATTGCGTAGAACTTTTTTGTGCTTTCGGGTCCTATTTTTTCATTTTAACTTTACAGTGCTAAACATCATCGTTCTTTTGACTACTGCGCGGACAGTCCAATCGTTTCAGCACTGCATAACAAACTCATATGGCCTATCCTGTCCCATAACATCACTGATATCTTGCCTTCACCGGTTGAAAAATGTTCCGGCGTAATTACATTTTCCTGTGCATGATCTCAAAATAAGAAACGACAATACTATGCCGCTTCTTATTTTTGGCTACACTAATACCATAAGTACACAATTACTGTTTATCATTCTGCCAGTTCTTCAAATCGCTTGAAACAGTCTAAATTCCCAATTCGATAGACAGTCTATTTTTAGAACATGCAAAGCATTTTGCGACGGAATATCAAGGAGCGTTTGATCTGGCTCCTCATCGTCAAATTACTAAGGAGGACATTTCCATGCCAATCAAAATAAAGGCGGAATGCCGCCGCGCTACGATGAAACCTTTAAGGCGGGCGCTGTCAAAATGGTTACCGAGCAAGGTCGCTCCGTGAAAGAGGTTGCCTGTCTTAAAACATCCATTGGCATACTTTCGTTCCATAGAGGATAAGTTTCGTTTCGTCGATATTTATCGTTCCGAGTTTTCTGTGGATTTGCTGTGCCGATCCATCATTTTCTCTCCTTTTTTCTAACAAAAAAAGAGGATAACTTCAATATAAGAAATGATCCTCTCATTTTTCTATTCAGTTTTCCAGGTAACCAGAGTTCAAATCCAGCCGTTTACCTGCATGTATCTTTTTCGAATTTCGAAAAAATGACTCCATATTCTATTATATTTTAGCAAATTGTATCATGACTTTCTTTGCAAACTCTTTTGAAAATACCTTCCCCAGTTCATGCCCCGCTAAACAGAGGCTATGTATCGCCCAAAAACTTTATGAAAAACGGGTTTGCAGAAATCCCGCAAACCCGCTTAAACACTGACCAAATCAGACATGTATCTTGTTTGGTCACTTTCTTTGGTTAAACTGTCCAAAAATGATACGGGAACTCTCACCCCACGTCAAGGCTCCCAAAAAATCTTTAGATTTTTTGGGAATAAGGAGGAGCAAGGAGGCGGGCGGATGTTTTTCTGCACAAGAAAAACGGAGCAAAGCGAACTTTGCTCCGACGTGGCTAAACTGTCCAAAAAAGATACCTCTGGCCGCAGACGCTTAATCGCAAAAGGTTGGTAGTGAGCCGAAGGCGTTATGAGCGCGCTTGCAAGCGAATAGCCGACGCGAACGTGACCTTTTGCGAAAAAGGAGGAACAGCGGAGCGTGTGACTGATTTTTTGTGCAAACAAAAAATCGGAACGAGCGAAACTCGTTCCGACATGGCACCCCCGACCAGAATCGAACTGATAACGAACCCTTAGGAGGGGTTTGTTATATCCATTTAACTACGGGGGCATAGAAATCCGCATGTCAGTCTGGCATGCGGATAGGATATTATTCCGAACTAAACGGCAGCAGCGCAATATGGCGCGCACGCTTAATCGCTTCGGTCAGCTGACGCTGATGCTTTGCACAGGTACCGCTGATCCGGCGCGGCAGGATTTTACCACGCTCCGATACATATCTTCTCAGCTTGGCAACGTCCTTGTAATCAATATACTGAATTTTGTCCTGGCAAAAAGAACACACTTTTCTCTTTGCTCTGCGGTTCCGATTCATGGGTCTTTCCGACCGCTCTCTCTCGGCCATGATTTACCTCCTTTATCATCTCTGCCATCTTACAAAAATATGGCAGGCTCCTCCGGGTATCCGCTTTAGAAGGGCAGGTCGTCCTCTTCGATTGGCATAAAGGAATCCACATCTCCCGCCGGCGCGGCTGGCGCTGCGGGGCGCTGGTTATACGAACCGGCAGCCTGCGGCATTCCGCCGCCCATACTCGCTTCACCCTTGGACTGGGCAAATTCAATATGATCCACCATCACCTCAGTGGCATACCGTTTTTCACCCTTGTCATCCGTCCAGCTACGGGTCTGAATGCTGCCTTCCAGGCAGATCCGATGTCCCTTTGCAAAATATTTGGCGAGGAATTCCGCCTGTTGTCTCCATGCCACACAGGAAATGAAGTCCGCCTGGCGCTCCTCTCCTTGCCGCTGGAACCGTCTGTCACAAGCAACCGTAAAACTGCATACGGGGATGCCCGATGCGGTTGCCCGAAGCTCTGGGTCCCGGGCCAATCTTCCAAGCAATACGACTCTGTTCATCTTAACGTACCCTCCTCTTGCTGTCTGCCGCGTTATTCGGCAGCCGCCTCCGCCTGCGCGGGCTTTTCGAGCTTGTTCTCTTTTTCATCCTTGCGGATGACGATGCTGCGCAGGATACCATCCGTGATGTTAAACACACGCTGCAGCTCCTTCGGGAACTCGGGCGGGCAAGAGAAATTCACCAGCACGTAGTAGCCTTCCGTCAGGTCATTGATGGGATACGCCAGGCGGCGCTTGCCCCACTCGTCCACAGATTCAATCTCACCTGCGCCCGAAATCAATGACTTGAACTTTTCTACCAACGCCGCGATCTGCTCTTCGCCTTGGCTCGCATCGACGATAAAGATGGTCTCATACTTCTTGTTGGTCATCTCAGTCATCTTTTTCACCTCCTTTTGGACTATGGCTCTGACGCATGCATCAGAGCAAGGATTGCTTCTTTCTGCTTCAGTAGCATACACAAAACATCTGTTTTATTATACGCCACCAACAATCGCCTGTCAAGTGTTTTTTTTGAGAAAAAACCGAAGTCCGCCCCATAAGCGGGCCCGCATGACAACTTACTGCATGCGGGCCCATTCGTATTCCAGGTTATTGGGCATGCTTTTTGGTGCGGCGCCGTCGGTGTTTGCGGTTTTCAGAACCATTTTTTGCCATTTTTGTCTCCTGTTGTGGGGCCGACTGTTTCTGTGTTCCTCGTTTTTTGCCCTTTTGGGAGGCTCCCGTCTTCGATTTGCCGGCCGCTTGGGAGGCCTTTTTCTGATTCTGTGTTTTCGCCTGCTTTTTCCCCGTATGCCTGCCGCCTTTGCGTTCTCCATCCGCCCGACGCTCCTGTCCGTCGCTCAGCACAAAGTCAATCTGCCGGTTGGCCACATCTGCCTTGGCGACCACCACCTCCACCGTATCCCCAACGCGGAAGGTGCGCTTGGTATGCTCCCCGACCAGCTGCTGGCGTTTTTCGTCAAAGAGATAGTAGTCGTCGTTGAGGTCCACCATGCGTACCAGGCCCTCAATGGTGTTCTCCAGCTCCACAAACATGCCAAAGGAGGTGACCGAAGAGATCACGCCCTCATAGACCTCCCCAATCCGGTCGGCCATATACTCCGCCTTTTTGAGGTCGTCCGTCTCCCGCTCGGCCTCCACAGCCGCCACTTCCCGCTCGCTGGACTGCACCGCCGCCTTGGCCACAAATGCAGACAGTTTCGCCTTCTTCATGGGCTTGTTGTCCAGCATATCTTTGATGATCCCATGGATGACCAGATCGGGATACCGCCGAATGGGCGAGGTAAAGTGGCAGTAATACTTGGCTGCCAGCCCAAAATGGCCCAGATTGCTCTCATCATACCGCGCTTTCATCAGCGACCGCAGCATCACCGTGCTGATGACGCGCTCCTCCTTCTTGCCGCGGATGCGGTGCAGCAGTTTTTGGAACTCCTTGGGGTTGGGCTTGTCGGGGTGCTTGAGGGTATACCCAAAATGGCCCAAAAAGTCCACGAAGGACTTCATCTTGTCCGCATTGGGTACCTCATGCACCCGGTAAATAAAGGGGATCTTGGCCTTTTTCATGTGCTCCGCGACCGTCTCATTACATGCCAGCATAAAATCCTCAATGATGCGGTTGGAGATGGTGATCTCATACTTTTTGATCTCTATGGGCTTGCCCGCATCATCCAGGACAATCTTGGCCTCCGGAAAATCAAAGTCGATGCTTCCCCGCGCCGCACGCCGCTTGCGCAGCAGATTCGACACGATCTCCATCCGTTCAAACAGCGGCACGAGGTCCGCATACTGTTTCATGAGCTTGGGGTCTCGGTCCACCAAGATGGCCGTCACATCCGCATAGGTCATGCGCGCGTTGGTTTTGATGACGCTCTTGTGGATGGAATGGTCCACGATCTTGCCCGTCTGGTCAATCTTCATGAAGACGGTGAGCGTCAGGCGGTCCATCTTGGGATTGAGGCTGCAAATCCCATTGGACAGCTCCCGCGGCAGCATGGGGATCACGCGGTCCACCAGGTATGTGCTGGTCCCCCGCGCAAAGGCTTCTTTGTCCAGCGCGGTTCCAAAACGCACATAGTGGCTGACATCCGCGATGTGCACCCCCAGCATATAACAGCCGTCTCCGGTGAGCTCCAAGCTGATGGCATCGTCCAAATCCTTGGCATCTGCGCCGTCGATGGTCACGATGTCCAACCCCCGGAGGTCCAGCCGACCCTTACGGTCCTTGGGGGACACGGTCTGTTCCACCTGTGCGACCTCTTCCATCACATGCTCGGGGAAGGTGTCCCGGATGCCTTTTCTGCGGATGATGGAAAGGATGTCCGTCCCAATCTCATGTTTGTTGCCTAAAATTTCAACAACCTTGCCTTCGGGGCTATGTCCCCGTTCCCGCCACCGCGTGACCTCCACGACCACCTTGTCGTCCTGCTTGGCGCCATGCCGGTCCCGCTGCCGAATAAAGACATCCGTCCCGATGCGGCGCTCATCGGGCGTCACAAAGCCAAATTCATCGCTCTCTTCATAGGTGCCGACGATGTATCCGTTGGCATGCTCCAGCACCCGGACAATCTCCCCTTCCGCACGCCGGTTTTTGGTGGCCGGAATGGTATATTTTGCCAAAACAGTGTCCCCATTTAAAGCGGAGCCCACGTGCTCAGCGGGGATGAACAAGTCGGTGTCCTCAGGGGCCTTGTCTTCCTGTTCCACAAAGCCAAACCCACGTTCGTTTCCGACAAACCGCCCAATGAGCATCCCCATACGGGATGCGGCGCCATACCGCCCCTTCTTGGTTCGGACGACGCGGAACTCCTGTTCCAGCTCAGAAAGCGCCGCATAAACCTTGCCGCGCTTTTCCTCGGGCACCGCTAAAGACGCACACAGCTCCTCGGGCAGCAGCGGATTGGATGCCACATGTTCCAAATAATCCAAAATCTTTTCTTTGTTTGTCATACTCTGTTCCTGCTTTCTTTCTGCAAACCGGCTCTGCCGGCAATTCTTCTGTATTTCTAGTATTGGCACAAAGGCGCGGTCCCATGCAAAAGAAAAAGGAACCCGCCAACCGCGGATTCCTTCACTCGCCATCAATCACAATTATGCCTTTGTCTGAAGAATAAACAACGCAACCGATGTCACCAGGAACAGCACCGCCACAATCGCCGTCCATCTTTTCAAGATCGCATCGGATGTTCTGGAACGATTCTTCCCAAAGAACGTCTCGGTGGTCCCACCCGTAATCGCACCTGACAGGCCGTTTTGCTTGCTCTGTTGCAACAGGACAACAACGATTAAGAACACCGTCAAAATAATATGAATGATCTGCACGATGGTTGTAACAACGCCCAACCATAACACCTCCGCTTCGCATCCCGCTGCTTGCTATGAACAGCGAACTTTCGGGCCCCAACCGGGAACCTCGGCACATTATTTGATGCCAAATTTCTTTCTGAACTTCTCGACACGTCCGCCCGTATCCACCAGCTTCTGCTTGCCGGTGTAGAACGGATGGCACTTGGAGCAGATTTCAACACGGATGTCCTCTTTGGTGGACCCTGTCTCAATCACCTCGCCGCATGCGCAACGAATCGTGGTCTGTTTATATTCAGGATGGATTCCTTCTCTCATGGATATTCACCTCTTTCTCGTTCCAATAACTCCATGGCAAATCGCCGTTGCCATAGAACAACAAATGATATTATACCACAGCATTTTTTAGAATGCAACCATTATTTTTATTTTTTTTGGACAATTTTTTGCCATCCGCTGTTTGTACGTTTTCGAAAAATGCTTCCTATTATATACTCCATACTCCGCTCTTCCGCTCTATGGCTCTGTATGTTCTTTTTTCTGATCCGCCGGCTATGTAGCGGCATGCGCCGCAAGTTATGCAAGGATGCTGACCGCATGTGCAATGCCCGGAATGCTCTCCCCCTGCTGCACCGTCGTGGTGCTCATAAGCGCTCCCGTTGCCGCAAACAACACTTTTTTGATATTCTGCCGTTTCAGCTGATCATATATATACCCGCAAAACGTCGCCGCACTGCACCCACAGCCGCTTCCACCTGCATGGGTATCCTGTTTTTGGCTGTCAAAGATTAACAGGCCGCAGTCGTTGTGATTTTGGGAAATGTCATATCCTTGCTCCTTTAGCATATCTATCAAAATATCGCTGCCAACACTCCCGAGATCCCCCGTTAAGATGAGATCGTAATCAGCGGGCTGTCTGCCGGTGTCCTGAAAATGTGCCGCCAGGGTATCCGCCGCCGCCGGCGCCATCGCTGCCCCCATATTGTTGGCATCCTTGATGCCCATGTCCTTGATCTTCCCTGCGGTATAGGTCTCTACCCGCGGCCCGTTCCCCGCCTGCTCCACGATGGCACAGCCCGCACCCGTGACCGTCCACTGTGCAGTGGGCGGACGCTGACCCCCATACTCCAGTGGGAACCGGAACTGCCGTTCCGCCGAGCAAAAATGACTGGAGGTCACCGCAGCCGTGCAGGTCGCATAGCCGCCGTCTACCAGCATAGACGCAACCGCCAGAGACAGCGCCATGGTGGAACATGCGCCATACAGTCCCAAAAAGGGAATGCCCGCCTCCCGCTGCCCGTAGCTGGTGCCCGCACATTGATTGAGAAGATCTCCTCCTAGGATATACTGGAGATCATCCGCCTTGTGACCCGATTTTGCGAGCGCATTCGCAAAGGTCACGCGCTGGAACTTGCTCTCCGCCTGTTCCCAAGAGTCCATCTCCCACATGGTATCCTCCACGATCTGGTCAAAATAGGCCCGCAGCGGTCCTTGCCCCTCTTTGCTGCCCACAATGGCAGCCGTCGCCGTGATGACTGGCGGCGTCCCAAAAGTCACCGTTTGTTTGCCCGTTCGTTTATTCATTCCGTCACCTGCTTTTTCAAATTTCCTCATGCACCTTTAGTATGCCGCGAAGAAAGGCGGAACATGCGGGCAAAAAAAACGAAAAAAAATGTGATAACAATGAAACCTTTTGATGATTGTATGCGTCTAATGTAGTGTTCATAAACACTCTTTTATATCGAGGCTCCGTACCTCCCACACAGCGGAGCCGAAAGACCGCCCGAACCGTAGCACATGCAGTTCGGGCGGTCGCTTTTTATCCTGTAAGATTTTGGCAGCGCAAAGGGCCACAATGCCATAGACCGACCGTCACCCAGTGAGCACAATCCATCGGCCCCTATCGCATGTTTTATGCTGAACAAATGCGCCAAGACCCAAATTCCCGCTTGCGGCGCCAAAACCGCCCGCAAACCCAACAACAGGAGCACCAGATGCGGGCCTTTCGTTTGCGCCCAATGTTTGGTGCTCCTGTTGTTTGATTGCAACCGATCTTTGCCCAGCATAAAACGGCCGCCTGCAACCCAATTCAAAAACGAGAACTTTTAGAGACTCCCCGAAAACAACGGCAGGCACAAGCCGCTGTTGTTCATCGTTTTTGAATCCCAAACGCAAACGAAATATGCTTGTCCATCACGCGGTAGCACTCCCGGAGCTGCGGGCCGCAGCTGTTCGATCCCACGCCCGACACGCCATAGTCGATACGGACATGGGTGACAGAGTCCTTCTGCAGCTCATCCGTGTGGGTGGCCTGGGTCAGCATCTCGGGCGCATACTGTGATACCGCAAAGGAAAATGCCTCATCCGTAAAAAACGTCAGGCCATTGTCCATCCGCAGCCATTTGGTCCGCGTGTGGTTACCATGCTCCTGCGGCATCACATAGGGGACATATTCCGCCTCCGCACTGCTCTCATACCATCCAAGCCTCGCATGGTGGCACATGTCGCAGTAATTCTCCTGCGGGCCCATGCCGTAGTAGGAAAAAGCGGTATTACTGGCGGGCAGCTGAAACGAAAAGCCCAGGCGCGGCAAAAAGGTTCCGATGTCGCCCAGGGTCGCCTGGAGTGCCACACGGAGCGTTCCCGTCACATCTGCCCGCAGGGTGAGGGTATACCGCAAAAATGGGCTGCGGGATAGCCCTGCCAGGCTTCCCTTTGTCACAATCCTGCCATTTTCCACCTCGCAGTTGTACACCTTGTTGCACAGGACATTGAAGTTCTGCGCCGCCTGGTTGTCCTCGAACAGCCCCCACTGCCGCTTGACATACCGGTCGTTGTCCGTCGGTGCACGCCATACCGTCAGTGCCACCGGACTGCACAGCTGTTCTTCCCCGTCCATCACCATGCTGGTGAGGGTTCCATAGTGCCGGTTGAACGTATAGCAAAACCCGTCCCCCTGCAGCAGGATCTCCTCTCCATCCTCCTGCACCTGTGCACAGGGGCCTTCCGCGTCCACAACGGTCTCACAGGGCAGGGTATGCTGCTGCATGGCCACTTCCTGTCCTGCGCCGTCTATAAGAAAAACATTGACGGCAGCGCCGTACCGGCATTGGTCGGGGTAGCAAAAGGGCAGCAGCACGACTGTTTTCTTATGCGGGGCCACATCCAGCACGTATTCCTCCTGCCCGGCCGGCTTCCCGTCAATCTCCAATGTCACCCGCAGGGTATATTCCGCCAGGTTGGTGAAGTCAAATCGGTTCTCCACCGTCAGGCGATTGCCGCGCAGTTCGGTTTCCATATTTTGGTATACATGCTTAACGTCCAGGCTGCCCGCTTTGAAAGACCGGTCGGAGAACACCAGCCCGTCGCAGCAAAAGTTGCCGTCATGGGTCAGCTCTCCAAAATCCCCGCCATACCGCTGGACCCCATCCACCAGAACCGTGTGATCCGCCCATTCCCAGATGCATCCGCCGATCAGCTTGGGATATTTGCGAAACAGCGCCATGTAGTCGCCGGTATCCCCTGGGCCATTCCCCATGGCATGCGCATACTCGCACAAAAACACCGGCCGCATATCGTGGTTTTTGGCCGTCTCCTCCAGCATGTCCAGCGGCGGGTACATGAAGCTGACCACGTCTATGGGCGCCTTGTTGTCCACGTTGGTGGCCCCCTCGTAGTGGGTCAGGCGGGAGGGATCCCGTTTTTGGGTCCACTGCAGCATCTTGGTGTGGTTGCTGCCGTATCCGCTCTCGTTGCCCATGGACCAAAAGATCACAGACGGATGGTTTTTGTCCCGTTCCACCATGCGGACCACCCGATCCAGATAGGCCGCCTCCCATTCGGGCCGGTTGGAGGGCTGTTTCGGATTCTGCATGTCATAGCCGCAGGTGACATTTTCCAGACCGAAGCCATGCGTCTCGATATCCGTCTCATCCACCACATAAAACCCCAGCTCATCACATAGGGACAGAAACTGCGGCGCAGGCGGATAGTGGGCGGTTCGGATGCAGTTGATGTTAAGCGCTTTCATGGCCAGCAGTTCCTGCCGCATCTGCCCATCCGTCAGGTAATAGCCCTGCGTTGGATGGGTGTCATGGTGGTTGACACCTTTTAGCAGCACAGGCACGCCGTTCACCAGCAGCTCCCCACGCTCGGACACCGCAATGGACCGCATGCCCGTTCGGATGGGGATAAACTCCCCCGCCTGCTGAACGACCACCGTATATAGATACGGTTTTTCGGCATTCCACAAAACGGAGGGCGCCTCCACCTGCTCGCTGCCGTCATACAGCGCCCAATGCGGACAGTTTACCCGGATGCCATCGGCATCTGCCGTCACCTCAATATCCCGCACATGGCCCTCGCTGCGGGAGAGCAGGTACACATCCCGGAAGATTCCGTTTAAGCGAAAAAAGTCCTGATCCTCCAGGTAGCTTCCCACGCACCACTTGAGCACCCGCACAACAATGCGGTTTTCTCCCGGCCGCAGATAAGGTGTGATGTGAAATTCCGCAGGCAGATGGGAGCCCTGGGAGCACCCGACATAAGCGCCGTTCACATACAGATACAGGCAGGATGCGACCCCTTCCAATACGATGTACGTCTGGCGCGCCAGCCATTCCTGCGGCAGCGTCACCGTGCGCGCATACACGCCGCAAGGGTTATCATCGGGCACATAGGGCGGATCCACCGGAAACGGGTAATTGATGTTGGTGTATACCGGTTTTTCATACCCATGCATCTGCCAATTGGCGGGCACGGAGATCTCATCCCATTCGGTGATCTCGTTGGGGACATCCACGTCCCGCGCAAAATAGCGAAACTGCCATAGGCCATTTAGGGAACGTAAGTAAGCCGACTGGGTTCTGTCCCCCGCCAGCGCCTTCTCCAGCGTATCATAGGGAATATAGTAAGCCCGCGGTTTTTCCCGGTTGTCTGACAGTTTTTTCATGTTCTCATAGTCTCTCATCGTATACACTCATTCACCCTTTCCTCCAGT
>CALYAO010000030.1 GCA_944393605.1 uncultured Clostridia bacterium
TGTCCGTTATCCATGCGGTTTTGACGTTGCCAGATTGCCCAGATACCACGTTCTCATGTGAATCCCCCCATCACACGTCACGTTTCTGTCACCTTGCTGTAATATTACTGTAACATAACGCGCCCCACACGTCAATCGGGAATAATGGACAAGGTTTCAACAACAAATTTGGCACTTTTGCATAAATTTTTGTCGATTTTGGTCGAAATGTTTGTGCATAAAAGCAAGATTAATTATATGTTTATACTCTGAGCTCGTCCTTCTCTTGCCTTGTTTAATTTTTTCTAACGCTTACGCCAATAAACGATTGTTAATCTATCAAAAGTGGGGTAATATGAAGTTTGCGAACCGAAATCGCGAGTTTTGGTGCAAGGGATATTACGTAGACACCGTGGGGAAGAACACAAAAGCAATCAAAGAGTACATATCAGGGCAATGAAAACGGGATAAGGAAAGTGATCAAATCAGTCTATTCGACCCACGGGACCCATTTATGGGCAGTAAGTAGCAGGTGCATGGCTGGCAGGCCAATGAAAAGGGCATTTGTGCCTCACCAGTAAAGGGTAGGGCTATGCCCGAAAATGAAATCCCCCCCCGTTTTACGGGGGGATCTTTATTATATCTATTTGATCTTGCATTCCGCTGGTGCCTTGTCTTCCCGCAGCCCTTTTAGCACGGGCTGACGCATGCCGCCGCTCTTGGTGCGCTCCATGTACGAGACGGTACACACCAGCGCCGGCTCCAGCCACACGGCACTCTCATTCCCTTTGGGAACGGGCCCGTCAAACGGCGGCCCATCCCGCTTGGGTACGGCCTGGATCCGCCCGAAATGCTCCCCCCGCACCCCAAACGTCACATGCCCCTGATACACCAGCCGCCCCGCGTCATACTGCCCCAGCACCACGCTCACCATGTGGTTGTCCTTGAGGAGATATCCGCACACCACAAAGTCCTCATCTTGCAGGTTCTTGATCTTCACCCAGTCTGCCGTCCGCTTGCCGGGGTAGTACAGGCTGTCCCGGCGCTTGGCGACGACGCCCTCCAGCCCCTGCGCTTTGGTATGCGCAAACAACGCTGTGCCCTCGTCAAACACGCGGGACACTTGAGAACTTCTGGGTTCGGTTCGTGGGGGATATGCTGACCTTGTTTAAGGGGCAGTGGGACTATGTATTGATTCCCGACTGCAGATTTCCCAATGAGGTGGACTACCTGCGGGAGATAGGACTTGACACCCTGCACCTTCGCGTGGTTCGGCATGGGTTTGTCGGTCCACTAACGGCACAGCAGCAGATACACCCGTCTGAAACGGCGCTGGACGATGCCATCCCAGACGCCTGTATCGACAACGACGGGTCGCTTGACGACCTTCAGCAAGCGGTTATCCAGTGGGCTGCCGGCGCATTCAAGCTGTAGGAGGAAAGAAATTTTATGAGACGGTATTGTAATAGCTGGATATGCTAACGTGCAATATCCAGGTAACATGCCGAGCGGTAAACAGGAAAGGAGCGATACTATCAGAAAATGCATGCAAGCAATGGTTGTTTTGTGTGTCACGGCGGCAATCACAGTGTCCTGTGCGAGTGCTGCGGACACTGCGGATTTGCGTGTACAGATAGATGCCGTCGGGCTAAAACGGAGTCAGGCGCATCAAATGGCAGAGCTGGTACGTGGGTTTGGAGAGGAGGACAGCCACCCGGCTATCCAGTTTGCCAAAGAGAAGTGGGAAGAACAGCAAGAGGCGTTAACCAATCTGTTGTCTCAGCATCGTGCTGCACAAGAGAGGGAAGGGATTTTGTATGCCGCTGGCCGGATGGGCGGTCCTTCAAGCCTGATTATGTGACCCATACATTCCGGCGGTTGTTAGAGCAAAATGGATTGCCCATAATCCGATTGCATGACCTGCGACATACCTGTGGAAGTTTGCTGTTGGAGGCCGGACATGACATCAAACGAATCAGCTCCTATTTGGGACATGCAAACATCAGCACGACGGCAGATATTTACACGTATGTGCAGCACCAAACGAAGGTGGAGATGAGCAATGATTTGGAGCAGATGATACGATGAAAAGCAGGGGAACGGGGTTGATTAGAACAAGCATTAGAACAAACAAAAAAATGAGGGCCTTGGGAAAAAATCCCAAAGCCCTCAAACCCAGTGATACTGCTTGGTGCGAGTGTTCTTACAGGACTAGCCCATACATGCAGTAGCGGCAGGGGATTTTGGTCGCGCCGAAGCGCAATATCGTGAAAAGTTGGTAGCGATTGTGAGCCGTCGCGAGTGCGCATGCAAATGAGCGGGCGAACTGAGCGTGACTTTTCACGAAAGAGGAGGAGCAAGGAAGCGGGCGGATGACTTATTTTTGCAAAAAAATAAGTCGGAGCAAAGCGAACTTTGCTCCGACGTGGTGCGGACGGCGGGACTTGAACCCGCACAGGATTGCTCCCACTAGCCCCTCAAGCTAGCGCGTCTGCCGATTCCGCCACGACCGCATAAACAACATGATTTATTATAGCAGTCTTTGTCTGGCGTGTCAAGCCTATTTTTTTAATTTTTATCCCGAAAGGCTGCCGCAAGGGCGAGAAGGGTGGCGCGGTCGTTGTGTTCCGGATGGTCCAGCACGTCGGCAAGCAGCCAGTCCAGCACGGCGCCAATCTCCTTCCCGCAAAAGCCCAACGCCTGCATATCATGGCCGTTGACGGCGAGGTCCCGGAGGGAAAACGCCTCGTTATCCGCGATGATCGCATGATACATGGCCTCCAGCCGGTCATAATACGCTGGCCGCTCAGCGGTATGCGCGGGGTTTTGGCCGCTGCAGTCTGCGCGCTTGAGTGCCAGCAGGGGCAAGAACCAGTCCTCTCCGACCCGTCGCATGGCGCGCTTTACCGCGCGTTTTTCCTCCACAATGGGGCAATCGTGCTGTTCCACCAGCGTCAGGACGGCCGCACGGGTGGCATTGTCAAAGCGGAGCCGCGTGAGGATCTCTCGTGCCATTTGGACGCTTTTGGCCGCATGGCCGTAAAAGTGGTCCACGCCGTCCTCATCCGTGATTTTGCAGGGCGGCTTTCCGACGTCATGCAGCAGCGCTGCCCACCGGAGCGGCAGAGTCGGAGGTGTATGTGCCACGACGATACAGGTGTGGGTGAAGACGTCGTATAGGTGGTATTTGATGTGCTGTGCGACGCCGGCACAGGCCTCCACTTCGGGCAGGATCTGTGCCAACAGGCCGGTTTGGTGGAGCAGCACAAGGCCGGTTTTGGGATCTGCCGAAAGCAGGATCTTGTTGAGCTCCTCCCGGATGCGCTCCGCAGAGATGTGTGTGATCCGGGGCGCACATGCGCAGATGGCGGCTGCGGTATCGGCCTCCAGCGTAAAGCCCAGCGTGACCGCAAAGCGGACAGCGCGCAGCATGCGGAGGGCATCCTCCGTAAAGCGGGTCCTGGCGTCTCCAACACACCGGATGATGCGGCGGGCGATGTCCGCCTGCCCGCCAAACGGGTCGCACAGCCCCCGCGTGGGGCTGCTTGCCATGGCATTGACCGTGAAATCCCGGCGCGCAAGATCTGCCTGGATGTCGTCTACAAACCGCACGCTGTCGGGCCGGCGGCTGTCATGGTATGCGCCCTCCACCCGGTAGGTGGTCACTTCGTAGGGCCGATGGTCCAGAAGGACTGTGACCGTGCCGTGTTTGAGCCCGGTATCCACGGTATGGGGAAACAGAGATTTGACAACCTCGGGACGTGCAGCAGTCGCGATGTCCCAGTCGCTTGGTGTCCGCCCCATAAGCGTGTCCCGCACACAGCCGCCCACGCAGTATGCCGCATATCCGGCGTCCTCCAAAACAGACAGAATGTGCTGCGCTTGCTGGTCCATATCGGCCCCTCCTTTCATACGCCCATTATACCATATCCAGCTTGGCAATGCAAGGACAGCATTGTTAAAAAATGGAAGATTCGAGGTGGCGAAATCTGTTGCTTTCTGTCTGGGCAAGTGATATAATGATAATTAGTATGGAATCGTAGGAGGTTTGTTATGCGTTGGAATCAGATCTTGTCCGCCTTGGTTGTCTGCGGCGTGTTGGCGGGAAGCGCGGTGCAGGCCGGGGCAGTGCCCGCATGCCCCGAACCGGTTACGGTTACCCAGCCGGATGGGTCGGATCTCACTGTTTATGTGCGGGGGGATGAACGCTTTCACTTCATGACGGACGAGGATGGCTATGTGATTGCGCAAAATGATGCGGGGGACTATGTGTATGAGACGACGGGCCGGCGCAGGTCGAGCGCGCTGGCATCGGACAGCGGGACGGGCCGTCCCGCCGGGGCCTTACATATGAGCGCGATGCCTGTCCTCGAGCAGGTGGAGGAGGATGCGATGGCGCCTGCTTTGCAGGCGGAGGTATCATTAGAAAACCGCCCGCTACTGACCATTTTGGTGGAATTTACGGATATGAAGCTGGACAGCCGGTATGACGCGTCATTCTGGTACAACAAATTTTTCGGAACGACCGGCAAAACCATCCATACATATTATACCGAGATGTCCAATGGGACTTTCACCTTTGAGCCTGCCGCGGATACGCAGGGGGCGGATGACGGCATTGTGACGGTTTTGCTTTCCTACGACCATCCGCAGCCCGAACGCCAGAGCGATGCTGAGAATAACAGGTTGACTCGGCAAATCGCGCGGGATGCGCTGTTGGCGGCGGATGCGTATGTGGATTTCGCGGCGTATGACACCAACGGGAATGGGTATTTATCCTCCGATGAATTGGTCATCTCCTACCTGGTGGCGGGCTATGAGGCTGCGGCCGGGGAACAGAATTATGCTGTCTGGGCGCACCAATGGAACTTGGGTTCTAACCCCGTGTACTGTGACAGGATATGGCTGCTAAACAAAAACGATAACGATGCCAGCCAAGAGGGCAATTACATCATGCAGGGAGAACGGCTGGGCACGTTCAAAGAGGACTATCCCAATGGCCTTTCGGGGGCATACAAAGCGGTTTCCACGGCGCAGGAGATTGGGACCCTGTGTCACGAGCTGGGGCACACGCTGGGGCTGCCCGATTTGTACAACACGGCAGATGGGCAAAAGGCGGAATTTGCCTATATGGAGCCTTATGTGGGGCATCTCAGTCTAATGGCGACAGGGAGCTGGGGCTATGTGCCGGGGGAAAAGTCAGGCGCGACCCCGACCCATTTGGATCCGTGGTGCCGCATGCAGCTGGGCTGGCTGACCCCAACAGTGCTGGGGCAAGGGCAGACGGGCATCTTTGAGGCGGCCTCCTTTGACACGGGGGACTACGAGGTATACCAGATCCCGACTGGAAAAACGGGGGAGTATTTTTTGGTGGAAAACCGCCAAAAAACGGGGTTTGACGCTGGCATGATCGGCGGAGGGGTATATCAGTATGTCACCAATCCGGGCCTTGCCATTTGGCATGTGGATGAGGCGGTCATTGCTGCTCATCGGAGTAAGAATGAAATCAACTCCTATTATGAGACCGACGGGCAGGGCATGATGCTCATGCAGCAGGGGTTTGTGCCCTACGAGAGCGATCCGTCCGATGATGAGATTACGCATAAGTGGAACGCGCTGCACGATATGCTGTGGTTCCGGGGGCCGGCTCGGTACAATGCCTTTTCCGTGGCTTCGGTGGCAAACAGCCGGCTGAGTCCCCAAGAGGGCGTGCGTGCGGACAGCGGCGTCCGCATTGAGGTGCTGTCGGACAGCGGGCCGCGCATGACCTTTGCGGTGGAAAACAATGACTGGGACCTCTACTGCAGCCGGGAGAACGACACGGGCACCCTGCGGGTGATCAATAACACCGGGGAAGCCGTCAGCCGCACGCTGACGCCCATCGTGGCGGTGCACGATGCTTCGGGCGCGTTGGTGGATCTGCGCATGCAGCCCGATGTTGCCATTGAGGCGGAGGCATATGGGATGTCAGATGCGATTGTGTTCTCCGGCCTTGCAACGGGGGAAGGCTACACGTATACCTTCTATCTGTGGGATTCGCTTTCCTCTATGGTGCCGCTGGTGCGGACGCTGGTGCTGTAATTCGCTGTGCGCAGTGCTAGGGGCAAAGCGGCTGGCATGCTGTTCGTCAGCGAAGCCGCGTAGGCATACGCCAGGCTGGTGCTTGGAAGGCAGATTGGTAAAAGCCGCGCCAATGGCGCGGCTTTTTTCGAGGGGCCTCTTGCAATCCACAGCGAGATATGGTATGATAAAAAAACAAGAATTTTGTAGAAATATGAGGTGCTTGTCATGACAAAAAAGGAAAAAGTCGCATTCATACGCAGCTACTTTGAAAAGACCTACGGACATGCGGACTGTACGCTGGAGTACCGGGAGCCCTATCAGCTTGTGATTGCCACCATTTTGGCGGCGCAGTGTACCGATGCGCGGGTGAACATCGTGACAAAAGACCTGTTTGTGAAGTATCCAACGCTGGAGGCCTTTGCGGATGCGGACCTGGAGGAGCTGATGGAGGACATCCGTTCCACGGGGTTTTTCCGCAACAAAGCCAAGAGCATCAAGGGCATGTGCCGCATGCTGATAGACGAGTATGGCGGACGGGTGCCCGACACCATGGAGGACCTGCTGCGGCTGCCCGGCGTGGGGCGCAAGATCGCGAATCTGACGCTGGGGGATGTGTACGGCAAGCCCGCCATCGTGGTGGATACGCACTGCAAGCGCATCACTAAGCTCATCGGACTCACGGACAACGATGACCCCACCAAGGTGGAGGCGGACCTGCGCAAGATCGTGCCCCCTGACTATGGCAACGAATTTTGCCACTGCCTGGTGGAACATGGACGCGCGGTGTGTGTGGCGCGGCGGCCGAGGTGCGGCGAATGCGGGATCGCGCCCGTGTGCCGGTATGCCAAGGCGACTGTGGGAAAATAAAGCATGCTGCCCGGTGGGGATGCCCCGCCGGGCGTTTTTTTCGCGTGGTTTTGTGCGATTGCCTATTGACTATATTTAGGGAAAACTGGTATAATAAATGATACTGTGTTATAGACAGTTGGGAGTGCACAAAGTCGAAATAGGGAATTTGTGGAAATTCACAATGGCGATTTGTATTGCAAAGCGAAACCAACTGCCGGGAAAAATGCAAACGGGCAGGCACTATGATTGCTGCGGCCTGCCGCAAGTATTGTGATGGGGATTTTTGGAATTGGGCGGCTGTGATGCAAGCAAGCGGTGACGCAGCTGGCACAAGCGCATGATACCCATTGCCAAAGTGGTGTACGGCGATGTTTGCGCATCGGAAAAGCAGACCTGCGGGCGTGCAGCGGGCACCTATGATGTAAGTGATGGGAGCTTTTTCGAAGCGCGGTCTTTGGCCAGCGCTGTGCGGGGGAAAAAAGCACGGCAGCCGATGGGGCATCCTGCTGTTGGAACGGCGGGATGCGTTTTAGCGGCTTGCTGCGACGGAGGGGATGCATCTCCTTGGTCGAACCATGGGAATCAAACCATGAAATGAATGAAACCAAATGGCATCTGTTGGTGAATAAAGGGGACAAGCATATGGAACAGGCACATATCTGCAAAATCATCCGCAAGGTGGAGGCCGCGCCCGGCGTGATGGACTTCACGGTGCAAAATGCGGCGCTGTCTGCGGCGGCAAAGCCGGGGCAGTTCATCCATGTCAAATGTTCGGACGACGTTGCCCTGCCGCTCCGTCGGCCCATCAGCATTTGTGATACCGAGGGGGACACCCTGCGCTTCCTATTTCAGATCAAGGGGAAGGGGACCGCGGCGCTCGCAAAGCAGGAAGGGGAGCTGGACATCCTGGGCCCGCTGGGGACGGGATTTTTGGTGGACAACGAACGGTTTCACAATCCTGCTGTGATTGGCGGCGGGCTGGGAACCTATCCGCTCCTCATGCTGGCCAAACAGCTGGAAAACCCGCGGGTGTTTTTGGGCTTTCGCACCAAGGAGCTGGTGACGCTGGAACAGGAATTTGCGGCGGAAGATCCCCAGCTTGCGATCTGCACCGATGACGGCAGCTATGGGTACAAATGCCTGGCGACGGCGCCGCTTGAGATGGCGCTCAAGGCCGGGCAGGTGGATGTGATCTATACCTGCGGCCCGCTGCCCATGCTGAAGGTCGTAAAAGAGCTGTCGGAGCGCTACGGCGTAAAGTGCCAAATTTCCATGGAACAGCGCATGGGATGCGGCATCGGCGCATGCCTGACCTGTACGTGTGAGACCAAAGGGGAAGGCACCTGGAAGCACAAGCGCGTCTGTAAAAACGGGCCTGTATTTTGGGCGGACGATCTGGTGCTGTGAGGCGGAAAGGAAGGGACGGCATGAATCTATCGGTAACCATTGCGGGGGTGACCCTTGCAAACCCCATCGTGACCGCTTCGGGCACCTTTGGCTTTGGGCGGGAGTATGGTGAATATCTGGATCTGAATGAAATTGGCGCCATCGCCGTAAAGGGTCTGACGCTGGAGCCCCGTGCGGGCAACCCCTCTCCGCGCATCGCGGAGACCTATGCGGGCATCCTAAACAGCGTTGGCCTGCAGAACCCCGGCGTGGATCTGTTTATTGATTATGAGCTCCCCGAGCTCAAGAAATACCGCTGCAAGGTGATTGCCAACATCGCAGGCAGCACCATTGAGGACTACTGTGCGATGGCCGAAAAGCTGGACGGGACGGATGTGGACATGCTGGAGATGAACATCTCCTGTCCCAACGTCAAAGAGGGCGGCGTCGCCTTCGGGACGGACCGGCGGATGGTGGAGACCATCACCAAGGCGGTGAGGGCGCGAACTACCAAGCCGCTCATCGTGAAGCTGTCCCCCAACGTCACGGATATCACTGAAATGGCGCGGGCGGCGGAGGCAGGCGGCGCAGATGCACTTTCTCTCATCAATACGCTGTTGGGCATGGCCATCGACGTGAAAACGCGGCGGCCCATCCTGGCCAATATTGTGGGCGGGATGTCGGGCCCGGCGGTGAAGCCCATTGCGGTGCGGATGGTGTATCAGGTCGCAAACGCAGTATCGCTTCCCATCATTGGCATGGGCGGCGTGACCTGCGGCGATGACGCGGTGGAAATGATGCTGGCGGGTGCGAGTGCGGTCGCGGTGGGAACGGCAAACTTTATGAATCCTACGGCATGCCTCGACATCAAGCGGGAATTGGTTTCGTATATGGAAAACAATGGAATTTCGGATGTGGCTGAGCTGGTGGGCGGCGTCCGGGTATAGGACGGCCTTTTGGCAGCTCGGAGAATATAGGAGGAATCGGACATGAAGATCACGTTAAAGGATGGCAGCGCCAAGGAATATACGGGCGCGCTGTCTCTCTATGATATTGCAAAGGACATCAGCGAAGGCCTCGCGCGCGTCGCATGCGCGGCAGAGGTGGACGGCGGCGTGGTGGACCTTCGGTATGTGCTGGACCATGATGCGCAGGTAAACATTCTGACGTTTGATACCCCGGCGGGCCAGGCGGCCTTCCGGCATACGGCATCCCATGTGCTGGCGCAGGCGGTCAAACGGCTGTACCCCGATACCAAGCTCGCCATTGGCCCTGCCATTGACAGCGGGTTTTACTATGACTTTGACAGCGAGGTTTCCTTTACGGCGGAGACGCTGGAGGCCATCTTGGCAGAGATGAAGAAGATTGTCAAAGAGGACCTGCCCATTGAGCGGTATACGCTGCCCCGTGCGGAGGCATTAAAGTGGGCTGAGGATGCCGGTGAGACTTACAAATATGAGCTCATCTCCGACCTGCCCGAGGGGGAGGAGATCTCCTTCTACCGGCAGGGGGACTTTGTGGACCTGTGCGCAGGCCCGCACCTGATGAGCACGGGGAAATTAAAGGCCATGGCGCTCACGCATACGGCGGGCGCATATTGGCGCGGGGATGAGAAGAACAAGATGCTCCAGCGCATCTACGGGACGGCATTCCCCAAGAAGAGTGAGTTGGAAGCGCATCTGGCGGCGGTCGCAGAGGCCAGAAGCCGGGATCACAATAAGATTGGGCGCGAACTGGAATATTTTACCACGGCGGACGTGGTGGGCCAGGGTCTGCCCCTGCTCATGCCCAAGGGCGCCAAGGTGATTCAGGTGCTCCAGCGGTTCGTGGAGGACGAGGAGGAGAGACGGGGCTACCTGCTCACCAAGACGCCCTATATGGCAAAAAGCGACCTCTACAAGCTGTCGGGTCACTGGGATCACTACAAAGAAGGCATGTTTGTGCTGGGGGACGAGGAGAAGGACGACGAGGTGTATGCGCTGCGTCCCATGACCTGCCCCTTCCAGTTTATGATCTATAAGGCGCGGCCGCATAGCTACCGCGACCTGCCCCTGCGGTACGGTGAGACTTCCATCCTGTTCCGCAACGAGGCCTCGGGCGAGATGCACGGGCTGACGCGCGTCCGGCAGTTTACGCTGTCGGAGGGGCACTTGGTGTGTACTCCCGAGCAGCTGGAGGAGGAGTTCCGCGGCGTCATCGACCTGGTGGACTACATGATGCACACGCTGGGCATCGAGGAGGATGTGTCCTATCGGTTCTCCAAGTGGGATCCCAACAACCGGGAGAAGTATATTGACCAGCCCGAGGCATGGGAGGCAACCCAGGCGCAGATGCGCGCCATGCTGGATCGGCTGGGCATCGAGTATGTGGAGGCCGAAGGGGAGGCCGCATTCTACGGGCCCAAGCTGGACATCCAGACCAAGAATGTCTACGGCAAGGAGGACACGCTGATCACCGTTCAGATCGACTTTGCGCTGGCGGAGCGGCTGGACATGACCTATGTGGACAAGGACAATCAGAAGAAGCGGCCCTATATCATTCACCGCTCTTCCATTGGCTGCTATGAGCGGACGCTGGCCATGCTGCTGGAGAAGTATGCGGGCGCGTTGCCAACGTGGATGGCGCCGGTTCAGGTTCGGGTCCTGCCCATTTCGGAGGCCTTTGTGGAATACGCTGAAAGCGTCCAAAAAACGCTGGCGGACGCGGGCGTGCGCGTGGAAGTGGATGCGCGCAACGAAAAGATTGGATACAAAATCCGCGAAGCACAGATGGAAAAGATTCCCTATATGCTGGTCGTCGGGGAAGCGGAGCGGGATGCGGGCAAGGTGGCCGTGCGGTCCCGGGCGGAAGGCGACAAGGGCGCTGTGGCGCTTGCGGATTTTGTGAAGGATATCTCCTATGAGATCGCGACCCGCGCGCACTGATGGTCCTGTGCCGCCGCGCGTGTGGCATGGTGCATAGATCCCTTTGCGGGATTGGGGAACCGTCCCCAAGGGAAGGAGCGAGAGGCATTGAAAAAATGGAAGCTGCATACGGTGGATGGCACGGGGGATATCCTCCCCGCGGCATGCGCCACAAAATATGAGGTAGAGGAGCGGGTGTTGTCCGTATTCCGGCGGTTTTCCTACCGCGCGGTGGAGACGCCCGTGCTCCAGTTTTATGACTCCTTTGAGGACAGTCGCATCCCCGAGGAGACCATGTTCAAGTTTTTTGACAAAGAGGGCCGCATCCTGGTGCTCCGCCCCGACATCACCACGCCCATCGCCCGCATTATGGCGACCAAACTGGGGGATCAATTGCCCCAGCGGCTGTATTACAGCGGCAAGGTGTTTCGGTATGGCAAGGGGCAGCATGAATTCACCCAGGCGGGCGTGGAGCTGTATGGCGCCGAGGGCGCGCTGGCGGATGCGGAGGTGGTCGCGTGCGGGATCGAGGCCCTGCGGGCGGCGGGCCTCACCGAGTTCCAAGTGGAGCTGGGCCAGACGGCGTTCTTCCGGAGCATTTTGGCCCAGTGCGGGCTGGAAGGGGAGGCATGTGAGCCCCTCCGGCGGTACATTGACCGCAAGGATGCGCTGGCGGCGGCCGAGTGGCTGCGGGACAAGGATGTTCCCGACCGTCTCAAACAGCTCATCACCGAGCTGCCATCCTACTTTGGCGGCCCGGAGGTGCTGCGCCAAATTGACCGTACGCTGCTGGACCAAGAGGCGCAGGATGCGCTGTCTTACCTGCAGGAGGTATACGATCTGCTGGTGGCATATGGCTTTGGCGATGTCATCTCCATCGACCTGTCCCAGGTCGGGGAGCTGGATTATTACACGGGTATCACCTGCAAAGGCTTCACCCATGGGATGGGCTTTGCCATCTGCGGCGGCGGCCGGTATGACGCGCTTGCAGCGGGGTTTGGCGCCGCCATCCCAGCCGTTGGGCTGGGGATTGATACCGACCGGCTGGTGACCGCGTTGTCCCGGCAGGGGGGCATTCCGGCCTCCTGCGTGCCCGATGTGCTGGCCTATGGATGTGGTGACCCGGCGGCGGATTATGCCGCCATCGCGGCGCTGCGTGCCCAGGATTTGTCGGTGGAGCAGTATCTGGGCGGGGGCAGCTATGAGGACGCGACGGCCTATGCGAAGGCACGTGGCATTGGCGTTGTCGCACGACTGGAAAAAGATGGGAGCGCAACTTTGCATGACCTCGAGAAAGGGGCATTTTACAAGCAGGCGCACGTGGAAAGCACCTATACCGATTATGATGAGGACGAGGAGTAGGAGGGAAGCTGGGATGAAACGGTTTTTGTGTGTGGCGATGGCGGTGGTGTGTGCGCTGGGGATGGCTGCGTGCAGCGGCGGAGAGGACGGCGGGGCATCGCCGTCCGCAAGCGGCGCGGCAAGCGCGTCTGCGCGTGCATCTGCAAGCCCTGCGGCGAGCAGTTCGGCGGCTTCGCCGTCCGCTTCCGCATCGGGGACAGAGCGCGAAACGGGGACTCTGACGGTGGATGGCGAGGAGCTGTACATGGGTACTGACGGAACGGACGGAAACGTGTTTTATCACTTGAAGGACTGTACCGAGCTGGAGGGGTTGCAGGTCAAGCGGGTCTCCATGGAGCTCATTCAGATGATTGGTCTGCGGCAGTGCCCCGTGTGCAATCCGCCCTACATCGAACCAGCCGCGCAGTAAGTGCGGGAAGGAAAGGAGCGGTCGGGATGCAGCTGGCAGTATGGGGGACACTGATGGGCCTTCTGGTTTCATTGGGCAGCATGCAAGCGCCCCAGCCCGCTTCCCAAACCGGCACATTGCTGCTGGAGGGGGAAGCGATTTATCTGGTAAAGAATGCAGAAGGGATGAGCAATGTATATTACCATCGGGCAGATTGCGCCGCTTTTGCGGGGGAACAGGAGCAGATTTTGGTCGAATTGGCGCAGATGATAGGCCTGCGGCCCTGTCCCGCGTGCTGCCCGCCGGCGCTGCCTGCATGGGAACCGTAAAGCAGATGATATCAAAAAAAAGGGGGTGTGGTCCTTGCGGCGATTGATTGGAATGTTGTTGTGCATGATTTTTGTGCTGAGCGGGTGCAGCAGTACGCCGGAGGACCTGATTCCCCCGACGGAGCCCGAGGTTGTGGAATACCAGCAGGAGGAAGGGACGCCCAAGGCGGGCGGGAACCTGAATCTGGGTATCTATGGCGTGGATTCCTTGAACCCGCTGCTCACCAAGAATGCGTTTAACGCACAGGTGCTGGGCATTCTATTTGACGGGCTTTTCCGCGTGAACAGCGATTTTTCCCTCACCAATCGACTGTGTGAATCCTATTCTTCCAGCGGAGACGGCAAGAGCTATACCTTCCAAATCCGTTCGGATGTGTACTTTCATGATGGCACTCGCCTGACCGCGCAGGATGTGGAATATTCCTGCAGGTTGGTTGCAACGGGAGAAGGCGTATACCGCAGCCGGTTTGACAATGTGGCATCCTATCGGGCATCGGGCAACACACTGATGGTGACTTTAAATCAGCCCGATTCCAATTTCCCGGCCATGCTGGATTTTCCCATTGTGAAAAGATCCTCCTATCTGCCCGATACCCGAAACACGGGGGATGCGCAGGCGGACGAGCGAAAGACGCTCGAGCCGTTTGACTGTATTGGAACGGGCATGTTTCAGCTCCAAAGTCAGCAGGAAAACCGGTCTCTCACCCTGGCGGCCAACCCTGAGTGGGCGTTTGGCAGCCGGCCATACATCGATACTGTGACCATTCAGATCCTGCCCGACAAACAAACTGCCATCTATGCGTTTGAAAATATGGAGATTGATGTGCTCTCCAGCGATGTCATTGACCTCAGGGAATATGCCCCCAAGCGCAACCTGCAGCGCAAGGAATATCCGGGCCGAACGCTGTGCTTTTTGGGCGTGAACCCCGCCCGAGCACAGTTTATGACGCCGGGCGCAAGACAAGCCATGTCCTGCCTGGTGGACCGCACCCGCATCGTGCAGGATGCGGTGGGTGGGCGCGCCGTAGAGAGCACCATCCCGATCCATCCGGCATCCTATCTGTTTCGTATGGACCTCCCCTATTATGAATACGATTTTAACCGCGCCAAGCAGCTGATTGAGGAGGACGGTTGGCGCATGCAGGACAATGCGTTCCGGCGGACGCGCGGGGAGGAGACGGATACTTTTGAGGCTAATGTGCTGGTGAACCAGGAGAACGCGGGGCGGGTGAAGGCCGCCAGTATGATCAGCGAAAGCCTGACCCAGGCGGGCATCCGGTCCACCTTGCAGATGGAGGATATGGAGACCTATCGTGCGAGGATCGCGTCGGGAGATTATGACCTGTTTTTGGGAGAGATTGCCTTGCCGTATAATATGGACCTCTCGGTTTTGGAACCCTATCTGCCCATGGCGGATGATGGATGGAACGCCGTGTATGGCGCACTGCGCAGCAGTGCAAGCGATGCGCTGCCGTCGGTGTATGCGCAGGTGGAGGAATACCTGGCGGAGTATCTGCCCCTCATTGGGGTCTATTTTGCAAATGGCGCGCTGCTCTTTGGGGAACACATCAAAGGGGATATCCAGCCCACGGCGGGGTCGGTGTTCTCCAATTTGGAAGAGTGGTATCTGGCGGAATAGCGGCAGGATTGTCAGTTAAGAAGCGCATGCGCCGCCTGTGCCTTTATAGAGAAGGATACAGCACGTGCTCATACGAAGCGTTGAGCAGATCGGAAGCGTTACGGGCATTGGCAATCGCGGCGATATCCTGCGGCTTTTATATCACGATTGTTTTAGGATAAAGAACACCCCCGGCATCTATGAAACGCCGGGGGTGTTCTTTATATCTGTCGCGCAGTTATAGTCCCAGATCGTCTACCCATGCACGAACATCCTCTGCGGATGCGCTTGACCGGAACCGCATGCCATCGGTCCAGTTCCCGGTGCCCGCTGTCTCAGCAAGCAGGGTTCCGCTTTCTCCCAGGCCCGAGCTGGCCGAAGTCGCGAAGGGGATGACGGTTTTGCCCGTAAAGTCATTGGCCGCCACAAATCCGTCCACCGGCCAAGCCGCAATGCCCCACCAGATGGGGTAGCCGATGAACACGGTGTCATAGGATTCCCAGCTTGGCACCGTTGTTGAAACAAGCGCCACGTCCCGCTCCTCCGGATTCTCATACTCATGGACAACGCGGCTGTTTTCATCCGTCCAGTTGAGATCCGCGTCTGTATAGGGCTCTGCCGGCTGGATCTCAAACACATCCGCGTTTGCCGCTGTAGCAATATGGTTTGCGACTGCCTCGGTGTTGCCCGTTGCGGAGTAGTATACGACCAATGTCTTGCCTTGCTCGGGTTCGTCCGTTGGCGCCGGCGTTTCAACAGGTGCAGAATCCATTTGTTTTGTGATCGTGACCGTCCCGGTTCGCTCCTCCCAGCCAACATCAAACTGGAAACTTTCTGCGATAAAGCGGATGGGCAGCATGGTCCGGTCATGGATGGAAACGGGTGCGACATCCAGGGTATGTGCCTCTTCGTTGAAAAATGCCGTTTGGCTTCCAAGGGTCAGCGTAATGATATCGCCGCCCAATTCCAAAAGCGCTGTCTGCGTTTCTTCATCCCAGTTTACGCTGCCGCCCATGGCTTCGATGATCGCACGGATGGGAACCAAGGTTCTGCCATCCTGAAGGACGGGCACGGTGCCGCGCCCGGGATCAATTTCGCTCTCCGTTCCGTTGACCGTCATCATTGGATTGCCAATCTGCATGGTAAGGGTAAAAGCCGGCTCGCTGCTTTCCGCAGCAAGGCAGCCGGTTACCAGCGACATGGTAAAGAGCAGTGTCAAAAAAATGGGCAGTATCTTTTTCATTTCTGCATTCCTCCTACACAGCGATTCCCATTTGATACGCTTCCTGCATCACAGGCGAGTTCTGGATGGCCCCGGCCTCGTAAACCCCCGTTCCATAAATGACGCCCATTTCACGGGATCCATCGAGGCAGGCGGCGAATCCCCGGAAGCATTCCAGTGTACATGCCATGGCGGCCCTGTCGTTCTCTGCCGCTGTCATAATGTAATAAAATTCTTTGTTTTTGATGTCTCGCCACTTTGCGACCGTCCGGTCGATGACGGTTTTCATCTGTGCGTCGATGGCATAGAAATAGACGGGGCTTGCCATGACAATGACATCTGCTGCCATCATCTTCTCTAGGATGTCTGCCATATCGTCTTTGATGGCACAGCCCTTGCCGGTATCCCGGCAGTGGTAACAGGCCGTGCAATAGCCGATTTTTTGATCCCGGATAAACACCTTTTCAACCGCATTTCCGCTTTCCGCTGCGCCGCGCGCAAATGCATCACATAGTAGGTCCGAATTGCCGCCCTTTCGGGGGCTTCCTGATAATACCAAAACGTTTTTGCTCATTTGTCATTCCTCACTTTATGTGTTTTTCGCAAAATGCCACCGCATCGTCCACCCAGCCCTCGGCGCTGGTGCCAAGGCCGAGCCCGAATCCGTGCCCAAGATTGGGATACAGGTGAAATTCTGTGTCAATGCCCAAAGCTGCCAATGCGTCTGCCCGTCGTTTCATGGTATTCGGATTGGCAATGCCATCGTCTTCGCCGACCCCCACAAATGTGGGCGGATCATCCGGTGTATAATCCGAGCGGCCGGTATAGAGCATGATCACAGCAGCCGGACGCGAATCCGTGGCTGCGCCCCAATATGCCGTACCATACGAGCCGATATCCGCTGCCATTCTGGCGCCGGCGCTGCCGCCCCAAACGGAATAGTCCTCCCTGCTGACCTCCAGCACATCCGCATTCTCGAGAATGAAGGATATTGCCGCCGCTAGATCCTCGGCGGCCTCCTGTTCACTGCCGACGCGGTACTTGATCGCAAAGGCGTTGTAGCCATGCGCATTGACCGCCATGCAATGCGGCATGCTCTCGTGGAGGGAGCCCACATGGGAAAAGCCGCCACCCGCGCACTGCACGGCAAAAGGCGCGCCCGCCTCGCCCCGGTAGAAGAACAGCCCGGTGTCCTCTTTGGAGGGATCTTGCGCCTTTTCTTCCTCGGTATAGAAATCATAAAACACCTGTTTGCCGCTGTTGACATCGTCAATCAGCCGATTGAGCGCGTCAACGGAATTCTGGGGGTTCACATGGCTGTGGTAGGGCATGAGCCGTGCCATCTGGGAAAGCGGCATGTTTTCGTCATAGGATCGTCCGTCCCATGGCAAAATATGTTTTGCAAATCCTGCAAAAGCGGGGTGATGCAACAATTCTCCAATGGTGGATTGGACGGTGATATGTTCGTAGCTTGCAGTCTGCTGATTGTGATCCCAATCCGACGTGTTGCCGTTGATCCAAGACGGTGTTCCGCTTGTTGCATTCCAGAAAAACATCTTGCTTTTGCCTCTTTCCAGATCGGTCGTTACGTCCACTGTCCACTCGGCCTGTGCGTCCTCGCTTTTTTCGACTGCCACACCTTGAAGCGCCCCGTTGACGTCATAGACGGCACAGATCAGCATCCCCGAAAGCGGCTCGCTTGACGTAACGGTATAGGTGACTGTGTCATTCTGCCATGTTTCTTCTGCAATGCGAAGGGTTGGCTCCGCCGCACAGGCAGAGGGCAACAGGGCGGCAAGAATGCAAACGACCATACCTGCAATCAGCCTTTTCATGCCGCACACCCCCTTTGGTTATCTTACAAAATTGGTCCGTACAGGCGTCTCCTTTTGCGGGAGCGGAACGCCGCTTTCCCGTCCGGCCTGGATGCACTGCAGCAGGAACGCCATATTGCGCCCGAGCACACGCATGGTATAAAGGCCTTCTTGGTCCTGCAGCACGTCTTCCGCGTTCGCCCCGTGCACCATATTCCAATAGCGTGATGAAACAACCGGCATTTCCTGAATCGTGAAGTATTTGTTCATCTGGTCAAAGGCGGCGGTCGTTCCCGCGCGGCGCGCAGAGAGGACGCACGCCGCGGGTTTCATATAAAACGTGCTATTTGCATTGCCATGGGCATCCGAATAAAACAACCTGTCCATGAACGATTTCATGGCCGCGCTCATGCCTGCGTAATGTACGGGGGAACCAAACACAAATCCATCACAGCCCGTTGCGATTTCACGAAACGCATTCACAGCGTCCTCAAACACGCATCTGCCCGTGTTTGTGCAAGCCTTGCACGCAATACAGCCGGACAGCGCCTTGGTGCCAATCCAGAACAGCTCTGTCTCGATGCCTGCCTCATGCAGTGTCTTTGCAACCTCGCAAAGCGCCGTATAGGTGCATCCGTTTTTGTGCGGGCTGCCATTTACCAATGCGACCTTCATCCGTGTTTCCCCTCTCTACTGCACATTCTCCTGAATCCAGTTTTCAACGTGCTGTGCGATTTCTTCGCTGTTCGATTCCTGGAACATAAAGTGGGAGTTGCCGGTGATGCCAACGTCGGGAAGATTGACCACCGTGCAGTTGCCGCCGTCGGCGTTATAGCTCTCGGCAAACGCAACCGCCGTATCCCGAATGGTCTTCCAGAATTCCGTGGACTGGATATCCGCCGGACCGTTGTCGATGTAGTCGCCGAAATAGATCACAATCGGGATATCCGCTTCCAGGAATTTATTGTACTGCTCCGAATCGATTTCCGGCGTGCCGCCCGGCTCAATGGCGACGATGGCCGCCACGTTTTCGGTGTCAACATCCCAACCGACTCTGCCGCCCTGGGAGTGCGTGACATAGATGCTCTTTTTGCCCGTCATATCATATACATCCTGCATGACCTCATCCATGGCCGCCGCAGCCACAGCCTGGTCAAAGCTGCCGGTGTTGGGGGTCATCTGACGGAAAAACTGGTTCTGCACTTCCTCGCCCTCGGGGAACTGCGAGCCTTCATACCGTTCGGGCGCAACCCGTCCGATGCGGAAATGGGTATACCATGCCTGGTCGCCGGGCATATATTCTTTGGATTCTTCCGACCAGGTGTCAATGTTGTCGTTTGTCATAGCGGTGGTGGAGCCTGCTTCCCCTCTGCGCGGCTGATCTACCAGAAAGACGCTGTGCCCCTTTTTCAGGAAGGAGGTGGACCAGCCCTCTCTGCCGTCGGGCGTTGTCATCCAGCCCATGCGCGACTGCCCGTAGCCATGGAGAAATACCATGGGCAGACCCGTTTCATTTTCGGGAATCTGATACAATACGTTGGCATGGTCGACATGCGCGGTGTTGCCGGCACGGGTGGCGTCCAGCCAGTTGGTGGTTTCATCAAATTCGCCCGCAACCGGCTCTGTCACGGTGCCGCCCGAAGAGAACATGCCTTGTTCAGCGATCTGCAGCATGTCGTCGCTGACGGACGGCGCATCGGTGTCTGCCAGCCCCTTTGCGCGCTCCAGCATGGCCGAATATTCGTCCGCTGTGACCGCCCGGTCTGGCTCAAACCGATTATCGCTCACGCCGGTGATAATGCCGTTTTGATACGCATACGCTGCGTACCGGTCCGCCCAATCCGGGATGTCGGTAAACGGATGCTGTGCGGTTTCGGAGAGCGCCTCGTCCTCCCGGCCAATGGCCTGAATGATGGAGACAAGTGCCTCCGCGCGTGTTTCGGAGTCTGCCAGCACGCTCACGCTTGCCAGCGACAGCGATGCGGTGAGTGCCGCGGCGAGCGCGACGGATACCATTCTTTTTTCATGATGTCTCTTCCTTTCTTTTTGTAATGTAAATATTAGTCGTGTATTTTCATGCCATGCAGCATTTTCACAAATGCGGGATCATAGTGATTGACGATCTCGCTGTGCCCCATGTCAAGCGCCGCGATTTCGGCCATATCCGCATCGCTCAGCGCAAAATCCCAAATGTCCATGTTCTGTTCCATGCGCTCCTTGTGCACCGACTTGGGGATGACCACAACGCCGCGCTGCACGTTCCAGCGGAGCGCCACCTGCGCTGCGCTTTTTCCGTATTGCTCACCGATTTTGCGCAAAACGGGATGGGTGAAGATGCCATGCTTGCCCTCTGCAAAGGGACCCCATGCTTCGGGGACAACACCGTATTCCGCCATGAGATCCAGCGCCTTTTGCTGCTGGAAGAAGGGGTGCAGCTCGACCTGGTTGACCATCGGCGTGATTTCCACCGTTTCGCAGAAGTCCGCAAGGCGCTCCGGATAGAAATTGCATACGCCAATGGCTTTTAAGTAGCCGACCTTGTATGCTTCTTCCATCGCGCGGTATGCGCCGATATAGTCGCCCATGGGCTGATGGATCAGATACAGGTCGATATAGTCCAGCCCCAGGTTCTGCAGAGAGGTTTCAATGGCCGCCTTGGCTCCCTCATAGCTTGCGTCTTGGACCCACAGCTTGGTGGTGATGAACAGCTCCTCGCGGGGCACGCCGCACTTTTGGATGGCGGCGCCCACAGCCTGCTCATTCATGTAGGCCGCCGCTGTGTCAATCAAGCGATAGCCGCTCGCGATCGCATCCAGCACCGCCTGCTCGCACTGTGCGGGGTCGGGCACCTGAAAGACACCAAAGCCTTCCAGCGGCATCTTGATTCCATTGGTCAGTGTTGCAAATTCCATGATACGTTCCTCCTCATAAACACAGATTTAAGATCTCTAAAATGGCTTCTTTTGTCATATTCCCATAGCTGCCCGGCGCAATGTTGCAGGACGCCGCAATCTCGGGCAGGATGTCTGCATCAGTCACGCCCAATTCGCGAAGCGTTGAGGGAAGTCCGATTGCCTTAATAAAGTTCTCCAGCGCCCGAATGCCTTCCAAGGCGACTTCGTCCGCGCTTTTCCCCTCCGAAGGAATCCCCCAGACATGCACCGCAAACCGCACGAATTTATCCAAGCCGTCCTGATAGATATACCGGTAATAGGCGGGATGGATGACCGCAAGGCCGCAGCCGTGGTTGCAGTTGGTATAGGCGCCGAGCTGATGCTCGATTTGATGTGCCTGAAAGTCACATGCCTTGCCCAGCTTGATGATGCGGTTTTCCGCCATGGTCGCCGCCCACATCAGGTTGCTTCTTGCGGTGTAATCCTGCGGGTTTTCCAGTGCGGCGGGAAGGTTCCGGATGACGCTTCGCATCAGCGCTTCGGAGATGTCGTCCGAGATATTGTCGTCGTCGGTCTTACTAAAATAGGTTTCCATGATATGTGAAAGAATATCAAACCCGCCCGACGCGGTCTGCTTTTTGGGAACGCTGAACGTGTATTCCGGGTCCATCAGCGCAAACTTCGGATTGCATTTCGGGTAGTCCCGGCCGGTTTTCACTTTCTTTTCCTCGTTGGTGATCACCGCGCCGCCGTTGCACTCGCTGCCCGTTCCGGTCACGGTTACAATCACGCCGAGCGGAAGGGGCTCAAAATCAATGATGCCGTTTTTTTCCCAATAATCGCGCCAGATGTCGCCGTCATATGCCGCAGCCAGCGACACCGCCTTGCAGCAGTCCATGACCGAGCCGCCGCCGACGGCTAAAATGACGTCAACGTGGTTTTCTCTTGCAAGCGCCGCGCCCTCCATGACTTTGTTGTAGGTGGGGTTGGACATGATCCCGGAGAACTCAATGACAGTTTTGCCTTCGTCCATGAGAATGGCTTTGACCTCGTCATAGACACCGTTGTTCTTGATGGCATTGCCGCCGTAGGCAAGCATGACGCTTCTGCCATATTCTTTTAACGTTCCTGCAAGAAACTCCTTGACGCATCCTTTTCCAAAAAATACCTTTGTGCTGTTTTCGAAGATAAAGTTATTCATGTGAGCTCCCTCGCTTTCTTTGATTGTATTGTAGCATAGACACAGCGGAAACAGAAGGATCCGTTGGTTGATCTGTCTAAACCAAAAGGTTGGAACAAAAAACACGCTTATTCGGGAATGGACCCAAATAAGCGTGTTGGTCATGTGTTACAAATGATACAGTTTTGAATAGCCTTTCGAAATATGAGGCAAAGGGGGTAGCGCGTGCAGGATGCCAACCAAATGGTGGAATCTCCTGCGATTCACCATTGGCCTTTTTGCCAATTTGACTTTTTCTCTCAACATGGCAAAGGATGAAAAGGGCGGATTTTCCTGCCTGCCCATGGACGGCGCCGGGCCGGTGACCGTTTTATCGCTCTGCACCGCGCCGATGTCCTTGCCCGCGGCCAAATCCATGATTGCCACCTGTTTCGGTATCGGGCTGGCCGGACAAGCTGTCCATGAGATCGCGGATTTCGCGCATCGTCATATCCTGTATTTCCGCAACGGTGATGGCGGGATCCAGCGCCTGCAATGCCACAAACGCCCGATACTTTCCATACGAGAGGCCCATTTCGTGGGCCTTTTTCACTTCGTCGGAGTCTGCATAGTAACAGTATGTGTTGGCTTCCCCCGCCGTGCATGACTGGATCTCTGACAGGATCTTGGCAGACTGCGCATCATTGGACCCGATGACACCAATGGTCATGACCTCGTTGTCTGCCAGCAAAGCTGTCACCGCTTCGTTTGACAAAATTTGATTGACTGCTTCGGTATAGCTCTGATATTTGATGTCCAACGAATCTGCCAATGTTTGTCCGTCCGCATTGTACCCCTGAACGGAAATGACCCGGTCAAACCGATTCACGCCCAATTCGATGGATGGATTGACATCAATGCTGATGGCAACCGTCGGGGTGAAATAGAGCCAGTACCCGCCGAACATCACCAATAGAAAACACGCAATGGCGGGAATGAGGCGGTGATATGGAACTGTCCTTTTCTTCGTATATCCGTTTGTTTTGTGATAGAGGAAGGCCTTGGTACGGTTTTTCAATGCTTCCTCTGCGCGAATGTTGTGAAATGCCTGCTTTAGCCGATCATTCATACCCGTCACCTCCCAGCTTTTCCCGGAGCAACTGCTTGGAGCGGGTTAGAAGCGTATAAACGGTGTTCACATTTTTCTTTAAGAGCCGGCTGATCTGTGGGGCGGTATACGCTTCATAGAAGTGCAGATACACGACATCCTTGTATTTTTGTGGAAGGGACAATACGGCTTCCAATATGTCTTTCTCCTCTGGCGGCATTTCCGCCGGCAGCGCTGGGATTTCATCCATGGATACCGTACGGCGATAGAAAACACTTTTCAGCAAATCCTTACAAGCGTTGATGGTCACACGAATCAACCATGCTTTTTCGTGTTCTTCCGTTTCAAAGGAACCGGTATGAAGGACATATTTCAAGAATACCGTTTGAAAGATATCCTCGGTATCCGCATCGTTTTTGAGATGTATCATGCAAAGTCGCCGAACCATATCAGCATATTGTTCAATTGCTCGATTTACCTCTTGCTCGCTCCGCATTATAGATTGCCACCTACGATCGAATCCGGCCGCCTCGGCAGCCATTGCCCCGGCCCGTTCCCTGCCCGCCGTAGTTGTCACAAATGCCGTCGCCGTCCGCATCTATGAAATGCTTGCAATACCCAGCTTGGCGGGCGCGATCCCAGATCCCATCCTGGTCTGCGTCAAGATAACGGCCGGTGCTTTCAGCAAAATCACAAATGCCGTTTCCGTTGGTATCCGTCCAATTTCGTCCATACCCAGGGCCAGCGGCAAGCACACTGGTTGTTCCAAGGGTCAATACCGTCAAAGCCGTCAAAATTCCAATGGGTGTTCTTTTCATCACGATTCCTCCGTATCATTTGGGATAGTCATTTCTGACTTCACTCTCAATACGATTGACAATGCAGAATCCATTCAATATGGCATGATTTTTTTCGTTTT
>CALYAO010000031.1 GCA_944393605.1 uncultured Clostridia bacterium
CTCTTTTTTTTTTTTTTTCTTCAGAAGTGAAAATAATCCCCCAGTTCTACTGGCGGAAGAAAAAGAGCGGAGCTGCCATAAAAAGCTTTTTTTTTTTTGCTAGCCGCAAAATGGAAGAAACGGTTTGAAAATTTATTTCAAAGTAAAAAAATAGCGAGTTTTTACCCGTTTACGGGTGGCAGTGCATGTGATGCGATACTATCATTCAGTACCCCTTTTGAGGGGTTAAGCCGGTAATAACCCCTTATAGGGGCAGTGCAAGCCACCAGTTTACTGGTGGTCTTGACTCGGGGAGTAAGTGCGCCTTATGTGCATTCGTGTGTCGGATGGGGTTCGTCCGCCAGCCAGTAATCCATCCAACGGTTTAGCACATCCTGTTTGGTTCCTTTGGGCAGCGGCAGCGATGTTCGGTTGGTGAGCAGCAGGTCTTTTTTTCCAATCATTTCCACATGGTGGAGGTTGATTAGGAAGCTGGAACCGAGCATGATAAAACTCGGCAGGTCCAGCAATTCACTGACCGCCTTTTGAAAGGATATGCGCAGCTTTTGGCTGTCAATGCTGGCGCCGTTCGTCAGATGGTATCGGACGGACCGTGCATACAGCTCTGCGTATAGGATATCCGAGGTTTTGACCACGACGATGCCGTCGGAAGTGTGAATGGGGAGGGAGGTTGCCTTGGTTTGCGCAATGGCTTGTTCCGCCTGCGCCAAAACAGAAAACAACTTCTCCTTTTGGATGGGTTTTACCAGATAATGGAATGCTTGGACGCTGTAAGACTCAACGGCATAGTCCCGGGAGGAGGTCAGGTAAATGATGGGCGCGGAAACGCCCATGCTGCGCAGTTTTCTGCCAAGCTCGATGCCCGATAGCTGCGGCATGATCACATCCAGGAGATACAGGTCATAGCGGTCCTTCTCCCACTGGATGTGCTGAATCAGCGGCAGGGCGTCTGTATATACCTTCAAGCTGGCGCCCGTTCCAAAATATTCCGAAAGCAGGGAAGCCAGTGTCTCTCGGCTTTCCTGTTCATCATCACACAAAGCGATTCTCAGCATCCGATCGCCCCCTTTCTGCTTTCTATTATAGCAGAATCCGCGGGCAATATCAAATCTTCCGGTGGCAATCTCCATCCGATGCATCCCAATCCCGCATGAAGGGTCAGCTGCGAAACAACGAAATCTGCCAAACACCTTGCGCAATGGCTGGACAATCAAAAAAACGCCGCGAGCGATTGCTTGCGGCGTTTTTTTGGCGTATTCTTTCGCCCGTATGCCGGTCACAGTTCGGATGGGAACAGGGATTCTGCCATAAGCTGGGCCAATTCCTGGTCCCATGTATGGTTGGTCAGCCCTGCCTGGTTCACGCCGCAGTAGAGAAAGCCGTAGTTCGCTCTGCCGCGGTCGCTGGTGGGGTCAAAATAAAGCCACTGTCCATCGATTTGGACCAAATTCCACATGTGGTTCTCGCTGCCCAGCTTGCCGCTGACGGTGATACAGGGGATCTCCGCCTGCGCGAGCAGGGACTGAAATGCCTGGGCATATCCGCCGCAAATGGCCAAATTGTCATGCAGGGCCCCATATGCGGTGGTGGCGTCATAGGGCATGGTGCCGGGCTCGGAATAGTACCGGAAGTCATAGCGCACGTGCTCCGTCAAATAGGTATACAGCGCCTCGGCCTGCTCTGCCTGGCCCATGTCCTCCGTGACGACATCCCCATAAATCTGCTGCGCCAACGCGTCAATTTCGGCAAGCCGCGCCAGCGCTTCCTCCTGGGACAGGCCGCCTTGCGGGGTCGCGGTGATGGCTGTTCCGTCCCGGTTGAGCTGACAGAGGAGATAGCCTCCGCCCACCTGCTGGAGCGCTCGGTTCATGTTGTCCACCGTAAGGCTGGTGTTCGTGATGCGGATGGGGATGGACTCCTGCTGGAGCCCCTCCCGGGCGATGCGGACCAGGTCAGCCAGGCTGCCGGCTTCGGCGCCCTGGAAGCCGTCGGGATACTTGCCGGTCCGATATGGCATATAGGATATGGTACAGTGCAGCAGGTGATCCTCGCCCACCGTGGCAGTGAGATCGTAGGCGTATTTATACGCTGGGTGCTGGGAGAGGATGCCATAGTAGCAGTTTTTGACGGCGATGGGCAGATCCTCCTCCGTTGTCAGGGCGGAAACGTCAAAGGCAGGGGGCTGCTCTGCATTGGCGATGGCCTGGGTCAGCTGTTCACCCAGCTCCTCCAGGCTGGAGATGGCCGTGTCCGTGGGATTGACAGGGGCAGCGGCCTCCGGCCACATGAGCCCCAAGTTCTGCCGAATTGCCGTCCGAAGCGCCACCATATCCGGATTGTTCCAGAAGAAGCGCAGCTTCTCTTCTGCCACCGTGTCCCCTTTGGGCTCTCCGCCCAGGAGGAAGACGGCAAAGGTGTCGGCGATGTCCTCATGGAAGTAGTTGGCCCCATAGCGGCTGACATAGCGCGTGGGATTCGCTTCATAGTCGTTCACGCCCGCGTCTCCCAGATCTTTCCAAAAAGTGTCATAGAACCCCTTGCGGAACGAACCCTCCACAAAGCCCGCCGGATCGTGTGTACTGCTGCCCATCGTCAGATCCACCTGCGTCTCATCCTCCAGCAGAACGTGGCCGTACTCATGGAGAATGGTATAGGTCAGCTTGCTCCAGTCCCGCTTTGCGCCGTTTTCGTCATACACATCGTAGTAGTCAATGCTGATGGAGAAACGGGTGTTGTCGGTGACGTCGCCCTCCTGGATGGGGGAGGTGTATGCCAGCACGTTGCTGGTCCCATCCGTGAACAGGTTGAATTCCGTGATCTTCTGCCGGGCCTCCGGGGGGAGGATGGAGCAGAGATATGCCCAAACCGCGGCGTCCTCCGGGTCGGTGATGGTTGCTTCTCCGCCGCTCACCTGGTAGGAGGCGAGCACGTTGGTGAGCCCCGCAGAGTAATTGGCAACCGTGACCCGGCAGCCTGTCTCGTCGGCGGAGAGGGTGATGTATTTGCTGTAGATCGGATCGGCCCAGCTGGTCTGGCCCTCCTCTTCGGAGGTGGGGGCGCCATACATGGCCGTAAGAAGCGCCCGCACGTCCTCTGCGGTATACCCGGTCTCCTCGGGGCGAATCTCAATGCGCTCCAAGAAGCCGTTGCGGTATTGATAGTAAGTGTGCATGGGGGTCTCCCCGTCGAACCAGCGCATGGTGTAGCGATAGGTCTCATACACGTCGGTCCAGCCGTCCCCCGAGACCTCATGGGTGTCGCTCAGCTCGCCGGCGGCGCCGATGTAGGCCTCGGTGTCCGAGCGGGAGCTGCGGAAATAGATGACGTTTTGCCGGGTCTGGCGGTATGTATAGCCATCCCCCTGCGTCCGAGCCAATGCACGGTAGGACGGGGTATCGGGGGAGCAGATCTCCGTTGCTGCGGCCAAGGCGGTGTCTGCTGCTGCGGCGATGGCATACAGATCCAGCTGATCTGCGGTGTCCGCTGCCGAATGGTAGAGGTAGCCGCGGCCATTTTGCATCAACAGCACAGACGGAACACCGGCCAGCTGGAGGGCGGCGTGGTCGCTGGCGGTTTCTGCTCCGCGCACCAAGGCCGGGTCCTTTTCCTGGAGCAGGTCGCTGATCCAGTTGGATTCGCCGTCCATGGTGCAGACCAGGGTGCCGTTTGCGCCCAGTCCGCCCAGCATGTCAAACTGGATATCTTCGATCATCCGGGCCTTCTCCTCGTCGGTGAGCGAAGCGGTGTATGCCCGGGAGCCGTTCTTCCCGTTCTCCTCATCCGTGAAACTGACACAGCGGACCTCGGTGTCGGTCGGGATCTCCGCGAGCGCCTCTGCCACGTAGAGCAGGGCGGCGGCGCCCGATGCATTGTCATTGGCGCCATATGCGGTGGGGACGCTGTCGTGGTGTG
>CALYAO010000032.1 GCA_944393605.1 uncultured Clostridia bacterium
TGACTGGGTGTACGGCCACTTAAGATATCCCGAATCAAGATGCTGACCCGCGCGGGGTTTTCTCCCTCCGGGATCGCAAGCTGCCAGCTTTCTGCACCCGATGCGCCCACCCATGCACGCAGCAGGGTGCCCGCATCATCGTACATCACAGCCAGCACCGCTTTGTCGGTCGGGAGGCCCGACAGCGCCAGATACGCGGTATCCGCCGGGAAGGAGTCCGTCAGAACTGCCCCACTGTCATCCGCAATCTGGATGCCTTCAGGCACCGGCTCAGTCGTCTCATTGCTGCCCGTGATACGCAGGTCGTCAATGGTCAGGCTGTTGCCGAGATACGGATTGCTGTTTGCATTATCGTCATACAAGTTGAAATACAGCTGATAGGGCGCCGCTTGATCTTCAGACGGAGCCACCAATGGTTTGTCTGCCACAACCGGCACACTCTCCTCGGTGATGGGCGACTGGGACAGGTACATATCAAAGGTACGCGCCACATTGTCCACCACAAACCGGAGATAGTATGTTGTATTCGCCTGATACGGCACTGCCGTAATCTCCGTAAACGCTTTGTCGTTCTCATCACAATAGTAGAACTTGCCGCTGTTCATCAGGAGGGTCGCGCTGTTGGGATAGATCTGTGCATAATCTCCTGCGCCCTCATACCCGGAGCTTACCGGCTTCTGATCCGCGAGCAGCGCTGTTAACGTGATATTTTGTGCAAACTGCGTAGGATCCTCCGGCTCGGAGACAAACGTGAGATCTGTCACAGTGGTTTCATAGTCCTGCATGCCCAAATCGCTGTACCGGCCTTGCAGCACACCGTTCCACGGTGCTGTTGTGCTACCTGGCGCAGAAGTGTCTTTCGTGAGCTTGAGCGCCTTGCCGCCATTGACATCCGCAACCTCCGCAGATCCCATGGGACGGGGCCTGCTGCCCGAACCGCGGTCTGTACGCGTATACCAGCCGAACAGCGCGTTGTTGGGCTGATTGGCCGGAACCTCCGTCCAATCCTCAAAGTCCTCGTCAACCAAAACCTTCTCGTCCGAAGGAATCTGCGCAAAGGACAGGTCGCTGACAGTAATGGATTCCCGTCTCTCACCAAACGTTCCATCGCCGCCATGTCTTCTGAGATCAAAGCGCTGGATGGGCATCCCGGTCGGGCTTACCAGATCAAAACCCGACAAAACAGGCTGATCCGCGGCGCCAATGGGATGGTTGCTGAAATACAGGTCACACTTGCAGGTGCGCGGGTCGATCATCACCCGAACATAATACTTGGTATTCTTTGCCACCGAAACGCCCGGAACCTCTTTCAGAGAATAGGTGTCCGTATTCGCCGCATACTGAAGGCAGAAGAACTTCGTATTCAGCATCACAAGCGTGACCGAATCGTCATAAATGGGGATGATATTGCGGTTCCAAGCAAAACCCATATCGTTCTGAACGGCATCTGTCTCCGTGGTCGGCTGAACCGTTTTTTGGTTCGCCGAAGAAATCGTAAAGAACCCATTCTGCACGCCTTCGACAACCGGCGAGGAGTAGAAAGCGAAAGAGGCAACCGTCTTGTCAGCCGAAATGACCTCGTTGGTCACATAGCTGGCATACAGGGTCTGTTGACGGTTCAGATTCTGAAACAGCCGAACTGCCGTCCGATTTTCCATTAATTTAATCGCACCGATGAGATCAGAGCCACCCGTCCGAACCATCCAGGTACCGCTGCCCGTCGAATATGTCGTATCCGCTCCATTTGTTGCTACAACATCAACATCAGCCGTTCCCTCCGCATCACTCATTGCGGAGATATCCGCCTGATCCACCAACGTTGCCGCCGGCGCCGCCGATACCACAACCGGCAGGAGGGTCGACGCTGTCATCGCCGCCCCCGCCAAAAGAGCTACCACTGTCTTTTTCCACGATCTCACACCAATTCCTCCTTTTTTTGTAACTTTTTATGCCTCCTGATGGAGTTGGAACGTAAAGTCCGCATCCATACAATCCGATGCCATAAACTTGAGTATCCGAAGACCATCCGTCTGGTTGGTGGAACGCACCGACGCAGGCAGCGCCTCCGTCTCCGCAAACGTCAGGCCGTCACCATAGGTAAACCGCACCGTCACGCCGTTTTTGCGCAGCAAGACATAGCCGTCTTCGACGATGGGTTCTTCCGTAACCTCCACCAAAAACTGCTCCACGATAGCAGATGGCTCGGAGACCCGGATGGTATCCCGCAGCATCAGCGCGCCATCCGGTGCGAAGGTAAACGTCCGTGTCAGCGCGTTCAGAACAGGGCAGTCATAGGCAGCCGTGAGATCCAGCGTCACTTTGTCTGCCTCCCCGCGTTCCACTGTCATCTCCGCGTGGTGCTCGCTTCCCTCTTTTTCCAAGCACCCGCCGATCTGCGGAACACTGTGTCCTCTGGCGCTGTTATTTATGATGTTATATCGTCCGTCTGAGAAGTATTCTTTCACATAAACGCCCTGGCCAATATCCATGAAGATGCCTTCCCCACCACAATAGTAGAGAAAGTGCCCCAGGTCGTTATGGTTGTGGCTGTAGCCGTTGTTGCCACCCGTGACGGCAAAAAAGGCTCCGTTCTTGCGGGATGTGAAAATCTGGGACTCCCGGAAGAAAAACCCATCGGACAGCCGGTCGCATGTCTCATCCGCCAATGCGGGGTCATACCACGCATAATCCCGGATAAAGCCGGGCCACCGGTAGCAATGGTCCGCATGGTACCGCATCGCATACTGCGTGGGCGGAATCCCCACTTCGGGGAACCGCGCCTTGAGCTTATGCAACATACCGATGCGATAGGTAAAGGTACCCGCGCAGTCTGAGAAGTTGATCACCTCGTTGCGCACAATGCGGCTCCGCTCCAGGAAAAACGCCATCTGCTGCTGTTTTTCTCCCATGAGCAAATCAATTGCGCCATCCGTGCGCTGCCGGATGAGTTCGCTGATGAATATGTAATAACTAAAACCATAGCACCAGTAGGACACGCCTTCCACACAGGCACCATCGCTGTCATACCCCGACAGGAAGCAATCCAGCGTATTCATCACCCGCAGCAGGTAAGGCGCCAGTTCGGCACTGTCATGGATGTAATAGATGG
>CALYAO010000033.1 GCA_944393605.1 uncultured Clostridia bacterium
CAACAGAATGAACTCCCGGAATGCCGCAACGGTTTCCTCTGCTGACTGCTCTTACACGCCTGCCTGCGCTTTTCACACCAACATGACCTGTGTCGCTTTGATTCCCATCGTCCAGTCATTTGAAGCCCATTCTTTAAGGTTGGGCTAAGGTAAGTATGATACCATACAGGCAACAAAACAAAAGGAGGCTGACACAATGACACTGATTAAAAAAACAGGCAGTTTGCTGATTGCACTGTGTTTGGCGTTGATGCTCATGCCCGCATGCTTTGCGGCTGAAACGGAAACGACCATTGTTTTGTCGGACGACGGCGTGACGGTGGATGGCGCGGCCATCTCCCAGGATACGGCCCAGCCCGTCTATTTGACCTACCAAACCGAGACACACGAGGATGTCGCAGCGGAGCTTGCCGATGTGGTAAACAGCGTCATCACCATCGCGGCGGCAGGCACCTACCGCATCAGCGGCACCATGTCTGACGCACAGATTGCCGTGCGTGCCGGCGAGTCAGACCGCGTGGACATCATCCTAGACGGCATGGATATCACGTGCCGGACCGCGCCCGCCATCCTGGTGGATACGGCATATGAAACGGGTACCGTCGGAGAGGCGGGCGTGACGCTGACGCTTGCAGAAGGGTCACAGAACGTGGTCAACGGCTCGCATACCCTCGCAACCGAGGCGGACCCCATCAAGCACGACGCCGCCATCAGCTCCAATGTTTCGCTCGAGATTACCGGTGACGGCACGTTATCCGTCATCGGCGACACCGAAGGCATCGAAGTAAAATACCAGCATCTCACCATCAATGGCGGCACCATCCGGGTAGAAAGCCAAGATGACCCCTTAAACGGCAGCGAAGATGGCGTCGCGCATATCACCATCAACGACGGCTATCTGTACTGTCACGCTGTCGGGGCCGAAGGAGACGGCATTGACTCCAACGGCTATATCACCATCAACGGCGGCACCATCATCGCCCTTGCAAGCACCACAAGCATGGACAGCAGCCTGGATTCAGACATGGGGACGACCATCAACGGCGGCATCGTCGTGGGCGCGGGGAACATGTTTGACGCACTAGAACAGGATTCCGCGCAGCTATACATGCTCCTGCAGTTTACCGAATCGACAGATGACCTCATCTGCATCACCGATGAGGCGGAAAATCCTGTGTTTGCCTACGATTTTCCATACAGCTATTCCTACATCTCCCTGAGCAGCCCTGACCTCATCGAGGGCACTTACCATGTATACATCGGCGGCGAAATTGCAGGGGATGTATCAGACGGGCTGTATACCAACATTACCGCCTATACGCCGGGCGCGCAGATGCACCACGGCGGGGCGGCATCCAACATGGGCGGCCCCGGCGGCATGCGTCCGCCTGAGGGGATGGGAGAAGCCGGCGGCGAACCGCCCCAGCCCCCTGAAGGCACAGCGCAGCCTGACGGCACACAGCCCCAGCCACCCGAAGGTATGGGCGGCCCCGGCGGAATGGGACGTCCCGGCGGAATGGGAGGCCCCGGCGGGATGGAGAGCAGTGCAGACAGTGAGACCTATGAATTTGTGTTGGCCAGCGGCAGCCAAAACTTCACCAATGTGACCAGCGCTGCAATCTCTTCCTCCCCCTTCTCGGATGTTGCGGCAGACGCATGGTATTACGACGCCGTCACAAGCGCCTATGAAGCCGGCCTCATCCTGGGAAAAACCGAAACCGAGTTCCTCCCCGATGATGCTGTCACGGCCGCAGAACTCATCACGATGCTCTACCGCGCCCAAGGCGGACAGACGGACGAAACCGATGATTGGTATGCGGCGCCCCAGGCGTGGGGGGAGCAAGCCGGCATCATCGGTACGGGTGCATGGGAATTTGTGCCCGATCAGCCGCTTACGCGCGAGCAGATGATGGATATGCTCTATCGGTTCCTGGAGAGCCAAGATGCCACGCTAGCCGAATCTTCTGATTTGGCCGACTATACGGACAGTGATAGCCTCTCGGATTACGCACGCGAAGCGGCCGAAAAACTGGTCGCCGCAGGGCTGATTGAGGGGGACGGCAATCTGCTGCGCCCGTCTGATACGCTTACCCGCGCGGAGACGGCGACCATTCTGGTCCGTGCGCTGGCGTGGCTTGACCCCGCCGTCACGGTCTATCCTGTGACCGTCAATGAGGCGCTGTATACCGATTTTTCCGAAAGCACGGATACCTATTTCCCCGATGGGCTCAAGACGGGCTTTGGTTCGGCCCTCACCTTCAAGGGCTATGACGCAGAGGGCAACCCACAGTTCTACGGCGTGACCGACCGTGGCCCCAGCCTGGATGTCCCGGAGGATGCGACTCTACAAGAGGACTACGACGCGGCAAAGATCTTTCCTGCGCCCGATTTCCAACCCAGCATCGGCATCATTACGCTGCGGGATGGCACAGCGGTCGTAGACGAATCCATCCCTCTTAAGAACACCGACGGCTCGCCGCTGACGGGGCTACCCATCCCAGCGGGCGATACGGGCGCAACCGGCGAAACGGCGCTTGACATGAACCTGGAAGAGCTGGGCTTCGATGAGAATGGCTTTGACCCCGAGGGCATCGCAGTGGACGCGGAAGGAAACTTCTGGCTGGCGGATGAATATGGTCCCTTCCTCGCAAAATTCAGCGCAGACGGCACCATGCTGGAAAAATATGCCCCCGGCGACGGATTGCCGGAGATTTTGCAATACCGGATTCCCAACCGCGGCTTTGAGGGGCTGACCATCGCCCCGTCCGGCAAGATCTATGCCGCCCTCCAGAGCGTCTTGGACATCGAGGGGGAAACCAGCCAAACTGCAACCTTTATACGCATTGTGGAACTGGATCCTGAAACAGGGGCAACCAAGATGTATGCCTACCCCGTGGACCTGAGTGCCTATCAATCCCCCAAGGACTGTAAACTGGGAGACATTTATGCCATAGATGATGATACCCTCTTGGTCATGGAACAGGGAACGCTTTCGGACGGCACCATGAGCAACGTCGTCTATCAGGTGGACCTTACCGACGCAACCGACCTCTCGGGCGTGACCTATGACGGTCAGGAACTGGAATACACGGCGGATGCCGCGGTGCTCTCCGAGACCATCACATACGCGTCAAAAACGACCCTGGTGGATCTGCGTTCCCTCGGCTGGACCGCGGAGAAAGCGGAAGGGCTCTGCATGCTGGATGACGGCAAGACGCTTGCGCTCATCATCGAAGACGATTTCGGACTGTCGGGGGCATCCGTCAATCCCGATGCGGAAGAAGATGGACAGCCCGCTGTGCTTCTTGATGCCATCTCTGAAGCGGATGCAGCAAGCATTTGGCTCATCCCTGTCGAATTTACAGAATAAACTGGTTGACTTCTTCAATTTTATGGTATAATAATAGCCAAAGAAAGGGAGGCTCGCCTGCGGGCGCTTTCTAACCACAGAGACAAACGATGGCATAGGTTTTACCCAACGGTACGGGTACATGCCACATGGATGCGCCGTATCATTTGTAAAAAACGATTGCGCAATCTCAGTGCATCGCCCATGCTGGGTAATGGTGTGCTATCCATACAACTGCCATCCGCAGGCGCAAGCCATCCTACGGCTTGCGCCTTGCCATAGGATGGGAAAACCGAAGGGAGGGAACAGCATGCGACTGTTGCTTGCAGAGGACGAACGGGAGCTTTCCAATGCGCTCGTCGCGATACTCCGGCACCAGCATTATTCTGTCGATGCGGTATACAACGGCAACGACGCGCTGGACTATGGCCTTGCGGAAAACTACGACGGCATTATTTTGGACATTATGATGCCGGGCAAAGACGGCATCACGGTGCTGCGCGCGCTGCGGGAACAGGGCGTCAAAACGCCCGTGCTGCTGCTCACTGCCAAGAGTGAAATCGAAGACCGTATCACAGGACTGGACGCAGGGGCGGATGACTATCTGCCCAAGCCCTTTGACACAGGGGAGCTGCTCGCCCGTATCCGCGCGATGACCCGACGGACAGCCGACTTTACGCCCAATGTACTCCGCCTCGGCAATGTGACGCTGGACCGCGAAACCTTTATGCTGACAGGCGGGGCGGGCGCCGTCCGCCTTGGCAATAAAGAATACCAGATGCTGGAAATGCTGATGCGCAGTCCCAACCGCTTGCTCTCCGCCGAGCAATTCATGGAACGGGTCTGGGGCTATGACACCGAGGCAGAGATGGGGGTCGTTTGGGTCTACATCTCCTACCTGCGCAAGAAGCTGGCCGCTGTTGGGGCGGACGTGGAAATCAAGGCAGTGCGCGGGCTGGGGTACTGTTTGGAGGTGCGCGCATGATCAAACAGCTCAGATGGAAATTTGTCGCCATCGCCATGGGCTCCCTGCTGATTATCCTGCTGACCATCATTGGGCTCATCAATGGTATCAGTTTTTATCAAATTGACGAACGGGCGGACCATTTGCTAAATCTCCTCTCGGAGCACGGTGGCAGCTTCCCCAAAGTGGAACCCGGCCGCGAAAAACCCCGGTCATCTCCGCCCGGTTTTGGCATGCAATTTTCGGAGGAGACGCCGTTTGAAACCCGCTATTTTTGGGCGAATGCCGATGCAGACGGCAGCATCCAGCAGCTTGACACCAGTCACATCGCGGCCATCACCTCTGACCAGGCCCGCTCCTATGCCCAACAGGCCTTGTTGCGCGGAAAGACAACGGGGTACATGGAATCCTATAAATATCAGATCACACAACAGGAATCGGGAACGCTCATCGTTTTTTTGGACCGTTCGACCCAAATCGAAAGCGGTCTGTTTTTCCTTCTGGTATCCTGTGTCGTAGCAGCAGCCGTGCTGCTCGTGATGTTTGTATTGTTGGCCATCGCTTCCAATTGGGCAATCCGCCCCGTCACCAAGAGCATACAAAAACAAAAACAATTCATCACGGATGCGGGGCATGAAATCAAGACGCCGCTCGCCATCATTTCCGCCAACGCGGATGTGCTGGAGCTGCAAATGGGCAAGAACGAATGGCTAGACAGCATCCGCAACCAAACCACGAGGCTGGGCAGACTGGTAAAAGACCTGCTCCTGCTCGCCAAAATGGATGAAGAGCGGCCAGGTGTGGCATTTGCGCGCTTTGACGTCAGTATGGCCGTCACAGACGCTGCCATGCCCTTTTGCGCACTGGCAGAAGCCAATGGCAAAAGCCTCTCCCTTCAGATCCAACCGGGACTCATCCTGCTGGGCGACATGGAACTGATGCGGCAGCTGGTTGGCATCCTGTTGGACAACGCGGTCAAATATGCGCTGCCTAACAGCGAAATCCAGCTTGCACTCCAGCAAGCCGGGCATACCGTTCGGCTCAGTGTTTCCAATCTGTGTGATCCCGTGCCCGAGGGCGACTTAAACCGCTTGTTTGACCGGTTTTACCGCGCAGATCCATCCCGCACCCGGGAGACCGGCGGATATGGCATCGGCCTCTCCATCGCACAGGCCATTGTGCAGCTGCATCGAGGCAAACTTTCGGCCCAAACAGAAGGATCAAAGATCCAATTTACCGCCGCATTCGATTGAGCCGTTGTGCGTTTTGGCGGGTGCATGCCCCTCTTATGTTCCACGTGACACATCCGCGGTACACGGACGATTTTCCCCAACACAGATCCCTTCCAAGCCCGCTTTGTAAGCGGGCTTTTTATCATTGTCTTTGACAGAACACAAGCCCCGGCTTTTGCTGTCCGCATCTGCAAGCGAATTGACAGACAAGCGCAACTATGGTATACTGAAAATAATATTTAGACCAAAAAGGGGAACGTCATATGAAACTGGCTATCAGCACACTGGCATGCAAGAACTGGACGCTTGCATATACACTGGACATCTGCAACACCTATGGCATCGACGCGCTGGAACTGCGCACGGGGCTAAACGATTGGTCGGACGTGAACATGCCGCCCGCCGCGCAGCAGGAGGTGCATGCCATGTGTCAGGCCAGCGGCGTATCGGTTTGCGACATCGGGACGGGCATTCTGCTGAACCATGACGACCCTGCCGCGACCGAGGAGCTGCACGCCAGTATCACGCTTGCTCACACCCTTGGTGCAACCGGGCTCCGCATTATGCTGGGACATTTCTGGGACCGGCACTCAGAGCATGCGCATACCCCGCCCTGCGACCTCGCGGGCATGCGGGCATGGCTCCTGCGTGCTGACCGGCTGCTGGCCCAGGAAGGACTGGAGCTCTGGCTTGAGACACACAATGAGTATGCAACGGGCCAAAGTCTGCGCGAACTGCTCTCCTCCCTGCAAACGGACCACATCAAGCTGCTATGGGACTTCATGCATCCGCTGGAGGTGGGAGAGCGCGCGGAGGATACCCTGCGATATATGGGACGTGACCTGGTGCATGTACATATCAAAGACGGGCGTCCGTTTGAGGATCCCGACTTCAGCCGCTGGCGGTACACTGCGCTTGGCAAAGGGGACATCCCCATCGCAGATATGGTGCGTCTGCTGTTGGCAAACGGCTATGACGGATACTTCTCGCTGGAGTGGGAGTCGCTGTGGCGCAGCGAGCTGGAAGGCATCCCAAATGAGTCCGCCGTTGCGGACTTTTCAGCGCTCATGCGAACCATCGCGGCGCAGTGATTCGCAGTTCCACGCTGCGCTCGTGCAAAAGCGGCCAACGCCGTTTTGCAAAAGTCGTCTGCAGAGACCTGGCGCGTCCTGGAAGCATATGCAAGCGGTCTAGACACACGAAGGAGACAAGCCATGCGACAGAAGGCATTTTTTAATTGGAGCAGCGGGAAGGACTCCGCACTCGCGCTATACCAGGCCATGCACGACGGACACTTTGATGTGGTCACACTGTTTACCACACTTGCGGCTCGGGGCGGCGCCATCCCCATGCATGAGGTAGGGCTGCCGCTGCTTGAGCGCCAGGCGGCGCACATGGGCCTGCCTCTTATAACGTGCCCGCTTGGTGCAACGGAAGCCGAAAATCACGCCGCCATGCAAGACGCCATGGGCGTTTTTCTGCGCCAAGGCATCCAAACCGCATTGTTTGGGGATATCTTTCTTTCGGATATCCGGCACATGCGGGAAGCCAAGCTGGCTAAAACGGGCATTAGAGCGGCCTTCCCGCTGTGGGGCATGGATTCCCGCACGGTGCTGACATCGTTTTTCGCCCTGGGCTTCCGCGCCATCATAACCTGTGTGGATGGTGCGGTGTTAGACCGGCGGTTTGTGGGCCAGGAGCTCACGCCCGACCTGCTCCGTTCTTTGCCGGCCCATGCCGACCCCTGCGGCGAACGAGGGGAATACCACTCCTTTGTATTTGACGGCCCCCTCTTCCGCACGCCCGTGCCCTTCCATATGGGTACGTTGCAGTGCCATACCTATCCCGGTGCGACGCCCGATGCGCCGCCGCATCCGTTTTGGTATCTCCCCCTGTCATAATGCACCAAAGCGCCCTGTCTGAGAGGGACGTCCTTTGCATCCATCCCAACAGCAGGTATGCACGCATAGAAGTAGGTACCGTAAGCTGCATACAAAACACCTAAACATGTGTTGTTTCTTTGGGAAAAACCATAAGAAAAAGCCGGCGCAGTTGCGCCGGCTTTTTTAATATGCACTCGCTTTTTTACAGCCAATAGCCCTTCCAATCGGGCTTTAGGCACCGCATAATAGCCTCCAGATAGAAGTAATCCCCCCACAGCGTACACTCGCTGTCGTCCCCATTGGGGCGGCTATACATGCCATCTGTGAGCAGACCGTCACAGTAGCTCATGCAGTGGGTGGTGTAGTTGTCAATGAGCGACACCATCATCTCATCCGCCGCCTTTTCAAACTCCGGATGCCCTTCCCGCTTCATCTCATAGATGCCGCACGCCGCAATGGCAGGCGCAGAGGTATCCCGCGGCTCGGTCCCCTCCGTAAAGATCATATCCCAGTATGCCACGTGGTCCGCCGGGAGATGCTCGATGAAGTACTTGGTCACCTTGTCATACAGCGGCAGCAGCTTCTCGTCCCCCGTCGCACGGTATGCCAGCGCCAGCCCCACAACACCCCAGGCCTGCCCGCGCGCCCAGCAGCTGTCATCCGAATAGCCCTGCGCCGTCACGCCCTTGGTGGGTGCACCCGTAACCGGGTCAAAAAAGTAGGTATGGAACGTGGTGCCATCCTCGCGGAACACGGTGTTTACCGCGGCATGCAGATGAGATTCCGCGATCTTGCGATACTTGGAGTCCCCGCTAATCTCGGTTGCCCAGAACAGAAGCGGGATGTTGAGCAGGCAGTCGATGATGAGGCGATAGTTATCCTCCGCGCCCATCTCGCCCCAGGCCTGAATAAAACCGCCCACGGGCTGGAACCGCCGGCACAGCGCATCCGCCGCGCCAAGGGCCACGGTCTTTGCCGTCTCATCTCCTGTTACCTTGTATGCCGCAACCGCGGACAGGGAGTACAAAAAGCCGATGTCATGGTGATCCATGTTGGAATCGGTCTCCCACCGCGTCTTAAACAGCTCCAGCTGCTTCATGCCGGCGGTCTTATACTTTTCATCCCCCGTAATTTCATAGCAGATCCACAGCATGCCCGGCCAGAAGCCCTCCGTCCAGGAAAAGCCGCCAATGTCCTTATACACCAAGGCTTTTGTCGTATCCACAGGCGACTGGTCGGTGAACCGATCCAGCATGGCATCGACCTTTTCTCTTGCCATCTCAAATGCCTGCATTGCTTTTTCTTGCTTTAACATGTTGACACCCCTTCTTATGTATCATTACAAAATATATGACTTGCCGTGTTACCGGCTGGCTGCACAGAGCTCCCAGAACCGCTCCACCAGCCGCTTTCCTTCCTCCACCGAATCCGCCCGTGTACTCACGGTGAGCGGACGGTCTTTCAGGCAGAAAAACGGATCGTGGAACAAGGTCCCGTTTAGGATCAGCTCCTTGTCCACATCGGTGCAGACCCCGAGCTGTGTCTGGAGCTCATCCCCGTTAAAAAAGGTCTGATACCCCTGCCAGTTGTCAATACAGTCAATGACGCCGCCTTTGGCCAGCGCACCCGCCACGTGCTGGGAAGGTGCCGGCGTACAGCAGTAGTGCAGCATCACGCGGCCAAACTCCTTCTTAAACTTACCAAACAACGGACACATGATGTCTTCAATCATGGCGGGCGACAGATTCACAATCGCATCCCCCGTCAGGCGAATGCCAGGAAACACCAGGCCGCGCGGCGTCAAGCATTCCTCCAAGGGCTGCCCGATGATCTCTTTGAAACAATGAATGGTTTTGATGGTGACATCCGCGATCTTCTCCATGAAGGACACCGCCAGCTCGGGCTCCAGCGCCAGGTCCATATAAAACGCGCCGCCCCGCATGATGACCGCATAATCGAGCGGCGACATGGGCCTAGAAGGCGTCACATACAGCCAGTCGGGCGTATGCGCCTTCACATACTCCAGGTGGCGGATGGCCTGCTCCATGACATCGTTCATGATGTCATCCACCTGCATGTCCGCCGTCTCTGTGATATCTGAGATAAACGGCCGCACATCCACCAGGCCGCCGGGCGCAAAATGCGTCTCCGCACCAAAGATGGAGGCAACCAGATTTTCCATAAAATTACTCTCCACAAAGGGGATCAGATCTGACCCCACCTCATGGGACAGCGCATGCTCCCCCGCATAGGCATCAATGCACAGCTGCGGATCTTCCATCATGCCCTGATGCGTAAATTCGGGTTTATCAGGATTGGTCACGTTAACCGTAAACAGGATGCGGTCGGATGCCCGCGTAAAACAATCGACATATTTTTGATACCGCACACACAACACCCCACTTCTTTTTTTGGAAACACCCCAAAAACCTTCTCTTGTATTGTACGATACAACGCCTCTTCTGTCAAGAGACAACTTTGATTTTTTGGCTCGCTGCCCCGCCCGCGCGCTTGGCATACTGCGCAGGGGTGCAGTGCTTATGCTGTTTGAACAGACGGATGTAGGTATTAACCGTTTCAAATCCACACTCCGCCGCCGTCTGCGTCACCGTCTCCCCCCGCATGAGGTGCAACAGCGACCGCTCCACCCGATACCGGTTCAAATAATACTTGAAGGTCACGCCCGTTGCCGCCTTAAAAACCCGCATAAACTGCGCCACGCTGAGGTGCACCGCCCGGGCAATGGTAGGCAGCGGGATGGGAAAACGGTAATTGTGATCAATATACTCAAAAATCCGCACGATGATATCCTTATTGTGGTTCACTGGGTCCACCCGCACCGGCAGACAGGACAGATTGCGGAGGATGAGCGCATACAGCTGATACACCGCTGATTTTACAACATACTGATAGGCTGCATCCTGGCCCGCCAACTCCTCCGTCAGCAGCAAAACCAGGCGATATACCTGGGCGTACAGGGGATTCTGCGTCGTGATGGGCCCCGTAAAGTGGAGGGAGGTCACAAAATCAGCAATATCGCCCCGCCCCAGCTGCAGCACCTTCATCTCACAGGGCTCACCCTGCGCAGAATACGTGGAATGCACCTGGTTGCTCCAAATGACGATCAGGTCGTGTGCCGTAACTGGAAACAGATTCTCATCAATCTGCTGTACCGCCCGCCCCCGCACAACATAAATCAGTTCTACCGCGTCATGCCAGTGCGGGTGCGCCGTAATGGGTTCCCTACCCACGCTTCTGGATATCTGCGCCTTCACCGGCAAGCCGGGCATCTCAATAATTTCCCGAAATGCTTCCATACGATCCCTCTTTCGAAATGATCATTTTTGGATATTTTTTGAACAGATATCAAGAGCAACATCCATCCATTTGTATTATGATAGGAGTATAACAAAAATCCGCAAAAAAGTAAAGCCTGAGGAGGGGACAGATTTGAAAGATTTTTCACTGGAACATATTTTATCCATCACCAAGGACCGCAAACCCAATTTTGAAAATCTGAAGGCCGTATTGCGCGGAGAGGCACCCGATCGGCCCACCCTGTTTGAATTCTTTTTAAACGATCCCTTGGAACGCAAGATCGCCGACTGGCCAACTGCACCGACGGTAAAAAGCGACGAGGTGGACTACTTCCGGTGTAAGATCCAGGCATTCCGCAACATGGGCTATGATTACACCACCATCCACGCGAGCAATTATGAGTTCCACCGTGGCGAGTCTGAGGCCAAAAAAACCATCAGCGCGGACCATGGCTGCGTCATTTTTGACCGCGAGACCTTTGACGCTTATCAGTGGGAGCAGCCCGACGACTATTACGACGGGCGCATTGAGCGGCTGGAGAAGTATCTGCCCGACGGCATGAAATTCATCGTTTGTGGGCCCAGCGGGGTGCTCGAAAACCTCATCAACCTGGTGGGATACACCAACATGTGTTACCTTGCGATGGATGACCCCGAGCTGCTGGGAAAGGTATTCGACCATGTCGGCCAACGCCTGTATGACTACTATGCACGCATCATAAACTACGACAGCGTGGGCGCCATCATTTCCAATGACGACTGGGGCTTCAACACGCAGACCATGCTGTCCACCGAAGATATGCGCAAATACGTGTTCCCGTGGCACAAGAAAATCGTCAAACTCGCACACGATGCCGGCAAGCCCTGTATCTTGCACTCCTGCGGCAACCTATCCGCTGTCTGGGAGGACATCATAGAGGACATGCAGTTTGACGCCAAGCATTCCTATGAGGACAAGATTCAGCCCGTGGAAGAGGCATATGACTTCCTCGCAGGCCGCATCGCCGTCGTGGGCGGCATCGACATCGACTTCGTGTGCCGCAGTGAGGACCAGGCGGTATATGACCGCTGCAAGGCCATGATAGACAAGACCGGCTGCAAGGGCTATGCGCTGGGAACGGGCAACAGCATCCCAGAATATGTGCCCGATGAAAAGTACTTCGCCATGATTTCTGCCGCACTCATGTAATCACATAAAAACAAACACGTTCCAAGTGCGCGGAACATCCTAACCTACATACCATGAAAAAACCGCCCTCCCGGGCGGTTTTTTCATAACTTATTCCAATCCATGCGCCTGCAGCAGGCCCAACAGCTGGCTATTCACCAGCTTTTTGCCTAGATCCTCCCGAAACCGCGCAGTCTTCGTTTGATTTTCCGCCCGCATGCGCGCCAGTTTCTCCGTCAGCACAGCCTGCTCCGCCAGAATCTGCGCGTGTACCGCCTCATAGGCCGCAAGCCGATCCACCGCATCCCCCACAAATCGGTCACCCTGCTGCCGGATCTGCGGCTGCATCACATAAAACCGACCGTCTTCCTCTTGCGTATACCGCTCCATCCCACTGTCTCCTTTCTCGCACTGACCAACATCGATTGCACCACAAGATTACTCTTCTTGCAAGGTCAGATTGATGGCCGAAATCGTACCAAAATCCAAGATCTCACCGGCTGCCACCCGAACGGGATGGTGAAACAACGGACCATCCACCACCAGCGTGTGGTATTCCCCGTTTTCCCCGCACAAATCCACGCCATGTGACCGCAGGATGGCAAGCACCTCCTCGTCCAGCGTCCGTCCCAACAGGGAGGCGGGCAGGTCACTGTTGCGCACACACTTAATCAGCGCCTGATATCCCAGGGCAATGCCCTCCCTGGTCAAGGCCTCCCGTCCCTCCTGCCAGAGCGGGAACGCCGCCGCAATCCCAGCTGCTTCACACCGTGCCTGGCACCAGGCTGCGTTGTCCGCAATGTCAATGTCCCCAAACACGCAGCACGTGGCGCCCATCTCTTTTGCCCGCGCAAGCGCCGCCTCAAAGCAGGTGTGATATGCCTCACCCGACGAAGGAACGGGGAGCAACGGGATCTCCAGCGCATCCGAAATAGCCGCCAGAAGGGCAGGGTCCACCCCGTGGAACCACGAGCGGCCCAGGTCTTCATTTACCATCACCAGCAACGCCACCGGGGTATGCCCCGCCGCCACCATGCGGTGCAGCGCCAAAGCACTGTCCTTCCCGCAGCTATAAGACATCACAAACCGCACAGTGTTCCCTCCTACAACGTTTTTTTGATGGTCAGGATATTCTTGCCATCGACATAGGCATACGTCATCTCATCCATGCTCTTTTTCACCATGAAGATACCCAAGCCGCCAATCTCCCGGTCCTGCGCATCCAGCGTGATATCAGGGTCTTCCCTTGTCAGCGGATTATAGGGCATTCCGCCATCCACAAACTGGACAACCGCCTGAGGCGGATCTCCCTCGATGCCGCACCGGATGGTCACCTCGCCCGTTTGGGGAGTATAGGCATACCGCGCGATGTTGACATACAGTTCCTCCACCGCAATGGCCAGCTGCATCTGTAGTTTGGGTGCAAGTTTCGCTCCAGACAGCGTCTCCTCCACAAATGCCAGCACGCGCTCCAGCGCAGGCAGCGTCGCAGTCAGGGTCAATTCCTTCATTGTGCCCCCTCCTTTTTCCCCTTGTATTCGAGCACCAGCATGGTGATATCGTCAAACTGGGGCGCATCCCCCACAAATGCATCAATGTCTTGCTTGACCGCATGCAAGGTATCAGGCAGCGACAGCGGAAGGGTGCGGTTGAGCGTTTCATACAGCCGCGCATCTCCATACAGCTCCTGTGCGCCGCTGGTTGCCTCCGTCACACCGTCGGTATACAAAAACAGCCGCTCACCGGGGTGCAGCGTGAGCTCCGCCTCCCGGTACCGGATGCCTTCCATACCCGCCAGCACAAAACCTGCCTTGGCCCGCAGCCACTCGAACCTGCCATCCCGCTGGACGAGCGGCGCATTATGGCCCGCATTTACATAGGTAAACTGCCCCGTTCCCAGATTCAAAATGCCCATAAATGCGGTCACAAACATGCCGGCTTCATTGTTTTCGCACAGCTGGTTATTGACCGTTTCAAACACCTCGCTGGGTCTTTTCCCCATCTGCGCATGGTTTTTGATCAGGGTCTTCGCGATCACCATAAACAACGCCGCGGGGACCCCTTTGCCCGAGACGTCTGCGATGACAATGCCCAGGTGCGTGTCATCAATCAGAAAAAAGTCGTAGAAATCGCCTCCGACCTCCTTGGCCGCCAGCATGGATGCATACACGTCAAAGTCCTCCCGTTCGGGGAATGCCGGAAAAATACAAGGGAGCATGGAGGTCTGTATCTGGGTTGCAACCGAAAGTTCCGTTGCAATCCGCTCTTTGTCCGCTGTGACCTTGGACAGGTTCTGAATATACTCCCGCAGTGCCACGGTCATATGCTCAAACGACTGACTGAGGCTTTCAATCTCATCCCCGGTATGGATATCCGACACATAGGTGAGATCACCCTCCCCCAGTTTACGCACATCCGTCTCCAGATGCGAGATGGGTTGTGTAATATTGCGAGAGAGGCGCATCGTCACCCAGATAACCGCCAGCACCACCCCAGCGAAGAGTGCCAGCAGCAGAACATTGGCCCAAAAAACACTTTGCCCCGCCTGTGCCTGTGCCGCATCCGTAATGGTCTGGATATTCGCGCGCGCCTCGTTGGCAGGCGCGATGATACCCTGGACGGGCAGCGCCGCCACAAATCGCCATCCGGTCAGTTCAATGGTGTTATAAAGAATGTACACCTCGCCCACCTGCGTTTTGGATTGCCAAACGCCGCTTTGGTGGACCGCCATGTCTGCGACAATGGCCTCCGCATTATCCCCCAGAAAGAAGGCCGCATCCCCTGCGTTGCTGTCCGTGAGCCCGGGCGCGGAAATGACACTTCCGGTCTCCGAAAACAGCATGGCATAGCTGCCGACGCCAATGCTGACATTTAGGATGTCAGCATTGAGCTGATCCAACAGAATATCAATCCCCACGACGCCTGCAAATGCACCGTTTGCGGTAAAGGGAGCCGCCATGGTGAGGGTGAGGCCCCGGCCAAAAGAGTCGCCATATGCCTCAGAGATATAGAGTTCCCCTGTATCCCGCGCCTTTTGATACCACTCCCGTTCCCGCACCTCGTAATACATCCCGCCCTCCGCTTTCTCCGCGGCATTTTGGTCATATCCAACCGTGAAGCCGGCAGGAGAAGCCGTATAGATGCTGGTAATATTGGCGTTGTTCTGCGTCATGGCAATGCACAGGGGGATGAGGTTTCCCTGAAGATAGAGTTCCTCCTGGATATCTGTCAGCGTATTGCCCGGGCTGAGCGCATACTGCGCCGCATAGCCTTTGGCATTGCCCTGTGCCACTACCTCCTGCGCCGTATAAAGAGGGATGGGGTTGAACTCTTGGGGGTGCTCATAGAGGTAAGTGGCATAATCCGCGAAGGTAACCAGCGTCGCAGCCAGAGAACTCAGCTGTTGGTTTACCAACTCCGCCTGATCCTTCGTAAACTGACCGGCACTCTCCACCGCCTGCTCAATGAGCAGATCCTCGCTGGCGGCAGAGGACTGGGTACCAATCTGCTCGGTGCTGTTCGCCATGAGATCGCTCATGCGCAAGAGATTAAATTCGGATACGGCGCCCACCACCAAAACCGATAGCAGAGATACCGCCAAAAACGCCTTTAAGATTCGAATCTTGATCTGCTTTTTCATCGCTCATCCTCCTCGTCCGTCACCGCAAGCGAAACACCATGCTCCGTCAAAAACTTGCGAATACCGTCCAACATGCGCGCCAGCTCGAAGTGCAGCACCACAGGCTCCACCGTAACCCCGTAACCCTTGGTTGCAAGCGGCCGGGGCGGCAGTGTCCCCACCACCTGCGCGCCGATGTGCTGAAGGCTTGAAAGGGAACGCAGATTGAGAAGATCTGTCTCATGATCGCCCATAGTATCCCAGTACCCCACCACGCGGTACACCTCCCCGCATACGCCATCGATTCCCTGTGCCTGCAGTGCTTCAAACATAACTGCAAACAGCGCACGGTATAAGAACGGGACATCACTGTCAGGGGAGACGATGATCTCCCCGCCATACGCGAGCCGCCCTTCTTTTGCCTGTCGCAGGAGGGCAGCGCCATCCCCCGTCCAGCGGATATCCGAAAGCGAGCCAACGGCCCACCGCTTGGATGCGAACAGTAGAAGGCCATGCAGCTCATCTGCCGCATCCACGGCAAGCAAAACGGGCGGCGCCCCAGCCGCCAACAGCGCCCGCAGCGACGCTTCGTTCTGAATCTCAAACATGCCGCCCGCTTCGGAGAAACTGCCGCTCCCAACCCCAGAAAGCTTCTCGCTGCAATTGTCCGCCGTGACCGCAATGCGCGCATACAGCGCCGCCACCCGCGAAATATCTGCCGCCGTCATTGCGCGCAGAAAGATGTGGCGGTCGCCGCTTGTCAGTTCCGCTTTTTTCATGCCACTCTCCTTTAACAAATGACCGTCAAATTATTGACGCCAAACGTCCTTCGGTAGTCCACCACGTCCGCCGCGTCACAAATCATCTTAATCCCCAAACTGTCCTCCAGCGCCAGCATGGCATCCACGCCGTCCGCATCCACCTGTATGGCTTTCTGCTCATAATAGGCGATGGGATTGAATTCGGCGCCGCCGTTGCGGATGCGCAATACAATGACATCATCCAAAAGCACCAGCCGCACCTGCATGGTCAGCCTCTCATCCCCGCACAGGCTATGTTCCCGAATGGACAGCAGCATCTCTTCCAGCGACAGCGTGATCAGCATGCTGCGTTTGGGAGACAGCGCATGTGCCTCGCAAAAGGCACCCGCCTGCGCCACACGCTCCATGATGGATGCCACCGAATTGCCCACCGAAAAGGAGAGCACGTTGCCCCGCCGCTCGGTTCGCTCATCCAGCAGTGTCCACGGAGACACGTCGGGCTTGTGCCAGCTGGCAAACAGATGCATCAAACCCGCCGCCAGCAGCGTTGCCACCTCTGCCACCCAAAAGCCGTGCCAGATGCCGTGCTCCCCGAAGCAGCTGGACAGCACCACCACCGCACCCACCACCAGCACCAGCTGGCGCAGCGCAGTGATGACATTGGCAATGGCGGTATGGCCGTTCGCAAGGTGCAGCGACGTTAGAACACTGCCCACAAGGGCAGGCAGGAAGCTGAGAGAAAACAGCGCAATAGCAGGCCGTACCACAGCTTGTGCTGCCACATCTCCCATACCAAACAGGGCACCCAGCCACCCGCTGCCAACCAGGCAGATACCCGTTAGAAGCAAGGTCATACCGCCCCCCTGCACCAACGCGATGAAGAGCACCTGGCGAATGCTCTTGGTGTCCCGTTCCGCCGCAAAGACGCCCACAAAGGGCACCACAGCCCCCGCCGTCCCTGCAATGACAGACAGCGCAAACGAATTGATGGTCCCCACCACCGAAAAGGCGGATAGCGCAAACGCGCCAAACCCCGCCTGTATCCACTGATTGAGCAACAGGGAGCGCAACAAAATACAAATATTTTCCATTGCGCCGGGGCTTCCTAATTTGGTCATATCCCAAACCAGGCGCCAGAAGGTCGTCCACCCAGGCCACACCAGGGAAAAATTGCGGCTTTTGCAAAACAACAAAACGGCACCCATCACCGAAGCGGCAGCCGCACCCAAGCTCGTCGCCAGCGACACACCAACGATCCCCATGCCAAACACGCCGCAAAACAGCACATCCAGCACCACGTTGACCACTGCCATAACCGCAAACACCAGCATAGATGCGCCCGTTTTTCCGTCCAGCCGGAGAAAGTTAAACGCAAGATACACGCCCATGGTAAAGATGCCGCCAAGCGCCATGACGACGCAATATTGAAACGTCTGCTCAAAGAGCGCCGGCGGGGTCCCAATCAGGCGCACCAATCCCGGTAAAAAGCCCAGCACCAGCCCTGTAAGGACCACTGCCAGGCCAAATGTCAAAACATAAGCGGAGGTAAATGCCTTGCGGCTTAAGCTATGCTCACCTTTTCCCGTCAGGGATGAGGCGAGCGCTGACGCACCAATCCCCAACAGATTGCCCACCGTGGCAAAGATATAGTAAATGGGCAGCACCAGGCTCAAAATCCCCAGCGCCTCCACTCCCAAGAGATTTCCCACGATGATGCTGTTGGCAACCTGCCCCACTGCACTGCACAGAATACCAAAAAAGGAGGCCGCCAGATATTTCCCATATAACAACCGGATAAATTGGTTGTCCTTCCGCATGGCTCCACCTCCAAATTCTCCGCTGCTCCGCTGCGACTTCAAACTCTTTTTACAATCATTTCCATCCAAAAAACCTTGACCAAAACCACCACACCGTCCAAAAGCCCTTCTATAGATGGACTTCTCCATCCCATCCAATGCGGCAACGCGTTTTTCTTTGAGCACATGCAGATTATAATCCAGCACGGACCAGATAAACGTATGGGGCAGCGCCGACATAGGGGAGCATCCCGTTCATCAGCGAGGTATCGTTCACCACGGAATCGAATTTGGGCGAATCGTATCCACCGCTGATCAGTCCCACAAACAGGGAATTGATCTTATTTAGATTCCACGGAACCGGTTCTTGGCCTTGGAGACTGAGATGAACTCCGCTTTTGCCTCATCCTCATCCATCGCCTTTATGGTCAAATGCAGCGCACAGGCACCATTTTTGCGCACCATTCAGCGCTTTTGCCTGCCGCCCGCTCTAGAACCTCCGTTCTCATGGAAATCATCGCTTCTACAAACAGGCGCTAGTGCTTCGCATTGCTCTGCATAAGCCCGCAGTAGCACGCAAACCGTTGGATCTCTCCCAGAGCATGGAACGTGCTGCGGATGGCGTTACTCAGTAGCACAACCTGTGAGTTCATGGCACAATTTGCCTCCTTGCTTAAGCGATGGTCAGAATATCTACGAAACCGGTCACCTCAAAGACCTCCATAATGGTCTCATTGACACCCGTGATCACCATCTTGCCGCCCGTCGCATTCATCTGCTTCTGTGCCGACAAAATTACACGCAGTCCCGCGCTGGACAGATAATCCAGCGCATGAAAGTCCAGCGTCAACTCCGTCGTCTCTGTTCCAACCTGCTTGATTTCGTCCTCCAGCTCGGGCGCCGTCGTCGTATCCAACCGGCCCTCCAGCGTCAATGTCAGTTTGGTCCCATCCTGTGTCTTTGCAATGTTCATGTCTGTTTCCTCCCTCTATGATATTCAAAGGCCGTATTGGCGTAACAGGAGACACAGCTCCATATTTTTCCCACGTCCTGCATATCCCGCTTTCCGCGCGTAGATACGCTCAACATGCACCAACTGCGCCTTCCTGCATATCCCATCATCCTAAACGAACCTATGTAAAATCATACCACATTTTTGCGCTTTGCGCAACACATTTTCGTGCTCCTGCCGCAGCATGCCTCCGTGCTTTGTGCCCATTCTCTATCCTCATTGCCAGCTTCGGATTGCTGCCCAACTGGCATCCCCGCTGCACCCGCCACACAAACAAGGCGCCGGGCAAACACACCAACGCCTTGTACGCTATACAGCATCCGTCAGGACGCGTCTATTCCATCCACAAACATCAATGCCCCCGCAGTGTCCGAACCGTCTCAATCATAACCAGCAGGTTTTCGGGCGGCAGATAGTCCGCAACCTGATTTCCCGTCCCCAGCGCAATCCCCCGTTTGCCCTGGCACGCACGGTACACCTCCGTCACATATGCCCGGATGGTGGCAGCATCCTCCATACAGATCACATTCATATCAAACCCGCCGAAATTGCCGATGCGGTCCCCATATCGCGCCACCCACTCCGAAAACATCGCAATGGAGTCCTCATTGGAATGCTTCGCGTCAATCCCGGTTTTTGTGATCAGTGCATCCATGATTCCAAACAGGCATCCGCAGGTATGCAGCAAAAACGGATGCCCGCTTTGGTGCACCAGGTCCACGATCCGCCGATACTGCGGAAAAATATGCGTTTCGATGTCCGTGTCGGACAGCAGGGTGGAAGAATGAAACCCCAGGTCATCCCCAAACCGGCACACCGCCATGATATCCCCATAATCCCGCAAAAACCGTGCCCAGATCTGATCCAACAGTGCGCCGATTTTCTCAAACAGCCCCGCAAACAGCGCGGGGTCGTCTTCTCTGATATAGCAAAGATTCATATAGCCCGTCAGATCCTGGACCGATTCAAACACACCGTTTCCAACGCCGCCGATCACCTTCATACCCGGGGGCAGCGCCGCCCGCAGCGCTGTAAAATAGGGATCTGCCGCCTCAAAATAACGGTCACACAGCGACTCCCACGGATAGCGCGCAAAGTCTGCCATGGTATGAATGGCGCCTTCTTTGTGCCCACCCAGCGCTCCGCCATCGGGGAAGACCGCCGTCAGACAATACTCATACGGGATGACGTCATATCCATTGTCCGTCAGAAATCCCGCCAATTTGGAAAAATATTCCTTCTTTTCAGAAAAACTACCCGCCAACAGCGCAGCCATGTCGCAATCCAGCAGCATCCCCATCACTTTTTCCGAAAACATATGCTCATACAGCGGCAGATAATCCGTCATCCGATTGCGCGCAGCATCCACAACCCTTTGATAATCCGGTTCATAGCGTTCCATACCTTTCCCCCGCTTTCTTATTTTTTAGCTCACACGCATGCGCCCACCCCATGCAGAGCAGGCACCAGCATCACCCTTATCATATCCCAAGCCGCGCACTTTGTCAACCAAATATTGGAACAGCGCCCAACCGGCTAAAACAAATCATACCGAAAATATGTGCTGTGCGCTTGGAAAACAGGGGCCCATTTCAAAATAAATTTTTAAAAAATGCAAAAAAAGGATTGACAAACCGCTACTACACGTGTAATATATAGGTGTATTACATATGTAATAGCGAAAACAAAGGGGTGCAAGCCATGAAGAAAACAAACGAACTCAGCGGCGCGGAGCTTGAAGTGATGCAGATACTGTGGAAGCAGAACCGCCCCATGAAAGTACAGGCGGTTTGGGAGGCACTGGAGCCGGGCAAATGGGAATATCGGACCGTTGCCACCCTGCTCACCCGGATGCGGGAAAAAGGGGCCGTCGCCTGCACGAAGGAAGAGAACGTCAATTTCTATACCCCCATCCTCGACAAGGAAAGCTACACCAAGTCGCAAACCAAATCCTTCATCCAGAAACTATACAACGGCTCTGTCAAAGACCTTGCGGTCTCCCTGGTGCAGAACAAGGAGCTCACCAAAGAAGACATCGACGAGCTGCGCAATCTGTTTGACCTGTGACCTCAGCCATGGCCCCAGAGCCAACTGAAGCTGCCACCCAACGCTTGGAAAAATGAGGTGTTTTTATGTTGACAGAGCTATTCAAACACATCGTGCTGCTATCTTGTATCGGCGGAATCTTAAGCCTGTTGTTGCTTGCGGCGCGCCCGCTTACCCGACGGCTGTTTAGCCCTCGCTGGCAGTATTACATCTGGCTGACGGTCCTGCTGGTCATGGTGCTGCCCGTGTCCTTCCACCTGCCGCAAACGCCGCCCGAACATATGCCCGCCGGCCAGATGACACAAATTGTGGATACGCCGCAGATCACAGCCAACGAAACGCAGCCACAAGCGGCTGTTGGCCAATATCCGTTGCCCCAAGATACACCGATAGGGCGCATCACGCTGCCGCAGCACTGGCTGTCATATGCCAGCCTGCTCTGGCTGTGCGGCGCGCTGCTTTTGCTGGGTATCAAACTGACGCGGTATGGGCTGTTTGTATGCGTGATCTGCAAACACGCCAGCGAAGGCCCCGCCTTTCCAAATCTCCCCAGACGTCTTCGCATCCGACAAACCGAGATGCTGGACGCACCGCTGCTTGTGGGGTTGTTCCGACCTGTCCTGTATCTGCCTGCGGCCGCACTCACCCAAACCGACTGGCAGTATGTTCTGCTGCACGAGCTCACCCACTATCGGCGGCATGATCTGCTGTATAAATGGGCAGCCATGCTCATTGGGTGCATACACTGGTTTAACCCGCTTTCCCATTTCGTGCTAAAACAGATCGACTTGGAGTGTGAGGTGTCCTGTGATTTTGCGGTCGCAGGGCATCTGCCCGAAGCCGAACAACGTGCGTATATGCGCACCATTTTGGAGCTGCTGTGTGTTGCTGACAGGCACCCGCGCCTGCTGACCACACAAATGGCAAGCAACAAACAGATATTGAAAAGGAGGTTTACCATGCTAAAAACCAAAAAAGCAACCGGAAAGTTCATGTCGGCATTGTCTGCCGCAGTTGCCATCATTCTGTTCTCAACAACGGTCTTCGCCAGCGGCATCCTGTCCGGGCTGACGGAAGACGAGTATTCGATTGAGATGATAGCAAACGACGGCGCCGTGTTGACACTGACCAACAAGCCGTTTCTTGAGGACGGCGAGATCTATCTGCCGCTTCGGGAAACCTTCGAACAGCTCGGCTACAACGAAACCAACAGCTACATCCGTTGGGATAACGGAACCATTGACATTGCGATTTTAAACTACCCCGGGGAGAATGGGCTATATCGTTTGAAAATCGGAGAGCCAGCTGTCCAACTCAGGCATTTTCAGGGCGAAGGTCTCGATGGCGCAAATTGGTATGATGAAACGACTCTTGCGATGCGCCTGAGCAACGACGGGCACGCTCCGGTGTTAAGAGGCTCCACAACCTATGTGCCGCTGGAAACCATGAATTATATCCTATATGGATTTCTAAACAGAAGGACCGAGGAGAACGAACTGTATGAACTGACGTATCAGATATTGGATCGCAATCAAAATGACATCACAGCGCAATTTGACCAAGAAAAGCGATTGCAGCAAGAAGCCAAGTGGATGCAAAACCCGGAATATACCGCCATGAACTTTTTCTATGCTTTTGAAGACGGCGATTTTGAGGCCATGAAACAATACTGCACCCAAAGCTGTGTGTCAGACTTTTTCGGGGACGGTTATGTATTTGGCATGACGACGGCAACTCTGACAGATATCCAAATTGACCCACTTGAATATGCCAAATCTTCCAATGATTTTGTTGTCACGATCAGCGTCAACATGACGCCGCATGAAAATTCCGTGTTTGCGCCCGATCAAACCACAACCTCATTTTACCTGATTTTACAAAGACAACCCGATGGAAGATACTTGATCGACGAATTTGCGACCGGGCTGTAAAGATCACTGCCATTGCTATGATCCTGCTGCCAAATCGCTGGCAATGCCACTAGCCCCACTTTGAGCGAAAATACATCTGCATACATTCATTTCAATAAAAACCACAAAGGACACACCACAAGGTGTGTCCTTTTTTGCACTTATATTCCCCGCCAAAAAGATATGGAATCGCTCAGCCCACGCCAGGGCGCCCAAAAAATCATTGGATTTTTTGGGAATAAGGAGGAGCAAGGGAGCAGGCAAAGTTTTTCTGCATAGAAAAGCGGAGCAAACCCAAAAAGATACCCCGCGCCGCAGGCACTTAATCGCAAAAGGTTGGTCGTGAGCCAAAAGCGTTATGAGCGCGCTTGCAAGCGAAGCCTGTGCGAACGTGACCTTTTACCCGAAGGGCACGCGTGCGAAAGAGGAGCGGCAGCCGGTAAGGTAAAGCCGCATTTATGCACAAAAAAGCGGCGAACCAAAAGGCTCGTTCCGACGTGGCTTTACTGTCTAAAAAAGATACAAAAACTTTCGGCTCACGCCAGGGCGCCCAAAAAATCATTGGATTTTTTGGGAAAAAGGAGGAGCAAGGAAGCGGGCAAAGTTTTTCTTTGACAAGAAAAACGGAGCAAAGCGAACTTTGCTTCGACGTGGCTCCCCAAGCCTAACTCGAACCAACGGTCTCTTGTGAGATGGTCGCCTCGC
>CALYAO010000034.1 GCA_944393605.1 uncultured Clostridia bacterium
GTTCCTTGAAGCGTTCCCGGTCCTCTGCCCGCTCGATGCTGCTGCTCTTGGTCCCCAAAAGCTCCACGCGGCACTCGGCCAGAATCCCCTTCTTTTCCAGCTGCATCGCCAGGTTCAATCCCGTCTGCCCGCCAATGCCCGGCAGAACCGCATCGGGGCGCTCATAGCGAATGATTTTCGCAACGTACTCCAACGTGAGCGGCTCCATATACACCTTGTCCGCCACGGTGGTATCCGTCATGATGGTCGCGGGATTGGAGTTTAAGAGCACCACCTCATAGCCTTCTTCCTTCAGAGCGAGGCACGCCTGCGTTCCCGCATAGTCAAACTCCGCCGCCTGGCCGATCACAATGGGGCCGGAACCGATGACGAGGACTTTTTTAATATCTGTTCTTTTGGGCACGGTTTTTTCCCTCCTCCATCCGTTTGAGAAAGCTGTCAAATAGATAGGTGCTGTCCTGCGGGCCGGGGGCGCTTTCAGGGTGGTACTGCACGCTGAAGACTTGCTCGCTCTCACAGGATACACCCTCAACGGTCCCATCCAGCAGATTGATATGGGTAACCGAAAGGCCGGTACCTGCCAAGCTGTCGGCATCCACCGCATAGGAGTGATTCTGCGAAGTAATCTCGATACGGCCCGTCGCAAGGGAACGCACCGGATGATTCCCGCCCCGGTGCCCAAATTTGAGCTTGTAGGTTTTCGCGCCATACGCCAGCGAGATGATCTGGTGCCCAAGACAGATACCAAATATTGGATATTTCCCTTTGAGCGATCGGATGGTGGCAACGGTTTGTGGCACGTCGGTCGGATCTCCGGGGCCATTGGACAGGAACACCCCATCAGGCTGAAGGGCACGGATGGTCTCTGCCGGCGTGTCCCACGGAACCACCGTAACCCGGCATCCACGGCTGTTTAGCGACCGCACAATATTCCGCTTCATGCCGCAGTCAATGGCGACCACATGGTAATTTTGCGTCCCCAAAGAAGCAATTTGTGTGGTTTTACAGCTAACCTGCGCCACCGCATCTTTTGGAATTTCATGGGATTTTAGAAGCATCAGGCCTTTGTCCAATGGCGTGGAGGCGTCTGTGATCAATACCTTCCGGCTGCCGCGGTCCCGGATAGAACGTGTGAGCTTTCGTGTGTCAACGCCGCACACACCCGAGATATGATACCGTTTCATACAATCTGAAAGCGTTGCAGTATTTCTAAAATTGGAGGGCTCATCGTTGTATTCTCGGACAATCAAGGCCCCTATGGTAGGCGTGGTCGTCTCATAGTCCTCATCTGCCATGCCGTAGTTGCCAATGAGCGGATAGGTCATCACCACCGCCTGATAGGTGTAGGAGGGGTCTGAGAGGATCTCCTGATAGCCCACCATCGATGTGTTGAACACAATTTCACAAACGCATTCCTCCACTGCACCCAAGGCATATCCGTAGTATTCTTCCCCTTCCTCCAAGATAATCTTTCGATCAAACGCCATTGCCTGCATCCCATTCCTTTCTTTGCCGCGCATCTGCTGCGCATATGTACCGCCGCAGGCAGATGCACGCATGCACCCGTGTGCCCACAGCAAGAACAAACCGGCAGCTTCACCGGCATGCGCGGATAGGCGGCACAGCCGCCTCATGCCCATCATCCAGCGCATGCGGATACTCCGCACCGCTGGGCATGTACCGCGTACCGTGCCACCTAGTGTTTGTTATTCGACATCCTGCAAGGCGTCAAAGCCCTCCTCGCCCGTGCGAACTTTTACAACATTTTCCACATCATAAACAAAGATCTTTCCATCCCCGATATGGCCCGTATAGAGCACCTTCTTTGCCGTTTCGATCACGTTCCTTACGGGAACCTTGCTGACTACAATGTCAACCTGCACCTTGGGAAGCAGTGTGGCTTCCACCTGAACGCCCCGGTAATATTCCGGCTTTCCTTTCTGTATGCCACAGCCCAGCACATGGGAAACCGTCATGCCGGTGATGCCAATCTCCATCATCGCGGCCTTCAGCGCTTCAAATCGGGATTCCTTGCAGATGATCTCGACCTTGGTGAATTTCGGCGTGCCATCATCAAATACCGGCATTTTCTTGACGGGAACCGCTTCCGCCAGAGGAACCTCTCCCGTAACAGAAATCGGCTTATCCTCATCCGCCACCGTGGTATCGGGAAGCATGGCAAAGCCAGCATAGGCGGTAAGCAGACCGTGTTCCGAAACATCAAGACCAGCAAGCTCATCTTCTTTACTGGCACGCAGGCCAACGGTATGCTTAATCGCAAGAAATACAAGGGTGATAACAACCGCGACATAGGCGGCTACTGCAAGTACACCAAGGGCCTGCACACCCAGGAGGTGGAATCCGCCTCCATAGAACAATCCCTTCTCCGTGGTCACACCTGTCGCAAAGAGCCCCGTCAACAGGGTACCCAAGGCGCCGCAGACACAATGCACCGAAATGGCACCAACGGGATCGTCAATCTTTGCAATCTTGTCAAAAAATTCCACCGCAAACACGATGGCCACGCCGCAGAGCAGGCCGATGACGGCGGCACCAACAGGAGAGATGGCATCGCACCCAGCAGTGACGCCGACCAAGCCGGCAAGTGCAGCATTGTAGGTCATGGAGACATCAGGCTTTTTATACCGAATCCACGTAACAATCAGGGTGGTGCAGCATGCCACTGCCGCAGACAAGTTGGTGTTAAAGAAAACCCGACCCGCGGTCTCCAAAAGCGCGTCGCTGTCCATGCCGACGGTGGAGGCACCGTTGAATCCAAACCAGCAGAACCAGAGAATGAAAACACCGAGTGCCGCAAAAGTGATGTTGTGGCCAAGGATGGCACGGGGTTTGCCATTTTTATCATACTTGCCCATCCGAGGACCTAAAATGGCCGCACCAATCATCGCACAGATACCGCCAACCATATGTACCGCCGTCGAACCGGCAAAATCGTGGAAGCCGATCTGGCTGAGCCAGCCGCCGCCCCAGATCCAGTGCCCCGAAACCGGATAGATGATGAGCGATATGGCCGCGGAGTAAATACAATAGGCGCTGAATTTCGTCCGTTCCGCCATCGCGCCCGAAACAATGGTGGCAGAAGTCGCACAAAAGACAGTCTGGAAAATGGCATATGCCCACAGCGGAACGCCTTCTGGTAAAATATGGCTGTAATCACCCATGATAAAGGGGTCGATCGTGCCAAACAAGGCCGTGCCGCTTCCGAACATGATTCCAAAGCCAACCAGCCAAAAGGCAGGTGTTCCAATACAAAAATCCATCAAGTTTTTCATCAGGATGTTACCGGTATTCTTCGCCCGGGTAAATCCGGCCTCACACAGCGAAAATCCCGCTTGCATAAAAAACACGAGCGCAGTGCCAACCAGTACCCAGATGGTATTGACAGGACTATACATCATAAACTCCCCCTTTCATTTATTGCACGCCAAACAACAAATCGGCATAGGACGGATAGGGCCAATACTGCTTTGCAGTCAGGGTCTCTGCCTCATCACAGGCGATTCGAAGCTCACCCATCTTGGTAAGAACCGTGTCACGAATCATCTCCGATTCGACGACGATATCTTCCGCCCGATCCAGGAACAGCAATGCATCCTCCAGTTCCTCTGCCTTGACAGCAATCCTGTCGGTCAAGGCAGAGAGGCGCCGTACCAGGCCCGTTTCATAGCTACAGGCCAGGGAGGAGTCCAAGGCCTTCTTCACCGAGGCCGCCTTGGCGACCTCCGCCGTATATGCTTCCACCGCGGGTGCAATCTGCGTCTTCGCCATCGCCACCATGGTGTTGGCCTCAATCACAACGGTTTTGCAGTAATTCTGCAGCATGATCTCACATCTGGATTGCAGCTCCGCTTCGGAATACACGCCGTGGCTTGTCAGCATCCTTACATTCTTCTCGTCCAGCAGGTGCGGCATGCAGTCTGGCGTCGTACGGTAGTTGAGCAGGCCGCGTTTCTCCGTTGCCTCCTTGATCCAGCCATCGTCGTATCCGTTGCCATTAAAGATGATATGCTTGTGGTCCTTGATGGTTTTTCGAATCATCGCGTGGAGCGCGGTCTCAAAATCTTCGGCACCTTCGAGCCGGTCGGCATAGATCTTCAAGGACTCAGCAACCGCGCTGTTGAGCATGATATTGGCACAGGCGATGCTGTTGGAGGAACCCAGCATGCGAAACTCGAACTTGTTGCCGGTAAAGGCAAAGGGGGATGTGCGGTTGCGGTCGGTCGTGTCCCGGTTGAACTTGGGGAGGACATCCACCCCAAGCTTCATCTGCGTCTTCTCCGCCCCCTGATATGGGGTGCCTGTCTCAATCGCTTCTAAAACCGCGTTCAGCTCATCGCCAAGGAAAATGGAAACCACCGCAGGCGGCGCCTCGTTCGCACCGAGCCGGTGGTCGTTGCCGGCCGTGGCAACCGCAATCCGAAGCAGGTCTTGATAGTCATCCACAGCCTTGATTACGGCGCAGAGAAACAGCAGAAACTGTGCGTTTTCATAAGGCGTTTCGCCTGGCGAAAGCAGATTCTGGCCCGCATCCGTCGCAATGGACCAGTTATTGTGTTTCCCGCTGCCATTGACTCCCGCGAAGGGTTTTTCATGCAGCAGACAAACCAGGCCATGCCGAGCGGCAACCTTTTGCATGATCTCCATGGTCAACTGGTTATGATCGGTTGCGATATTGGTGGTGGTATAGATGGGGGCCAGCTCATGCTGTGCGGGGGCAACCTCATTGTGTTCGGTCTTTGCCAAGATTCCCAGCTTCCAGAGCTCTTTGTTCAGCTCTTCCATATAGGCCTCCACCCGAGGCTTGATCACACCGAAATAATGGTCATCCATCTCCTGCCCCTTGGGAGGCTTCGCACCAAAGAGGGTGCGTCCGGTAAAACGAAGGTCAGGGCGTAGATCATACATCTCCTTGGTGATCAGGAAATATTCCTGCTCAGGCCCCACCGAGGAACGCACACACTTGGCCGCATCGTTGCCAAACAAGCGCAGAATGCGGATGGCCTGTTTGCTGAGGGCCTCCATGGAGCGCAGCAGCGGCGTTTTCTTATCCAATGCATGGCCGCCATAGGAGCAAAACGCCGTCGGGATGCACAGGGTCTTACCCTTAATAAACGCATAGGAAGTCGGGTCCCAGGCGGTATACCCTCTCGCTTCAAAGGTAGCTCGCAGACCGCCGTTGGGAAACGATGACGCATCGGGCTCCCCTTTGATCAGCTCTTTTCCAGAGAATTCCATAATGACGCCGCCGTCCGGAGAGGGCGAGATAAAGCTATCGTGCTTTTCCGCCGTAATGCCTGTGAGCGGCTGGAACCAATGTGTGAAGTGGGTCGCTCCTTTGGAGACCGCCCAATCCTTCATTGCGGTTGCCACGGCATTGGCAACGCCGATATCCAGCTCTGTACCTTCGTCGATGGTCTTCTTAAGGGACGCATAAACCTCCGCCGTCAGCGTAGCTTTCATGACCCTGTCATCAAAGACCATGCTTCCAAAATACTCCGTTACAGTTCCCATGACGCATTCTCCTTTACACTAGATTTTCATTGATATGCAAAAAAACAAAGGCGCCCTTCATGCGGAGAAACACGAAAGACGCCTTTGCCTTTGTCACATATCATGAAATTGTCAAATAAAACCAAAAAAACGTCTTTGAGCCCCCTTGCTCAAAGACGCCTTTGCCTTACATGTCGCATTATACACCCAGCCACCTGATTTGTCAACCCCCATTTTACAACTTTTTTCAAAAATTCGATATTTTTTGAAAACTTGCCATTTTTCCCTTGACAACACAAAGTGACGGGTGTATAATACTTGCAAATGAGCAAAGGCGTTCATTTTAGGGCAGATTGTTATCTGTGCTTAAAATGAGCGCCTTTTCTTTTTTTAGATTTTCCCGAAAGGATGGGAACCGATATGAAGATGGAAGGCGAGGTACGCATCCCGTCCGGATGCGCCATTGCTGCCGTGATCTCCAAAGCGGGAAACCGCATGTCCGGCAGAATGATTACAGAAGCGATGAAACCGATGCACGACCGGTCCAACGGACTTGGCGGCGGTTTTGCAGGGTATGGCATCTATCCAAACTATCAGGATTTTTATGCCCTGCATTTCTTTTTTGATGAACGCGCCACGCGCAAAAGCTGTGAAGCGTTCTTAAAAGAGCGGTTTGAGATCGTTCAATCAGAGATCATCCCAACTCGTAAAATCCCGGCAATCACCGACGAACCAATTATCTGGCGGTACTTTGTCACTCCTTTTCCGTCCATTCTCGCTTCCATGCAGCTGGATGAAAAGGAGTTTGTCGCTCGCACCGTCATGAAGATCAATACCGAAATGAAGGGCGCGTATGTGTTTTCCAGCGGCAAGAATATGGGGACTTTCAAAGCCGTAGGTTTCCCCGAGGACGTCGGCGTCTTTTATCGATTAGAAGAATATGAAGGCTACAGCTGGACGGCACATGGCCGCTATCCAACCAACACGCCTGGCTGGTGGGGCGGCGCGCACCCGTTTACGCTGCTCGATTATTCGGTTGTACACAACGGCGAGATTTCATCCTATGATGCCAACCGCCGTTTTATCGAAATGTTTGGGTACCAGTGCACCCTGCAAACCGATACCGAAGTCATTACCTATATCATGGATTACCTGCTGCGCGTGCAAGGGTTGACGCTTGGGGAGGCCGCAAGTGTCATTGCCGCCCCGTTCTGGAGTACCATCGAAGGCAAACAGGACATCCAGGACAAACAAAAACATATTTATCTGCGCACCCTCTTCTCCAGCCTGCTTGTCACCGGTCCCTTCTCCATCGTTCTCGGCTTTCGCGGTGGTTTGATGGCGCTAAACGACCGTCTCAAGCTCCGTTCCATGGTTGTGGGCGAAAAGGGCGACACGGTGTTTATCGCAAGCGAAGAGGCCGCTATCCGCACGATGGAACCGGATGCGGAAAACATCTGGGCGCCTGCGGGCGGCGAGCCGGTTATCATCCGAGTAAAGGACGGTGCGTACTGATGTGTGCGGAATTGATTTATCCAGAATTCGAGGTTGTCCGAAACGATAACCGCTGCACCGGGTGCAGACTATGTGAACGACAATGCGCAAACGGGGTCCATGCCTTTGATGCGGCTCGCGGCGTGATGAAAAGTGACGAGTCCAAATGCGTCAATTGTCAACGATGCGTTGCTTTTTGCCCAACACGGGCGCTCAAAATTGTAAAAAGCGATTGTACGCTCCGGGAGAATGCCAACTGGCAGCAGGATACCATCAAAGAAATCTACAAGCAGGCAAGCAGCGGCGGTGTTCTGCTCTCCTCCATGGGCAATCCAAAACCTCTTCCGGTATATTGGGACAGGATCCTCATCAATGCATCGCAGGTCACCAACCCGCCCATTGACCCTTTACGCGAACCCATGGAGACCCGTGTTTTCCTCGGCAAAAAGCCCGAACGGGCTGAGCGGGACGAAAACGGCAACTTAACCTGTGAACTGCCCCCGCAGCTCGCACTTTCCATGCCGGTCATGTTTTCTGCCATGAGCTATGGCTCTATCAGCTACAACGCCCACGCGGCACTGGCCCGCGCCGCCACCGAGCTTGGCATCCTCTATAATACCGGGGAAGGCGGCCTGCATGAAGATTTCTATTGCTATGGCGAGAATACCATCGTCCAAGTCGCCTCGGGCCGGTTTGGGGTCCATGAGGCATACCTCAAAGCCGGCGCCGCCATTGAGATCAAAATGGGACAGGGCGCGAAACCGGGCATCGGAGGACACCTGCCGGGCGCCAAAATCGTCGGGGATGTCTCCCGCACCCGCATGATCCCCGAAGGCTCGGATGCCATCTCACCGGCGCCCCATCACGATATCTACTCCATCGAGGACCTGCGCCAGCTTGTTTTTTCGCTCAAAGAGGCGACCGAATATCAAAAGCCGGTGATCGTGAAAGTCGCGGCCGTCCATAATATTGCTGCCATCGCCAGCGGCATTGCCCGAAGCGGTGCCGATATCATCGCCATCGACGGCTTCCGCGGCGGCACCGGCGCCGCCCCAACCCGCATCCGAGATAACGTCGGGATTCCCATTGAGCTCGCCCTGGCCGCCGTTGACCAAAGGCTCCGCGACGAGGGCATCCGCAACCACGTCTCCCTTGTTGTGGGCGGCAGTATCCGAAGTGCATCGGATGTTGTCAAGGCCATTGCGCTTGGTGCAGACGCCTGTTATATAGCCACCGCTGCACTGTTGGCGCTCGGATGTCATCTCTGCCGGACCTGTCAAAGCGGCAACTGCAACTGGGGGATTGCCACCCAGCGTCCCGAACTGACCAAACGTCTCAACCCAGATACAGGGAGTGAACACCTTGTCAATCTGATGAATGCATGGCGGCACGAAATCAAAGAGCTGATGGGCGGTATGGGAATCAACTCCATCGAGGCCCTTCGTGGCAACCGCCTCATGCTGCGCGGCATTGGTCTTACAGAGAAGGAGCTTCAGATTCTGGGCATCTCCCATGCGGGAGAATAAAAATGGTTACGGTTGGTGCATGGCGTCTGTCCACAGCCAGCAGCAAGTGGTCTTTCTGTCAGCGAATGCACGAACTGTAAAAATATAGATATCCTCTTTTTTTCAAAAAAGCAGATCATTCATGCGAATGGAGTGTGCCAACTGGATTTTTTGAACGCAAAATATAGAAAAAAAGTTGGAGGTGTGATATACTATATGACGATCGATGCAAAAAATGCCCATTACAAGACGGTAAACGACCAGCTCCGTCAAGCCGAAGAGGATTGTACCATCGTCGGCTGCTGTGGCCAGCGTTTTATCGGAACGGGTATGTCCCATAAAAATATTACGATTGAAGGCGTTCCCGGCAATGCCCTCGGTGCCTATTTAAACGGCGCTTCCATTACAGTGAAAGCCAATGCACAGGATGCTGTGGGGGATACCATGAACGAAGGCAAAATCGTGATTTACGGCAATGCCGGCGATGCCGCCGGCTATGCGATGCGCGGCGGCAAGATTTATGTGCGCGGCAACGCAGGGTACCGTGCCGGTATCCATATGAAGGCATACCAAGATAAGGTACCGGTTATGGTGATCGGCGGCGTAGCTGGCAGCTTTCTAGGCGAGTATCAGGCGGGTGGAATCATCATTGTTTTAGGGCTGGCGGCAGGCGGGAAACAGATTGTTGGCAACTTCCCCTGTACGGGGATGCATGGCGGCAAGCTATTCCTGCGCGGGCGTTGTGAAGGTATCCGATTCCCCAGCCAAGTCACCGCCAAAGACGCAACAGAAGAGGAGCTTTGCGAAATCAAACCATACCTTTCCGAATACTGCGCGTTATTCGGCTATGCAGAACCAGAAGTCATGCACGGACCGTTTGTGGTCGTTACGCCAGACAGCAAAAATCCTTACAAGCAAATGTACGTGGCAAACTAAAAGAAAGCAGGTGGAAGTATGAAATACTCCAACGAAGAGGTTATGCAGTATGTCCGGGAGGAGGATGTCAAGTTCATTCGCCTTGCCTTCTGCGATGTATTCGGCAAACAAAAAAATATTTCCATCATGCCAGATGAGCTTCCCTGGGCATTTGAACACGGAATCGCCTTCGATGCCTCATCCATCGCCGGCTTTGGCGACGAAACCCATTCGGACCTTTTGCTCCATCCCGAAGCCGAAACGCTCATGGTGCTTCCATGGAGGCCTGAGCACGGCCGCGTGGTCCGTATGTTCTGCAGCATTTCCTACCCCGATGGCAGGCCATTTGATTGTGATACCCGCAGTTTGCTGAAAAAGGCCGTCCAGGATGCCAAAAAGGCCGGATACCATTTTTTCTTCGGGGCGGAACAGGAGTTCTATCTGTTTCAATTGGATGAAAATGGAAACCCAACCAAAATCCCCTATGACGACGCTGGGTATATGGATATTGCGCCCGAGGACAAGGGGGAAAATGTCCGCCGGGAAATCTGCCTTACCCTAGAGCAGATGGGGATTCGCCCCGAAAGCTCCCACCACGAGGATGGCCCCGGCCAAAATGAGATTGATTTCCGTTACTCCGACGCACTCACAGCCGCCGACAATGCAATGACGTTCCAGACCGTTGTAAAAACGGTCGCCCGGCGAAACGGCCTCTGTGCAGATTTCAGTGCGAAACCCCTTGAAAATGCGCCCGGCAATGGCTTTCACATCAACATGTCTGTCAAGCCAGACGACCACCCGGATACACTTTGTTCCATGATTGCGGGCATTCTTGAAAAGGTCTGCGACATGACTGCATTTTTAAACCCAACTCCCAACTCTTATGCGCGGTTTGGAAGCAGCAAGGCGCCGGGGTATGTCTCCTGGTCCAGTGAAAATCGTTCTCAACTTGTGCGTATCCCCGCGGCTGTGGGAGAATATCGGCGTGCGGAGCTTCGCTCGCCCGACCCCACAGCGAATCCCTATCTTGCGTTTGCGTTGCTCATTTATGCCGGGTTGGATGGCATTGCGCACAAACGGAACTTGCCTGTGGTTGCGGACTTTAACCTGTACAAGGCAGATCAAGAGACCTTGTCGAAATACCAAAAATTGCCTGAGACGCTAGAAGCCGCCTGTAAAGCAGCCTCCCAAAGCGAGTTTATAAAATCACATATTCCTGCCGCTATTTTTGATATCTATTGTCACCAATAAGCTGGATCCACAGCAACAAAGGAGGGGAGCAGTCGTGAGCCTGGAGAATCGAGTGTACAGCGTGCTTGTCGTTTCGGCAGCAAAGAATTTCAACGCCACATTGACCACCCTGCTCCCCGAATCTCGATATCATCCAATTCTAACTTCTCCGAGCATCAGTGCCACCAAGCGCATCATCGCGGAAAGAGAGTTTGATTTTGTGATTATCAACTCGCCTCTGCCAGACGATATTGGCACACGCTTTGCAATCGACACCTGCAATTCCAAAAATGCCGTCGTTCTTCTTTTGGTACGGGCAGAGCTTCAAGCTGAAATCTACGATAAAGTTGCAGAACATGGCGTTTTCACGCTGCCAAAGCCCACTTCCAAGCCTGCGGTTACCTTGGCGCTCAGTTGGATGGCAAGTGCCAGAGAGCGACTTCGAAAATTCGAAAAGAAAACCCTATCCATCGAAGAGAAGATGGCAGAGATTCGACTTGTCAACAGAGCCAAATGGATGCTCATCCATGAGCTCAAAATGGACGAACCAGAAGCGCACCGTTACATTGAGAAACAGGCCATGGACCGTTGTATCTCCAAGCGTGAAGTCGCGGAAGAGATCATGAAAACCTATACTTAAAAAGGACAAACGTTTGCCGCAAACCTTTGGCATGCTCCATCCGCCGATCGTCCCAGGCACCATGGGAAAATGAACCCTACCAAAAAAATGCCAAAAAAGTTTGGATTCCCCATTGACAAGCAGACCAATTGGTGGTATAATGCACTTAATTTCATAAACGAAACCGTTGAGGCGGAGATAACGGCAATGATGCCTTTACAGAGAGCCTGCGATGCTGAGAATCAGGCAAGAAACAAGTTGTCAAATGGACCGCTGAGGGTGCAGTCAAATGTGA
>CALYAO010000035.1 GCA_944393605.1 uncultured Clostridia bacterium
TGACGGGGTACCGTGTTGCGGCGGATGGCCTGGGCGGCTATCCGACGGGGTATAACATTGTGGCGGGCAACCTGCGCCTGATGCGTGGGATTACGGCGTCCATGACGTCGGATGCGACGCGCGGGGATCTGGCGGTGATGCTGTTCCGCGCAATGCAGGTGGATGTGATGATTCAGGCCCTGGATCATGACGGATACCAAAAGGCGGAGGGAAACACTTTGCTCGACGCAATGTTGTCACGTGCAAGCTGGGAGCGGCACGAAGGCCAGGTGACGGCCAATTCCATCACAGGCCTGGACGGCAGCAGTGACCTGCGTCCCGGGCAGATTGAGATTGACGGACAGATGTTTGATGCCGGCGGCCTGGCGCTGGATGATCTGCTTGGCATGCATGTGCAGTATTATTACAGCCGGGAGGAGGGCTGCCTGACTGCGGCCTTTGCGCTGTCAACCGACAATGACGAGCTGGTCCTGGAAGGGGAAGACATTACTTCCTTAACAGCAAATGCCATTGTTTATGAGCGTGACGGCAGCACGGAGACAGAGTCGCTTCAGTCCGGGACAAGTATTTTGTATAATAATGAGGCGGTTGTGGTATTCGATGATACAACCGGCCGTGATCTCGTCCCTGCCGAAGGCAAAGTGCGCTTGTTGGATAGCGACTGTAACGGCGCGTATGATGTTGTTTTTATCGAGGAAGCACAAAGTTTTGTGGTAAAGAGCATATCCCCAACCAAAGGAATTATCTATATTGATGATGTTGTAAATCAGAGTGATTTCTATGGAAAAACTGCAATTTACCTTCGATTGGACGATTCGGATTATTGCCACATGATCCGAGACAAGGATGGTAAATCCATGGAACTGGAGCAAATTGGAGAGGGCGACGTTATTTCTGTAATTGCTGGCAAGAATGAGAAGTATATAGAAGTGACCAAACTGGAAGATTATGTGGAAGGATATGTCAGCGAAATCAACTCAGACGGTGTTGCGACTATTAATGGCCAGTCTTATGAGCTTGCTAAAAATAAGGATGGGACATTCCTATTAGAAATGGCGGCTGGAGACAACGGACGGTACTACCTAAATCGTTACGGAAGAATATTTGCATCGCTTGAACGGACTTCTGAAACCGTACACCGTGGTTTCGTGATAGCCCAAAGTTTAACAGGCGGTATAGAGAATGCATTGTCGCTGAAACTCATTGCGCCAGGCGTCGCGGAGAAACAGGTGGGAAAGAATGAATACGATATTTCATATAACATGTATAATACCGAGATGCTCATACTGGATTGTGAGGAACCGATCCGTTTAAACGGCAATCGTATAAAAGCGGAAGAGATTGAAAATCTTTCTGGGCAAGCCATTGAATATGTTCTTGGTGCCGACGGTCGTATTCGACGCATCGATACGCTTGGTGCCTTCAGCCCGAAACTGGAATTGTATTTCAATTCGGAAATCACTTCGTTTGGCGGTACATCAGACGGCGGTTTTCTGATGGATGATCAGACGGTTGTCTATTGTGTTCCGAAAAACGTGGACGCATCGGATGATGATTATTTTGTGCAAGTGACGCTGAAGAATAACGGGCGGTATGAGGTACAGGCATTTGACGTTGATCCAGATACGCAGGTGGCCGGTGCGGTTGTGGTAAATACAAATATGAGGGTGGACGGCTCGAACTCCCTTGATCAAGCAACGGTTTGCATCATCAAAGAACTGTCATATTCTGTGGATGAGGATGGCAATGAAGTGCATCAGATACGGCTATACGATGATGGCGAAGATATAGAATTGAAGTCGAATGGCAACGGAAGTTTGGAGGAAGTGTTAAACACCCTGGCGGTGGGAGATCTCATTTGCTATTCTAAGGATGCATTTGGCAGAATGAACCAAATTAAGGTCATATGTCGGACGAGCGGCCTTTCTGTTCCGTTCCACACGGACGAATTTGGAAAAAATGAGCAGATTTTTGCACATGCAAAACGTGTGAAAAGCAATACCTTCTCATCGGTGAAAAATGAGATGGTAGATGAAATTACCGTAGAGGATGAGAATGTAAGTTTAAAAACGGTGAGCGTGCCAAAGAAAGATGCACCGCCGGTCTTTTCATTTGATCAGGCACGCGGACGGGTATCGCTCGCAGATGCGGCAGATATCAATACAACAGAAAATACCGGAGAAGATGCAAATTTTGTATATATTGCGGCACGCAATAATGATGTACGTGCGGTTGTAATATTTGAATAAGCAAAGGGGGGGTGTCATATGAGTAAAAAAATAACGAGTTTGTTGCTGGTGGTTGCTGTGTTGTTGGTATTGTGTGCGCCGTCCGTACCGGCGGAAGACACGGCGTATTTTTTCAGCTATATGCAAAATACGTTTGACAACCCTTGGATCCCCAGAAACTGGGAGGCAACTGATGCAGGCGGCCGGGTGTTTGTGGAGAATGGGCATCTCACCATTCGGAGAGAGGATAGTGCTGCAACCGAAACGGGAGCAACGTGTTATGTGAATGGCGACGTTGATTTGCCGCTTTCAGTTGCGGGGCAAATTGCTCTGGAGTTTCATGCCAGTTTTCCCGACGGCATCGTGAAAGCACCGCAAATTCAAATCCGGGGGAATGGCGGTATTGTACTTTCGGTGCAATATTCCAATGACGGGGTAAAATTTGGTTATCGCAAGAAGTTGGAAGATTCTACTCACACATGGTCGAAAGCGGTGCCGTTTGATTTGGCTACGGGTGTGACCGTGAAAATTCATATGAATACAGACACCAAACAATTAAGCGTGTGGGCAGACAATCAGCTTGTAATAGAGAATGGGTATATGCGCGGAAATCCGACCGATCTCATGTATCTTTGGTGCTGGATACAAGGGAATGATTTGATTGACTATACTATTGATTCGGTCAAGGTATATGATCTGAATCGGCCAATTGATGCTGCGGAAGCACTGGAGATTGCGGCGCAAAAGCTTACGTTTTATGATATCAGCAATGAGGAATCGGATGAGATAACAACGGATTTGTCGTTGTTACAAACGGGCTGGTACGGCTGTAATATTACCTGGAAGAGCAGTGCCCCAGACGTTTTGACAGATGACGGCAGGGTGATTCGTCCGGCAGATGACTGGAATGACCGAACGGTGACGCTGACGGCAACGCTGGACCTGGATGGGCAGACCGTGACAAAGGAGTTTGAAATGACGGTGCTGCGGCAGTTCACCGACCAGGCGGCAGTGAATAAAGCGTATGAGATGCTGTCGCCGGAGCTGCTCACCAACGAGCCGGCGGACAGTATCACGCGGAGCATTACGCTGATGGATACCCTATATGGCGCAAATGTGACGTGGCAGTCGGGTAATCCGGCGGTGATCGGTGTAGATGGCAAGGTGAACCGGCCGTCTGCAGGGCAGGAGAATGCTACGGTTATCCTGACGGCTGTGATATCCAAAGGAACGTATACACGTACAAAAGAATTTTTCTTTACCGTGTTAACAAAATCGCGGTTTTCTGATCCGGACAATATGTCTGATGAGGATTTTTTCGGGAAGTGGGACGAGGAGCGCGGCGAGTGGGAAATCGTAGGGAAATTGAACTATGAATATTGCGATGAATTAAAAGAGATCGGTAAGACCGTTAAGCGAGGCAACTATTCGTTGGCGTCTCAACAGCTGCTTGCGTATTATCAGCAGCGAGAGGGAATCAATATGCCGCTAACCGCTCGCAATTCAAATTTTGCGAATCTTGCGGCAGATGGCATTTATATGTATTCGTTTAAGGATTTTTACATCAATACTTTTGAAATTGGAAACGAGTGGGAGGAGGTATCGGTTTCTATTCCAACATCGTTCGTTTCCGCCGGAAGCTGCTCATACATGTTGATGGGGCGAGATAAGGAGGATTCTGTCGCAGAGTTTGCAACGAAGGAAGGTGAGGGCGGCGCTGTTCTCAGGGTGACGATCAATGGGAAAGAGCGGTCTTTTCCTGTGTTAATGGATTCATACCTTCGCGCAGGAACGTATGAAAAAGAAACATATGGCTCGCTGCCGGTCATGGAGGTAAAGGACAGCGGGGCGCCGTTTGACGATGAGAGCAGACGTGCGATACTGCGTTTTAAAGTGACGGGCATATCTTCTGACAGCAAGGTCACAGCGGCACGCCTGGTACTGAAAGGGCGCAATGCGTCTGGGACGGGTCCCAAACGTATCTTGCTATTGAATGAAGCGGATAGTACGTGGGAAGAAAATACCGTATCGTGGTCATCTGTTGTTGGGAAAGTGTTTTCTTGGCAAGGTATTGAGGGCGGCACGGATTGGGAGAGCCCCAAGGGTGCAGATGTACAGTTTTCATATATGACAACACGCTTTTATCATCTTCCGCCGTTAGCTTATGAGTATAAGTATACTGGGGATGAACATTATGCTTATGCAGCCATAGACAGTCTCATGGACTTTATTATTGATAAGGGCTTGGCACCGAGTGATCCCGGCAAGGGAGAAGGTATAGGAATATATCCGACCTCGCTTTCGGCAGCCATTCGGGTGGGTTACATTGAACAAGCATATTTAGCTGTGGTTAATAGCAAGTCAATGGATGCAGAGGCGAATACGGCAATTCTCAAATTTCTTTGGGTGACAGGTGATCAACTAAAAAATGAAAAAAACTTTCATTCAGAAAATAACTGGGGTGGTACGGAGACGATTGCGCTCAATCGTCTGGTCACTTGTTTCCCTGAATTTAGCGATGCCGTTAATGACACAGGGGAATCCTGGGAGCAGATTGCAACCGATCGGATGGATATGCTGATTGGGAGTTTGGTGCATCCTGATGGAAGTTATTCGGAAGCGACATCCCAATATGCCATAGGGCAATTTACGTCCTATCGGACTTACAAGGACGAATTGGAAAAGAACGGGCGGTCTGTATCCCCTTACTTTGATGAGCAATTACGTAAATTTGCATATTATGCGCTAGATCTGTTTACGCCGGACGGTCAGCAAGTCGTATACGGTGACAGCGACTACACCAAGCGCGGATCCTTAATGGATGATCTGGTTGAATGGTATGGGGACGAGGTTCTTCATTACATTGATTCTTACGGAGCCAACGGCACAGCGCCGGATTATACTTCTAAGGCTTATTTCGACAATAAAACAGCTATGATGCGGGCAAGTTGGGATAAAGATTCGGCGTTTTTGTTTACCAATGCAGCTGGTGGCGTTAATGGTCATTCGCATAGCGACGACCTTTCTATCACACTCAGTGCTTATGGCCGGCTGCTGCTCATTGACCCTGGTCGTTATCACTATGATTACAACGAAGCAAGGCGAAAGTGGATTGTGTCAGCACAGGCACACAATACCATCGCCATCAACGGAAGGAATCAAACTGAAGGGATTCAGCAGGGTGAATTTCATGATTGGGAGACCAATGGTTGTTATGACTTTTTGCAGGAGAGTACCCCCAATAACAGCGGTTTTGAGCAAGTGCGTAATATCTTGTTTGTAAAACCTGGTTTGTTTATCATATCTGACCTTGTGGTTCCGGAAGAAAATGGAGTCAATGAGTATGAACAGACCTGGCATATGCTTCCTGATGCGCGCCTATCATTGGATCCGGGAAGCGCAACGGCGTCCTCGAATTTTATCGCGGGGGCAAATATTCAGGTAGTACCCGCGGATCCGAAGGAGCTGGCATCATCTATTAAGCAAGGTTATTTTGCAGAATCGCAGGCTTCCATAGAGCGTGCTGACTATGTTTCGTATATAAAAAAGAAAGAAGGACCGGTGTCCTTTGATACGGTGCTTCTGCCGCAGGATGAAGATACAAAAGAAAGTATCAGCGTGAATCGCATGGACATTGGGAAACCAACGACAGATGCAACTGCGTTAAAAATTTCCATTGTGGATGAACGAGAGCAGAAGCAAGCCCGTACGTCGTATTACTATTATTCGCATGATGCGAATCCGGAGCCGCAGATTTTCGGAAGTTATGAAACCGATGGAAGACTGGCCTACGTGGAAAACGGAAAGGGAAACCGTCTCACTACCGTGATTTTGAAGGATGGCAAAGCTGTGAGACAAAACGGTGAGACGCTTGTGGAGTTTGCAGCCGATGTGGACTATGGTGCAGTTGAGTGGGATTCGGGTGTTATAACCGTTACGGTAGATAACGATGTCAATGTGGATGACATGCGCTTGGCTGTGGGCAGTCAAGAAGTATCGAAATTGGTAGTCAACGGGAAAAGTATGGCATTTTCGGTTGCGGACGGTATCCTGCATCCCAACCCCAACGGTGAAATTGTTGAGCCGCCCGACGAAGGCGGCGGATCGGGCAACGGAAAGCCCTCGACAGGCGGTGGCGGCAACCAAGGTGGAAACCAAGGTGGCAATCAAGGTGGTAACCAGGGCGGTAACCAAGGTGGCAATCAGGGTGGAAACCAAGGCGGTAATC
>CALYAO010000036.1 GCA_944393605.1 uncultured Clostridia bacterium
TGACGGGGTACCGTGTTGCGGCGGATGGCCTGGGCGGCTATCCGACGGGGTATAACATTGTGGCGGGCAACCTGCGCCTGATGCGTGGGATTACGGCGTCCATGACGTCGGATGCGACGCGCGGGGACCTGGCGGTGATGCTGTTCCGCGCAATGCAGGTGGATGTGCTCAGCGATACACTGGATGCGGACGGCGGCTATGAGCTCCTGGAGGACAACACCCTGCTGGGCTCTCTGCTGGAAAAGAAGGACTGGGAGTGGCACGAAGGCCAGGTGACGGCCAATTCCATCACAGGCCTGGACGGCAGCAGTGACCTGCGTCCCGGGCAGATTGAGATTGACGGACAGATGTTTGATGCCGGCGGTTTGGCGCTCGATGCGCTGCTTGGCATGCATGTGCAGTATTATTACAGCCGGGAGGAGGGCTGCCTGACTGCGGCCTTTGCGCTGTCAACCGACAACGATGAGCTGGTCTTGGAAGGGGAAGACATTCTGTCCATCAGTACCGGCGAGGTGGTCTACGAGCGGGAGGACAAAGAGGACCGGGAACTGCTCCAAAACGGCGCAAGCATCCTGTACAACCAGGAGGCGGTCACGGTGTTTGACGACGCGACGGGACAGGACCTCATCCCGGTTGAGGGGACCGTCCGTCTGCTGGATACAGATGGAGACGGTGCATATAACGTGGTTATGATTGAGGATGCGGAGAGCTTTGTGGTAGAAAGCGTGTCCGTGGCCAAGGGCATTCTCCACATTGACGACACGGTAAGTGACGCTGATTTTCATGGAAAATCAGCGGTATATCTCAAGCTGGATGATTCGGATTACCGGCATTTCCTCTATGATGCGGATGGAACAGCCCTGGCGCTTTCGGATATACAGGCAGGGGATGTCATCTCGGTGATCGCGGGGAATAACGAGAAATATATCGAGGTAACCCGGCTCAATGACTATGTGGACGGCAGCGTCGAAGAGGTCAGCAGCGAAGGCATTGCGACCATCGACGGGGAACAGTATGAGGTTGCCAAAGACCGCGACGGGAACCTGGTAGTTGCCTTAAAAGCGGGTGACAACGGTCGGTTTTATCTGAGCCGGTATGGCAGGATTTTTGCCACAAAAGAGCTCCTGTCGGATATCACCGCTCGCGCATATGTGATTGCGGACCGCGTCCGCGGCGGCGTGGACAATGCGCTGAGCCTCAAACTGGTCGCACCCGGCGTGGCGGAGCGCAAGGTGGACAAACAGGATGAGGACCTCGTCAGCTATGAATTTGCCAATACCGAGCTTTTGGAGCTGGATTGCGAAACGACAGTTCGGTACAATGGCGTCCGAACGCCGTCTGCGGAGCTCTATGGGAGCTTGTCAGGTCTGGTAATCGAATACCGGACGGACAGCGATGGTATGATCAACCGTATTGATACCTTGTCAGAGGATTTCGTGGGAGACGATCTCTATTTCAATGCGGATATTCCTTCCTTTGGCGGTGTTTCAAACGGCGGCTTCCGGATGGATGAAACCACGACGGTGTTCTGCGTCCCAAGCAGTGCGGGCGCATCGGATGACGACTATTTTGCCAAGGTGACCCTAGAAGATGGCGTTCGATATGCGGTAACGGGATTTGCAATCGAGGACGATACCTTTATCGCAGATGCCGTCGTGCTCAGCGCCAATATGAGTATTGAGGGCGACGGAGGCATTACAACGGATTCTACGGTCTGTATGCTGACGGGCCTTGCCAGAACGGTAGACGAAGAGGGCAACGAGATCTACAAGGTTGGGCTGCTGGAGGATGAAGAGGAGCGCGAGCTTGTAACCAATGGCAACACCGATGTGGAAGCCGTTTTGGACAGCCTGGCGGTTGGGGACCTGATTTGCTACACCGAGGATGCATTTGGGCGGATGAACCGCATCAAGGTGCTCTCCCGCATCCACACCTTGACCACGCCCTTCCACACGGATGAGCGGGGACAAAACGAGCAGATCTTTGGACAGGCATACGAAGTCCGCATCAACACCTTCTCCCCCGTCCGCAATGAGATGGTGCATGCGATTACCGTGGAAGATGAAGGGGTTGCGCGTGTGACCGCCAACCTGCCGGTGGAGTACGGTCCGCCTGTATTCCTGTACGATAAGGCAAAGGGCCGTGTTTCGGTGGCAGATGTCGCGGATATCGGCGCGTATGAAAACGTTGGATCAGATGCAGACCGTGTCTTTATCGCCTTGTGCGAGAATGAGGTGCGTGCGGTCGTAATCTTCGAGTGAGCGGGTAGGAGGTGCTATGATGAGCAAACGGATTTGGAGCCTGCTCTTGGGGGCAATGACGTTGCTGTCCTTTTGCCTGCCGCAGGTGGCTGCGGCGGAGCCCGATGAATATTATTACAGTTATATCCAGGATGATTTTCCCAACAATTGGCTGCCGTATGGCTGGGAGGTCAATGCGAACGGCGGCAGCATGTCGGTGTCGGATGGCGTGTTGTCCATCCGGCGGGAGCAGGATGTGGAGGAAAATACCGAAGCTTATCGTTACATGGACGGCGACAGTTTGGCGTCGCCGCCCATCACGGGGCGAATCGCAATGGAATTTACTGCTAGCTTTCCCGACGGTATTTCCCATCTGGCTCAGATTCAGATCAAGGGGACATCGGGTATTGCAGTGTCGGTGCAATATCGGGCAAATGGTGTTCAGTTTGGATACCGGGAAAACGAGTCGGACGGCGGCAATGTGACGTGGTCGTCAGCCATTCCCTTTGATACGGCAAATGGCGTTACCGTGCGGCTGGAGATTGACACCGAGACCATGGCGCTGAGCGCATGGGCAGATGGCCAGCTGGCGGTGGACAACAAATTCACCCGCGGCGACATCAAGAACATCCAAAATATGTGGTTCTGGCTGCAGGACCAGGAGTTCATCCGCTATAATATCCACTCGCTGCGTGTCTACGACATGGACCGCCCGCTGGATACGGCAGCAGCCCTGGAGCAGGCCAAAGAAAACCTGACGTTTATGTCCATCAGTCAGGAGGACCAGAGCGAGGTGACAGAGGACCTGTCCCTGGTGGACAGTGGCTGGTTTGGCACGGACATCACGTGGCAGAGCAGCGACGAGACAGTCATCACGTCGGATGGCAGGGTGGTTCGTCCCGATGACGACTGGAATGACCGGACGGCCACGCTCACGGCTACCTTGTCCTTGGATGGTCAAACGGTGACCAAGGATTTTGATGTGACGGTGCTGCGCCAAATGAACGATCAGGCATCGGTCAACAAAGCGTATGAGATGCTGTCGCCGGAGCTGCTCACCAACGAGCCGGCGGACAGCATCACGCGGAGCATTACGCTGATGGATACCCTATATGGCGCAAATGTGACGTGGCAGTCGGGTAATCCGGCGGTGATCGGTGTAGATGGCAAGGTGAACCGGCCTTCGGCGGAGGAAGGGGATATACAGGTCGTACTGACCGCAACCATCTCCAAGGGAGATTTTACGTTGACCAAAGAGTTGTATTTCACGGTTCTAAACTACTCCCGTTTTTCGGACCCCCAAAATATGTCGGATGAAGAATTTTTTGGAAAATGGGATGCAGAAAATCAGACCTGGAACCCCGCCGGTAAGATCAACTATGGGTATGCCGAAGGACTTGCACAGGTGGAAGAGACCGTCAAGCGCGGCAACTATAACCTAGCAAAAAAACAGCTGCTCGAATATTACCAGCAGCGTAAAGGTGTCAACCTGCCGCTGACGCTGCGGGACACCAATATTGCGAACCTGGCTGCGGAGGACATCTATTTCTACCAGGTCAAGGATTACTATGTCAACACCTTTGAGGTGGGCAATGACTGGGAAGAGGTTTCGGTTTCCATTCCAACGTCCTATGTGGCTGCGGGCGGCAACGTGTCTTTTACGCTGGTGGGACGGGACAAGGAGGACTCTATAGGCGAGCTGTCCACCAAGGAAGGAGACGGCGCACCCATCCTGGAGGTCACCGTAAACGGGGAGAAACGGGAATTCCCCGCCGTCATGGATACATACATCCGCGCGGGCACGTATGACACGCAATCCTATGGCGACCTTCCGGTGATGGAGATCAAAGACAGCGGCGCCCCCTTTGACGACGAGAGCCGGCGGGGCCTGGTGCGGTTCAATTTGTCGGGCTTTGGCAGCTCGGATGTGGTGAGCGCTGCCAACTTGGTTGTCCGGGGCCGCAATGCGTCGGGCACAGGCAGCAAGCGGATCATGATTGTCAAAGAGACAGACAATCTGTGGGATGAGAATACCGTTGCTTGGTCCACCATGATTGGAAAGGTGTATTCCTGGCAGGGAATCGAGGGCGGCACCGACTGGAATAACCCCGTTGGTGCGGAGCGGGAATTTTTCCACATGCTGTCTCGCTTCTATCACATCCAGCCCCTGGCCTATGAATATGAGTACACCGGCGATGAATATTATGCCTATGCAACCATCAACAACATCATGGACTTCATTGTTGACAAGGGTCTGGCGCCCTGTGTGGCGGGGTATGGCGAAGGTCTGGGCGGCTACCCGCGGACGCTGGAAGCGGGCATTCGCGTGGGCTACCTAGAGTCCGCTTACCTTGCGGTGGTCAACAGTGAATCCATGGATGCAGAGGCAAATACCGCCATCTTAAAATTCTTCTGGATGCTGGGAGATTTCCTCAATCGACCCAATAATTTCCATCCGGAAAACAACTGGGGCGGATCTGAAACCATGGGGCTCAACCGGACGGTCATCTGCTTCCCTGAATTTTCGGATGCGGTCAACGATACGGGCAGCTCCTGGGAGCAGTCGGCGACTGAGCGCATGGACGAGTTGATTGAGGGCCTGGTGAAGGAAGATGGCAGCTATGTAGAGGCGACGTCTTCCTATGCGGAGGGCCAGTTTACGACCTTCCGTCTGTACAAAGAGGAAAATGCCAACAATGGGAAAGAAGTTTCGGCCTTCTTTGATGAGCAGCTCTTAAAACTTGCTTACTATATTCTGGATCTCCATACGCCGGACGGGCAAAAGGTGGTCTATGGGGACAGTGACTACGGAACCCGCGGCTCCTTGATGGCCGATTTGGTCAAATGGTATGGGGATGATGTGTTAGAGTATATTGATACCTTTGGAAAGAATGGAACGCCGCCAGACTTTACATCTAGGATCTACTATGATAATAAGACGGCCATCATGCGGGCGGGATGGCATGAAAGTGCCCCGTATCTCTTCACCAACGCGGGCGGTGGCATGGGCGGGCATTCCCACAGCGACGACCTCTCCATCACGCTGAGTGCATATGGCCGGCTGCTGCTCATCGATCCTGGCCGATTCCACTATCAATATACCGAGGCCAGGCGGATGTGGCTTGTGTCCAGCCAGGCGCACAATACCATCAACATCAATAATACCAATCAAATACAGGGTGTAAATCCGGGAGAATTCCGAGATTTGGGAGACCAATGACTGTTACGACTATTTGCAGGAGAGCACGCCCAACAACAATGGGTTTGAGCAGGTGCGCAACATTCTGTTTATCAAACCAAACTACTTCATTGTGACAGATTTGGTGACGCCCGAAGGCAGCGGGACCAACCTGTATGAGCAGACTTGGCACATGCTGCCGGAGGCGCATCTTTCGCTGGACAGCGGCAGCGGCATTGCTTCGACCAACTTTACAAGCGGCGCCAATATCCAGGTGGTGCCGGCGGACCCGGAGGCCATGGAGGCCTCCATCAAGCAGGGATACTTCTCGCAGGCACAATCCTATATTGAAAATGCAGACTATGTATCCTATATCAAACGGGGAGAGGGGCCTGTTTCCTTTGATACGGTGCTGTTTCCCATGGACGAGGATACCAACGAACAGGTTGGCGTCGAGCGGCTGGACATTGGCAAAGACCCAACCCAGGCTACCGCGCTTCGCATCTCAATTGTGGACAAAGAGCAGCAGGATCAAGCGCGGACGGCACACTATTATTACTCCCATGTGGAAGATCCGGGGACGCAGACCTTTGGCTCCTATGAGACAGACGGCAAGCTGGCCTATGTGGAGCGTAACAGCAGCAATCGCTTAAACAGCGTGATCTTAAAGAATGGCACCAGCATCACGCAGGACGGTCAGGAATTGTTGTCCTTTGCGGAACCCGTTCAGAATGCGGGTGTGACATGGGACTCGGATGTCGTGACGGTCTCGGTGGACGAGGACGCGGACATTGCAGGCATGCATATTTATACAGATGGCCGGGTCAGCCGATTGGTGGTCAATGGGGAAAGCATGGCATTCTATATTGCGGACGGTATCCTGCATCCCAACCCCAACGGTGAAATTGTTGAGCCGCCCGACGAAGGCGGTGGATCGGGCAACGGAAAGCCCTCGACAGGCGGTGGCGGCAACCAAGGTGGAAACCAAGGTGGCAATCAAGGTGGTAACCAGGGCGGTAACCAAGGTGGCAATCAGGGTGGAAACCAAGGCGGTAATC
>CALYAO010000037.1 GCA_944393605.1 uncultured Clostridia bacterium
TCTGTGCCCTTCCGACGCGCCCCCTCAACACAGGCTCTTCAGAGGCCTTCATCTCGGCGTATGACGACCACGCCCCATATACGCTGGAGCTGCTGGCCAAGAATGCCGGTCCTGATTTTGCGCCCGCCTTTGATTTCGAGGCGCTCAACGCCGGGCGGCACCAGATTCAAATACAAAACAAGCAGCGGCCGGCGGCCCCTGTCGCGAATCCGCCATCGGGCAGCTATACCCAGCCGCAGGAGATAACCCTCACAGCGGAGGATGGGTGTGAGATCTATTACACCACGGTCCCCAATCCGACAGATGCGGATTATCAGCTATATGACGGGACGCCCATCCCGGTTTCCCTGTCCACCACGCTGCGGTGCTATGCCGTGCGTCCTTCGGACAGCCAAACGAGCATGACCGCAACCTTTACATACCGCTTTATCCCCACCTCACCGGTGCTGTACCAGGATGATGGGGGAAGCACGCTGATGCCAAACGTCTACAACGCAAACAGTACTTTTCGGGCCTATGTAGACGATGGGATCCCGCCCTTCGGGATTGCAGCCGACAGCCAGGTTTACTATACCTTTTCCCAGACCGCTTCAGAAACGGACATCACCGTCGGGGACGATCCCGAAACCACGTGGTGCCGTGTGCCCGAGGCGCTGGGGTACATTGAGATTGACCGGACCCGGACGGTTCGCCTGATGACCAAAAAAGGGGAGGAATGGAGCGCCGCATCCATCTATTATCTCGGCATCTCCCCGGCGCCTGTCACAGCTGATCCAGCTCCCACACTTCCGCAAGAGCCAGTGCAGGTAACGCTAACCTGCCAAACGGAAGGTGCCGCTATCTACTATACGCTGGACGGCTCGGACCCGCGTGTCGGTGGACTTCTGTACACCGGAGATCCCATTGCCATTGACACGACCTGCACGCTGCGCGCCGTCTCCTCGTATGACGGCATCTTTGGCGATGTCACCAGCTACCATTACCTGTTTGAAACCCAGGACAACTATGGCATTGATGCCTTCCATCCGTCGGGCTCCTATGAGGAATCGGTTACCGTGTCACTGACCGCGCGGGATGAAAATAAGACCATCTATTACACCACCGACGGCACCGAACCTTCCGCTGAAAACGGAACGCGATATCCGGAAGGCGAAATCCTCACCATCACGGAGGATACGGTGATACAGGCAGTCTGTGTCGACGATGCGGGCAACAGCGGGCAGATTTACACCTTCCGGTATCAAATCAAGCCAGCCGCGCCCCTCTTTGTCCCCGAGACCACCCAATTTACCAACACGGGTACCGTCACGGTCTATATGCCGACGATTCGTGACGGATATGAGCTGCACTACACGCTGGACGGCTCTGCCCCTACAACCAGCAGCACCAAGGCGGAAGGCGGCCGGGCCGTGTTGACCATCGATCAGTATACCCGGATTGCGGCCGTGGTTGTAGCCAACGGCACACGGTATTCGGACGTTGTGACACATACGTATGACATCGTCCATTCCCGGCCCGCCAAGCCCATGGTGACCCGCGTGCCGGGCGTGTACACCGTAGCGGACAGCAGCGCGTTTACAACCCAGTTTCTGCCCACTGTGAGCAGCACCAAGATCTATTACACCGTCGCATCCCAGGCGGATGGCAGCTATCCGCCCGCTGACCCAACGCCGGGCGCAGAAGGCACCACGCTCTATACGCCGGGGGATGAGATTCCGCTTCGGGGCGAGACCATGATCAAGGCCATCGCAGAAAATGCCTTTGGCGTCCGCAGTGACCTTGGCATTTATCACTACACCATCACACCCGAGGCCCCCACAGCGCCCCAGAGCGCCTTTGTGCCCGATGGCTTTTCTACCATCCCGGTGCAGTCCATGGAAGGGGCAACGGTGACCTATCAGCTGGGCGACGCCGTCAATACCGTAACGCTGGATGGGATTGCGGCTTTCTATATCGATGTTGCGACCGGCAATGCCTATGCGGATGCGGAAAAGACCACCCTGCTCTGCGAAAATACTCAGGCCTTTGCCGCCGACCCGCTCACGCTGACCCTATCCTGTGTGCTAAACGGCGTGGAGAGCCTGACCAATCAGTATACCTACCGGGTAAACAATCAGGTGGTTTCTCCGCCCTATGCCGACAAACCATCCGGCACCTATGAACAGATTGCCATTGACGCGCAGGACAACCTGCTGCTTGTGACGGCGGGCTGTCTGGATCCCGATGCGGAGCTGGAATACACACTGGATGACACCTGGCTGCCCTATCCCGACGGCGGCATCCTGCTCGCGGATGACAGCGTTCTGCAGCTGCGTGCCAATAAAGACGGAGCCGTCAGCGAGGTTGTGAGCTATGTCTACACCTTCCTGCCGCCGGCACCCGTCATCTCTGCGGAATCGGGCACCTATGCGGATACCGTGCAGGTGACCCTGTCGGTCCCCGAAAACGCGCCCAAAGGACGCACCTATGACATCTATTACCGTCGAAATGGGGACACACAGGACTTCCATTACCCGGGCGGTGAGCTCACCATTGATAAAACCATGTCCATCAAGGCATACATCGTAGAGAGTGCCACCGGAAAGCAGAGCAAAAACACCATTGCCAACTACATCATTGACCGGACAAGCTCGGAAAACGGAACGGTGTATGTGGCGGCGCCTTACGATCTCACGTACCGTTTGGACGTCTCCCAGCTCGAAGATCCGGATTTTGCGGAGGGCATCAAGCTCTTTACAGATAACAGCACGGCAGATATCCATTACACATACAGCTATTTGACAAGCAGCGGAAATCGCTATGAGACGGATGTGCTCGTGTACAACAATACCCCCATTCTGCCCACTTCGACTATGCGGGAGCTGACCATCACCGCTTGGCTGGTGGACGAAACGGGCGCTGAAATTGACCAAAGCCGGCAGGTGTTTTCCTATACATTGCTGGATCTGGGCGTACCCAAGACAACGCTGGAGCTGCAAAACACCAACGTCTTCAGCCGCAGTACCCGGTACACCATCCAAAACGACTGGCCCGACGACCCAGAGACCGTCATTTACTACACGTTGGATGGATCCGACCCATCCGACCCCACCAACGAAGCGCGGCAGCAATATACCGGAGCAACACTCACGCTCTCCAATGAAACCACCGTCAGCACGGTATACCGCAATGTCTGCGGCACCTGTGACATGTGTAAGGCGGAAGATTTTGACAACTGCCGCAGCATGGTATATGGCAGGGTCAACGAAAAGGTCTTCTCTGTCAGGTCTTCGGGCGGCGGAGGCGGCAGCTATTATGGCGGCAGCAGTAGCGGTTCCACAGACACCACCGAAGAACGCCGGTATACCAAGGACGTGTTTGGCATAGAGCACCCGACCCATATCGGCTATATCAGCGGATATCCCGACGGCAGCGTGCAGGCGGATGCCAGCATCAGCCGGGAAGAGGTTGCAACCATCCTGTATCGTATCATCAGCAAGACGTATGAAGACCCCACCACTGTGACAGGCACGATGTTTACCGATGTTACGGAAGACAACTGGTCGGCGGCCGCCATTGAGTATCTGGCGGGGCAAGACGTCATCACGGGGTATCCCGATGGCAGCTTCCAGCCGCTCGGGAAGCTCACGCGCGCGGAATTCGCGGCGCTGATCTGCCGGTTTGTGGGGCTGGATGCGCCCACCGAAGAGAGTCCGTTCTGGGATGTCAATGCAGACTTGTGGGCCTATGAGGACATCCTGAGCCTATGCGAAGCTGGCTACGTGCAGGGGTATGAAGACAAGTCCTTCCGTCCCAACCAGACCATCACCCGCGCGGAGGTCATGCAGGTTATGAACGTGGTGCTGGGCAGGAGCCCGTCGGAGGAATACATCAAAACGCTGGACTTCAACCCGTTCTATGACCTAGACCCCGATGCCTGGTATTATACGACCGTGCTGGAAGCCACCGTTACGCATGACTACTTCCTAAATAGTCAGGACATTGAGTACGAATGGGAAAATTGGAAATAAGCAGCACCAAAAAAGGGAATGGCCAAAGCCATTCCCTTTTTTGGTGCTGCTATTGTTCGTTTAATACCGCGGCAATGCCCTTTCCCACATACTGCCCCAGCCGTATGGCCTCCTCCAGCGTATTGGAATTGCTGCCCATCTCTAAAATCATGGACCCTTTGGTGGCATGTTGGTTGAACCGTTCGGTTCGGATGTTGACACATCGCACCAGATTGGGGTATAGGGCATTGAGCTTATCGTTAATATGGAATGCGAAGCTCAGGTTGTCCCGCCAGTTGGGGTGATATAGGTCCATGGCGTCGGTCCCCACCACAAACATCACCTGTGCCGTCTTCTGCCCATCGATGGTGGTGACAGGCTTTAGGAGCGTCCCGTCCTCCCTCTCCGTGTAATCCCGGTGAACATCCAAAACGATCTCGATGCTTGGATACTTTGCCAGATTGTCCTCGATAACCCCCATGGTCTTGGTATAGGAACCATTGTAGGATGGATAATCGTTGAGCGAGGTATCGTGCACTACCGAGATGCCGGCGGCCTCCAGCTCTTTTGCAATCTCCTCCCCCACCCGCACGACGTTAAACCGGTTGTCCTCCGTGCGCCCCGTGTCGGTCGGCGTGTAGTTGTATTGCGCGGTGGGCATGTATGCCTCGGAGGTGTGGGTATGGACGATGAGCACTTTCGGGCCGCCCGACTGCATATCAAACGTCAGTGGCTTGCTGCGGAGGCCTTCCACGTCGATGGCATAGTCCGTCTCATTGCGAAGTGCGATGTCGTCCCCGCCGTCCCCCATGTCCATCTCCATAACGGTCTGGCCGTTATCCAGCACATACGCTTCGGGTTCCGCTGATTGCGCAGGGGCTTTGTTCCGTTTGACCACCACGCCGTTTTGCTGCAGTGCGCCATACTTTTCTGACAGACCGGCATTGGCAGAGATGGCCGGCATGCTGCGGCAGAGAACCTGATACGGGTCCGAGAGGTCAGGCCCTATGAGCCCCGCACTGCCTTCAGCATATCCAAATGCTGGTAAAATTCTTCCAAATCCAATCGCAATCAAGTCGGTGTTGACAAATCCCGCTCCCTGCACACCCATGCCCGCCAGCACGGTGCAGGCCAACAACAGACAAACAATGATAAAACCGCTCCGCAGCGATCTTCCGTTCACGCGGACGGCATGAAATGTCCTTCTGGCTCGTCGCAAGTAAACTGCCTCCCCATTCGCGCTACCCACGCGCATCTTGGTATATCTCTCTTTATATGCTTATGCATGGGACGGGCATTTATGCCGCTTGGGCAGGTTGTTCACAAAATGGTCACGATTCCATCAAACGTTCCCTCAAATATAACAGCATCTTCTTCTCAATCCGGGATACCTGAACCTGGGAGATGCCCAGCTTTTTTGCGACCTGCGTCTGTGTCTGATCCTGAAAATAGCGCAAATACAGGATCTTTTGCTCCCGTTCGGGCAAACCGGCCAGAAGCTGGCGCACCGCGATACGGTCAACGGTATCCCCTTCGCTGCTCGCACCGCCGCTCACCTTGTCAATGAGCAGCACCTTCTCATCCTCCCCAAAGGGGGCAAACAGCGAATCGTGGGGTTGGGTGGCATCCAGCGCCGTCGCAAGCTCCGCCGGCTCGATCTGCATGGCCGCTGCCAGCTCCGCGATGCTGGGGTCCCGCCCCAGTTTTCCTGCCAACTCCTCTTTGACGGTACGCGCCTTGCCCGCAAGCACCTTATAGCTCCGGCTCACCTTGATCATGCCGTCATCCCGGAGAAACCGCTTGATTTCTCCCATGATCATGGGAACGGCATAGGTGGAAAAACGGACGCCAAAGCCCGTATCGAACTTTTGAATGGCCTTTAAAAGCCCCAAAGCACCCACCTGGAACAGATCGTCGGGCTCATGTCCTCTGCCCACAAAGCGGCGGACAATGCTCCATACCAAGCCGGTATTCTCCTCCACCAATGCGGCCTCCGCGGCCTTATCCCCCGCCTTGGCACGTTCCAGCAAGGCCAAGGTCTCCTCTACTGTGGCTGCTGCGCTCAAAGCCCCATCACCTCCTGTCTCCACAGCAGCAAGCCACATCACTGTGCCGCCTGGTCGGGTGTGCTGATGCTTGCCTCTTCGGGCGGCGCAATGGTCTTGGTCATGGTGACACGGGTCCCCTGTCCCTCCTCTGACCAGACATCCACGCTGTCCATAAAGGTCTCCATCACGGTAAAGCCCATGCCTGAGCGCTCCATCTCGGGCCGGCTGGTATACAGCGGCGTCCTGGCAAGCGCAAGGTCCGCGATGCCCGCGCCATGGTCTTCCACCACGATGGTGACCTGGTTTTGGGCATCCATCTCGCAGGTGATCACCACCGTGCCCGTCTCATCCCCGTAGCCATGGATGATGGCATTGGTCACAGCCTCCGACACCGCCGTTCGAATGTCGGACAGGTCGGACAGCGTTGGATCAAGCTGGGAAACAAACGCGGCAACCGTCGCCCGCGCAAAACTCTCATTGCTGGATTTGCTCAAAAATTCCAGTTTCATCCTGTTGTTCATCTTCTTCCCTCCTATATGGCCTTTAGTGCAAGGTTGGTGTTTTTGTAGACGTTCATCAGCTTTTTGATGCCCGAAAGCGCCAAAATCCGGTCAATGTGCGCATTTGCGCCCGACACCGCAACCTCGCCGCCCATGCCGTGGATGAGCTTATATCTGCCAATGATCACGCCAATGCCCGAGCTATCCATAAAACCCAGCTCTGTAAAATCAAAGATCAGATTTTTCACATTCTGCCGTTTGATGATGTCCTCCAACTGTTCCCTGACGGTTGCCGCACTGTGGTGATCCAATTCGCCCTTGAGCCGTGCCACCAGGGTTCTTCCCTGCATCTCAAATCCGATTTGCAAAAGAAGCCCTCCTTCCTCTACGCTTTTGTTAATTTTTTACAAATGTTCCACTGTTTTTATTCTGTGCAGGGCTCTAATTTCCTTTTTTTTCCTGTAAGAAAATTCAATTTTTTGAAAGGGCATAGGTCATTTCATAATTGACATAGGTGACATCCTGTTTTTTGCGCAACACCTCACCGCCATTCTGAAACCCATACTGCTCATAAAAGGTCCGTGCGGTTTGGCTGGACTCTAGGTACACGCTGGCAAGGCCCAACGTCCGCGCCAGCCCCACCAGGTGGTCAAGCAGCGCAGTGGCAATGCCCCGCCCCTGCCAATCCGCATGGGTATACACCCGGTCGATATACCCATCCTCCGTCATGTCCGCAAACCCCACGATTTGGCCCGCTTCCACCGCTACGAAAGCGTGGTTTTGCGCAAGCGTTCTGCCAAAGCGCTCCTGGTCGTCTGCGGATGCCGCCCACAGCGCCAGCTGCCGCTCGTTGTAGTCGGATGCTGCGATGCGGTAGATGGTGGTTTGAAACAAGGTCCGAATCTCATCATAGTCCGGCGTTTGATAGGGCCGAATCTCCATCTGGCTTTCCTCCTCCCATAAAAAAGCCGCCACAGGCTCCTGCGGCGGCTTTTGATGTTACAGGGGCTGCTGCATTTCGTCATACGGCAGCACAATGATAAACTTGCTTCCTTTGTCTTCCTCGCTGACCACCTCAATGTGCCCATTGTGCAGCTTGATGGCATCCAGCGCAATGGCAAGGCCCAGCCCCGTTCCGCCGGTATCCCGCGCGCGCGCCTTATCCACACGGTAAAACCGGTCAAAGATCTTGGCAATCTCCTCTTTCGGGATGCCGATGCCGGTATCAGTCACCGTGATCATCACGTTCCCCAGGTCGCGGGACAGCTCAATGGACACGCTGCCACCCTCTTCGGTATACTTGATGCTGTTATCTGTGATGTTATAGATGGCTTCGGTCAGCGTATCCCGTTCTGCGGGAATAATGAGATGTTCATCCGCCCGTTTGGTAAAGGTGATATGTTTGTTCTCAGCGAGCGGCTGCAACTTTTTATACACCAAATCGATCAGTTCGGCAAGATCTACAGGCACAAACTGCGTACTCAGCTTGTTGGAATCCAGGCGCGTCAGATCCAGGAGACGCTCAATGATCCGACCCAGCCGCTCGATTTCATTGTTCATGTCCGTCAGAAACTCCTGAATGAACTGCGGGTCGGGATTCTCGGTCTGCATGAGGGAATCGGAAATCAGCTTAATGATGGAAAGCGGCGTCTTGAGCTCATGGGATGCATCCGACACGAAGGACTTTCGCTTTTCCTCCAGCTCTGCCAGCCGGTCAATGAGCTGGTTAAACGCGATGGCAAGCTGGCCAATCTCGTCATGGGAAGTGATATCTGCCTTCTGAAGGCTGTCTTTTGGCATATTGTTAATAAACTTGGTCAGTTTCTCCACCGGCATGGTCAGCACCCGCGCCATGCTGGTGGCGAAAATCCCCACCACAATGACGATCAGCACGGTCAGCACCCACAGGCTGTTGCGAATATGTACAATGGTGTCCTGTGTGGAGCCCGCGTCCACCAGCATGTAGATGGCGCCGATGGGCTGCGTGTTGCGGATCACGGGCACGCCCGCTTCAATCATCCAGTCCCCGCTTGTCTTATAGTAGTTGGCAGTATCCTGCCCCCGGCCCCGCAGCGCATTGGTGACCGCGGCCTTTAAAAAGGTCTTCCCCAAGATATTGCTGTCCATGGCGGAATCATAGATCACCGTTGCTTCATTGTCCACCACAATGACACGGGACCCCTGTTCCCGCACGAGCTGGGGCATCTTTTTGGCCACAAACTCCGCAGTAAAATTTTCAGACACCACGCTGGAGATGATATTTGCGTTGGTGAGAATATCCACCTTGCGCTGCTCCAACAGATAGGAGGTCAGCGTCGTGATCAAAAAGGCGCTGATGACGCCGCACACGACCACGATAATGACCATATAGGTCAAAACAATCTTCCAGCGGATGGAGAGGTACATGGGTTTATGCTTCTTTGAAATAATAACCCACCCCCCATTTAGTATGAATAAACTGCGGCACCGCCGGATTGGGCTCAATCTTCTCCCGCAGGCGGCGCACATGCACGTCCACCGTACGCACGTCGCCGGGATAGTCATAGCCCCAGACAATATCTAACAGATTTTCCCGGGAGTACACCTTGCCGGGGTTGCACACGAACAGGTCGATGAGGTCGAATTCCTTGGCGGTCAGGTCAATCGTCTTGTCCCCAACCGTGACACGCCGGAGATTGTAGTCCAGTTTGACGTTTCCCACCGTCAGCTCGGCGGCTTTGGTATGATTTTCGGGGGCAGTCATGCGCCGCAGAACGGCCTTCACGCGCGCTTTGAGCTCCAAGATGTTAAACGGTTTGGTGAGATAATCATCTGCGCCATATTCCAGGCCCAGGATCTTGTCCATGTCCTCGTTCTTGGCAGTCAGCATCACGATGGGAACATTGGAAAACTCCCGCACCTTCTGGCATACCGAAAGCCCGTCCACCTTGGGAAGCATGAGGTCCAGGATAATCAGATCAATGCTCTTGTCATACGCCATCTTGATGGCTTCTTCACCATCGTATGCCACAACCACTTCATAGCCGTCCTGCTCAAAGTTGTACTTAATGCCTTTTACCAACAGTTTTTCGTCGTCTACAATCAGTACCTTCATGGCGCTGCCCCCCGTCCGTTCATTTTATTGATTGATTGGTAAATACGTTTCACTGAATATGCAACATGCCAGGTCCTTACATACCCGCGTCCGCACGCAGCCCATCCACCTTGTCCAGCCGCTCCCACGGCAGGTCCAGGTCCGTCCGGCCAAAGTGCCCATAGGATGCCGTCTGCTTGTAGATGGGGCGCCGCAGATCCAGCGCGCGGATGATGCCCGCCGGGCGAAGATCAAAGTGCTGATTCACCAGCTCCGCGATGCGCTCTTCGGGGATATGCGCCGTGCCGAAGGTGTCCACCAGCACAGACACAGGACGCGCCACGCCGATGGCATACGCAATCTGCACCTCGCACCGGTCAGCCAGCCCGGCCGCCACGATGTTTTTCGCCACATACCGGCCCGCATAGGCCGCGCTGCGGTCCACCTTGGTGGGGTCTTTGCCCGAGAAGGCGCCGCCGCCATGCCGCGCGTAGCCGCCATAGGTATCCACGATGAGCTTGCGGCCCGTATGGCCCGAATCCCCGCAGGGACCGCCCACCACAAACCGCCCCGTGGGATTGATATAGATTTTGGTCTTGTCGTCCAGCAGTTCTGCCGGGATGGTGGGCTCAATGACCAGCGCACGGATGCGCTCCCGGAGCAGCTCAATGTCCAGGTCCTCACTGTGCTGTGTGGAAACCACAACGGTATCCACACGCACGGGGGTGTTCCCGTCATATTCCACCGTGACCTGCGCCTTGCCGTCGGGGCGGATGTCGGGCAGGAGGCCCGTCTTGCGCACCTCGGTCAGCCGGCGGGTGAGCTTATGCGCCAGGCTGATGGCCAGCGGCATGTACTCGGGCGTCTCGTTACAGGCAAACCCGAACATCATGCCCTGATCCCCCGCACCCAGGGAATCGGCCTCCTCCTCGCCGCACTTGGCCTCCAGCGACTGGTCCACGCCCAGCGCGATATCCGCCGACTGCTCGTCAATGGCGGTCAGCACCGCACAGGTATCACAGTCAAAGCCATACTTCGCGCGGTCATAGCCAATCTCCCGAATGGTCTCGCGCACGATGCGCGGAATGTCCACATATGTAGTGGTGGAAATTTCTCCCACCACAAGCACCAGGCCCGTTGTCACCGTCACCTCACAGGCCACGCGGCCCATTGGGTCGTCCTCCAGAATGGCATCTAATATCGCATCCGAAATGATGTCCGAAATCTTGTCGGGGTGCCCTTCGGTCACCGACTCAGATGTAAAAAATCGCTTCATCGTCTTCTCCTCCGTACGTGGCTGGCCGGTTAAATCTCCGTGATGACCGGCAGAATCATGGGTTTGCGCTTGGTTTTTTCATATAAAAAGTCGCTTAAAGCCGTCTTGACGCTGTTTTTGATGGAAGACCAGTCTGCACCCTTCTTCTTTTTGGCGCTGGTAATGGCGTTTTTACACACCGTCTTGGCCTTATCCATCAGATCCTCCGACTCCCGGACATACACAAAGCCGCGGGAGATCACATCGGGCCCCGCCAGGATATTGCCCGTGCTCTTCTGGAGGGTCACCACAACGACGATGATGCCGTCCTCCGACAGATGCTTGCGGTCCCGAAGCACAATGTTGCCAACATCGCCCACGCCGAGGCCGTCTATTAGCACGATGCCCGAGGGCACAGAGCCCACCAGGCGCGCCGACCGGTCCCCGATTTCCAGCACTTTTCCGATCTCCGAGATGAAGATGTTCTGCGGCTTCATGCCCGTCTGTTCCGCCAACTGCGCATGCTTCATCAGATGACGGTACTCCCCGTGCACCGGCATAAAATACTTGGGCTTGGTCAGAGACAGGATCATCTTCTGTTCCTCCTGGCACGCATGCCCCGAGACATGAATCATGTCCAGCGCCTCATAGATGACGTCTGCGCCCTTGCGGAACAGCTCGTTGATGACGTTGGAAATCCCCTTTTCATTGCCCGGGATGGGGCTCGCGGAGATGATCACAAGGTCCCCGCGGGAGATCTCAATCTTACGATGATCCGAAAACGCGATGCGCGTCAGAGCGCTCATGGGTTCGCCCTGGCTGCCCGTCGTGATGATGCAAAGCTGGTTGTTTCGATATTTTTTGATGTCGTCAATGCTAATCAGCACATCCTCGGGCACATTCATATACCCCAGCCGCATGGAGACCTCCACAATGTTCTCCATGCTACGGCCCGAGACCGCGACCTTTCGGTTGTAGCGATATGCCGCGTTGATGATCTGCTGCACACGGTGCACATTGGAGGCAAAGGTCGCCACCAGGATGCGCTGGTCCGACTTGCGGAACAGATCGTCAAAGGTGGAGCCCACCGAACGTTCACTCTTGGTAAAACCGGGGCGCTCCACGTTGGTGCTGTCGGACAAAAGCGCCAAAACGCCCTGGTTGCCCAGCTCCCCAAACCGCGCAAGGTCAATCATGCCGCCGTCGATGGGGGTGGAGTCAATCTTAAAGTCCCCCGTATGCACCACGGGCCCCAGCGGGGTGTGCACCGCAATGGCGCAGGCGTCCGCAATGGAGTGATTGGTGTGAATAAACTCCGCCTTAAAGGCCTGGCCCAGCTTGACCGTATCCCCTGCTTTCACACGGTGCAGCTTGGTGCGAGAGAGCAGGCCGTGCTCCTTGAGCTTGTGCTCCACCAGGCCGATGGTCAGCCGCGTCCCATAGATGGGGACGTTGATCTGCTTTAAAAAATACGGAATGGCGCCGATATGGTCCTCATGCCCATGCGTGAGCACGATGCCGCGCACCTTCTCCTTGTTTTTCACCAGATAGGTGATATCGGGAATGACCGAATCAATTCCCAGCATGTCGTCGTCCGGGAAAGCCAGGCCACAGTCTAACACCAAAATATCATTCCCATACTCAAAGACGGTCAGGTTTTTGCCGATCTCACCCAGGCCGCCCAGCGGGATAATCTTTAGTTTGGATTTTTTTTGCCCCCGCTTTTCCGTTGCTCGTTTTTCAGTTTTTTGTTGCTGCACAATGGTACCTCCACATACATTAGATTTCCGCACGATGTCTCCATCCTGTCATACCATACGTTCTCCGTCCCGTCTTCCATTTCCGATCGCATCACGCAAAGACGACAAGCAACGCCATGCCCATCGCCTAGGGTCCGAACACACGGGGTAGGAATCCCGTAAATTACGCTTTATTGGATGCCGCGCATGCGGCGGTGATTCAAATATCAGAAGGGCGCATGCCGCCCATATCATCCGAACAATAACACTAGTTTTATTATATCAGATTTCCAAAAAATAATAAAGGGTTTTTATAAAAATTATTTGGGGCCCAAATCCCCCGGTTTGCCGCACTTTTAGCGTCGGAAGGCCGCCCGTTTTTTTTGCAATTGTTTTTGGATGCCCATGCCGCAGTGAAGCAGGCCAGCGGCCGAAAACAGGAGCAGCAGCACCGTGGTCGAATAGGTATACCGGCCCGCCACCTCCGTCAGCATGTACATGCACGCGGCGCCCAGCACCAACAGGGCCAAAAAGGGCAGCTCCCGCGATTTCCGCAGGGCCCGCAGCCCAAACACCACAAGCAGCAGCACCGCATAGTACCCGAGGTTGGTCAGCGTCCGCAGGGGCTCATAGTATCCGTGATAGGCATCCTCCGCAGGGAGGGCGCTCTTGATGTACCAGTTGACGTGGTCATTGGTGCCCCAGAGATTGGAAAATTTCTTACCCATGAGCAGCACCAGCTGGGGCATGCTGTACCCCTGGAGCCGCTCCAGCGCGAGGTCGGTCATCTGGTCATTCCAGCGTTTCTCATCCCCGCCGGCTGCCGCAAAGACCGCATCTGACTTGAGCGCATCCGCTTCATTCCATGTGCCGCCCGACTCCAGATTGGTGCCCACATACAGCGTATACCCCGTCGCAGAGGTCTGGATGTCCTCCCCAATGACGCGGGCAACACTCGCAGTAAGCCCCATGCCTGTCAGCACATAGGCCGCCAGGAGCACAACCGACACAGCGGCCTTCCAGCGGACCAGGTTCTTTCCAAACAGCCATGCATACAAAAAGAACGCAATGAGCACCAGGGGCCCCAGCGGCCGCACGGCATTGGTCACCGCAAGCAAGAGCCCCGCGGCCAGCCCCAGCAGCACCGCCGCGCACCCCTTTCGCTTAATCGCTTCCAGCAGAAGCAGCACGCACCCCAGAAACAGCACTGTAAACAACATCTCGCTGGCCAGGAGGGTGCAGTAGAGCACCATGGAGGGCAGGAGGGCAAACAACAACGCGCCAAGCAGACCCACGCTCTTGTCTGCCACCCGTTTCCCAAGAAAATAGAGCTCCACCATGATCCCGCCGCACAGCAGGATGTTGACATACTGTCCCACCACGACGCTTGCGCCAAAGAGCCGGTAAAACAGCGATAGAAAGGCCGGATAGCCGATGACATGGGGATATTTTGCAATATAGTCCGCCTTCACAATGGTACCCTCCGCCAACGCTGCCGCAACTTGGTGATAGGTCTCAAAGTCGGATGCGGGGGCGGGCTGAATCCCCTGTACCGCCACCACGCGCACCAGGATCCCCAAAACGCAGATGGCAGCCAGCCAGAAGATCGGCTTCTCGATGGGGTGCCGCTTTAGATACAGGCATGCAGCCACAGCCGCTCCCAACAGGAGGGCCAACGATACCACAAAGTACAGCACCATCCGCACGCTGTCCTGCGCCATCATCGCCACTCCGCACAGGCTGACCAGCACGGAAAAGACCGCAAATATCAGATATAGCCCTGTTTTGAGCACCCGTTCCAGCTTCTCCATCCCCATATCCCCCTATTGTCTGTTTTATGCCCGTGTTGTGATGTTGTAGCCCGCAACTGCACCGTCTGCGGCGGCGGTGATGATCTGTCTGAGCTGCTTTTTGCGCAGATCGCCCGCCGCATACACCCCGCTGACCGCGGTTTCCATGCGGTCGTTGGTGACGATGTATCCGTCCTCCGTCAGGGGCACCTGGTCTGCCACCAGCTCGGTGGAGGGCTTGGTCCCCACCGCGATAAACAGGCCGCTGGCGTCCAATACCGTCGTTTCATCCGTTTTGACGTTCCGGATTTGGATGCCCTGCACCGTCGGCTCTCCCACAATCTCCTCCGCCACCGAATCATAGTGGATGGTGATGTTCTCGGCCGCCCGCACCTGACGCACCAGCCCCTGATGGGCCCGGAACTGGTCCCGCCGATGGATGAGATGAACGCTGTGACAGAACCGGCTCAGATACACCGCATCCTCCAGCGCCGTATCGCCGCCGCCCACCACGCATACGTCCTTGCCCCGGTAAAACGCGCCGTCACAGGTGGCACAATAAGACACTCCCGCGCCGCGCAGCGCGGCCTCCCTGGGAAGCCCCAGCTCCCGCGGCGTCGCACCCATGGCAAGCACCACATATCGGGCCGTATAGATGCCGCCTGTGGTCGTGACCGTTTTGATCTCCCCATCCAGCGTAAGACCCGTGATGGTCTCATACTTGATCTCCGCGCCGAATCTTGCGGCATGCTCCCCAAAGCGGGTGGCAAGGTCCACGCCCGAGATGGTCTCTGGGATGCCGGGATAGTTGTCCACCTCATAGGTCGTGGTGACCTGGCCTCCCAAAAAGGTCTGCTCGAGCACCAATGTGGACAGGCCGCCCCGGCCCGTATATACCGCACAGGCCAGCCCCGCCGGCCCGCCTCCGATGATGAGTACGTCATACATAGCCCCAATCGCTCCCTTTCTGTGATGCTTGCCTCATTTGGTATGAGAGGCGTTTCGAAATGACACCGCCGCAGCAAAACCCGCGCTAGCGCGCCGCATCCCGAAACGAGACAGGATGCCGCGCATCCACTGCTAGTTATTATACCGATTCATGGCCGCCGCAGGCCCCTCCCGCATGAGCAGGGTGAGCAGATCGGGCAGCTCCTCCACGCGGGGCCCGATGGCGGCGATGTCCTCATCCGTAAACCGCCCCAGCACCCAATCCGCCAGGTCGTAGTGCGGGGGCTTTTCCCCCACCCCCAGCTTGATGCGCGGAAACACATCCGTCTGAATCTGATACAGGATGGACTTGATGCCGTTGTGCCCCCCCGCACTGCCCTTGGTGCGGATGCGCAGCCGGCCGGGGGCCAGGCTGACGTCATCGTAGATCACCACCAGCCGGTCAGAAGGCACTTTGTAGTACGAAAGCAGCTCGCGGACGCTCTCCCCCGAATTGTTCATAAACGTCTGGGGCTTTGCGAGCACCACCTTCTCCCCTGCGACGCTGCCTTCCCCCAGGACGGCCTTGTGCCGGATTTTTTTGAGCTTGATGCCCCAACGGTCCGCCAAAAAATCCATCGCGATAAAGCCGACATTGTGCCGCGTATAGGCATACTGCGTGCCGGGATTCCCCAGCCCTGTGATCACATACATATCCATTCCCCTAGCTTATTTTCGTCTTGTGACCGCCATACCGTCTCCCACGGGAAGCAGCGCGGTCTGGAGCGCCGGATCGCGGCACAGCTCCGCCAAAAACGCACGCAGCCGCGTCGTGATGGTGCGGCTTTTGTGGACGTTATAGGTGCGGTCCGCCACGCGCCCCTTAAACAGCACGTTGTCCGTCACGATGACGCCGCCGTGCGCCAGCAACCGGAGGCACTCCGCAAACAACTGCGGATACTGGCCTTTGGCGGCGTCCAAAAAGATGAAGTCAAACGGGTCAGACATCTTGGCGAGCTCCGCCAGCCCATCTCCATGCGCAACATAGATGTCTGCGCCATAACGGCGGAAGTGCTCGGATGCCAGCCGCACCATGTCCGCGTCCCGCTCCACCGTGACCAGCGGGACGCCGCCCGACGCCTCATACAAAAGCAACGCAGAGTAGCCGATGGCGGTCCCGATCTCCAGGATGCGCCCGGGCTTTTGGATGGCAACCAGCACGGACAAAAATGCCGCGGCATCCTTTTGCAAAATGGGCACGTCATGCGCCAACGCATACTGCTCCAGCTCCCGCAGCAGCCCCGTATGCTCTGGCAGGGTCTCGTGCAGAAATTCCGTCACATAAGGGTAGTTGATGCCCATGGGCTCCATGCTCATCCCTCCCTCAGCCGGCGGCACAGGCTGCTGTATCGCTTGGCCTCCGCATTGTTTTCCACCATGCGCGCCACCGCGCTCTGCTGACCGCACAGCACCACCAGCTCCCGCGCACGGGTCACAGCGGTGTACAGAAGATTTCGGTTCATGAGCATGGGCGCGCCGTGAAACACGGGCATCACGACCGCCGGAAACTCGCTGCCCTGGCTCTTGTGCACCGTGATCGCATAGGCCAGCGCGAGCTCATCCATGGCGCCCGACTCGTAGACAACCCGTTTGTCATCGTCAAACACCACAATGATATGTTTGCCATCAATCTCGTCGATATACCCCATGTCGCCGTTAAAGATGCCTGTGCCTTCCCCGCCGCCCAGGCGCTCCCACGGGATGTCGTAGTTGTTACGGATCTGCATGACCTTATCCCCCTCCCGGAAGAGGGTGCGCAGGTATTCCCGCTCCTTTTTGCCCGCTGCGGGCGGGTTTAAGACCGCCTGGAGCCGGGCATTGAGCTCTATAACGCCCGCAGGAGACTTTTTCATGGGGGTCACCACCTGGATGTCCCGCATGGGGTCATACCCGTAGCTGCGGGGCAGGCGCTCGGACACCAGCTCCACCACTTTTCGCGCGATCTGCTCGGTGGACTGCGCCTGCACCAGAAAGAAATCCTTGTCTTTTCGATTGTACTCGGGCAGCTGCCCCTGATTGATGCGGTGTGCGTTCACCACGATCATGGACTCCTCCGCCTGGCGGAAGATGGTGGACAGCCGCACGACGGGCAGGGTGCCCGACGCGATGATGTCCTTTAGGACGTTGCCCGCACCCACGGGGGGCAGCTGGTCCACGTCCCCCACCAGCACAAGCCGGGTCCCCTGCTGGATGGCCTTTGCCAGCGCATCCATCAGCAGGACGTCCACCATGCTGACCTCATCCACGATGATGCAGTCATATTCCAGGGGAAACTGGTCGTTGCGGTGAAACGCGCGGACATCCCCCTCGTCCGAAAATCCGATTTCCAGCAGCCGGTGCAGCGTCTTGGCCTCCCGGCCCGTCAGCGCGGACATACGCTTGGAAGCGCGGCCCGTCGGCGCGGCGAGTGCCACCGAGAGCTTCCGCAGCTCCATCACCGCCAGGATGGTGTTGATGGTGGTGGTCTTCCCCGTCCCAGGGCCACCTGTGATCACGGTGACGCCGCTTGTCACGCTGCTCACAACCGCCTCCCGCTGTTCGGGCGCCAGCGTGATCCCCGTCTCCCGCTCCACATCCGCAATGTCGGATACCAGCGTATCCGCATCCTCAGGAAACGTCTGCATACACAGCGAATGCAAAATATGCCCAATGGAGCGTTCTGCCAGGTAATAGGCGCTCAGATAGATACACTCTTCCTCGTCCACGTGGTCGTTTCGGAGCACCTGCTCCATGAGCAGCGTCACAACGCCGTTTTCCACTTCCAGCTCGGTCACGCCCAATATCTGCACCGCGAGGCGCACCAGCGTCTCCCGCGGCAGGTAGGTATGTCCGCCCGATGTGGCATACAGCGTGAGCACGTGGGTGATCCCCGCCTTGATGCGGTCGGGGTGGTTTTGCGCCATCCCCATGGCATGCGCGATGGTGTCAGCAGACCGAAAGGAGATGCCCGGCACGCGCTCTGACAGCAGATAGGGGTTCTGTTTGATCTTCTCCACCGCATGCTCCCCCAAGGCACGGTATGCCTTCATGGCGAAGCTGGGGCTGATATGAAACTGCTGCAGGAACATCACAATGCCCTGAACAGCCTGCCGCGCGGCATAGGCCTCCCCAATCATGATGGCCTTCTCCCGGCTGATGCCCGAAATCTGCGCGAGCCGCTCGGGGGAATGGAGCAGGACGTTCAGCGTATCCTCCCCGAACATCTCCACGATCTTAACCGCCATGCGCCGCCGGACACCCTTGATGATGCCCGATGCCAGGTAGTCCAGGATCGCGGACCGCGTCGTGGGCAGGATGCGTTGGAACAGCTCCACCTTAAACTGCTCCCCATAGCTGGGGTGGCTCACAAATTTTCCGGTAATTTCCAGGGATTCTCCCTCTTTTAAGTAAGGGATATAACCAACGGCGGTGATGAGATCCTCCCCGTCGTTTGATTCCAATTCAAAGACCGTATAGCCATTTTCCTCATTCTGGAAGATGATCTCGGACACACTGCCCGCAAACCGTTCCTCGTCCATGTGTCCGCCTCCCTTCGGGCTGGGCATTTGGTTAGCTCACATCTGTCATGTCCAAATACAGGTGCCCATACTGCGCGATAAAATCCTTTCTGCCCTGGAGATTGTCGCCCAGCAGCAGCTCAAAGGTTTTGAGCGTCTTTTCCGCATCCTCCGCGGTCACGCGGATCAGCCGCCGGGTCTCGGGGTTCATGGTGGTCTCCCACATCATCTCGGGCTCGTTTTCTCCCAGCCCCTTGGAACGCTGGATGGTGTATTTCTTGCCCTCCAACTGTTTTAGGATGGCCGTCCGCTCCCGCTCGTCAAACGCAAAATAGGTGTCCTTGCCGCACGTGATCTCAAACAGCGGGGACTCCGCAATGTACATCTTCCCCTCTCGGATGAGGGACGGCATGAGCACGTACACCATGGTGAGGATCAGCGTCCGGATCTGGAACCCGTCCACATCCGCATCGGTACAGATAATGACCTTGCTCCAGCGGAGGTTGTCAATGTCAAAGTTATTGAGGTCGCGATTCGCCTTATGCGTGACCTCAACGCCGCACCCCAAGACCTTAATGAGATCGGTGATGATCTCATTTTTGAAAATCTTGTCAAGGTCCGCCTTGAGGCAGTTTAGGATCTTGCCGCGGACGGGCATGATGGCCTGAAACTCCGCGTCCCGCCCCATCTTACAGGAGCCCAGCGCGGAATCCCCTTCCACAATGTAAATCTCCCGCCGCTCCACGTCCTTGGTGCGGCAGTCCACGAACTTCTGGACGCGGTTGGTGATATCGATGTTGCCCGACAGCTTCTTTTTGACGTTGATGCGGGCGCGCTCGGCCGATTCCCGGCTGCGTTTGTTAATGAGCACCTGCTCCGCAACCTTATCCGCCTCCGCCTTGTTTTCAATGAGCCAGATTTCGATGTTTTGCCGCAGAACCTCCGTCATGGCCTCCGCAATGAACTTGTTGGTGATGGCCTTTTTGGTCTGGTTTTCATAGCTCGTGATGGTGGAAAAGGAGTTGGAGATTAAGATCAGGCTGTCCGCGATGTCCACAAAGCTGATTTTGCTCTCATTTTTGGTGTATTTGTTGTTGTTCTTGAGGTATTGGTCCAGCACATACACGAAGGCATTTTTGACCGCCTTATCGGGGGATCCGCCATATTCTAGGAAGCTGGAGTTGTGGTAATACTCAATGCAGTTGATCTCATTGTTAAAGCAGAACGCAAACTGCATCTTGACCTTGTATTCGGGTTTATCCTCCCGGTCACGGCCCCGCCGCTCCGCCTCAAAATAGGCCACACTGGTGAAGCCCTTGCCTGCAGACAGCTCGTTTACATAGTCGGTGATGCCATGCTCGTATACATACTCATACATGTCAAAGCCGGACGGCGTCTCGTCAAACAAGATAAACTTGAGGCCCGCATTCACAACGGCCTGTTTTTTCAGCACGTCCTGAAAATAGGACAGCGGGATGTTGATATCGGTAAATACGGCAAGGTCGGGCCGCCACTTGACGGTGGACCCCGTCGTTTTGTCCTTGGCCTTTTCGGCATGCAGCCCGCCGATGTTTTCTCCCTTTTCAAAATGCAGCGTAAACCGCTGTCCGTCCCGCTGCACGGTCACATCCATATACTCAGAGCTATACTGTGTCGCGCAGCTGCCCAGGCCGTTTAGGCCCAGACTGTACTCATAGTTCTCCCCCGAATTGTTCTGGTATTTGCCGCCCGCATACAGCTCACAGAAGATGAGCTCCCAGTTATACCGTTCCTCCTTGGGATTGTAGTCCAGCGGCATGCCGCGGCCATAGTCTTTGACCTCGATGGATTTGTCCAAAAAACGGGTCACCTCAATGGTGTCCCCAAAGCCTTCCCGCGCCTCGTCGATGGAGTTGGACAAAATCTCAAACACCGCATGCTGGCAGCCCTCAAGGCCATCTGAGCCGAAAATAACAGCGGGACGCAGCCGAACCCGGTCTGCGCCTTTTAGCGAGGAAATGCTTTCATTACCATACTCCGTTTTCTTTGCCAATTGATACCACCCTTTGGTTCTGCGTTATGCCCGGAAAAAGGCCCCAATGAGCCCCGGGCCCGTGTGCAGGCCGATGACCGGCCCAATGTCCCGAATCCAGATGTCTTGCCCCGGCAGCTGTTCTGCCAACAGCGCTTTGAGCGCCTCCGCCCGATCCATGCAGTTGGCCTGCACGATAATCACAGGGTCGGAGGACGCATGGTCCATCGCATCCAATATGATACGGCCGATTTTGTCAATCAGCCGCTTGTTGCCGCGAATCTTATCCACACTTCCGATGAGGCCATCCACAATTGCAACGACGGGATGAATGTCTAGCAGATTCCCCAAAAGCGCCGTCGCGGCATTGATGCGTCCGCCCTTTTTGAGGAATTCCAGCGTCTCCACCGCCGCGCGCACCTCGTAGTGATCCAGCACGTCGTTGATACGGGATAGCACCTCGGACAGCGGCCTGCCCTCGTTTGCCAGCCGCGCACCCTCGATCGCAGCATAGCCATACAAAAATGCGTAGCCCCGGGAATCCACCACGGTGACGCGGATATCCGTCCCGTCCTCCTCAATCATCTGTTTGGCAAGACAGGCGGAATTATACGACCCGCTTCCCTTGGAGGACAGACAAATACACACCACATCGGTATACTCCTCCGCCAAGGAGGCAAACACATCATGATACTGGGCGGGCGTGATCTGCGTGGTCCGGGGAAACTCCTTGAGCGTTGGCTGCACCTTAAAAAATTCCGCAGGCGTAATGTCTACGCCGGAGGCATACTCCTTCCCATCCAAAAACAGCGGAAAGGGCAGCACCTGTATGCCATACTGTGCCGCCTCTTCGGGAATGAGGTCAGAACCTGAATCCGTTATAATCTTAATCTTTTCCATGCCAATCCTCCTATGTTTGGTGGAATGCTAGGTCTTGATGCCAAAATTGATGGTTTTCCGCCGCGCGCCGACACTCAAAACCAGCCCAATGGCGGCAAAATTGGTGAGCAGCGAGGACCCCCCGTAGCTTAAAAAAGGCAGCGGAATCCCCGTGACGGGCAGAAGCCCGATACACATGCCAATGTTCTCAATGGTATGAAAGGTAAACATAGACGCAATACCAACACAGATATAAGACCCCAGTTTATCCTTGGATGTCCGCGCAATATGCAGACAGCGGAGGATGACAAAGATGAGCAGCGCAAACACGATAAGGCAGCCGATCAGCCCAAACTCCTCCCCCAGCACGCCGAAGATGACGTCGGTCTGTTTGGCGGGCAGCATACCGAGCTGGTTCTGGGGCCCCTGCAAATAGCCCCGGCCAAACAGTTCGCCCGAACCGATGGCAATTTTGGACTGCATGACCTGCCAACCCGCACCGCCCAAGTCATGCTCGGGATTTAGAAACACCAGGATGCGGTTTTGCTGGTAAGGGCTCATGAGCACAAAGTAAGCGAACGGCATAAAGGCCGCCACCCCGCCCAGCGCAATCAAGATATATTTATAGGAGATCCCCGCGACAAAAATCATGCCCAAGAACATGCATAAAAACGCAATGGCCGTCCCCGTGTCGTTTTGAAGCACCACCAGCCCCGCCAGAATGCCAAAATGTACCAGCAGCAGCAGGATGTTTTTCAGCTTGTTGATCTCCTTCTGCACCGCCTCCAGGTGCACAGCGAAGGTGATGGAAAAGGCGACTTTCACCATCTCAGAGGGCTGGATGCCGATACCGCCGAAACGAATCCAGCTTTTTGCGCCCACCTCTTCTGAACCAATGCCCAAAAGCAGCACCAAAATGAGCGCCGCGATGCTCACGATATAGATAAATTTCGCAAAGTCCCGGTACCGCTCATAATCGATGAGCGCCATGACCACCATCGCAATGATGCCCAACGCAAAGGCGATGCTTTGCACCACCATCTGTTTGACATGATTGTCCATGCTCTTGGTGGCGGAAAAAATAAGCAGAAGGCCAATGGCTGCCAACACGATGACCAGGCTCATCAGCATAAAGTCCAATTGGGACCGAAAGGATTTCAGACCACGGTTGTCCAGCACACAGGCACCTCCTTTTTCAGCCGTTTCTCTTACAATACCCCTATTTGATCATTATATCAAGAAAACGCCATGGGGTAAAGAGGTTTTTTGCTAAAATTTTCTTGCAAGCAACCTCATTCGTTGGTCAGGATGTGGTTGATGCTGTTCTCCTGCTTGGGAAACAAAGCGTCAAGCACCGTCAGCACCTGGGGCTTCCGAAGCGTCAGCCGGCCCGCATCCAAAAGCTCTTTGGCAGACAAAAAGCCCATGTACAGCTGGGAGAATGCGCACATGTCCATACTGGCATCCCCCGGCCCTTCGCCGCGCGTCACGGTGCCGTTTTGGATGACATAGGTGCCGCCGCACCCGCCAAATGCATCCGCAATCGCCAGGGACAGCTGCACCCCTGCCAGCGGCAGGCGCAAAAGCGCCTCCTTCGCATCTGTCACCCGGGCCATGACATAGGGCCGGCGCTCACAGCGCGCCCGCGGGTTCGCAAGCAGAAAAGGCAGCGGCGACCCATCGGGCAAAGAGAGCGTCACCTCCGCATAGGTGGAAAAGTGGGATGCCACAAACGCCAGCAGGCCCGCCATGGCTCCCGGCGTCGTATACACCAGCTCCTCCACACACAGCCGCGCGGGCGACTTGGTATAGGCCACATACCCCTCTACTTCCCCATCGGGGCCCTCAATGAGGTACACATACCCGCCAAACAGCTCCATGGTATCAATCACAAACCGCCAAAACGCCTCATCCCGGCAGATGTCCCCATGTTTGCCCG
>CALYAO010000038.1 GCA_944393605.1 uncultured Clostridia bacterium
CATCCTTTTTGCTCTTGTCCTACTATGGCGTTTTGGGCGGCTGGGTGCTGCATTATCTGGTGGTCTTCCTGCGAGGGGGCATTGTGAGCGGGACCGAACAGGCGGCATTCACGGAATTTACGGGCTCGGGCCTGCCGCCCATCCTCTGGATGGGGGTATTTGTTGCAATCTATGCGTTCATCGTGTCGCGCGGCATTACAAAAGGGATTGAAAAATTCAGCAAATTTGCCATGCCATTGCTGTTTGTTATGATGCTCATTGTTGCAATTCGATCGGTCACACTGCCCAATGCTGCGGAGGGACTTCGTTTCTTTTTGAAACCAGATTTTTCCAAGATCGACCTGGGTACCATTGGCGTGGCGGCGTCCCAGGCGTTTTATTCCCTGAGCCTGGGGATGGGTGCGCTCATCACCTATGGCAGCTATGTCAAGCGGGATGCCAATATTGTTCATATGTCGGTTGCCATTCCGGTCTTGGATACGGTGATTGCGCTTTTGTCGGGCTTTGCCATCCTGCCCGCGGTGTTTGCATTTGGCTATGATCCCCAGCAGGGGCCGGGCCTGATCTTTGTGATTCTGCCCGCGGTGTTTGACCGGATGGCGTTTGGGCGGGTGCTGGGCGTCGGCTTCTTTGTGCTGGTTTTGTTTGCTGCCATCACATCTGCCATCTCCCTCATGGAAAACTTATTGGATGTGGTGAGCGATAAGCTGCATCTGACCCGGGGCTGGGCCACGCTGCTCATTGCGGCCGTGATGTTTTTGGCGGGTCTGCCGTCCGCTTTGGCGTTTGGCCCCATGCAGGACGTTGTGCTGCTTGGACGCAATGTGTTTGATTTGGTGGACTTTGTGGTGTCCCACGTGCTGTTGCCGGCCGCTTCGCTGCTCATGACCATTTTTATAGGATATGTGTGGCGGGCAAACCAGGTGCGGGATGCGATCACGAGCGGCGGGCGGTATACGTTCCGCCTGTGGCGGGTTTGGCGCGTGCTGATGCGGTATATCCTGCCCATTGTCATTGCGGCGGTGTTTCTACAGGCGATCGGGATCTTGCGTTTTTCATGAACATGCCGGAGCAATTCCGGCAATTACATATTGAACCTTTGACGGGTTTCTGATATAATAAAAAAGATAATACGCTGAAAGTGAATTTTGGAAGGAACCGGGGGAACATCATGCAGACTGGAAATGAACGGTTTGAACGGATTGCGCCGATGATCGGCAACACCCCAATGCTTGAGATTGGGTATACATACAAAGGGCAGCCGGGCCGTGTGTTTGCCAAGGCGGAGTATTACAACCTGACGGGCAGCATCAAAGACCGGGTGGCCTATTTTATCCTGCAAAAGGCATATGAGACGGGCACCATCCGGCCGGATGACACCATCGTGGAGGCGACGAGCGGCAACACGGGCATCGCGTTTTCCGCCTTGGGGCGCTATCTGGGGCATTCGGTGGTGATTTACATGCCCGACTGGATGAGCATGGAGCGCATTGCGCTCATGGAGAGCTTTGGTGCGGAGGTGCGGTTGGTTTCGCGGGAAGAAGGCGGCTTTTTGGGCTCCATCGCCAAGACGGAGGAACTGGCGGCACAGGGCGGCGTTTTTTTGCCCGGCCAGTTTTCCAACATGGACAATGTGGAAACCCACATGCAGACGACAGGGGAGGAGATTGTCCGTCAGCTGAAGACGCTGGGTCTCGCGGCGGACGGTGTGGTTGCGGGCGTTGGCACAGGCGGCACGGTGATGGGGCTGGCGAGGCGCCTGCGCGCGGAAAACGCCGCATGCAAGGCCTATCCGTTGGAGCCGCTGAACTCTCCCACGTTGTCCACCGGATATCGTGTTGGTCAGCACCGGATCTATGGGATCTCGGATGAGTTTATCCCCAGCATTGTGCAGCTTTCGGAGCTGGATGAGGTGGTCTCGGTGGATGACGGGGACGCCATCCGCATGGCGCGCATGTTGTCCGAGCAGCTGGGGCTGGGGGTTGGCGTGTCTTCGGGCGCCAACTTTGTGGGATGTGTCATGGCGCAGCAGCGGCTGGGCTTTGATAAGACGGTGGTTACGGTATTTGCAGATGACAACAAAAAATATCTGTCTACCGATTATGCCAAGCCACAGCCTGCGCAGGCGTCCCACCTGACCAATGATATTGTGCTCACGGGCGTTACGGCATATCGGTGATAGTGTATCAGAGCATGGCATATACAAAAAGCGGACAGCACCATTGCTGTCCGCTTTTTGCCGCAGCCGCAGCTGCGATCATTCATTAAAATAGGAAGGAGATATGAAAAAGTGTTGTGTGGCTTGCGATCTATTGATATCCTGCCGGTGCTTGTGCCGGCAGCGGGATTGGTTCAGGTAATGATATCTATGTATGCCCCGGGTACCTGCGCCCGGTTCGAAGGTGTCCATGTGTCGAGTTGTATGTAAGCTGTCTACTGGTTTATCATAAGATTCATTTCGATTATATTACGAGATGCCCAATGGAATCGCCCCCTCTCTTGTGTTGTTCGTCCTTACAAGTATTAGTATACCGGGAAATTATGAACAAATAAACGGTTTCATGTGAAGAATTTAATAACAATCTTTGAACAAACAATGGACGGCATGAGACGGCTGGCCAGCAGAGTAGTGTCAGTAGGGTGGTAGCGGCGAAACGAATGGGCGATAACAGGGCGCAAGCCTCCGCGGAATGGTATGATGGGGCAAGCGCACTTCTAACTGACATAATTTACCATCATGATGGGAACATACGGAAGAGAAGATCAAGGGTGGCGTCGATGGAGATCGATCTGTCATGATTGGGAGGGAAAAAAGAAGCAGCCCCGAGAAGGGCTGCTTCTTTTGTATCCAAACCTGTCGTCGTCAAAAAGAGAATGGTTTGTTTTATAGGATCACTGTTTCGTGCCGCGTTACGTGGCAGTTGATATTGACACTGCACGGCATGCCCGCAATGTGGGTCGGATAGGTTTCCACATGCACCGCGAGCGCCGTGGTCTGTCCGCCAAATCCCTGCGGCCCAATGTCCAGCGCATTGATTTTTTGAAGCAGCGTCTGTTCCAGCTCCGCATAGTAGGGATCGGGATTGGGCTGCCCCAACGTCCTGGTCAGGGCATGCTTGGCAAGCTGTGTGCATTTTTCAAACGTACCGCCCAGGCCGACACCCACCACAATGGGCGGGCAGGGATTGGGGCCCGCGCGCCGCACGGTGTCCACCACAAAATTGATGATGCCATCCATCCCTTCGGAGGGCTTGCACATCTTCACCGCGCTCATATTCTCGCTGCCAAAGCCCTTGGGCGCAAACGTGATGGTGAGCGTATCTCCGGGAACCACATCATAGTGGATCACGGCGGGGGTGTTGTCGCCGGTGTTGCCGCGGCGGATGGGGTCAGATACCACCGATTTGCGCAGGAACCCTTCTGCATACCCTTGACGGACCCCCTCGTTGATGGCGTCTGTGAGGCCGCCGCCCGTAATATGTACCTCCTGGCCCAATGTCACAAAAAAGACCGCCATCCCGGTATCCTGGCAGATGGGCATGGCGTTGCTGCTTGCAATGTCCGCATTTTGCAGCAGCTTGCCTAGGATATCCCGCCCAACGGGATTGGTTTCGCACGATTGTGCGATTGCGATCCTGTTTCGAACGTCTTCCCCCAGGTTACAATTGGCGCTGATGCACATAGCCTTGACGGCGCGAGTAACTTCGCTGACTGCGATCTCCTTCATATCTGTCACTCCTAGAACAGGCCGGGGATGCTGATGCCCCCCGTCAGCTTGTTCATGTTCGCTTCCATATCGTCCGAAGCCTTTTTGATGGCCTCGTTGACCGCCGTTAAGATGAGGTCCTCCAGCATCTCGATGTCATCGGGGTCTACCACATCGGGCTGCAGCTTGACGGACAGCACTTCCTTGGTGCCCTTGACCGAAACCGTTACGGCGCCGCCGCCCGAAGTTCCTTCATAGGTGCGCTCCTCCATTTCACTCTGCACCTTTTCCATCTCCGCCTGCATCTTCTGGGCCTGCTTGAGCATGTTGTTCATGCCGCCGGCACCGCCGCCTGCGTATTTATTGAATCCCTTTGCCATTTTGTTGTCCTCCTGTATTTTTAAATTTATTCGTCTATGACCGTCATGCCGGGAATCTGATCCGCCAGCGCGGCCAGTGCGTCCATCGCGTCCTGCTTGGGAGCATCTGTTTGGCCCGGCATGTCGCCCGTCTCCTTTTCCAACAGGCATTTGACTTCCAGCTCCACACCTGTCACGGCTCGGATGGCCTCTGTCACCTGCGTCAGTGTGCCAGGCCGGTTGACAAGGTTGCGGTTCATCGCGCGCGCATCGGGGAAGATGATGCCCAGCCGCCCGTTGATATCCCGAAGCCGCACCTCCGCAAAATGAGAACAGATGGGCAGTCCGCCGTGGGACCGTAGATACAGTTTGATCTCATCCCATTGGTCAATGGCCTTTTTGACCTCCGCGCTGGTACGTCCGTTTGCGTGCACCTTGTTGGGAGCCGGCTCTGCCGGCGCTTTGGGCTGTTTGGACGGGGCTGCCGCCTGGGGCTTGGGCTTGGGGGCTTCAGCAGGCGGCGGAGGGGCGGACGGCACTGTGGGCGCAGGCGCCGAAATGCCCTCTGCAACCTTTCGTTCCAGCACAGCAACCCGATCTAGGAGCGCTTCCCGGCTGTCTTCCACCGAGGAGTCGCAGATCTTGATCATGGCAAGCTCAAACACGGTGGCGGAAAAGACAGAGCCTTTGGCTTGTGCGACGGCGCTGCCCAGCTGATCCAGCGCATAGGTGAGCTTCTCCTGTGTCAGCTCTTTTGCCAATCCGCTCAGCTGATCCAGCTTTCTGGAAGAAATTCCCAAAATATCGTTGGGTTTGGCGGTCAGTTTGACGATTAAGATATCCCGTAGGTATTTGATCAGCATCTCCATGAATGCCCGCAGGTCACGGCCCGCCGCCAGGACACCGGCAAGGGATTCCATGGCTGCCGCACAGTCGTTGCGGGCGATGGCGCCAGCGATGTCGGCGAGCGCATCGTCGTCTGCGATGCCAATGATTTGTTTGATGTCATCATAGGTGAGGGTGCCGTCCACATAGGCCAGGCAGCCGTCTAGGATGCTGAGCGCATCCCGCATAGAGCCGTCTCCCAGCTCTGCAACCAGCCGCAGCCCTTCTTCTTCCACCGACAGCCCTTCGCCGTCTAAAATGATCTTCATGCGGCCCATGATATCCTCCGCCGTGATGCGGCGAAAATCAAACCGCTGGCAACGGGACAGGACGGTGGCGGGCAGCTTGTGCGGCTCGGTGGTGGCAAGGATGAACACCACGTGCGGCGGCGGCTCCTCCAAGGTTTTGAGGAGCGCGTTGAAGGCGCTTGTGGAGATCATATGTACCTCGTCGATGATGTACACCTTTTTGGCTGCCGCTGTGGGCAGAAACATCGCATCTTCGATGATACGGCGGATATCGTCCACCCCGGTGTTGGAGGCCGCGTCCATTTCCACGACATCCAAGATGCTCTCATCCAAAATGCCCCGGCAGGTGTCACACGTATTACAGGGATTGCCGTCGGTGTTGTTGGTACAGTTGATGGCGCGGGCAAAGATCTTTGCGGTGGAGGTTTTGCCGGTACCGCGCGTCCCGCAGAACAGGTAGGCATGCCCCAGCCGGCCGTTGAGCAGCTCGTTTTTAAGCGTGGTGGTGATATGTTCCTGCCCCACCACATCATCAAATATGACGGGGCGCCACTTGCGGTACAACGCCTGGTATGCCATGCCTGTCCCTCCTTTGCAGAGAAAAGATCCCGTTACAAAAAAAATCCGCCCGAAGCGAATTTCAAAAAGCATATGATGTGTTCATGCCGGGTGGTCCTACATCACACCAATGACACCGCTTATCGCTGCTCGGTTCCCCGCCTGACGAGGTTCACGGGCACCGGTTGCGTAGGACCCGGCAGACAACGCCAAAAGGCGCTGAACACAAAAGAAAAGGTCGCCGCCCATCGGACGACGACCTTATTATACCACGGGCTAGGGAATTTATCAACTATTTTTTGAAATTTTCTGCAGGATTACACTGTCAATATTCGGTAAGGCCCAGAACGGTATGGAATTCTTCCTCACTGATTACGTGGATGGGCATTTCAAAAAGTTCAACGACAGGATCGATGGTGAGCGTTAGATCAACGTTGCCTTCTGCAGCACAATCAGGCGCATTGAGCGAATTGGGGATGTCTTGCACCTTGCCGTCACCTTGCACCTGAATGGTTTTTTGTCCGTTTGCTTCGGTCGTATCGGAGTAGGAAAGCTGTGCGGTCAAATGGCTCAGGTAGTCTCTGGCTTCGGGTGGGAAGGTACCGTTGTCCGCCGCTAAAAGATCTGCTGCGTCCAGCTGATAAGAGGCGACTTTTTTGCCATCTGCTTCCTGGTAAGAAAAATGTGCATCCCCCAGCAACGCGGCAAAGAAGTCCAGTGCTGCCGTTCGCGCGGTGTAAGTGGAGCCATTTTCGTCGGGCGTGGAGAATGTAAAATCGCTGAACAGGAAAGCCATGATATCGGATATCGCGTTGGGCATTTGAGATATTGGCAGTGTGCCTGATAAGAGATTGTCGAAATTGCTGTTAAAACCCGTATATTGCGTGCTGTACAGGGAACGGCGCGGGATTTTCAGCCATTTTCCCGCCAGGTCTGCTTCGGCCTCTCGCATTTTCTCTTTGATTTCTTCCCCCTGCCACACTTGCATGTCGCTGATTTTGATGTATGCATTTTCCGCATCTAAAAATAGCTCAATGCGGTCAGGTGCCATGTCGTATGTGATTTCTTCGGATACGAGATTGTTTACCAGTTTCATGAGGTTCCAGAGACCGCCGGTGTTGCTCTCCAGCGTGACCCACATATTATCGCCTGATTTACGAACGGTAGCATCCAGCGCCAAATCCATGTGTAAGTTTAAGCCAAATGCATCAAACTGCCCCGACAACTGGCCGTTTCCCGTCAGTGTAGCCGTAAAATCTTGGGGCAAGGAAAAATCTGTGATATACTGTGAAAATGCGGGCGTCTTTTTGACAAATGCATCGGTGTAGTATGCGGTGTCATAGAGGTTGATGAGCTGGGCCGTCGCATCCACTTGGTAGCCAAAAGCGGGCGCTAAAAAATCGCTGTCCACATAGGAACTGCCGTCCAGTGTAAAGGCAGATTGCATATAGGCATTGGTATATACCTGCTGCCCACTTTCCCAAATGGAATATTCGCTCCTGCGATAGATAGAATTTACCTCAAAAACGATTTCCCGTTCGCCTTTTATCGCATGCACGCGGTTGTTTTCTGCGTCGAAGGTGGTGGTGTAACCCGCCCGCTGCGCAAAGGGGACAAATTGCACAAATCCGATGCCATAGCGTTTGACGGCTTTGACATCTTGCAGCATTTCACCATTGAGCAGGATGGACATGGGTGCGTCCTCCTCTGCACAAACAGGAATCAACCCAACGCAGAGTACCATACACAGCGCCATCAGCAGTGCGATCCCTTTTTTCATCTAGAGCCCCACCTTTGTAATAGAATATACCCTCACTATACCACAGTTTGTGTCGGATAGCAAGCAATATTTTCCAAATTTATGCAAAGTTTTTTCTGAAAAATGTGGATAACCCTGTTGACAACTGGGGAAAATTATGGTATACTAATACACATCAAGGGATAGGTATATAAACTGGATGTGTGAACGAAATAACCGTCAACTGTAAAGTGGCGGTTATTTTGCTATGTACGTTTTTTTAGAAAGGAAGGGGGAGTCGGGATGAAGGCGGTGACCGCATATGAGATGGGGGTCATTGAGCAGCGGGCCATGCGGGAGATGGGGCTTCCTAGCCTTTTGCTGATGGAAAATGCCGCAATCTCTTTTGTGGCAGAGCTGCTGCGGCGCGTGGAAGGTGTTCCCGCGTCCAAGGTGATGGTATTCTGCGGCAAGGGGAACAACGGCGGAGATGGGTTTGCGATCGCGCGGCACTTGGCGAATGCAGGCGCGGAAGTGCGGGTGGTTGTATTTGGTGATCGGGCGCAGCTGAAGCCCGACGCACAAACCAATTTTGACATCGTAACAGGCATGGGCATCCCCGTTTACCACTTTGTGCAGGACCGGCCTCGCGTGGATGCGCACCTGCTGGGGGCGGACCTTGTGGTGGATGCGCTGTTTGGAACGGGGTTTCACGGGACACTGGCTGGCCCCGAGGCCGAGGCGGTAGCGTGCATCAATGCAGCGGAGGCGCTGGTGGCTGCTGTGGACATGCCCAGTGGGGCAGACAGCGATACGGGGCGGGTAGCAGGCCCCTGCGTGCAGGCGGATCTGACCATCACGTTCGGGTTGCCCAAGGTGGGGCAGTTTTTGTACCCGGCACGGGCGCTGGCGGGTACGGTGTGCGTGGTGCCCATCTCGCTGCCCGCGGCTTATACAGAGGATGCGGCGCTGCCCAACAACGTGCTGTGCGATGCCTATGCGCGGCAGATGCTGCCGCCGCGTTCACCCGATTCCCACAAGGGAGACTATGGTAAGGTCTTTGTGCTCGCGGGCTCACCGGGCCTGACGGGGGCGCCTGTTTTGGCGGCAGACGCCGTTTTGAAGGTGGGCGCCGGCATGGTGACGGTGGGCGTGCCTGCGTCGGTGCATGGCATTGTGGCGGGCAAGCTGACAGAGGCCATGACCTGCCCGCTGCCTGAGATGGGCTCAGCGCATGACATGTCGCTGTCCAAAAGTGCATTTGGCGTGGTGCAGGAGCAGCTTGCGAAAAACAACGTGCTCCTCATGGGGTGCGGCCTGGGCATGGCGGAGAGTACCGTGGATATGATGCACAAGCTGCTGGTAGACAATCCGCTGCCCATGGTGGTGGATGCGGATGGCATCAATGCACTCGCAGGCAATCTGGCGCTCCTGGGGCGGCGCGGCGCGGATGTGGTGCTGACGCCCCATCCCGCGGAGTTTGCCCGCATGACAGGGATGGACGTGTCGGTTGTGCAGGACAACCGGGCGGAGGTGGCGCGGCAGTTTGCCAAGGACTTTGGCGTGAGCTTGGTGCTCAAAGGCTCCGATACCGTGGTGGCGCACCCTGACGGGTCGCTCTATCTCAACACCAGCGGCAACAGCGGCATGGCGTCCGCGGGCAGCGGGGATGTGCTGGCCGGCATGATCGCGGGGTTGGTTGCGCAGGGGCTTTCCGTTAGAGACGCCGCCAACCTGGGCGTTTACCTGCATGGATGCGCCGGGGATTGCGCAGCCGCACGATTTGGGGAATATAGCATGACCGCCCGGAATATAGTAGATAGTATCCACGAGGCGATGGAAGCAGTCGCACAGTAGTGGAAATGCGGGCGGCAGCCCGGCTGGGGTGATGGCGTGAAGCGGTTTCGGCTTTGGGTACTCTTGCCAATGATACTGGTGTTGCTGACAGGATGTGGCACACAAGAGCCGTTTTCGGACAAAGAGATGGATAGTTACACAAAGATTCACAACCAATATGTCAATCTAGCCAGCTATACGGCGACAGTCACCATGACGGTGCGCAGCAATAAGACCGAAAACACCTATGTGTGCCGGCAGTTCTACAAGGCGGACGGGCGCTATCGCATGGAGTTTACAGCGCCTGACAACCTGGCGGGGCTGGTGAACATTGTCAATGGCACACAAGGATACACGGGCTTTCCGGGAACCGATCGGACGTTTTCCATCGAGCAGCTTCAGAATACCGAGGGAAATTATCTGTTTCTGGACCAATTTTTTGCCAATTATTACCAATCAGAAGAGACCGCCATGTCGGTGAGCGGAACGACAGATTCATCCCAATATACGGTGCTTGAGACCGAGATCATCGGGCAGAACGCAAAACACCATACCATGTCCCTTTCCATCCGCAATGACGACCTTTTGCCCCATCGGCTGACCGTCTGCGATATGGGAGGCAGGGAAATGGTGACGGCGGTGTTCTCGGATGTGAAGCTCAACCCCAGCATTCCGGATGCGCTGTTTGTGGCGGAACAGTAAAAAAAATACCAAGGAACAGGTGAAACCATGGAAACAATGATGGAACAGGTGAGCAAATCGCGCGCTTGGGCGGAGATCAATCTGGACGCCATCGCGCATAACATACAGCAGATTCGCAAGAAAGTGGGGCCATCTGTCCGGGTGCTCGCTGTGGTCAAGGCGGATGCCTATGGGCATGGATATAAGGAGGTCGCAAAGACGCTGTTGGAAAACGGCGCGGATGCCTTTGGGGTTGCGACCATTGATGAGGCCATCCAGCTTCGGCGGCAGAAGATCCGGGTGCCCATTTTGATCTTGGGGCATACGCCGGTCAGCCGCGCGCAGGACCTGGTGACATATGATATCACGCCGACGGTGTTTGATATGGCGCTTCCAAAGGCGCTGTCGGGCATCGCCGGGGCGCTGGGCAAGGAGGCCCGGATTCACATCAAGCTGGATACGGGCATGACGCGGCTGGGCTTTGACTGCGACGATGCGGGGCTTTCGGACGTGCTTGCCATCAGTCGGTTGCCCCACGTGTATGTGGAGGGGATTTTCACCCATTTTGCCAAAGCAGATGAATTGGATAAGACCTACACGCGTATGCAATTTCAGAAGTTTATGGAATTTACAGATCGGCTCAAGGCACAGGGGCTGGATATCCCAATCAAGCACGTGTGCAACAGCGCTGGGGTGATGGACCTGCCTGAAATGTATCTGGACATGGTGCGGCCCGGGATCATTTTATATGGGCAGCCGCCGTCCTGCGAGGTGGACCGTGCCGGGATGGACCTTTGGCCCGCGATGGAACTCCGGGCGGTGGTCACGCATATACATAAAGTAGACCGGGACACGCGCGTCAGTTACGGCGGGACGTTTACGACGGGCCGGCCATCCACCATCGCGACCATACCCATCGGGTATGCCGATGGGTATATGCGCAGCCTTTCCAATCGGGCGCAGGTGATTGTTCGGGGCCAAAAGGTTCCGGTCATTGGCAGAATTTGTATGGACCAATGTATGTTGGACGTCACGGATGTCAATACTATTACTGTCGGCGACGAAGTAATTCTATTTGGCAAATGGGGTGATTTGGAAGTTTCAGTGACGGAACTGGCGGATTTGGTCGGAACCATTGGCTATGAGCTCCTGTGCGTGATTGGGAAACGGATACCGCGGGTATACCTCAAACAGGGAGAGGTTTTAAATGTGCTCAGTTATATGGAATAGCGGCGGCGCTTCCAGTAATTGTGCGTTGACGATTCCTTTGGGAAATAGTATAATAATATATGTAATTTGGTATATACTAAAGGCATACGACAAGACGTATGCGGGCTAGACTTTGGTATCATACCAGACTCATTTGATACTCCCACAAAGAGGACACAAAGTAAGGAAGCGCGAAGTGCGCTTCGCCCATTACAAAACGCAATAGGGGGCCTGGTTGTCTTGTCACAGCTGAAGAAAGTCTTGATAACGGTTCCTGATACGCTGCTGGAGCAGGCGGACAAAATGGCGGGCAAGGAGAAGATGAACCGGAGTGAGTTTGTGCGCAATGCGATGAAGTTTTATATCGCGGACCTTGCGCGCCGGGAGCTCCGGGAAAGGATGCAGGCAGGATACAGCCAGATGGCTGAGATCAACCTGTCGCTCGCGGAGATGTGCGTGGCTGCGGATGAGGAGCAGCAGCAGGCGTATGAGGACAGATTAGCGGAGTGTGAGTGAGTGTGATAGTAAAAAGAGGCGATATCTTCTACGCGGATTTGAGCCCTGTGGTTGGTTCGGAGCAGGGGGGCGTGCGCCCTGTTTTGGTAGTGCAAAATGACGTTGGCAACAAATTTTCACCCACGGTTATCATCGCGGCCATCACCAGTCAAATCAACAAAGCGAAGCTGCCTACCCATATTGAAATCAATGCGTCGGAGTATGGCCTGGCGAAAGATTCGGTTATTCTGCTGGAGCAGATTCGGACGGTGGATAAGAAGCGGCTGCGCGAGCGGATTGGACGTTTGGACGATGAACTGATGGACGAAGTGAATGGTGCGCTTTCTGTGAGCTTTGGTTTGTCAGATGTGTGAATCCGTATGTGGCGTTGTTACAGTTTGACCGGCTACATAGGAGATGACAGAATGAAAAAGCGGACAACCTTTAGCGGGGTTCGCTGGTCCGTAACAAAAGAGCTTGGCACAAGGCATGTTTTTCTGGGAAAGCAGATTTTTCGCTTCCCAGCATAAATCAGCCAACGCCAGGCTCTTTTTTTTCTGTAGATACGCAAAAAAAGCCTCTTGCGCAAGTAGCGCAAGAGGCTTTCCAAAAAGCAAAATTACTCAGAGATTGCGGTAACAACGCCCGAACCAACGGTACGGCCGCCTTCACGGATAGCGAAGCGCAGACCTTCCTCGATTGCAATCGGGGTGATCAGCTCAACGTCCATGGTAACGTTATCGCCAGGCATGCACATCTCGGTGCCTTCCGGCAGGGTGATAACACCCGTAACGTCGGTCGTTCTGAAATAGCACTGCGGACGATAGTTGTTGAAGAACGGGGTGTGACGGCCGCCCTCTTCCTTGGTCAGGACGTATACCTCACCCTTGAACTTGGTGTGCGGATGAATGGAACCGGGCTTTGCCAGAACCTGGCCACG
>CALYAO010000039.1 GCA_944393605.1 uncultured Clostridia bacterium
CCGGTCTTTGTCCAGCGTGACCGAATGATAGTACTGCTTCTCCATGGCAAACCCTCCTGGCGATGGAATGGGCGGGCCGGCGTCAAAGCGCGTTGGTGTAGATGACCAGCGTGACCTTGGTACCCACGCCGACGGTGGACTCGATCTCCATTTCATCCGAATATTTTTTCATGTTGGGCAGGCCCATGCCCGCCCCGAAGCCCAGCTCCCGCACCTCGTCGCTGGCGGTGGAAAACCCCGCCTGCATGGCCTTGTCGATGTCCGCGATGCCGGGCCCGTGGTCCTCCAGCACAATGGTAATCCGGTCGGGTGCGATGGCGACATCCGCCCAGCCACCCTTGCCGTGGATGACCGTGTTGATCTCCCCTTCATACATCGCGATGGCGACCTTGCGGATCACCTCGGGATCCATGCCCAATTGCTTGAGCACTTTTTTCAGGGAGGAAGAGGCCTCTCCTGCGACGGTAAAGTTGGTGCCGTCGATGTCATAGTGGAATGTCACATGTTTGTCGGGCATGCCTCATTCCCCCCTGCCGCGCAGGCCGCCCTGGTACAGCCGTCCGCACGCAACAAACATCGGGAATTCTGTCGTCATGATGATCATGCCCTTCTCATTTGCCAGATCCAGCATCTGGGGGGTGGGGCGCTTGCCGCGCACAAACACGATCACGTTCATGTCCATCATCTCGGCCGTCCGCACCACCTGGGGATTCACCAGCCCCGTGAGCAGCATGGCCTGGTTTTTGACAAAGGCCAAAACGTCGCTCATCAGGTCGCTTCCGCATGCCGCAGAGATTTCGACCCCTTCCAGCCGGGTGTCTGTCAGCACCTCTGCCTCCAGCAGATCCCGAATTACCTCAACCGTCATCTCATCCGCCTCCTTTTATTTCGCGCGCTGTAAATATGCTTCGCAAACTGCGAGATCTTCCATGGTATTGACCCCATAGGACTCCATGGGGTCTGCGACCTGGGCCGTGCTGATTTTGTGGCCCTGGCTCAGCAGAATCTTGGGAATATCGGTGATATAGTATTCGCCCTGGGCGTTGTTGTTTTGCAGTTTTCCCAAATTCTCAAACAGGAGCTTGGCATCAAACACATACACACCGACGTTGAGCTCGGTGATGGCGAGCTGTTCGGGGGTGCAGTCCTTGGCCTCCACCATGTCCACCAGGTTGCCCGCGCTATCTCGCACGATGCGCCCGTAGGCGGGCGGGTCGTCAATGACGGCGGTAAGCAGCGTACACGCGGCCCCCGTTTCCTCGTGGTAGCGGATGAGCTTTTGGTAGGTCTGCCGGGACAAAAGAGGCATGTCCCCGTACAGGAGCAGGACGTTGCCGTCATATCCCGCGAGCGCATCTTTCGCGCACATGACCGCGTGCCCCGTTCCCAGCTGTTCGGCCTGGACGGCGTAGCAGTATGCATCCCCCAGCGCCTCCATGACCTTTTCCTTCTGATAGCCCACCACCACAACGGTGTCCTCCTTGGGGATGAAGCTGATGTTGTCCAAAACGTAAGAGATGAGGCTGCGGCCGTTGGCCTGCCGCAGCACCTTGGGCAGGTTGAACTGCTCCGATTGGAGCCGTTTGCCCTTGCCTGCGCCCAAAACGATTGCTTTCATATCCATAAACCTCCCGATGATATGGTAGGGGACCGTATGCCCCCGGATCTGCTAGTCTTCCAGCCCTGTGCGGACTTTGCCAATGCCGCCCATGTGGGCCGCGCGCTTTAGAAGTGTCCCCGACGAGATGGGGGAGACATACAGCCGGCTTTTTTTGTCGGTCTCCGCCAAGACATAGGACTTGGGCAGGTCATCCGACACGTTGATGACAAACCCCTCCTCCTCTGCAACCGCGAGAAACTCCCGCGTGATCTTGGAGGTGCTGGTGACATCTAGGTCCATGATGGCGATGACGTCTTTTAATTTTACGACGGTATCTCCGCCGAGATGCATATACATACTGGGTTCCTCCTATTCCTCCGCCAGTTTTTCCCAGACTTCGGCGGGACGGTATGATGTGATGGTGTGATAGGGCTGCCGGTTGGGGTCAAACTGACAGATGGCCCCAAACGGGCAGTGATCACATGCGGTCTGGTTTCCATTCTTACAGGGGCGCAGCTGGACGCTCCCATGCAAAATTTCCTGCCCAATCTCCCCGATGGTTCGCGCAATGTGCGCCCGGAGCAGGGAAAACTGTTCCATGGTGGCGGCGCTGGACGCCTTGCTGAGACTGCCGTCTTTGTTGACCGAGACGGGCAGAATATCCGAGGCATCCGCGCCGCCCAGCGCTTCCAACACGGCGGGGTCGGCCAGCGCCATGCCCGACAGCTTGAATTGGCGGAGCAGCTCCGCCCGCCGGTCGGCCTCGGGCAGGATGCCGTTGGTTTTGAGCATGGGGTCGGCCAGCCGGAAGTAAAACATCCCGGCAGGGCGGACGTTTTCGCCCAGCACGCCCCGCCCGTTCTCCCACACCGCATGGATGTACACTGCGAGCTGGAGATCCAATTTCTGGTAAACATCCGACAGGCTAAAGGTCTTGATGCCCGACTTGTAGTCGATGATCTTGACGTATACCGTATCCCCGATGGTGCACTTGTCAATGCGGTCAATCCGCCCCGTCAGCGTGATGCGCTCCCCGGTGGGGAGGTCGAGGGTAACAGGCGGAATGTCGCCGTTTTCGTCAAATGTAAACTCCGAGGCACAGGGCTCAAACCGCCCCGCACGCACGTGCTCACACAGGGCCCAGACCGACTGGAACACCAGCCGGCGGAGCCGCGCAAGCAGCGCTTCCACCTTGTTTGCGGAGCTCACCCGCCGCAGGTACATGGCGGATGTGAGCGCATCCACGATGGCGGTGATGCGCGTTTGGCACTCTGCCTCCGTGACCGTTGCAAAGGAGATGCCCTCTGCGAGCAGCTGGCGGGTGAACTGGTCCACCACGGTATGCAGCAGCCGGCCGATATCGGGCGGCGACAGGCGGAGCACCCGCCGCTCCCGTGCCTTCAGCCCATACTGTAAAAAGTAGGAGTAGGGGCAGGCGGTATACCGCTCAAAGCGGGACACGCTCCCATGCAGCTCGGTCCCATACAGGGCCGTGGCGAGGGCAGGGGACAGGGGGTTCACCTCGTTGCGGTAGGCCCGGTAGCCCCGTGCCCGCGCGAGTTTTTCCCGGTATGCGGGATCCTCCGCCAACACCGCCGCTGTCGTACGGTAGGACGCTTCGGGGGCGGCGAGATGGGGCAGAACGTAGAAATAGGCCGATTCGGGGGAATCCACCGCGTCCCGCGGGTGGGTTTCCAGCAGATTATCCGTCACTGTTGCGTTGGGAAACAGCGCCGTCATTTGGGTGACCAGCGGGGAGGGGCGGAGGCCATGCCCATCCGCGTCCGCGATGGGCCAGCTCACGAAGAGCCACTCGGTGGCAAGCGTCACCGCCTGGTATACCTCCATGCGCGCGTCCAGCGTGCGGACGCGTGCATCGGGCGCGAGCGGCAGGCCGCCGTCCGTCAGCGTGATGCGCTCCTGGTCGGTGAGCAGGCCGCCGGCGGCGATAGGGGGCGGAAAGGTATTGCCTGAGGCCCCCACCACAAACAGCGCACGGACGTTTTTCACCTTGCTGCGGGACAGATCCCCCAAGAACACCTCGTCCAGCGAGGGGGGCACAAGCCCCAGCTGCTGTTCGGCAAATCCGCTTTCCAGGACTGTTTTGAGCTGCCGAAGGCCCAGCTTGTCGGGCCCCAGGCAGGTCACCAGCTGCTCCAGCACGGCGAGCAGCGTATTGTACACGTCCGCGTACTCCCCCGCATGCTGCATGTCGCCCGCCTGCGTGAAGAATGCGATCTGCGCCTCCAGCTGGGCGGGCAGGGCGATGTCCTCCAAGAAGGCGGACAGGGCGGAAACACGGTGCGTCACGGTGCGGTCTTGGGATAGGGCCTGTTTGAGTGCCAAAACGGGCGCAAGTGCCCGATTTTTATTCTGAATGATGGTCTGTATCTCCGCGCTATCCTCTTCCACGCAGACGTCCAACACGTCTGTGGCACCTGTGCGAAAACGGCTGTCATCCAGCCAGTCACCCCGCTCAATGGCACGGGTGAGTGCCCGGTTTTCGATGGCATCCACCTCGGCGGGGGAGAGCCCCGCATACCCGGACTTTAGGTACGCCAGGACGTCCTCGGTGCGAAAGTTTTCGGTCACCATGTCCAGCGCCACCGTGACGAGGCGGAGAATGGGGTGTTGCAGCAGTTCGGTCTTCTGGTCGGTGAACACGGGGATGCCAAACCGCGGGAACACCGTCCGGATGAGGTCGCGGTATCCCTCAAAGTCCCCCGCAATGACCGCAACGTCCCGAAAGTGGAGGCCTTCTTTGCGCACCAGCGCATGGATGTGCGCCGCGAGCGCGGTGACCTCGGTGTATGGGTTGGAGGCCGCAAACAGGGAGATGTGAGCCGGCGCTTTCAAGTAGGGCTTGGCGGGGTAGGCATACAGCCCGCGCTCTAGGTGCGCGAGGTCTTCCGCCGCCGCAAACCGGTGCATTTCGGTCAGGTGGATGGGCGGCCGGATGGCTGTGCCCACCTCCCGTGCGCACCCCATGAGCTGGGACGCCGTACGGGCGGCAGGTGCGAACAGGTCCGCCTCGGCGGGGGAAAGCGTATCGGTGGTGAGGGCGACGGTGACCTGCGCCCCGGTCGCCAGCAGCGCCCGCACGCACAAAAGCTCCTGCGCGGTCATGCGGGCGAACTCGTCTATGTATACGTGGGTATCCGAAAACAGCGCATGCCGCTCGATGAGGCCGGTTAGGACCGTGATGCTGTCGTCCGCATCCAGATAGCGGCCCGCAAGCTCCTCGGTGTATGCGCCGTACACGGCCGTGAGGTCCGCGAGCTTTTGCCCCAGAACGCCGGGCTGCTTGGCCGCATGCCGCGCGAATTCCTCAGCCGTGATGCCCGATTTTTTGAGCTCGGTGAAAAAGGCGCTCACTTCGGACACAAACCCCGCCCGTTCGCGCACGGCACCGTAATAGCCAAGCGCATCCCCCAGCTTTGCCAGCACGCGGCAGATCAGCATGCTGCGGCCGCTGGCGTCCAGCCGTGGCGTATGATACCCGCAGTCCCGCATGGCGTTTGCGGCCATGCGGCGGAAGGACAGCACCTGCACGTCGGCAGAGAGGTAGCCGATCTTGGTGATGAGGCTGGTTTCGGCCATGTGGGAATACTGCTCGGGCACGAGGAGGAGACACCGCTCCCCTGCACGGTGGAGGCCTGCGATGTCGGCCAGGAGAAATTCACTTTTTCCCGTCCCCGCACGTCCGTATACAAAGCGCAGCGATATGGCGGCCACCTCCCATCCCCATCCGAAAGATATTGTTTTTATTGTATCATGTTTTATGGCGCTTTACAAGAGAAAACGCAAAACCTGGACACAAAAACCGCATGGTGTCGGCCAGGCGGCTTTGGGAGGCCGGGGGAGGTGGTGGGGAAGGGATGCAAACCGTGTGGCGGCGGTGCAAAATGCGCGTTTCGGGCTGCCTGCTGGCTGCGGCTTGTTTTGCTTTTTTGGGGGGTTCTTCCGTACGTGTATACCGACCGAGAAAACCAATATTTGGAAGACACAAAGCGCTGTTGTTCGACGCCTGGGAGTAGGGTTCTTGGCTGCCATGGAATGGCATGGCCACGAGGCGCACCGCTGTACATGAAAGGCGGCCCAGGGGCGCTCCTTTCCGGTCAATCCGGCGGCAAAGGCGCGCCGCCTTCTCCCATACCGCGGCGCGGGTAAAAAAAAGGCCTGCATGCCGTTTCGCATGCAGGCCTTTGGAACCGATTTTTCTATTCTATTAATACATGCCGCCCGGCATGCCGCCGCCCTGTGCCGGAACGGGAGGCTCTTTTTCGGGCTTATCCGCCACGATGCTCTCGGTCGTCAGCACCATGGATGCCACAGATGCCGCGTTTTGCAGCGCACTGCGCGTCACCTTGGTCGGGTCCACAATGCCCGCCTTGACCATATCCACATATTCGCCGGTCAGCGCGTTAAAGCCGATGTTCTCGTCCGCAGACTTCACCTTTTCCACGATGACGGAGCCTTCCAGGCCAGCGTTGATCGCGATCTGCTTGACGGGCTCTTCCAGCGCCTTCAGCACAATCGCAACGCCCGTCTTTTCGTCCCCTTCGGTGCTCGCCATCAGCTTCTCAACCTCGGCAATCGCGTTGATGTAGGAGGTGCCGCCGCCAGGCCCAATGCCTTCTTCCACAGCCGCACGGGTCGCAGCCAGCGCGTCTTCGATGCGCAGCTTCTTTTCCTTCATCTCGGTCTCGGTCGCAGCACCAACCTTGATGACTGCAACGCCGCCCGACAGCTTGGCCAGCCGCTCCTGCAGCTTCTCACGGTCAAAGTCAGACGTGGTATCCTCGATCTGCGCCTTGATCTGGCTGATGCGCGCCTTGATGTCGTCGGAGGAACCGGCGCCATCCACGATGATGGTGTTCTCTTTCTCCACCTTCACCTGACGTGCACGGCCCAGCTGCTCCAGCGTGGTCTCTTTGAGCTCCAGACCCAGTTCGTCCGAGATGACCTCGCCGCCCGTCAGGATGGCGATATCCTTTAGCATCTCCTTGCGGCGGTCACCAAAGCCCGGCGCTTTTACGCCGACGCAGGTGAAGGTGCCGCGCAGCTTATTGACGAGCAAGGTCGCCAGCGCTTCGCCCTCGATGTCCTCTGCCACGATGAGCAGCTTCTTGCCCTGCTGCACGATCTGCTCCAGGATGGGCAGGATGTCCTGGATATTGGTGATCTTCTTGTCGGTGATCAGGATGTATGCATCATCCAGCACGGCGACCATCTTGTCGGTGTCGGTCGCCATATAGGGGGAGATGTAGCCGCGGTCGAACTGCATGCCTTCCACGACCTCCGAGTAGGTGTTGGCAGTCTTGGACTCCTCAACGGTGATCACGCCGTCGTTGGTCACCTTGTCCATCGCGTCTGCGATGAGCTCGCCAACGGTGTCATCCGCAGCAGAGAGGGCCGCAACGCGCGCGATGTCCTCCTTGCCGTTCACCTTCTTGCTCACGCCCTTGATGTATGCAACCGCAGCATCCACAGCCTTGTTGATGCCCTTGCGGATGATCATGGGGTTGGCGCCCGCGGCGACGTTCTTGTGCCCCTCGCGGATGATGGCCTGCGCCAGCAGCGTCGCGGTGGTGGTACCGTCGCCCGCCACGTCGTTGGTCTTGGTGGCGACTTCTTTTACGAGCTGTGCACCCATGTTTTCAAACGGATCCTCCAGCTCAATCTCCTTGGCGATGGTCACACCGTCGTTGGTGATGAGCGGAGAGCCATACTTCTTGTCCAATACAACATTGCGGCCTTTGGGCCCCAGGGTTACCTTAACGGTATCGGCGAGTTGGTTGACGCCGCTCTCCAGAGAACGTCTGGCCTCTTCGCCGAACAGAATATCCTTTGCCATAGTGCATTCCTCCTACATGATGATTCATGATGAATTTTTGGGTGAAACGGATTATTTCACGATTGCCAGCACGTCGCTCTGCTTGACGATGGTGTACTCCTCATTGTCCAGCTTGACCTCGGTGCCCGAATATTTGCTGGTGATGACGCGGTCCCCAACCTTGAGCTCCATCTTGACCTCTTTGCCGTCTACCATGCCGCCGGGGCCGACCGCGACGACTTCCGCCATCTGCGGCTTCTCCTTCGCGGTGCCTGGCAGGACGATGCCGCTCTTGGTTGTCTCTTCCATCTCCACCATTTTGATGACCACTCTGTCTGCCAACGGTTGAATGTTCATTGTCTGTTGCCTCCTTCTAAATCTATCCGTCAATATGATTTGCGGTCGTTATTAGCACTCATTTGTGTCGAGTGCTAACATCAATTCTTATGATAGTCATTTCCCGGGGGTTTGGCAACTGGAAAATATCGCCGATTTTTGAAATTATCCCATGATATCTCAAAATAACGCCGTTTTTCTGTTGGATTCTTGGTTTGGGGAATTTCAAACAATATTCACAATTTATTCATAAGGTGGGGGCCTGTTTTGCAAAACCATGGCGAAAGGGGGCAAGGCAGGGGAGGGAGATGCATATAGTAATATCATAGAGCGGTATGGCATGGATGTTTTGGAAAGGTGTGGATGGGATGAAACTATGGATTGATCCGGGGCACGGCGGCGTGGACACCGGTGCGGCAGGACCGGCCGGGACACTGGAAAAGACGGTCAATCTCGCGGTTGCCAGACAGCTGCGGGATTTGTGTTTAAACGGCGGGCATAGCGTTCGGCTTTCGCGGGACGGGGATCATTTTATGGACCTTGCGCCCCGTGCGGACATGGCAAATGAGTGGGGTGCGGACCTGTTTTTATCCATCCACTGCAATGCCAGCACGCCTGCCGCGCATGGGACAGAGACCTTCTCCTTCCCGGGCAGCGAAGCGGGCGCCCGTATTGCGCGGGAGGTGCAGGCTCGGCTCACGGATGTTCTGCACACGGAGGACCGGGGCGTAAAAGAGGCCAATTTCGCGGTCCTGCGGCTGACGGCCATGCCCGCTGTGATGGTGGAGCTGGGGTTTTTGTCCAATGTGCAGGAGGAGAAGCGGCTGGCGGACCCCGCCTTCCAGAAGGCGGCGGCATGCGCACTGTATACGGCCCTCACAGGGGAGGAGGCCACCCTGCCCGCTGCCGACCTTTCCACCGAGCGGGCCATTGCCATCATCCGGAAACAATTGGATTTTCCCGATGCGGATGCGTGGTTTGCCTATATTTTGGAGCGGGATTATGGGGACGCCCTGCTGGTGCGGTGGGCGAAATCTTATCAGCTTCCATAACAGGCGAAGAAAACAAAAAAAACGGCAGATCGGCTGTGGCGGAAATGTCACCAACTGGTCTGCCGTTTGTGTGTTGCTGTCATTGTCACAGGAGCAAATAATGCCGATTGCTTCGTGGCTGCGTTGGCTGGACAAACCTGTATCCCCGTCTTTCACCCCGTGATGGCGATATCCAGCACCATCATGAGTGCAAATCCCAAGATGGCCCCAATGGTGCCCGCATGGGAATGGTGCCCCGCGTGTTCCTCATGTGCTTCGGGGATCAGTTCTTCCACGACGACATAGATCATGGCGCCCGCCGCGAAGGACAGGAAATAGGGCATGATATGGGAGACTGTGACGGCCAGCGCCACGCCGATGACGCCCGCGATGGGCTCCACGATGCCTGACAGCGCGCCGTATAAGAAGGAGCGGCCTTTGCTGACGCCCTCTTTGCGGAGGGGCAGAGAGATAGCGGCCCCTTCGGGGAGGTTTTGGAGCCCCATGCCGATGGCGAGCGCGATGGCGGCGGCCAGTGTCGTGGGCGCACCCGCCGATGCGGACAGCGCAAAGGACAGGCCGACGGCCATGCCCTCGGGGATGTTGTGCAGCGTCACCGCCAGCACCAGCATGGTGGTGCGGCGGAAGGAGCTTTGGATCCCTTCGGGCTGGGATTCACCGGGGTGCAGGTGGGGCAGCAGGTGATCCAGCAGGAACAAAAAGAGGGCACCGCCCAAAAACCCAAGAAGCGCGGGCAGCCAGCCGGGAAGGCCTTGCTGCGCTGCCATTTCAATGGAGGGCAGGAGCAGCGACCACACGGAAGCTGCGATCATAACACCTGAGGCGAACCCCAAAAAGGCCTTGTGAACGTGCGGATTGATCTGGTCGCGCACCAGAAACACCGTGGCGGAGCCGATGACGGTCGCCAAAAAAGTAAACCCTGTCCCGAGCAGGGCGAGAATCAGTGGATTGTTCATAGGAATCCCCCTTTTTGTCTATACTAGTAGCCTGTCCCATTTTTTTCATAATCATGCCGCAAATATCCTGCAATCTTCTTCATTATATGCATTTTGATCCTGTATGTCAATCATGGGGGTGCCTGTAGGGCTTGTGTAAATAGGAGAATTATGGTATACTGAATCGGGGGTGAGGGCATGAAAACAGACACAAAGCTCTACAATGTTTTTTTCCCGTTTTGGATGTTATTGTTGATTCCACAAGCTTGGTTGTTCGTGCTGCCCGTTAATTTTATCATTGACAGCTTGGTTTTGTGGATGTTTGCATGTGTGATGAAACTGGAGGGAAAGTGGCTATTCTATAGAAAACATATCTTACCAATCTTTGCTTGCGGCATTCTTGCCGACTTGGTTGGTTCGGCGTATATGCTGATTCTGGCGCTTGGGTTTCGAGTCTGCGAGCGGGGGGATGAGCTGTATTTGACCCTTCCTGCGGTGGTGCTTTCAGCTGTATGTATTTTTCTGTTCAATGGTTACATCGTTTTCAGAAAACAGGATAAAACGATACGATGGAAGGCTGCATGGACGTTTGCGATTGTGACCGCGCCCTATACATTTTTGGTGCCGAATGCTTGGCTGTATGGCTTTTAAAAGGCATTCAAATTATAGCATCACGACATACATCAATGCGTGTAGGATGTGTGCAGGATGGTTCCAATGCTGTTTCGGAGGACCATAACGACGGCACATGTTTGGTGGAAAGAGGAGACACGATGAACGACAAAGTACGAAAGACGCTGGAATTTGATAAAGTGCTGTCCCGCCTTGCGGCATATACCGAGAACGAACGGGTGGGGGCGCGCATTGCCACGCTCGTGCCCCGGACGGACATCCATGAGGTGCGTGCCCTGCTGGAGGAGACCACCGAGGCGGTTGGCTTTTTGATGCGGCAGGGCAATCCGCCTTCCCTCAAGGTAGCGGACCTCGCCCCCGCCCTAAAGCGGCTGGACCGGGGCGGCATCCTGTCCATGCAGGAGCTGCTGGCGGTGTCGGGGCTGCTGAAGGTGGCCCGGCGCCTCAAACGGTATGTGGAGGACGACAAGCAGGCGGAGGGCGGCATTCTCGCGGGGCTGGCTGCGGGCATTGTTCCCATCCGGGAGGTGGAGGTGCGCATTGATGAGGCCATCCTGTCGGAAGACGAGATGGCGGACAACGCCTCCCCCGAGCTGGCAAACATCCGCCGGCGCATGCGGGCTTTAAGCGGACGCATCCGGGAGACCCTAAACGGGATCATCTCCTCTCCCCACTATCAGAAGTGCCTCCAGGAGCCCATCATCACCATGCGGGGGGACCGGTATGTAGTGCCCGTCAAGGCGGAGCACAAGGGGGTGCTAAAGGGCATCGTGCACGATACGTCCGCCAGCGGCTCCACCCTGTTTGTGGAGCCCATGCCGGTGGTCACCATGGCGGGGGAGCTGACAGGGCTTGCGGGGCAGGAGCAGGACGAGATTGGGCGCATCCTGGCCGAGCTGTCCGCATATGTGGGGGAGTTTGCCGGGGAGATCTCCCAAAACCTCGACACGGTGTATGAGCTGGACTTTATCTTCTGCAAGGGCAAGCTGTCGGTGGAACAAAATGCGATGGCGCCAACGCTGAATGAAGAGAACGTGATTGACATCCGCCAGGGGCGGCACCCGCTCCTGGATCCCCAAAAGGTGGTTCCCATTGACGTGCGGCTGGGAGGCGATTTTGACACGCTGGTCATCACGGGCCCCAACACGGGCGGCAAGACGGTGACGCTCAAGACGCTGGGCCTGTTTGCGCTCATGACGCAGGCAGGGCTGCATATCCCCGTCCGGGATCACACCCGCATGGGCATCTTTTCGGAGATCTTCGCGGACATTGGGGACGAGCAGTCCATCGAGCAGAGCCTGTCCACCTTTTCGTCCCACATGGTGAATCTGGTGGACATCTTAAACCAGGTGGATGACCGCAGCCTGGTGCTGGCGGATGAGCTGGGCGCGGGGACCGACCCGGTGGAGGGTGCGGCGCTCGCCATCGCGATTTTGGAGTATATCCGGGGCTTTGGGGCGCGTGCGGCCGCGACCACCCACTACAGTGAGCTCAAGACCTATGCGCTCACCACCCCCGGGGTGGAGAACGCCTCCTGCGAGTTTGACGTGCAGACGCTGTCCCCGACTTATCGGCTGCTCATTGGCGTTCCGGGTAAGTCCAACGCCTTTGCCATCAGCAAACGGCTGGGGCTGTCAGACAGCGTGATTGCCCGTGCAAAAGAACTCCTCCGCGAGGACAGCGTCAAGATGGAGGACGTCATCAACCGGCTGGAAGAAAACCGGCGGCAGGCGGAGGCCGACCGCCGGCGCACCGAGACGCTGGAGCGGGATGCGCGTATACTCAAGGCCAGGCTGGAGGAAGAAGAGGCGGCGCTGGCGGAGAAAAAACGGCAGATCTTGGCGGATGCGCGGCAGGAGGCGCTGCGGATTTTAGACGATGCCAAGGAGGACGCACAGGCGGCCCTGCGGGACATTCGCACCGTGCGGGACACCGCGCTGGAGCTGGATGCGCGGCAGGAGGCCGAACGGGCCAAAAACCGCATCAAGGAGCGAACGGATAAGATCGCGGCCGCGGCGGCCGAGAGCGGAAAGCCCGTGCGGCGCGTGAAACCGCCCAAGGACCTAAAGCCGGGCAACACGGTGGAGATCCTGTCCCTGTCCCAGAAGGCCACGGTGCTCACCGCGCCCGACAAGGACGGCAACTTCCAGGCACAGGCCGGGATCATGAAGGTCAAGGTCAACGTGCGGGATGTGCGGCGGGTGGAGGAAGCGCCCAAATTTGAGAAGCCCCAGCCCCGCAAGGGCGGCGTCGGCAACCGCAGCACCTCTCCGGGCATGGAGCTGGACATCCGCGGCCGGTATCCCGAGGAGGCGCTCTCGGAGGTGGATAAATTTCTGGACAATGCGGTCCTGTCGGGGCTGCATTCGGTCACCATCATCCACGGGAAGGGCACGGGTGTGCTGCGCAAGGCGGTGCAGGCGCATCTGCGTGGGCACAAGCACGTGGCGGAGTTCCGGCTGGGCCGGTTTGGCGAAGGGGAGGACGGCGTGACCCTCGTGGAGCTGCGGTAAGTGCGGGTGCATGCGCTTTTTTGGCAAACGACGGTGCCGGGTCCATCGTGCCCGGTGCGACGGGTACGCGGCGTGCATCCACGAAAATGGAATATTATGGTAAAATTAAAAACAACCAGGCCGCCCGAGGCTGAATCCGGGCGGCCTGGTTTTGGTTTATGGGGAACAAGCGATTCTAGCAGTTCGGCGTGTTGTCACCGGGCGTTGGAGCGGAACTCCCCGGTGGTGAGACCGGTATAGTTCTTAAAGGCGCGCAGGAAACTGCGGGTATTGGTGTATCCCACTTCCGCTGCGATGTCGTTGACCTTGAGGTCGGTGGTAGCAAGGAGCCGCTTGGCATTCTCCATGCGCACCTGCATGATGTAGTTGCTGATGTTTTCCCCCGTGTTCTCCTTGTAGAAGGAGCTGATATAGGCGGGGGTGAGATACACCACCCGCGCGATGCTGTTTAAGGTGAGGTCCTCTTTGTAATGCACCTGTATGTACTGGTTGATGGTGGTGATGAGTTCTTTGTTTTTGTTATTGCGGTTGGCGGACATGTAATGGATCAGGGTGGCAATGTCCTGCTTGAGGTAATCCGCCATGCCGTCTGTCGTTCCGCATGCGTTGTATTCCCGGTATTTCTCAAAGAAGGTGTTGTCAAACACCGCTTCATAGGTGATGCCCAGTTCCTCCAGGCTGTGGAGCACGTTGCCAACGGATTTCCATAGCTTTTCCATGACGTATCGGCTGAGCAGGTAAGACTGCGGCAGGGTGGAAAGGATGTCGTCCACCACGGCATATGCCGCATCCAGATCCTCGGCCTTGATGGCGGCGAGCAGCTGCCGCTCAACGTCATCCGGATAGTGGTACGGCGCTTCGCTTTTGATGGTGGGCAGGCTGCTTGCATGCACCACGGTACCGTCGTTGTGGAACAAGGCGTAGTCCATCGCCTCCAGCGCCTCGTTGTAGGACAGGGAGATATCCGCCAGATAGTCGCAGCTATTGCCGATCCCAACCACGAGGTTGATGCCTTGTTCCTGCTCCAGCTTTTGGCGAAGCAGGCTGGTCTGTTCGGTGATGGTGTCCAGGTCACAGTCGTAGCTCAAAAGCCCCATGAGCTGTTCGTTATCCATGTCAAAGAGCAGGATGCTGACGTTTGGGGAAGCCATGCTGCCTAGGATGGTTTTGGCGGCGGTACGCATCCGATGCAGGACGCTATAATCCAGTGTTTTCCGGTTGGGGTCCACCAGCTTGGCGACCAGAACGGCCAGACTCCGTTTCTCCAGCGGAAAGCCCTGCCGCGTGAGCTTTTCTGTCACTCGCTGTGCGATGCTGACGTCCCCGGTTGCCAGCGCGAGCACCAGCTCCTTTAACGTATCGCTCCGCGCGAATAGCATGTTGGTGCATTTCCCGATCAGCCGATACAGGCGCTTGGCCGCAAAACACCAAAGGACGGCGAATGCCAACAGGATCAGCAGAACGGCCAACAGCGTCACCAGCCAGTTTTGCCCGATCCACATGCTGTCGTCCGTTACCTGCACATACATCCATCCCAATTTGGGAGAGGTGGTCTTCACCAGCGTCCGGCCCTGTGCCAGGGAAGCCGTGAAGTGATTGTCGTTGGGATCCATGATTCGGTCATAGAGGTCGTCATCTGTCTGGCGAACCGTTGCAAGCACGTCTTCGCTGCCATAGATGGTCCTGCCGTGTGCATCCAAGACAAGAAAGGACTCTGCTGGCTGCGTTTGTGCAAATAACTTCTCACAGTCGATGTTTAGAACCACCATGCCCGTCTTGGGGGTGGCAATCTGGGGATATTCATAGTACAGCGTGATGACGCGGAAGCTGTTTGGCCAGATGTGAAGATCCCTCACGTTTTCGGACAGCGGCATCAAGACGCTTTTCTTGCGGCTCATGATCTCCTGAATCCATGGGTAGTCATAGAATTGCTCGGCCGACAGGGCATAGTGGGTGCCTTGGGCGATGTCGTTGGTCAGAATCTTCTGACTTTTATAAAAGTAGACATAGACCGAGTGAATAAAGGGTTCGCTGGGGAATTGCTGAAAAAAAGAACTCGCCAGATTGGCTTGATCGTAGATGGATAAGGAGTCATAATCCTGTTGAATCAGGCTGTTTTTGGAAATGTCCGAAAGCAGGCCTTTGGCCAAGTCGATGTTGTCATCGAAGGTGACAATCTGCTGTCTGAGCGCCGTCAGCTGCTGCGCTTTGTGGTCCGAATGCCGCCCGCCCAAGGAGAGCAGGCCAATCAAAAGAACCAGCATGCAGATTGTTCCGCCGACGGCAAAAAAGAATATCTGAAAGGGTCGCTGCGTCACGTGATCTTCTCCTTTTCCAGATGTCGCTTACCCAGTTATTTTATCATAAATCAAGGGGGAGCGCAACACTGTTTTCAAAAATGGGAATTTATGGGTGACGTTTTTTGCCGTCAGGATGGGGTATTGGGGCGGTTTGAGAAAGAACAGGAAAGATGTCATGCATATGGAAAAGTGTCATCTTGTCATTTGGCGTGTCATCTGGTACAATGGAAACAAACAGAAACCGATGCATGACGAGCATCATGACAACAGGATGATGGCGCTGTAGAATCAGACCGTTCGTGTGTGGCAAACTGTTGACGGCTGTGGATGCGATAAGACAACAAAAGGGGGTGCCCGTATGGGCACTCCCTTTTAATTTGTGCATTTTGTACAAATGGAAAATAAAAGACAAATTATGTAATTTTATGGGACGAGCCGTCGAAATGCTTGTCCAAAGCGGAAGATACGGCGAATTATGCCATAAATATGTCATGTAAATGGGAAAGTGTCATCTTGTGTTTTTGGTAAAATTGCACTATAATCGAACTAAAGTCTATAGAAAACATGAAGAAAGGATGGTTGGGAAATGAAAAAACTGGTAAGCCTCCTGTTGGCTGCGGGGATGGTTGCGACGCTTGCGTGCCCCACGATGGTGTCAGCGGAAGATACTACGGCAACGTCCGTCACCGCGGTCCGAAAGATCACCATGGCGACGAACCGGCAGACCTGGAACGCTGCGCTGTATGAGGCGCCTGACGGCAAGCTGTATGTGTATTCGCTGGAAGTGAACAATCCGGCGGAGGATGGCGGCCTCAAGGTGTATGACCTGGGAACCGGCGTTGCCGCCCCCGCAAAGAATGACGGGGAAGCGGATGACGCATACCTGGCGCGGCAGATGCCAACGGACATCACGCCGGCCAAGGACGCAAATCCCGAATTTTACTTCAAGGTGAATTCGGACAATCCCGGCGGCCTCAAGATCATCGGCGACAAGCTATACTGCTCTGCCGGCGCGGACGGGAGCAACGTGCTGGGTGTTCGCATCTATGATCTTTCCCAAGCGCCCGACGGCGGCGCGTTTGCGGGCCTGCCCAAGCTGGAGAGCGTCCATGCGACGGGGCAGGCAACCGGGGAAATCCAGATTGTGGAGGAAGGCAAGACGGCCTTTGTCACGACGGGCAGCAAGCTCATGAAAATTGACCTGGCGACGCCCAACTCCCCCGCGGTGGCAGTGGCAAGCTCAACGTCTGGCTCGGGCAAGACGCTGCAGCGGGTGGGGGACTACCTGTTTGAGTTGGCCAGCAATAAAGTACATGCTTATCGCCTGGAGGCCGCAGGCGATGCGGTTCTGGTGGGCAGCAAATCCCTTCCGATCCTTCCGGATATGGTAAATGATAAGGGCGAAGTTCAAGCGAACATGGCATACTCCATGGTGGCGATCGGAGATTACTTATACATCGGAAGTTGGAGTAGTTATAAGTATGCAAAGAACCCAGAAGCGTATGCAATGGCTATTTTAGATGTTTCGGACCCTGCACATATGGAGGATGCGGAACTAACCCTATATACAGGTAAGGAGTATGACCGCGTATATGCGCCGGGCGCTGATTCGAGCTTGAGCCAAAACCGGCGTTTAAATGCGCTGGCAACGGATGGTACCCGGCTGTACAGCTCCACCACCGACGGCGCATACCTCATCTTTGATGTCAGCGAGCCAACCCGCCCCAACTATCTGACGGCGGCGGCCGCAAATAGCGGCGGGGTGCTGTCCAACGGGACGACCTATGGCATCTCGCTGGCGCAGGTAGGCGGCCTGACCTACATGGTCATCCCGGCACGCGGCGGCGGCATCAGCATCTATCAGTGTGCATTGGGGGATGAACCGCAGGTCTTGGAGGCGGAAGGGGCCGAGATGTCAGGTGCGATGAAAAAGTCCTCGACGCTGAATGTGTTCTCCAACAAATATGGTGTCGTCGGTATGGTGGAAGGGGATACGCTGACCTTCCGGTATCCTTCCTTTATGGCCTGCGAAAAGGACATCAGTCTGGCCTATGCGACGGGACAGACGGATATCAACATTTCCGTGACGGTAAACGGCGGCGCGCCGGTGGAAAAACTTCTGCCCAAGACCAGCCACAACAGCAACGATGTCCGGACGGAGCCGCTTGGGACCTTCCCGCTGGTGCAGGGGGAAAACACCATCGTCATTACGGCAACCCATGCGGGCCTGAGCAACGACCTGTTTGTGCCCGACTGTCTTAAAATTTCCAATGTCTACCAGGGGGACACGGACGTCCTGTTTGATCTGACGCTGTCCAAGGCGGACGGCGGCAGCGTGACGCTGCCAGGCGACGCGGCAGGCGCACCCCTTGCGGCGACGGTGGACCTGCGCGCGGTGGTGCGGGAGGCAACCAGCCCCATCGAGGACGCGGTGTTTGTGATGGGCTGTTACAAAGACGGCGTCCTGGCCGGTGTGACGGCGCAGATGCTCCGCATCAGCGAAGCGGGCGACAAGCAGAAGTGTGTGCTGCCTGTGACCATTCCGCAGGGGACCACCCAGGTCCGTGGATACGTTTGGAATAGCGGCTTTGCGAAGATGGTGCCCCTTTCGGACGCTGTGACGCTGCCTGCAAACTAACAGCTGCCAAATAACCAAATAAAGGAAAAGGGATGTGTGAAAATGTTCAAGAGGATCACCAGTTTACTCATCAGTGGCGCACTCGTCGCACTGTCCGCTCCCTTGGTGCTTGCGGAACCCGCGGCAGAACCCACCATCGGCGTGACGGCGGACCGCAGAGGGGTCCAGGTCACGTGGGACATGGACTGGGAAGCGGGAGAGCGGATCACGGTGCTGGCCTGTGCCACCGGCACGACGCTCGCGGAACTGGGCGATGCAAATATCGCGGAAAAGGTTTTGTATGCCGATGTGGCAACGGTGGCATCGGACGGCGGATTTTCCTTTGCGTTTGAGCTGGATGCGGATGTTCCAACCACCCAGCCCGAGGCGGAGTATGTCCTGTTTTTGGCGGAGGAAGACGGCGGAACGGTATACGGCCCGTTCGATTTTCCCTATGTCAACGACAGCGACCGGCAGACGGCATTGTCGGATATCAAGACCGAGCTGGAAAAGCCGGAGAAGGATTTGGCATCCCTGCAAACGGTGCTAGACACCAATATCTTCAATCTGCAGCTGGATGTTACATATTATGAAGCGATGACCGCAGTGCAAAAGACGCAGGTGGTCTCCAATTTCTATGACCTCACCAAGCCGCTTGCGGCTTCGCTGGATGCCGGCATTGTGGGGACCTGCTTTGACACCGCATGCGGTGTTGCGCTCCTGCAGACGGGAGAAGATGCGTCTGCGGTTGCGGACATCCTCGCATATTACGGGGATGCGGTCGGGATTTCCTATGCGGAGTTTGCCGCGCTGCCCGAGGTGCGGCAGGAGAAAATCGCGGGCCTGTTTGCCGACTCCTATGCAAACAAGCCCGACATTACGGTGGAAAATCTGACGAGTGTGTATGGCGATTTTCTGATTTTGGCGGACATCTGTGACAGCGCCAACCATTCTGTTTTGCAGAAAAAGATGCTGGAAACCTATGCGGAGAAGCTGCAGCTGAACCTGTCGGACTATCACGACCTGGATGCGCCCGAAGAGGTGTTCAAAAGTTTGGTGCGGTCGCTCAATTTCCAGACGTTTGAGGATGTCAGAGGAGCGTTCAGCCGTGCGGTATCCCAGGCCGAGGCAGATGAGAATCAATCACAGCAGGGCGGCTCGTGGACAGGCGGCGGTGGCGGCGGCTCGGGCTCGGGCAATACGACCCATTTTGGCCCCGGCATCGATGATCAGCCCGTCCCTTCGGCATCGCCCACAGCATCGCCTGACCCGGAGGTCGTGTTTGGGGACATCGACAGCGTAGAATGGGCAAAGGACAGCATCTTGGAGCTCTTGGAAGCGGGCATCGTCGCAAAGGATACCCAGTTCCGCCCCAACGACCCCATCACCCGGGAGGAGTTTACCAAGCTGCTGGTCAATGCCTTTGGCGGCATCGAGACGGATGCGACTTGCTCCTATGCGGATGTGGCAACGGGCGCGTGGTACTACCCCTATATCGCGACGGCCACTAGCCGCGGCATCGTAAACGGCTTGGATGAGACGCAGTTCGGCATCGGCGTTGCGATCACGCGGGAGCAGATGGCAACCATGGCATACCGGGCCATGCAGGCGAGCGGCGTGGCCGTGACGCCGGGGGACGGCGTCGGCGGCTTCAGCGACGGGGAACAGATCTCGGACTATGCGAAAGAGGCCGTGTCAGCCATGCAGGCGATGTCCATCCTGTCGGGGATGCCCGACGGCACCTTTGCCCCGCAGGGGACGGCAACACGTGCGGAGAGTGCAAAGATTGTAAACGCGATCCGAAAACTGAAATAGGGGGAGATTATCTGTGATCAAGCAATGGAAAAGATGGCTTTGCATGTGCCTTGCGTGTCTGCTCATGCTGCCTGTGTTGGCGGTAGATGCAGTGTTTGTGGAATTCGATGAGACGGCCGGCTATGCCAAACCCATGCAGGTGCTAGAGGGCCTGGGGATGCTGTCGGCGTTTGAAGGCATGGAGCTGAATCCGGCAAACCCCATGCTGAAAGAGGAGTTTGTCGCCATTCTCATGACCATCATGGACTACCAGGCGGGAGAGGATTCCCTGGCAAACATCCCCTTTGAGGATGTGGATGCGTCCAATTCCTATGCGCGCTACATCATGGGGGCGGTGGAATTGCGGGTGGTCAATGGCATTGACGGTTCCACCTTTGGGACGGAGGCGCCCATTCGGTATGAGGAAGCCTGCAAGCTGCTGGTGACGGCCCTGGGCTTTGGCCCGCTCGCACAGGTGCGGGGCGGCTATCCGACGGGGTACCTGGTGGTCGCTAGCGAGAAGGGCCTGGGAAGGGCCATGCTGGAAGACGGCACCCTAAACTGGGGCCAGGCCGCGACCATGCTGTATAATGCGCTGGATGTGGACCTGGCACAGCTGGTCGGCCTGGAGAACGACGGGTCGGTGTACAACACCCAGGAGGGCGTGACCCTTCTTTCCAAATACCATGACATCTATCAGGACCGGGGGGTCGTCACGGCGGTTCCGTGGTCTTCGCTCTCCAAAGAGGAGGGCGTTGGTGCCGGCAAGATGGAGATTGACCGCGTTTCCTATGAGGCGGATGTGGACATGACAGACCTGCTGGGCAGCCAGGTGGAGTTCTATTTCCGGGAGGAAGAGACCGGCTATCAAACGGTATGCTACCTGGTGGAGGACAATGTGGATGAGCTGGTGATTGCTGCGGATGATATCGTCGGATTTTCGGACAATGTCCTCACCTATACCGACGAAGGGGACCGGCAGCAGACCATATCGCTGGACCCCGGCAAGGATGTTATCTACAATGGCAAGTTCTGGGATGGTTATACCGACAAGGATTTTGTGCTGAAAACGGGGAACATCACGCTGGTGGATGCGACAGGCAACGGGTATGCGGTTGTGCGCATGAATGAGTACGACAACATCGTGGTGGATACCGTGAACAAGGCGGACGACGTGGTGTATGGCAAGTATGGCAACCACATGGCCTTGCCAGAGGGCAACGACACGTTTTATCGGCTCATCCGTGCGGACAAGGAAGTGGATTATACCACGCTGGTGGAGTGGGATGTTGTGTCTGCGCGCATCAGCAAAGACGGCAGCTTTGTAGATGCGGAGGTCGTCAAGACCAAGGCATCGGGCCAGGTGGTAGAGATCTCCGAAGATACGGTAACAGTGGGGGAACAGACGGTGGAGATCAGCAAGACCTACCCCATTTTGGAAGAGCCCATCCGCGTTGGGGATACCGGCATTTTCTATCTGGATATCGAAGGGAAGATCGCCGGCGCGAAGATCGGCGCCGCTTCGGGGGAAGAATACGGGTATTTAACGGGGCTCATTCAGAGCGGAAGTTCCATTTCCAATCAATACCTCATGCAGGTGTTCACCCAGGATGGCGTCTTAAAGGAGTATGAACTGACAGAGCGGATTCGCCTAAACGGCGTCAGCGGCATAGAACCGTCGCTGGAAGAGGGAAGCGAGCTGCGAACGGCGCTGTACCGTGACCGGGAAGGGGTTGCACTCAGCAGCATGCCCAACCAGCTGATCCGGTATGCGACCAACAGCGAGGGCAAAGTGAACCGGCTGGACACCGCGACCGACAAGGTGGGAACCACGGATTATCAGCAAGGGGAGTTTGTCCGCAACTTCAATGAAACCCAGATTCGGTATAAAACCCAGGGACGTACCTTCACCGACCGCTTTAACATCGGTTCTTCCACCATCGTGTTCTGTCTGGCAAAGGACACGGAGGACGGCTCTCACCTGCCGCTTGCAACCTTCAATCCCGAGGACGTGTGTTTGGCGGAAGCGGATACCTTCGTGGGGGACCGCCCATACGATGTGGAGGCGTATGAAGTGAGCGAGGGGGGCATCCCCAAGGTGGTCATCGCATACCTTGGGCCCAACGATGCGCTGCCTTCCCGCCCGGGCCAGGTGGACCGGCTTGCGGTTGCGGTCATCGTGGATAAGGTTGTGGATGCCGTCGACGAGGATGGCAACGAGGTGCAGCGGATGTATGCCATCTCGGGCAAGACCTATACCAGCGACATCGTTGCCAAGGAGCCGGGCATGTTTACAAAGCCCTCTGTTCCGGGGGACGAGTCCAGCCCGCGGGTGCCGCTCCAGCGGGGGGACATCGTCCGCATGATGTTTGACAAAAACCTCAAGGTGACCCGCATGGAGCTCAACTTTGATATCGCCCATGGCTGGGTGTCTCACCCGGGCAACGGGGAAGTCTTCCGTTCGTCCGAATGTTATACCTATTTCGGCAAGCTGTATGCCAGGGAAGGCACCAACATCCGGGTGTGCGACAAGGTAAACGGCGCTTATGACTACACCAATCTGGCCGACCTCCGAACCTATCAGATCCAGAGCTATACCAGCATTTACCGGTATGACGAAGCAACCGACCGGGTTGCGGTGGGCGACATGAGCGAGGCCTTGACCTACAAAGCGGCCGGCGACTACAATTCTTACATCTTCATCCATGCCAGAAATGGGGAGATTCGGGAGGTCGCCATCTATAATTTCAAGGACAACAGCATCATCCGATAGCGGAGGGGGAATGGAACATGCGAAACGGTAAGAAGGGAATATCGGTTCTTCTGGTGCTGTCGCTTATGATGGGACTCCTCACCTCCGCTGTCCATGCGGAGATCAAAACCATCGCGGTCACATCGGGGGACGCGGCGCCGCCCGACGTGATGGACGTGGCCATCTCGGGGGACTACCTGTATGCGAACGCCAAGGGGGGCGGCCTGCGGATCTTTGACATCAGCGACCCGGCCAATCCCGTCGCAGTGACGCAGCAGTTTGTGGACCCGCTGGAGGAGGACCCGGACGGCGCGCTCAATTACAGCATCGCGGCCAAGGATGGGGTTTGTTACCTGGCCTATGCCAACAACGATGGTACGCTTGGATATAAGATCATCGACTGCCGCGATCTGGACGATATCAAGCAAATCGGCACCATCAACACGTGTAACAAATATCCCATTGAGCCCACCCGGCCCAGGAGCATCCAGATTGTCGGGGATTATATGTATCTGGGTGAGGGCGCGGGCATGCGCATCTACGACGTGTCGGATCCGGCGAACCCCAAGTTCCGGTCCGCGCTGACGGGTGCGAAATTCTTCAACAATTCCATGACGGCGGGCCTGCGCTGCGTCACCTCGGATGGGAAGCTGGCCATCGGCTCCGCCTATGACAACACCTCGGGCATCGGCATCGTGGACGTATCGGACCCCAGGAATCCGGTGTTTCGGAGTGTGCTGCCCCCCAATGATCTGGGGCTGGCGGCAGAGTTCTTCGTAGAAGGCGTTGCCATTGACGGGAACTATGTCGTGATCTCCAGCAAGGGCAACAGTCAGCCCGAGGCGGTCGCCTGCCTCATTCTGATCGACGTGAGCGACCCCAAGATGCCAACGATATGTGACACGTTGATCCTGCCGTCGAGCAGCGATCCCGAAAAGCGGTTTCGCCCCCAGAATGTGCAGGCCCATGACGGGAAGTTCTACGTGGGAGAATATGGCGGCAAGCGGGTGCTGGAAGTGACGGTCAGTGCGGAGAAGACCCTGCAGTATGAAAAGGAGCTGGTGACGCCCGCACAGGTACAGTCGGTCAGCTTTGCGGAGGACGGCGTGACGATGGGCATTGCAAACCGCGGCTCAGGTGTGACCATTGCAACCCTTTCGGACTTCACGGACTATACCGCTCCCACCCCCAAGCCCACGCCGACCCCGACCCCCACCCCAACACCAACACCGCCGCCCAAGGTATTTTCGGATATCGTCTGCCACCCGGCACAGGACATGATCCAGAATTTTGTCAACAATGGCTATGTGACCGGGGTCGGGGAGGACAGCTTTGGCGTGGAGGAGCCTGTGACGCGCTCCCAGTTTTATGCCATGGTGGTGCGCGCTATGAGCATCTCGCAGGTGGCCTATATCCCCGGTACCTTTGCGGACGTGACGGCGGAGGACTGGTATGCGGGCGTGCTCCAGTCGGCTGCGGACAGCGGCCTGGTGGACAGCAACCTCCTGCAAAATGGCGGGATTGCACCCAATGCGGTCATGACAAGGGAAGAGATTGCATCGGTGCTCGCCAATACCTTTAGCTTCTTCACCAACCACATGCAGCAGCCCGAAACACCGGCCGCCTTTGGGGACAGTGCCGCCATCTCAGACTGGGCGGCGTCCTATGTGCAGTCGGCGGTGGCGCTGGGCGTGATGGAGCCCATAGACGGGGACTTCCTGCCCGATGAGAGTATCACGCGGGCGGATGCCGTGGTGGCGATCACGCTCTTGCAGGAACAGGTGGACGCTTTTGAGCGCGAGAGCGCCTATGTGGACACGGGAGTGCCCTATATTCTGCACATGTCAGACGCCATTGTGGGGGATCGGCTCATCTCGGTCAACGGCGAATACTTCACCAAAGATGTCCAGTTTTATGCACGGCCCTCCACGGGGCAGCAGGTAGCGCCCGAGCCGCCCGAAGACGCGGTGCCGCTGGAGCTGGTGCAGCTGGACGAAAACGGGCAGTTTGCGGTCATCCGCATGCAGGCGGATGCCGCGCCGCTGGTATACGATATCTGGGCGGTGAATGGCGAGGGCGTTGGTACGCCGTATAAGCTCAACGCACCGCGCACCCAGTTTATTTCCACCGATGAGGCATGGGAAGGACAGACCGTGACGGTGGTGGGCCGCAATTTTGACATGGCCGAGATCGGCGGGACGTCCCAGACGCGGGTGCGGCTGAGCAACGGGATGGAAAGCTTTGAGTTGGAGGTGACGGAGCTCACCCCGACCTCCCTCAAATTCCAGCTGGGGGACCAGCCGGTCGGCACCTATTTCGTGGAGGTATCCAACGATGGAACCGACCTGTTTGTACGAAACAGCAGCCCCCAGAAGCTGAAGGTCGTCCCGGTCGGCAAAGACCCCATCGGTCTGGGCGTCGCATGGGCAAATGACTTCCTGTGGGATAACCAGGTGGATGTCACCGACTTTGGTGCGGTTCCGGATGACGATGCGCTGGACGACGAGGCCGTCAAAGCCGCAATCGCGGCGGCCAAGAACATGGGCGGCGGCGTGGTGTATTTCCCCAATGGGGACTACAACCTGCGTGCCATCGCGATGCCCGCGAACATCGTGCTCCTAGGGGAAGACGAGGCCAAAACCAGGCTGGTGTATACCGCGCCGGAGGACGCCAAAGATGGTTCCTTTATCAACTCGGTGGAGGATGGTGCCGTCATTGGCAAACAGGGCCTTGCGAACCTCTCGGTCGTGCCCGAGAGCAACGACCGATGGCCCGACAACTTCATTGTGCTGGGGCATCCGTGGGGCGCGGAGGTGTCCAACATGGCGCTTCGGACGACCGAGAAGATCTTTTTTAAGAATGTGACCATCAAAACCAAGCTGCTGCAGAAGGGCGAATTTGAGAAGCGCAACAATACCAACCGCGGCATTGGGACCATCGTCATCGCCAAGCAGAAGACACTGTTTGACAACACCACCTGGTATGGGTATGGCATCACCATCAACCGCGTGTACAGCAATTTCTACAGCACCATCACCAACAGCTCCTTTGACTACAACGACGGGTACGTCCAGATCACGTCGGACTACTCGGTGGCGGAGAACAACGAGGTGCGGTGCCATGACATCGGCAAGGATAACCACGGCTTCTCCATCCGCGGCAACACGCTGGTGAAGGACAACACCATCGAGGGCTGTGGTACCTTTGAAAATAACGACGGCGAGGCCATCATGGCAGAGGGCCCCAACAACGCCTGGAATTACGGCAATGTCGTCAGCGCGGACGGGAAGTATATCAAGGTGGCAAATACCGCGGGAGATCTTGTCATGCCGACCGAGGGGCGCCGGTATGGCAACATCAACCTCCTCATTGTAAACGGCAAGGGCCTGGGGCAAATGCGCATCGTAAAGGGCGTGCAGAACGGGGACACCATTGTGCTGGAGAAACCCTTTGACATCCAGCCCGACGAGACGTCTTACTTTACGCTGGTGACCCTGACGGACAATCTGACCTATTACGGCAACACCGTCACCAACGCCACCAAGGGCCTCTGGTTCTACGGATATGTATATGACGGCGTCATGCTGCGGAACAAATCCATTGATTCGTCGGGCCTCTTCCTGCATGGGACCGTGTCGCCCACCCAGAAACGGTTCCAGCCCAACTACTTCATCCGCATGAGCGAAAATGAGGTGTCGGGCGTGTCCCGCAAGTGCAATACCGCGGGCATCGGCTTCCAGACGGGGACCAGCATCAATCCGGGCGTGATTTTGGGCGCCACGATGTACAACATTGAGGTACGAAACAACAAGATCTATGGGATTCCCAGTGCGGTCCCGACGGGCGGCACCGAGCAGCCCGATGTATCGGGGATCTACTTCGTGTCCAACGAATTTTTGGGCTATAAGACGCCCGGCAAGAAGGGCGACGCCAAGAACATGATTGCGGAGAACAACTACCTGGAGGATCTGAACCAAGGGATTTACACCTCCCTGCAGGATTACGGAACGGTGCTCTCGGGCAACGAGTTCATCGGGGTGACGCAGGAGGTCACCAACACGGGGACAGGGCTGTTCCTGGATCTGGATTAAGGAAGCTGGGCATCCGCGGCACGATCAGGCCGCGGATGCCGGTTTGGGGAAATCGACAGCATAGAAAGTGGTGGCGGAATGAAAAAACGATTGGTTGGCGTTTTGGTGTGTGTGATGGTGTTGTGGAGCTGTGTGATGCAGGCGGCGGCCTTTTTGGATACCAACCTGCACTGGGCTGCAAGCGACATCAATCGCCTGGCGGCCTGGGACGTGGTAGAGGGCGTGGATGAGCGGCATTTTGCGCCCGACGGCACCATCACCCGGGCGGAGTTTTTG
>CALYAO010000040.1 GCA_944393605.1 uncultured Clostridia bacterium
AAGCGGCGACATTGCAGACACCATTCGTGTCACTGTGACGGACGATGATTGCCTGCGGTACTGTGCGAAACTGGTAAAAAATGTAAAAATAGGGCCGTCACCGCAATGGATGAAGGACCGTCTCAAAGCATGTGGCATCCGCTCCATCAATAACATTGTGGACATCACCAACTATGTTCTGCTTGAATACGGTCAGCCCATGCATGCCTTTGACCTCTCCTATTTGGAGGGCGGCGAAATCGTGGTGCGCAAGGCCCGTGCGGATGAGGTAACCACCACGCTGGACGGTGTGGAGCGCAAGCTGGATCCCACTATGCTGGTGATCTCGGACAGTGCCAAGACCGTCGCGGTCGCGGGCGTTATGGGCGGCGAGAACTCTGAGGTACAGGATACCACGAAGACGGTGCTCTTTGAGTCCGCAACCTTTGATGCGGCTTCTGTCCGCATCACCGCCAAAAAGCTGGGGCTGCGCACCGAGTCCTCTGCCCGGTATGAAAAAGGGCTGGACCCCAACAACACCGTCCCCGCGGTGGAACGCGCCTGTGAACTGGTGGAGCTGTTGGGGTGCGGCGAGGTGGTCGGCGGCATGGTGGATGTGTACCGTGTGCCTGTGACCGCCAAGCAGCTGTCGTTGGAAGTGGAAAAAATGAATCGGTTCTTGGGCACTGACATCCCAGAAGCGGATATGATCTCCTATCTCACCCGGCTGGGATTTACGGTGCTAGACGGCGTGATCACCGTTCCGACCTTCCGGCCCGACATTCAGTGTATGGCGGACATTGCAGAAGAGGTGGTCCGGATTTATGGGTATAACAACATCCCCTCTACCCTCCTCACGGGGGAAACGACGGTGGGCCGCAAGACGGCGCGCCAGTGCCAAGAGGATGTCGTGCGCGCATGCCTCACGGCATGCGGACTGTTTGAAACAGTAACCTACCCGTTTACCGCACCTGCCGTGTTCGATCAGCTGTGCCTCCCCGCAGACAGCACATACCGCAACGCTGTGGTCATCTCCAATCCGCTGGGCGAAGAGAATTCCATCATGCGAACCACCATGCTGGGCTCTATGCTGGACGTGATCGCGCGGAATCTGAGCTTTAAAACGGACAGCGCAAGGCTTTTTGAGCTGGGGAAGGTATATATTCCCTCGGCCGAACAACTGCCCGATGAGTATAAAATGGTTGTGCTCGGCATGTATGGCGATGTGGACTTTTATGACCTCAAGGGCACCGTGGAGGCCCTGTTGGATGCGCTGGGCGTGCGCAAATACCGCGTACTGCCTGTTACGGACAACCCGACCTTCCATCCCGGCCGTGCAGCACAGCTGATGGTGGGCGGCAAGCCCGCCGGCACCTTTGGGCAGGCGCATCCCGCTGTGTGTGAAGCGTTTGGCCTTGACAGAGAGGTCTATTTGGCAGAACTGTGCTTTGAGACGCTGGCGGGTGCGGCGTCGGGCACGAAAACCTACACGCCGCTGCCCAAATATCCCGCGGTGGTGCGTGACTTCGCGCTGCTCGTGGCAGACGATGTGCTGGCGGCGGACATCGAAGAAGTGATCCGCAAAAAGGCCAAGCAGTATTTTGCGGGCCTGAAGCTTTTTGATGTGTATCGCGGCAAGCAGGTCCCCGAAGGCAAGAAGAGCATGGCCTACTCGGTCACTCTCCGTGCGGAGGACCGCACCCTCACCGAAGAGGACACAACTGCTGTTACCGCTGAAATCTTGGATGCGCTGCGCGCCAAGTTTGGAGCGGAGCTCCGGTAACCAGACAAATAACAAAAAACAGGCAACCGCGGTTGCCTGTTTTTTTGTTGCCAATGGTCCGCCTTCCATCGCGTTCCACAAGGCTTCCCCGCCTATGGCGCCGCAACTGGATAGGATTCCGCTCCCTATGAAGCCTGCATGATATGCTGGCTCTAGCCCTTTGCCTCCCACTCCTCTGCCAGCATGGCATACAAATATCCATCCATCCAGATGCGGCCCGCTGGCGTTTCAAAGGCGCAATTTTTGATAAAATGTGCCTCCCGCCGCATGCCGCAGTGTTCCATGACCCGGTAGGAACCATGGTTTTCCGCAAAGCAGTCGGCATAGATCCGGTGCAGTTTCAGCGTTTCAAAGCCAAAGCGCAGGAGCGCGTGCGCCTGCTCCGTCCCATACCCTTGACCCCAAAAATCTCGGTGGATGGTCCAGCCCAGCATACCCTCTTCCCCGCTCTCGCTGAGATAGATGCCGTCGCTGCCAATCATGCGGCCAGTGTCCCGCAGCACAATCGCAAAATCGTAGTGCATGCGGGGCGTCGCTTTTGCATGCGCCTCCGCCTCCTGTAAGAATGCGCGGGTTTCTGCATCGGTATTGGGGCCCCAGCTCGTGTATTTCACATTCTCATAGACCGATGCATAGGCCTGCATATCGGCAAAATCGTCACAGGTCAAATCCCGCAGAATGAGCCGGTCTGTGTATAATTCCATAGATCATACCTCCTTTCGTAACAGAAGGCCGCCCGGGCATCTCCCGCGCGGCCTTCTGTTCATACCAATCTTATCTTGCATGGTAATGGGTGTGCAGCAACTGATGCGCCTTGGTGCCACACGGCTCCCCAAGATACTCCGCATACAGCTTCTTCACCACAGGATTTTCGTGCGATTTGCGGATGGTGAGGGATTCGTCCTCATCATACAGCGCCTTGGCACGCACGGCCTTCACATCCACATCCGCCCACGTTTTCGCGGATTTGATGGGCTGGCCGCCGCCTGTCACGCAACCGCCGGGGCAGCCCATGATCTCGATGAAATCATACTTTTTCTCGCCCGAACGAACGCTTTCCAATACCTTGCGCGCATTGCCCAGGCCATGCGCAACCGCGATGTTGACTGTTTTTCCAGCAATTTCCAGACTGGCTTCTTTGATGTCCTCTGTCCCGCGCACTGCGGTATACTCCACCTGGTCAAAGCTCTTGCCCGTCAATACCTCCGAAACAGTACGCAGTGCAGCCTCCATGACGCCGCCCGTGGTACCGAAGATGGTTGCCGCGCCCGTTGCCTCGCCAAACGGCGCATCGAACTCCTCATCCTTCAGCTCGGTAAACTTAATGCCTGCTTCCTTGATCATGCGCGCCAGCTCCCGCGTGGTGAGAACCGCATCCACATCGGGATACCCCGTCGCAGCCAGCTCATCGCGCTGCGCTTCAAACTTCTTCGCGGTACACGGCATCACCGAAACCACAAAGATGTCCTTGGGATCAATCCCCTGCTTTTCCGCATAATAGGACTTGATGAGCGCACCAAACATCTCATGCGGGGACTTCGCAGTGGACAGATTGTCCAAAAAGTCGGGGAAATTGTGCTCACAGAACTTCACCCAGCCGGGGCTGCACGACGTAATGAGCGGCAGCTTTCCGCCGTTGGTAAAGCGGTCAATAAACTCGGTGCCTTCCTCCATGATGGTCACATCCGCACCTGTGTTGGTGTCAAACGTACGGTCAAAGCCCAGCATCTTGAGGGCTGCGACCATCTTGCCCGTCACGCGGGTGCCAATGGGCATACCAAATTCTTCGCCCAGCGCCACACGAACCGCCGGCGCAGTCTGCACGACAACGTGTTTGCTCTCGTCCGCCAGCGCCTCCCACACAATATCGGTGGAATCCTTCTCACGGAGCGCACCCACGGGGCATGCCGCGATACACTGGCCGCACATGGCACAGGAGGTACCCGCCAAGGACTTGTCATAGCTGCAGCCAACATGCGTCGCAAATCCGCGCTCCTGCACGTCGATGACGCCCACCGTCTGTACATTCTTACAGACGCTGACACACCGGCGGCACAGGATACACTTGTTGTTGTCCCGCACGATAGAGGGCGAAAAATCGTCAATGGTCTGCTGCTGGGTCTCTCCCTCAAAACGGGTCGCATCCACGCCCAGCTCCTCCGCCAAGCGCTGCAGCTCACAGTTGGTGCTGCGGACGCAGCTTAAGCACTTCTTTTCATGGTTGGACAGGATGAGCTCCAGCACAACCTTGCGCGCCGCACGCACCTTCGGCGTGTTGGTAAACACCTCCATGCCCTCTGAAACAGGGTATACACAGGCGGTCTGGAGCGCCTTTCCGCCCTTGATTTCCACCAGGCACATCCGACATGCGCCGATTTCGTTGATATCTTTGAGGTAGCAAAGGGTTGGGATGTCGATCCCTGCCTGCTTTGCTGCCTGCAATACGGTATATTCTTCGGGAACCGAAACGGCAATCCCGTTGATCTTTACGTTAACCATGCTCTTTCCTCCTCCTCTCTTATTTGTTGGAAATGGCCTTAAACGGACATTTTTCCATACATACGCCGCACTTGATACACTTCTCGCGGTCAATCACAAATGGGCTCTTGATCTCGCCCGAGATGGCGCCCACCGGGCACTGCTTCGCACAGATGCTGCAGCCCTTACATTTCTCCGGATCAATGGTGTATGCCATCAGCGCCTTACAGACGCCCGCCGGGCAACGCTTGTCACGCACATGCGCGATGTATTCATTGCGGAAGTAGCGCAGCGTGGAGAGGACGGGGTTGGGGGCCGTCTGGCCCAAGCCGCACAGCGCGGACTGCTTGATGTTTTCCGCCAGTTCCTCCAGCCGGTCGATGTCCTCCATCTCCCCTCTGCCGCTGGTGATCTTCTCTAAAATCTCCAGCATGCGCTTGGTGCCGATGCGGCAGGGAGAACATTTGCCGCAGGATTCGTCCACGGTGAATTCCAAGAAGAACTTTGCGATGTCCACCATACAGGTGTCCTCATCCATGACGATGAGACCGCCCGATCCCATCATGGAACCAATGGACATCAGGGAATCATAGTCGATCTCAATATCCAGCAGCTCGGCCGGGATGCAGCCGCCCGACGGGCCGCCTGTCTGAGCTGCCTTGAACTTTTTGCCATTCGGGATACCGCCGCCGATCTCCTCTACGATCTCCCGCAGCGTGGTCCCCATGGGAACCTCCACCAGACCGGTGTTTTTGATCTTGCCGCCCAGCGCGAACACCTTGGTGCCCTTGCTCTTTTCGGTACCAATCTTGTTAAACCATTCCGCACCGTTGTTGATGATCTGGGGGATATTGGCATAGGTTTCAACGTTATTGAGCAGGGTCGGCTTCTGCCACAGGCCCTTGTTCGCCGGGAAAGGCGGACGGGGACGGGGCTCACCGCGATGCCCTTCAATAGAGGTCATCAGCGCAGTTTCCTCACCGCACACAAATGCGCCCGCGCCCAGACGGATATCCAGGTCAAAGCAGAAATCCGTCCCAAAGATGTTTTTGCCCAGCAATCCATACTCCCGCGCCTGGTCAATGGCGATACGCAGACGGCTGACCGCGATGGGATACTCCGCACGGATGTAGATATATCCCTGGTCGGCGCCCACCGCATAGGCCGCAATGGCCATGGCTTCGATGATCGCATGCGGGTCCCCTTCCAGCACGCTGCGGTCCATAAACGCACCCGGGTCGCCCTCGTCCGCATTACATGCCACATACTTGCCGTTGGATCCATCCGCACGCGCGGTAAACATCCACTTCATACCTGTTGGGAAGCCGGCACCGCCGCGGCCGCGCAGGCCCGATGCCTTGACGACCTCAATGACCTCCTCGGGTGTCATGGAAGTGAGGACCTTACCCAGCGCCGCATAGCCATCCACGCCGATGTATTCCTCAATGTTTTCCGGATCAATCACACCACAGTTGCGCAGCGCGATCCGCATCTGCTTTTTGTAAAAATCGACATCGTTTAAGGACTTGGTCTCTGCCGAGCCATCCGAAACCGTCTCCTCATATAACAGGCGGGTTACGATGCGACCCTTTAAGAGGTGCTCCTCCACAATTTCCTTGATGTCTTCAGGCTTCACCATGCTGTAGAATGCACCCTCGGGATAGACCACCATGATGGGACCCAGGGCACACAGACCGAAGCACCCGGTCCGAATGACCTTGATTTCCTTATCCAAACCATGCGCTGCCAGTTCCTCGTGCAGCGTATCAATGATCTTTTGAGAGCCTGAGGAAGTACAGCCCGTACCGCCGCAGACCAAAATATGCGCTCTTGCAAAATCCATGCCAATTTCCTCCTCCAATTATTTCCTGCCACGGACGCTTTGTCCGATTAGGGCGTGTATCTTCGTCTGCTTACTGCTCCACGTTGGCGCCGATGGTGTACTCCGTTACGACGTGGCCATTTACAATGTGCTCTGCAACCACACGGGCCGCTTTTTCGGGGGTCATATGTACATAGGTGACCTTTTCCTTGCCCGGCGCCATAACTTCCACGATGGGCTCATACCGGCACATCCCAATGCATCCGGTCTGATTGACCGTCACGTGCGCCAGGCCGCGCTTGCCAACCTCTTCGGTAAACGCCGTCAGCACAGGCCGCGCTCCAGCTGCGATGCCGCAGGTTGCCATGCCGACCACAATCCGGGTGCCTTCGCCTTCTCTGCGCAGGCCAACCTGGTTCTTATTCTTATTTCGAATGGCTTCCAATTCCGCAAGACTTTTCATATCTATATGCTCCCTTCTCATTCAACTTGGTTGCTATTTGACAGTTCCGCATCGCCCTCGGCGACAAATTCCCGTATCCACTGCACCACATCGGGGCTGTCGATTGCCACGTCCCCGAGAATCTCTTTGATCTCCAACGTATCCAGCCGAAAGCTCTGATCATCCAGGACATGCTCATACACAAAATCAATACCCGGGTTCGAACCAATCAACAGCGCCATGGTTCCCGCCATGTCCCCAATGGGCTGCCGGTCGATGCTGTCCCGAACAAACACAGCGGTGACCGTCGTCCCAACCCCCACCTCCGACGAGATGGACAGGTTGCCGCCCGTCAGCTCCGCAGCAGCTTGGAACAACGATAGGCCCATGCCAACCTTGCGCGTGGTGCGCGTCGTGGTAAACGGGTCGGTGACATGTGCCAAAAAAGCCGCATCCATGCCGCAGCCATCATCCGTAATCTCGATGGTGAGCAGATTGGATGCCGTATCCTCCGAGATGATAATGCCGATGTGTTTTGCCTTGGCCTTGACTGAGTTGTTGGCGATGTCTAAAATGTGCAGCGACAGTTCCGTCATAACAAGCCCCGCCTCTTAATATTTTGCCAGGATATCATCCACATCCTCGGGCATGAGCTTGCCATATACATCATCGTTGATGGTCATAACAGGCGCCAGGCCGCATGCGCCGATGCAGCGCGTTGCATCCAGCGAAAACTTTCCGTCCTCGGTACATTCCGTCTCACTGATGCCCAGCTTGGCTTTGATCCGATCCAAAATATTGCCCGAACCCTTGACATAACAGGCCGTCCCAAGACATACGCTGATCTTATATTTTCCCTTGGGTTTTAAGGAAAACTGCGTATAAAACGTGATAACGCCATAGATTTCCGCCATCGGAATGTGGAGCTCATCCGAAATGATCTGCTGCACTTCCTCGGGCAGGTATCCATAGATGTCCTGTGCCTCGTGCAAAACGGGAATCAGTGCGCCGTCTGTGTTTTTATACTTTTCAATCACCTTCCGAAGCTCGGCCTCCTGTTCTTTCGTGCCCGAAAACGCCACATAAACCTGTTCTTTCAAAGTATGACCCCCTTGTTCATGATGGACAAATCGTCCGTTTACTGACCGTTCCAATGCCGCCAAACATGACGGCAGAAGGCCTGCGCGCGTTTTGTTAAAATATTAACAAGAATCCGCATGCCTAACCTCACTAATTATAACATGTTGCACAGAAAAATGCTACCCCCAAATTATAAATTTTTCTCACAAAATTCGCCGGATAGCGTGAAAATGTGTCTCAAATCATGGCAGATTCGACAAAACAGGTATCAGCGTGCATCACTTCACATATTTTACCGCATAGGATTTATCTATTTGCCCTGTATGCAAAGCACCGTCATATACGTTCAAGATCACCGGCATGCGAAAGCATGGATGCTGTTGCATGCTTCGGTCCGAAATCAGAAGATCAGATCTTTTGCCCGGCTTCGTTCCAGGAAGCGCTTGACGCAAAAACCGGGCAACGGATTGTATCCACTGCCCGGTTCGTCTGATTTACGATTGCATCAATTCATAAATGCCACAGATGATCTTTGCGGCTTCCGCACGGGTCGCATTTTCCCTTGGTGCAAACCGGTTGTCTCCTTTGCCGTTTAAGATGCCGCCCGCCTGCATGGCAGAAACCGCCTCCCGGGCATACTCCGCAATGTCAGACGCATCTGCAAAGGCTTCCGCCGGCTGCGTCTCCGGGATGGTCAACCCGACCGATTCCGCAGCACGGGCTGTCATGGCCGCCAGTTCTTCCCGCGTAATGCTGCGGTCCACCCCAAAGGTGCCATCCTCATACCCCGTTGTAATGCCCGCTTCCGCTGCGGAAGCGATGTATGCATAATGCCACTGGTCCGCTGCCACATCCGAGAAGGCGCAGGTCGCACTCTCATCCAACAGGCCAAGCGCATCAACCAGCATCTTCACAAATTCCGCACGGGTGATGTTGCGGTTGGGTTCAAATTTGCCGTCACCTACCCCGCCAATGAGGCCGAGACCTGCCAGCTTTTCCACATAGGGCCGGCTCCATTCCGCATCGGTCAGGTCGCTGAAGGTCACGGATGCGGTTGCCGTAATGGCGGCAAACTGTCCGCCGCTGTCGGGCGTAAAGGTAAAGTGTGACTCTGCTGCATCAAATGCCGCACCGAGGACCGGTACCCACTGCTGGCCATCGGCCTGTGCCAGAACGGCATCTGCCCCCGCCCCTGGATAGGCGAGCGAAAGCGTCAGCACCCCAGGCACCCAGGTGGCGGGTGAAAGGGAAACAGAATAGACGGGTGCGTCCGCAGCTGCCGCCTGCAGCGCGGCGGAAAGAGAGTCCCGCGTCTCCCGTTGGATCAGGATGTCAAAGGTATCGAATGTACTGGAAACACGTGCAATGCCTTCCATGAGCAGCGCCGGATCCGCCGTGATGGTACCGGCCTGGGTGGTGATCACGAATTCCGTGATGCCGTTTTGGTCCGCACCGCTGACCGCCGCATACGGGAGCTGCAGCCGCAGGCCGCCTTCATCCACATCCGCATCCGCATGCAGCCGCAGGGGTTTTTCAGCCTCCTGCGCCTGCTCATTTGCAGTCTGAATGTCATCGTTAGCAAAGGTGACGTTCCGCACACCATCTGCATCGGGGGACGACACCACCGGCGCATAGACCACTGCATCCGCCTGTTCGGAAATGGGGGAAGCAGAAGGGCTTGCACTGGATGTCCCCGAACCGCCGTGCGAACCGCCGCCTGAGCCCGAACCCGAGCCACCGGGTCTCGAAGAAGCAGACGCAGAGGCAGAGGCAGAAGGCGAACCACTTGGCTCGCTGGAGGCGGATGGCGAGGACGAACCGGGCGTCTCGGTCACATCCGGCTCATTGGATGGCGACGAGGCCGGGTTGCCTACTGTTAGCTCCATATAATCATAGATATCCGGATTGATGGGCGAGCACACATAGATACGTGTCTGCCCAACTTTGAGCGGATAGATCTCATGGGTCATCTCATCTACCGATGCGATGCTTGGGTCCTCGGCATATACCAGCAGGTACTGTTCGGTGCGGTCCGAAGGCTCCACCGTGATATCAAGCGAGAGCTTGCCGCCCGGCCGTTCCACCGACAGATTCTTGGGCATAACGCTCACATTTTCCACCCCGATATACTCCCCTGCGACCGTCATCTCTTCGGGATTGATCGTCCGCGCGGGCACCACTTCCCCGCCACGGGCGTATTGAAACCCGACATTGCAGGCCGTCGGGAACGCCGGAGACACCCCGCGCACCGCAAACTGCAGCTTGGGTTTCCCGGGGGCGATCGCTTGGAAGCGCACTTGCAGGATCTCCGTTTCGCCGTCCAGCGTCACGTCCTCCGTCGCAAACAGGTCCGCCATATACATGGTATACTGCAGCAGGCCGCGCGTCTGGTTGATGTTGCTGCCACCCTCAACCACCTCAAATGGGCCGCTCGGATTGTCCGCGCTTCTGCGCAGCGCCCCCTCCACGATCGCTTCCTGCATGATATCGTAGGTCGCGACGGCTGATCGAATACCGTCCGTTACGGTTGTTGTCCCATAGGTCAGCGGCGCACCATCTTCGGTCACAGGCTGGATGACCGTCGGATCATAAAAGAGCGCCAACTGTAGATTTTTCAGCGCGGAGACGCCGCGCAGACTGACCGTTGCCAGAAAGATGTCCCCTTCTTCCAGCTGTGTTGGTGCGGTTAAAACCGCTTCTCCCTCTGGATCTGCGGCAGATACATGCCCAACGCCCAACAATACGCCGCATGTCAGCACCAATGCCAGCATTGCCGACATGCCCTTTTTCAGTTTCCCCATCCGACTTCCTCCTTTTTTTGTACCGGCATGGCCAAGTGGCTGCCGGTCTGTTTCAGCCGAGTCTCCCTCAAACCAGCTATGTATGCTTTCATTATAGCAGAGCCGGGTTGGGTTTTCAAGTCATTTTCCAAAAGTCTCTGCCGTTATGGGCGCTTTGGAACCATATGCGCTGTGCAGCTCCCAATTACGCCAAAAACTGCCGGCAAAGCTTCCATTTTGATACTATTGAACCATTTTATTCCACATCATATGCTGCCTGTACGTGCGTTCTCACATAAGCCGCACTGTTTTTGCCCATACTGTAGATAAACAAAGGAGGGAGATTGATGAAAAAATACGAATGGATCAAGGTGGCAGGCACCGCAGTGCTGTCTGCAGTTGTCAGCCTGGCTGCGGTGGGACTGTCTGACCTGCATACCCACGACCAAACAGACGATTCCCCCAATTATACCGCTCAGAGCCTATCCGCCGAAGGCAACACTGCCCCACAAATCACGTCGGGATATGAGCCCGCGGACATTGCTGCAAGCGTCATGCCGTCCGTTGTGGGGATTGCGGCGGGCAATGCCATTGGCAGCCAAAGCCGGGCGGACCGGGATGAAAGCCTGCAATGGAGCATGGGGTCGGGTATCATTGTGAGCAAAACCGGGCATATTTTGACCAATCAGCACGTGGCAGGCAGCACGGGGACCCGACTGGTCGTCACCTTCTCGGACGGCTCCTCCAAGGAAGCACGCCTGGTTTGGGGGGATGCTTCGCTCGATCTTGCAATCATCAAGGTAAACGGCAGTGACCTGCCTGTCGCGCCGCTTGGCGATGTCGCCAGCATGCGTGTAGGCGACCGGGTGCTTGCCATCGGCAATCCGCTGTCTATGCAGTTTCAGCGCACGGTTACAGGCGGCCTTGTCAGCGCCGTAAACCGCACCATTGCCCTGCAAAACGAGGACGGCTCGCAGTATTACATGGATGGCCTGCTCCAGACCGATGCCTCCATCAATCCTGGCAACAGCGGCGGGCCGCTGGTGAATGCCGCGGGCGAAGTGGTCGGGATCAACACCATCAAGGTCTCCAGCGCAGAGGGCATCGGCTTTGCCATCCCCATTAATATCGCGCGCCCTGTGATTGAAGCATATCAGGCGGGGCGCACCTTTCAAACACCGCAGCTGGGACTCTACGGACAGGACAACCGCACGGGGCGGTATATGGGCAGCCCATCTGAGTCGGAGGTCGGTATCACAGTGACCACCGTATCCCCGGGTTCCGCCGCGCAGCAGGCCGGTATCCAGGTGGGTGACATCATCACCCATGTCAACCGGACAGCCGTCAACACCATGACCGAGCTGCGCGAACAGCTCTTTCGCAGCGAACCAACCTGTGTTTTGACTCTGATCCAAAACGACAGCGTCCGAGAGGTTACCGTTCGGCTGCGGACAGGCTGATTGCTTGACATCCCCCCATCGCCATGCTATACTGGAATTGGTATTTTTTACGAAATCAGGGGGAATTTTGATGAAAAAGCAAATCATATGGGTCGTGCTGGGGATTTTTCTGCTATTGACCGGATGCAGCGGACCGGCGGAGACCCCCGCGGATGCCTCGCCCACTCCCACCACGCACGACATCACAGGCAAGGTTATAGACGCCGCCATGCATACCCTAACGCTGGAGACGGCAGAAGGCACCTATCTGTTTTCGCTGCAGGGCGCCACGGTGGATGCCGGCGAGCAGGGGCTGCTGATTGGCGACAGCGTCCAGGTAACTTATATCGGAGATCTTGTGCCGGGCGAGGACGTGCAGCCTGTGCATGTGCAATCCGTGAAGGTGGAAACGTCTATCACGATGACCACATCGCCCGCTTCCCAGCAAAACGACACATCCTCTGATGTGCAGGCATATGCACAGGCCGCCCAAGACGTGCTTTCAGGCATGACGCTGGCTGAGAAGGTCGGACAGATGTTTATGGCGCGGTGTCCCGCAGAAGGCGGCGCCGCACTGGCAGAGCAATGGCAGCTGGGCGGGTATCTATTGTTTGCCGACCAATTTGAAGACAAGACGCCCAACCAGGTCAAATTGAATATCGAGGACTACCAAGCCGCTTCCAAGATTCCGCTGCTCATCGGTGTGGACGAAGAAGGCGGCACGGTGAACCGAGTCAGCCGGTATCAGGCCTTTCGGGACACGCCCTTTCTCTCCCCGCAGGACCTGTACCAAAACGGCGGATTTGACCGGATTGCCGCCGATACCAAGGAAAAGGCCCGGCTGCTGGATGCACTCGGCATCAATCTCAATTTTGCGCCTGTTTGCGATGTATCCACCAACCCATCCGATTTTATCAATGCACGTGCGTTTGGGCAGGATGCCAATATGACCGCCAAATATGTACAGACCGTGGTGACGGTTAACAACGAAGCGGGCATGGGCAGCGTCTTAAAGCATTTTCCTGGATATGGAAACAATGCGGATACCCATACCGGCGTGGTGCGGGATGAGCGCCCCATGTCCCAGTTCACCCATTCGGATCTGCTCCCCTTCCGCGCGGGGATGGAAGCGGGCGCGCAGTTTGTCCTGGTGGCACACAATATTGTGACCTGCATGGATGCGGAATATCCTGCCTCCCTGTCTGCCGCGGTGCATAAACTGCTGCGGGAGGACGTGGGATTTTCCGGAATTATTCTCACGGACGATCTGGTGATGGACGGCATCCGCGAATTTACGGGCAACGAAGAGGCAGCAGTGCTTGCGGTACAGGCGGGGAATGACATGCTGACCTGTACGGATTTTGAGGTGCAGATCCCCGCTGTCATCAGCGCCGTGGAGCGCGGGGATATCTCTGAAAGCCGCATTGACGAGTCGGTTCTGCGCATTCTGCAATATAAATTTGCGGCGGGGATTTTAACACAGTAAAAAAGATATCAAAGGACATATAAAACAGTTGGAAAGGATGGATGCAGAATGAATGCTGTGCTAGACGCCATCATGTCACGCAGAAGTGTACGAGCGTATCGCTCGGACATGGTGCCGAAGGATGTGATTGATCAGATTGTTCAGGCGGGAACCTATGCAGCCAGTGCGATGGGCCATCAGTCGTCCATTATTGTTGCGGTGACGGATCGAGGACTGCGCGATCGGCTTGCTGAGCTGAACCGGACGGTTGGTGGTTGGTCCGCTCCATCTGATCCGTTTTACGGCGCACCCGTCGTCTTGGTTGTCCTCGCGGAGAAAGACTGGAAAAACCGCGTTTATGACGGAAGCCTCGTAATGGGCAATCTCATGTTGGCTGCCCATGCCTTGGGCGTTGGCAACTGTTGGATTCATCGTGTCAAAGAGGTGTTTGACAGTCCCGAAGGCCGGGATCTGCTGAAGGCATGGGGGATCGAGGGCGAATATGAAGGGATTGGGCACTGTGTGCTGGGCTACCCCGATGGCCCGCTTCCTACAGCTGCCCCCCGAAAGGAAAATTTTGTTTATTTCGCTGGATAGCAGCAAAAAAGACAGGCGCAAAAGCGCCTGTCTTTTTTTGACCATTTTTCCGAAATGCCGCAATAAGAACATATCAGTCATTACATAGACGGATCCTCGTCCTCTTCATCCCGCTCAAAGATGGACCCAGTCACAGCATTGGATAAGGTTTTGATGAGGTGCGGGATACGGCTGAACTGGCTGCTGCGGTCATCGATCATATAGGTCCACGTTGTGGTCGCGCCTTTTAGCCCCGCCGCCTCCATGTCAATCCCCGCCTCGGTGATTTCATACTTCTGCATGCCGGACAGCACATCCGATTCAATGTCTGCCACCATATCATCAAAGGCGGAGACGGCGATCTTCTGATACTCCTCTAGCGGGCTCTTGCCGCCCACCACCATGAGGTGGATGCCGTCGCGCACGTTCTCCATGGCCTCCAAATAGGACGCCCATCGCCGGTTGATGGCATGCAGGGTCAGCTGCACCTCCGCACGCGCGACGCCGGCTTCGCCCACCTGTTCGACCAGCGATTGATGTAAATCGGCATCCTTCTTCAATAGGATATCTGGCGTTTTCTCCCCCACCAGGAGCCCCGTCCGCCATGCCGTCACCGTTCGCCGCTGCTCTTCAATGATATACCCATACCGCTCCAGCATGTACCGCGCCTCGGCGTCCTTGCCCTCCTCCGCCTTCTGCGCGCGCCGCACCATATCCATGAGCCGCTTTTCGTCATAACGCGCCATGCTGTCAGATGGGAAGTGCCCCGCCAGGTTTTCGTCCGTCAGGCAAAAGAAAAACTTGCTCTCCCCTGGATCCCCCTGCCGGCCAGCACGGCCCCGCAGCTGGTTGTCGGTCCGAATGCTGCGGTTTAGGCTGGTGCTGATGACATACAGGCCGCCTGCGGCCGCAACCTCTGCCTTTTGCGCCTCCTCTGGTCCGCCCAATTTGATGTCCACACCCCGGCCCGCCATGTTGGTGGATACCGTAATGCGGCCGGGCTCCCCCGCACGTGCGATGATGCCGGCCTCCTCCTCGTCGTTGCGTGCATTGAGAACCACGTGGGGCAGCTGCAATTTTTCCAGCATGGCGGCATACCGCTCAGACTCCCCGACGCTCTGGGTACCCAGCAAAACAGGTTGCCCCTTTGCATGTGCGGCGCGGATCTCTGCCAAAATTGCGTGCTCCTTCTCCTCCTCTTCTTCAAACACCGCATCGGTGTGGTCCACACGGATGCAGGGAACATGGGGCGGCACCACGTCCACATCCAGCCCATACATGGTAAACAGCTCATTGGCGCTGGATTTTGCCGTCCCCGTCATGCCGCACTTGGTTTCATATTGCAGCACAAACGCCTGTATGGTGGTGGAATTGTAGATCATGGCCTGCTGCTCGGGATGCACGCCTTCTTTGATCTCCACGGCATGGTGCAGCAGGTCGGGGAACTTGCGCCCAACTGCCACGCGGCCCGTGGACTCATCGATGACCTGGATCTCATCCCCTTTGACCAGATAGTGCTTGTCCCGCTCCAACAGGAACCGCGCCTCAATCACGGCATTCACGGCGGCAAGCACATCCGCATGCCCCGCATCATACAGGTTGTCGATCCCAAGCCGCTCCTCCATGCTGGCGATGCCGCGCTCGGTCAGCCAAACCTGGTTGTCGGGCCGGTTGAGGTCCACATCCGCCTTATCAAGCGCTGCGGCCGCCTCATAGATATCTGCCACCTCATCCCACGCGTCGGGCTTCTCCCCAGCCAGCACCAACGGAATGCGTGCCTCATCAATCAGGATGGAGTCCGCCTCATCGATGATGACGACCTGCTGCTTGGGGAACACCAGCTCGTCTGGGCTGTCGCACAGGAAATCCCGCAGAAAGTCAAAGCCCGCCTCCTTTGCCGCAATATACACCACGTCACATGCATAGGCTGTTTTGCGTTCCTCAGGGGTGCTGTGCTCTCCGATATATGCGCTCGTGACACCGCAGTCCGCAAAGATGGCACAATTGTCGCTAAAATCCCGTTTGGCCAGATAGTCGTTGAACACCAGAATGTGCACCTGGTTCCCCATGCGCGCATAGCAGACCGCCGCCACCACAGCGGAGAGCGTCTTGCCCTCCCCCGTCGGCAGCTCCGCGATATGCCCCAACTGCATGGCATAGGCAGCGGCGAGCTGGGTGTCAAACAGGGTCAGCCCCGTATGCCGCCGGATGAGTTCCCGGATGATGGCATAGGGCTCGGCGCATTGCTCCGGTTTCGCAATCTTAAGGTCCGACAAACGCGCCTTGAGCTCCTCCATGCTGGTCTCTTCCAACGCAAAGGCGTTGACCTTTTTTACAAAGTCCGCATGCGGAATGCTGCCGCGTTTTCCAAATAATTTTTTGAACATATCATCACAACTCCGTTTCCCTCTGGCATTTTGATAGACTGGCACAAACAGCATGTACCATACTGCCCATTTGCATGCCATACTTCGCGTTGTTTACCTTATCATAACGTGCAGGATTTGTCAACCCGCAGCCCACTGCCCCACTTGTTCCACACTGTCACCCTTCGGACGCACGCTATCTGTGCGCTTGGGTTTTGCACGGATCGGCAGTTCAAACAGGGGGACAAGTGAGGCACACGTCGGCCGATATGCCCCCCTGCCCCCCAGCGGGTCCAAACCCGGCGGCTGTCTCTCGGCCTGTTTTCCCTCTCGTATCACGCGGCCTGGCAGCCGGCGCCGATTCATGCGGCATTGCGCTTGTATGGAGACACTGGTGCTGGCCCCATCCCAGCATGCGACCAATTCCCTACATTTGTATGCATGCGGCTTGCCTCGCCCATATGTCACATGGACGGTTCGCAGATGTCCGTTAGAGCCTTGCCGCTTTTGCGGGATAGATCGCAGCGTTCTGGCAAAGAACGTAAGAGAATGGCAGCGCATACCAAGCCGTGCTGAAAAGATCTGTATGCCCATCCAGGCAGCGGAAAAAATGGCCCCAAATCACCAGAGACTGTACGGACACCCAGAAATTGTACGTTGACACCCGGCAAGAAATTATGTAAACTAGGTCCTGTTGGTGATAACAAACGCACCTCAAATTGTATAAAGGAGAGATGTGAAAGTGTTAAACGAGTTTCGGAAAAAGGTAATCGCTCCGGCAGTCTGCATTGCTCTGTTGGCGGCTACGCCGACTGGCGTCTTTGCTGCACAGTTTGAAGACACGGAATCGCACTGGGCGCAAAGCGCGATTGAACGCTGGACAGACTACGAAGTGATCATGGGAGATGATGGAATGTTCCGCCCCGACGACGTCATCTCGAGAGCGGAATTGGCGGTCATGATCAACCGTATTATGAACTATCAGGAACGGGCGGAAAACACGTTTTCGGATCTGCCCGAGACATGGTATACCGATGCTATCTTGAAACTGGTCAAACAGGGGGTCATGATGGGTGACGGAACCAACATTCGTCCGGAGGACCCCGTAACCCGCGAAGAGTCGCTGGTTATGATCGCACGGGCGCTTGGCATCAAAGACAGCGGCGCACGCGCGACCTCTTTTGCGGATGATGCGTCGGTCAGCGAGTGGGCACGATATGCCATTCATGCCATGGTGGAAAAAGGCTTTTTGAGCGGCTATGGGGATGGCACGTTCCGTCCCCAGGACGGGATGACCCGTGCGTGTTCTGTGACGGTGGTCAACAATGCCATCAAAGGCTACTATAACAAACCCGGCACGTATCAGGCCGACGAGGCATTGAACGGGTACGTGATCGTCACCGCACCCGACGTTGTGCTGGAGGGCATGGAGATCAACGGTGACCTGATTGTAACGCCGTCCGTAACCGATGGCAAGGTCACTTTAAAGGATACGACGGTATCGGGCGAGCAGATCATTATCGGCAGCGGTGACTCGGGTGAAGGGAATCCCGAAACGCCGCCGACCACGCCGCCCACGACGAATCCCTCTCCCCAACCCACGTCCACGCCGGGCGGCGGTGGCAGCGGTGGTGGCGGTGGCGGTTCCGTCGTTCAAACCGCACCTTCCACCGATATCATCGTAAACCGCAACTATGCGGATGAAACCGGCTCGGTTGTTTACAGCAACAAGCGCTATACGATCGGCCGCAATGCTTTCGGTTCCCTGGAAGAGGCCGTAGCACAAGCGCAGACTTTGGAGAAAAAGGCCAGCATCACCCTGCTGAGCGACCTGGAGCTGGATGCGACGATTGAGCTGCACGCCAATGACCTGACCGTGAACGGGAAAGGCAACACCATCACGTACAGCCAGGGCGTCAAAGACGGTATCCAAATCATCCAGGGCAGCAATGTTGTCATCCAGAATCTGGATGTTGTGATGCAGGATGAAACCGGAAAATGGAATGGGGCGTATGGTATCCAGGCATACGAGTCCACTGTGACCTTAAAAGATGTAAAAACGACGGGTGCGGATGCGGGTATTCTCGTAAACGGCGCAGAAGTGACACTGGATGGCGTTGTGGATGTGAGCGGCAACGAGTTCGGCGGCATCGAAGTGGCCAAGGGTGTGGATGCGACCACCATGCCCAAGCTGATGGGGACGGCCGCAAACCTCAAAAATGACACCGAGCAGTCCACCAAAAAGCCGACCATCTGGATCGACAAGGTGTCTGAGCTGACGACCGCCGTGGTGGAGATTGAAGGGCTCAATGAGGTGGCGCAGGAGAATGACCAGGTATACTTCTACCTTGGTCAGGCCCCCTTTGAAACAACCGCAGAGGTTGCCTCCCAGGAAGCGCTTCTGGATGCGCTGGCGGATGCACGGATTGAAACCATCCTCGTAACCAGCGACATCACCCTGGACCAGACGGTATCCATCAACAGATCGGGGGAATTGCTGGGAAAAGATGGCATCAAGACCATCTCTTTCGAGAACAAAAACGGGATCCAGATTGTCCATGCGGGGAACGTGAAGCTGGAGAATCTGAAGCTGGAAATGACGGGCGATGAAGCAAACTGGCAGGGCCTGTATGCACTCCAGGCATACGGCGCGTCGCAGGTCATCTTGAAGGACATCCAGGCGACGGGCGCGGATGCGGGTATTCTCGTAAACGGCGCAGAAGTGACGCTGGATGGCGTTGTGGATGTGAGCGGCAATGAGTTTGGCGGCATCGAAGTGGCCAAGGGTGTTGACGTGGCCACGAACCCCAAGCTGGTGGGAACCGCAGCAAACCTCAAAAATGACACCGAACAGGCCTCCAAGAAGCCGACCATCTGGATCGATAAGGTGTCTGAGCTGACGACCGCCGTGGTGGAGATTGAAGGGCTCAATGAAGCGGCGCAGGAGAAGGACCAGATGTACTATTATCTGGGCGAAGTGCCCGAAGATGTCGCGGGCAGCAGCCTGTAACAGTTGGGATCGAAAATAAGAATAACCAAGAAGCCCTGTACGCCAGCTCGCGTACAGGGCTTCTTTCCTATGCGGCAGGAGGGCGACTATGGCTGCAATCGGAATCATTTGCCTCCGTGATTTCCGCGGCATTGTGAAACTGGCTGCCGCCCGCCTGCATGCATGCTCTTTCCATCTCGGTTGCCAATGTCATTTCAGATCCACGTGCCGGATGCAGCAGCTAGGACCGCTTCTGGCCATAGTATGCATTGGGACCATGCTTCCGTTGAAAGTGCTTCTCCTGCAGGTACTGCGGCGCATGGGGGTCGCCGTCTTTGCAGAGACACTCGGTCATCAGAGCCATTTTGGCAACTTCTTCCAGAACGACCGCGTGATGCACGGCCTCTTCCGCGTCCTTACCCCAGGTAAAGGGGCCATGGTTTTTGCAAAGGACGCCCGGCATGTGCACGGGAGATCTCTGCCAAAATGTCTCCACAATCACCTGTCCCGTGTTCCATTCATAGCCATCGGCCACTTCCTCCTCCGTCAGATCCCGCGCACACGGAATTTCCCCATAAAAATGGTCCGCATGTGTGGTACCATAGCACGGGATCCCTCTGCCCGCCTGCGCCCACGCGGTCGCACAGGTGGAATGGGTGTGTACAATGCCGCCGATGTCCGGAAAGGCGCGATATAATGCGAGGTGAGTTGGCGTATCCGACGAGGGCGCAAGCGCCCCCTCCACCTGGTTGCCCGCCAAGTCCACCACAGCCAGGTCCGCAGGCTGGAGCGCATCATAGGAAACGCCGCTGGGCTTGATCACAAACAACCCCGCCGACCGGTCAATCCCGCTGACATTGCCCCACGTCTCGGTCACCAGCCCCTGCTTTGGAAGTGCACGATTCGCCGCACATACCTGTTCTTTTAGCCGCTCTAACATACGCTTCCCTCCTTATGCATCCGAACGCAGATGCGCAATGGCCGACTGTTCAATGGCAAGGCCGCTCCGGTATCGCTCCATGAACCGGGCAAAGCCCGCCGCATCCGTTTCATCGGGCGCCATGACGCTTCCTGTCTGTCCGCCGAACACGCGGTCCGCCAGGTAGGAGGAAAGCGACTGCCCTTCCTGCTTCCAGATGCGGTATGCGCCCAAAAGTGCACAGCCCCACGCGCCGCCTTCCCCGGCTGTTTCCATCACGGCAACCGGAACGCCGATGGCAGATGCCAAAATGCGCTGGGCGACGCCCTCCGTCTTAAACAGGCCGCCATGCCCCATCAGGACATCCAGCCCGACCGATTCTTCGTTAAATAAGATATCCATCCCCGTTTTGAGCGCACCCAGCGCGGTATACAGATGGCACCGCATGAAGTTCGCAAGCGTAAACCGGCTGTCAGGGGTACGGACGAACAGCGGGCGCCCTTCCGCACAGCCCGTAATGTGCTCCCCTGAAACATAGTTATAGGCCAGCAGTCCGCCGCAGTCCGCATCCCCCGTAAGTGCTTTCTGATACAGCAGTGTGTACAGCTGCGCCGGGTCGGGGTGTACGCCCAGCAGGTCCGCCGCCTCTCCAAACAAACCGATCCATGCATTGAGGTCAGACGTGCAGTTGTTGCAGTGGACCATTGCCACCAGGTCGCCGGCCGGTGTGGTCACCAGGTCGAGTTCGGGATGCACCCGCTTTAAGGGGTGCTCTAACACTGCCATGGCGAACACGCTGGTCCCCGCCGAAACATTGCCCGTTCGGACTGCGACGCTGTTGGTGGCCGCCATCCCCGTCCCCGCGTCCCCTTCGGGCGGACAAAGGGGGATGCCCGGCATCAGATTGCCGCTCACGTCCAAGAGGGCTGCGCCCTCTGCGGAGAGCGTGCCTGCATCCTCCCCCGCGACCAACGCCTTGGGCAGGATGTCCGCCAGCTTCCATGGCAGGTTGGCATCTGCGACCAGCGCATCAAACTGCGCCATTTTCTGACGGTCAAAGTCTTTGGCATCCACATCGACGGGGAACATGCCCGCCACATCGCCGATGCCCAGCACCCGGCGGCCCGTCAGTTTCCAATGGACATATCCCTCCAGCGTGATGAGATAATGGATGTCACGTACATGGGGCTCTCCGTTTCGGATGGCCTGATAGAGATGCGCAATGCTCCACCGCTGCGGGATGGGATAGGAAAAGAGCGCTGTCAGCCTGTCCGCGGCCTCCTTTGTCATGGTGTTGCGCCAAGTACGAAACGGAACCAAAAGGGCGCCCGTTTTGTCCAGCGCAATGTACCCATGCATCATGGCGCTGATGCCAATGGCGCCAACGCGGGTCAGCACAACGCCATACCGCGCACGCACGTCTGCCGCAAGCGCACTGTATGCATCCTGCAAGCCCGCCCAGACCGCATCCATCGAATAGGTCCAGACGCCGTCCACCAACTGATTTTCCCATGCATGACTGCCCGACGCAATGGGCGCGTGCGTGTCATCAATCAAAACCGCCTTGATCCGCGTGGAGCCCAGTTCGATCCCCAAAACCGTTCTGTTCTCCCGGATGGCCTGTGCTCGTTTTTCCTGCAGCTCCATGCTGTCCCCTCCTTTTTATACGGCCGCCGCACATCGGCATGCGGCAGCTTCCCAGCGCAACAAAGCAGGCTTCCGCCAACACATTGTTTTTGATTATTATACAATAGAAAGGATCAATCCGCAAGTATCTTCTCTGGGATTTCCCGCCATATTTTGGCATCCCGTTTTGGTAGAAAAATAGCGCCTCCATTCTCTGAAAACGGCAGCGCTATTCCTCGTCTTTGCGGTAAACCAAAACCTGCTCCACCTTACAGTCTAAAATGCCGCAAAGATCATTTAAGGTGACCGTGCTGATGGGCTTGTTGTGCTTTAAGCGGTCCAGCAGGCTCCGGCTGATGTGAAACTGATTGATCAGCTTATAGGTGGAAATGCCTTTCTCCTTTAGTGTCTGATAAAATGGCTCGTATGAGATCAAATTGTCACCCCCTTTATCCTCATTGTATTTTATGCTCTTATTGTTGACAATTGTCGATATATAGAGTATAATGATCACAACCATTATTTTTTGAAGGGGGAATTATGATGTTATGTGAAAAGTGTGGCAAGGAATGCCCCGAAGGGGCGCGGCTGTGCGAGGCATGCAGAGCGCAGGAGCAGCAAGCGCAGGAAGCCGCGCAGACAACGCCGCAGGCAAGCACCAAATTTTGCGTGCATTGCGGCAAAACCATCGCGGAAAAGGCGGTCATTTGTCCCCATTGCGGATGCCAGGTGGAGCAGATAGCGAGTGCTGACAAGACGCCCCAAAATATGCCCAATATTGTTATCAACAACGCGAACACAAATACCAACACCAATACAGCCGCGCCCCTGGGGCGTCCCATCAACAAATGGGTTGCCTTTGTCCTGTGCCTGCTGCTGGGCATCTTTGGTGCGCACAAGTTTTATGAAGGAAAGATCGGCATGGGAATTGTATATTTGCTGACGGGCGGTTTTTGTGGCATTGGTGTTCTCATTGACCTCATTACAATTCTGATCAAACCCAACCCATACTATGTATTCTAATGGGCAGTATCAACAAAAAACAGACGGGAAACCGTCTGTTTTTTGTTGAAAAGCATTGACAATTGTCTAACAAAGAGATATAATGATGGCAAATTCCAATCAAACGACTTTTTATAACTCATTTTGTATTGCCAATCGACGATTCTGTGAGCGCAGTTGTGATATGGCAGCTCACAGAGGGCAGCCGCAACTCCGAAACGCGCGCCAAGACATGATGAGGCGGCGTTATGACAGCGTTTTTGACAAGATCCAACCAAACATGTGTCGCTTGCAAGCGCAGGCGTTTTGTGTTCGTTCCCCGGTCAATTATGTGCATACTTTTTTGAAAATCACCCCATTCGGCGTATAAGGCGCACCATCCGCAACACATACTAAAGCGGTCTGATTGTGCGTTTCACATATAAGCCAGTTTCAAAACTTTAAAGCTGAGGTGAGGATCATGAAGCAATTCGGCATACGGGACAAATTTGGATACCTGTTCGGCGATTTGGGAAATGACCTGTTTTTTCTGCTGGTCAGCAATTTCCTAACGGTTTTTTATGTCAATGTATTGGGCATCAGCGGCGCCGTAGTGGGAACGCTGTTCCTGGTTGCGCGGTTTGTGGATGCGTTTACGGACGTCACGATGGGTCGCATCGTGGACACCCTGCGCCCCGCGCGGGACGGGCGGTTTCGTCCCTGGATCCGGCGCATGGCCATCCCGGTGGTGGCGGCGGGCATTTTGCTGTTCATCCCCGGCGCGAAGAACCTTGCATACGGCTGGAAATTGGTGTACATCTATGTAAGCTACCTGCTGTGGGGCAGCATCTGCTACACGGGTATCAACATCCCCTATGGCTCCATGGCATCGGTTCTCACCGACGATCCCGTGCAGCGTACCTCGCTCTCTACCTACCGTTCGGTGGGTGCTGCGGCGGCGGGCGTTATCATTGGGTCGGGCGTTCCCCTTATCATCTATACCTATGATGCCGCCGGCAATCAAGTTGTCATGGGCGACCGCTTTCTGCCGCTCGCGCTCCTGCTTGGATTGGCTGCGCTGGTGTGCTATGCCCTGTGCTATTTGATGACCACCGAACGCGTCAATATACAAAAGAAGGAAGCTGTCAAAATCAAGCTCTCCGATACCCTCCGGGGCATCGTCAAAAACCGTGCGCTGCTCGCGATTGTATCCGCTTCCATCATCCTGTTGCTCGCGATGCTCATGACGGGCTCTATGAATCAATTCCTCTTCAAAGACTATTTCCGCAGCAAGGAGGCCATGTCTGTGGCAGGTCTGCTCCAGACGGCATGCACCCTGATTCTGGCGCCCTTTGCCTCCAAAATTGCCAAACGATTTGGCAAAAAAGAGGCCTCGGGTGTTGCGGTGCTCTTCTCTTCGGCCATCTATTTTCTCCTGTTCTTCCTGCGTATTGAAAACCCATGGATCTTCTGCCTGATTATCTTCTTGGGCAACATGGGGTCGGGCCTGTTCAACCTCATGATCTGGGCCTTTATCACCGATGTGATCGACAACCAAATGCTCTTTACCGGCGTCCGGGAGGACGGCACCATCTATGCGGTATACTCCTTTGCGCGCAAGATTGGGCAGGCGCTTGCCGGCGGTCTGGGCGGATACATGCTGACCGCCATCGGCTATGTGTCCTCCACCGAAAACGTTGTGCAGGCACCCGAAGTGGTAGAACGCATCTACACGGTCTCTACCCTTGCACCCGCCATTGGTTATCTGCTCGTTGGGCTGATCATTGTATTCTGGTATCCGCTGAACAAACGGCGGATTGCGGAAAATCAAAAACGGATTCAAGAACTTGCAGACCGCACTTAAATCATGCAAATGAAAGGATGATCCAACCATGCTGTATCCAAAACTCAGTCAATCCCGCGCACTCATGGACCTGTCTGGCATCTGGGACTTTGCCCTGTGCGGACCGGACACCTTTGATGACGCCATCGCGGGCGCGCCGCTGCCAAAGCCCATGTCCATTGCGGTGCCCGCCTCCTACAACGACCAGAAGGAAGGGGTGGATTTCCGTGACCACTATGGCTGGGTGGCCTACCAACGTACCATCAGCCTCCCTGCGCCCCTGGCCGAAGAACGCATCCTCCTCCGCTTTGGCGCCGTTGCACAATATGCCAAGGTGTATTTAAACGGCGCGCTTCTGTGTGAACACAAGGGCGGATTTTTGCCCTTTGAAACGGAGATCACCGGCAAGATCAAGCCGGGCTGCAACCTGCTCACCGTCGCGGTGGACAACAAAGTGGACTATGGCACCCTGCCCGTCGGCAACGAGGACGGCAGCAGCATGCTGGGCGGAATGCTCGCCGCCGTGCCGGGCGTCACACCCAAACGGCAGAACATGCCCAATTTTGACTTTTTCAACTATGCGGGCATCAGCCGCCCCGTCAAACTGTATACCACGCCCAAATCCTACATTGCAGACATCACGCTGATCCCTTCCGTCAACGGGACAGACGGCGTGGTGCACTACCGGGTGGATACAGTTGGGACCGGGGAGGTCTCGCTGTCCATCAAAGATGAATTGGGGCAGGAGGTCGCAGTGGCCGCCGGCCCGGAAGGCAGCTTCACCATTCCGAATGTGCAGCTGTGGGAACCGCATGCGGCCTATCTGTATACCGCCGAGGTCACCTTCGGGACGGACTGCTACGCCGAACCCTTTGGCGTCCGCACGGTCGAGGTGCGCGGCGCACAGTTCCTCATCAACGGTAAGCCCTTCTACTTTAAAGGCTTCGGCAAGCACGAGGACTCCAACTACCACGGGCGTGGGCTGGACGAAGTATTAAACGTGAAAGACCTGAGCCTGATGAAGTGGATGGGCGCCAACTCCTTCCGGACCAGCCACTATCCATACTCCGAAGAGATGATGTATCTGTGTGACCGGGAAGGCATCGTGGTCATCGACGAGACGCCGGCTGTGGGCGTCAATCTCAACTTTGGTGCAGCAGGGGGCGGCGCTCCGCGGGATACCTATGAGCTCCTCCGCACCAAAGAACACCATCAGGATGTCATCCGGGACATGATCGCGCGGGATAAGAACCATGCCTGCGTCGTGATGTGGTCGGTTGCCAACGAGTCGGACACCACGGCCGTCCCCGACAGCGCCGTCGCATACTACAAGCCGCTCTACGACCTTGCGCATGCGTCCGACCCGCAAAACCGGCCCGTTACCATCGTGGGTGTGCAAAACGATTACACGAAGGATAAAACCCTGCCGCTGTTCGATGTCATCTGCCTCAACCGGTATTACGGCTGGTATGTGTATGGCGGGGACCTTGGCGCGGCGCAGCAGGCGCTTGCGCTGGAGCTGGATTTCTGGCAAAAACTGGGAAAACCCGTCATGTTTACCGAGTACGGCGCGGACACGGTAGCAGGACTGCACCTCGCCACGCCCACCATGTTCACAGAGGAATACCAGGTGGACTTCTATGAGGCGACCCATGCGGTGACCGACCGGTATGCCTGCTTTGTGGGAGAACAGACTTGGAATTTTGCGGATTTTGCGACCATCCAGGGCGTCATGCGCGTGGACGGCAACAAAAAGGGCATCTTCACACGGGACCGCAGGCCGAAATTCGCTGCACACTACTTCAAAAAACGGTGGACGGAGATCCCCAATTTTGGGTATAAATCATAATCTGAAAGATGCACAAAAAAAGGAGAAGCGATCGCTTCTCCTTTTTTCTTTACATCTCCCGTTGATACTTGCTGATATAGTAAATCTGACACCCAACAACAAACAGATACGCCGCAACCAGCAACAGAATGGCCGGCAATGCCACCTCCATGAGCGCAAAGGACAGCATCAGCGCCCCAAACACAAACAGCATGATGTCAAAGGCCTTGGCCTTCGCCCGGTTTGTAATTGTGACGTTGCGTTCGTCGGTCTGTTCAATGGCCAGCTGCCGCTGTACATCGGGATGGCCCTTTACGGCCCATCGGCTCAAAATCGTTCCCATCCCATGTCCAAATGCGCCGCATCCAACGCCGATGCACACATAAGCGAGCACCATGAGTACGCCCTGTGCCTCCGGCGCCAGCCGCAGCATCACAATGCCCACACCCACCAGCAGCACGCCGCCTGCCACCGCCAGATAACTTCCCAGTCTCCTCATTCCGCATCCTCCTCATACACAAAGATTTCCTCAATGGTTTTGCCAAAATACCGCGCGATCTTGAATGCCAGCAGGATGGAAGGGTTATACCTGCCATTCTCCAGCGACCCGATGGTCTGGCGGGACACCGCCAAAGCGGCCGCTAGTTCATCCTGCGTGATCCCCCGTTCGCGCCGTAACTGTTCCAGCCGGTTTTCCAAATCGCTCCCCTCCTCGATGTAAAGTTTCCTTTCCATTCATAGGATACCACCTTTTTTGGAAAATGTCAAGCGTCCTTTCCATTTTAAATCAAAAATTTTTTTCAAACGGTTTGCTGATACACAAAAGGGCAGCATGGCAAAACGCCACGCCGCCCTTTGATATTGTAATATGTGCTATTCGGCCGCCAGGGATGCCAAAAATTCATCCGTCGTGAGGGTGAAGGCGACCTCCACCTCCGCATCCTTCTGAATCAGGAATTCGGACAGACCGAATTCCGTCCCGTTGTCCGCCCAGTCATAGGTATAACCCAGACGCGTCCAAGGGTAGGCACTGTCGGTGTAGGACCATTGGATATTGCCATCAAACCAGTCCCGGAACGCCTGCGGAACATCCTCCCCAAAGGTATCTGTCATGGCAGACTGGGTGATGTCGGGCACATACGCGGGCCGCACGACATCCTCCGGCCGCGCCCAAAGGCCGCTCACATGGGTGTATTCCGCGTCGCGTGGCAGGCCAATGAGCTGCTCAAGGCGCAGCTCCCAGTTGGTGACTCCCTCATGGTTTTTCTCGTACCATGCGTGGATCTCCTTGTCTGTAAAGGTCCAAACCTCCCCGAAGGACAGCGTTGCAGTCTCGCCGGCGGGGTAACTTTCGGGGTAGTGATGCCATGTTAGCAGCAGCACCCGATCGCCCGCCTCGTTCCACGTCACCATGTCGCTCTCCGGCGTGATGGCGGTCACGGGCAGGATTTCTTCGGGCTCCACCGTTTCCGCATCCGCGACCGCATCCGCATATAGCCAGTCCATCCGCTGACCGTACAGCCGGGAAACCACCGCAGCCGCCTCCGCACGCGAAAGGGGCGCCTTGGGATAAAAATACCCGTCCCCTCCCGTCATGATGTCCTGCAACGCACAGTATGCTACCGCACCCAGCGCCCAGTCAGACAATTCGTTCAGATCGGCATACTCCAGCTGCACCATCCACTCCCCTGTCGGCCCATGCCCCAGGTACGTATAGGTCCGCATCAGCATGACCGCGAGTTCCTCCCGCGTGACTGCGTTTTCGGGCGCAAACGTCCCATCGCCGTTGCCGCTCACGATATCCGCTTCTGTCGCCCATGCTACCGCGGGCGCATAGTAAGCATCCGCCGGCACGTCGGTATACCCAGCTGCCGCTTGGGTCAACTCAGCGTCTGCCGTCCGCGCCAGCATGGTCACCATCATCCCGCGTGTCACAGTCTCTTGGGGAGAAAATGTGCCCTCTTCCGTTCCCATCACAAGGCCGTTTTGCGCAGCATCCACCACCACATCATGATACCAGGCATCCGCACTGACATCTGAAAAAGTGGGGGCTGCGCCCCATGCGGTCTGTGGCAGGAGGCCAATCAGCAGCGCAGCGGCGGCTGTGATTGCCAAAAATTTCCGTTTCATTTGCTCACTCCTTTGTCCAGTTTGGATATCCCTATTATACGATGGTTGACCTGGAAAGTCAAGTGCACTCCTCCTCTCCCCTCCATGCCGAATGGCAACATGCCATACGACCGCCCTATCTGCAGTCACGCATTTTGCTTTCGGGCATATACTGTAACTGGGACAATTCCCACTCAATCATCTTTTGGGAGGTAATCGATACCATGTACAATTGCAATTCGTGTTGCGGCAGCCGGTCGGGCTACTCGCTGTACAACAGCAGCTGGCCCTGCATCTGGCAAGCGGCACAGGAAGCGGCATGCGCGGCTTACAATGCAGAGCGCGCGGCGCGGGAGGCAGAGCAGTATGCGGAGGCGGCAGCCTGCGCACGCAATCAGGTCGACTGCCTGC
>CALYAO010000041.1 GCA_944393605.1 uncultured Clostridia bacterium
AGACAATGCTTCAAGGTGGTGAACTACGACCTCTATCTGTACTAAGCCTATTATCCCATATGGCTTATGAGATAACAAGTTTTTTATGTGATTTTCTTAAAAAACAATCACAAATATATTATACGAGGGTGGTGAAAAGAATGGATAGCATAGAACAGCAAAACCGTATGCGGGAGCTGCCCGAGGAAGTTCGGCGGCAGCTTGCCATGCTGGGGGATGCGGAGTCCAACCTGCTCTTGATTTTAGCGGGCATCCTGCTGCGTTTTCAAACCTTGGGGATTCAGAAGGAGATGCTGCTGGACAGTGCGCTCTGTCCCGAGCAGTTTGACGAAACCGCGTATCCGGACCTCTTTTCCCTGCAGGTGCTCGCTTCCCTGATCACGCTGTGTGCCCTCGTTGGATTTTATGGGCAAGCGGAGGGCATCGCCGCACAGGCTGCTCTCGCGGGAGGGGACACCTGTCAGCAGGATGCGGAGGCCAGTCTCTCCCTCATCATCATTGCCGTCTCACTGGTTCGGTTTGCGTTGCTGTTGGAAAATCGGGCGACGGATAGCCAGCAGCAGGTGGATGTGGTGATTGAGGATGCATCGGTGCAGTAAGTCGCATGCATGTTTTTGTGTATGACAAAGGGCCCAATACCAGCTTGGTATGGGCCCTTGCTTGTGTGAGCACGTGCTGATTAGCGAATGAAATTGGTGGTATAGGTTGTTTCGGTATCCGGATAGGGGATACCGTTTTCTTTGCCGCGTTTCAAACACCGCATCATCCATACCATGCTCCGGGCAAGATTCCGCATGGTCTGCATGCCTTCTTCGTCGAACGGCGTGTCTTGCTCGGTGCGCCCGTGCACCGTGTTTCAATAGGTGGATCCGGCCGTCGGCATCTGCGCAATGCCAAAATATTTGTTGACGGCATTCAGCGTGGCCGTGGTGCCGCCGCGTCTGGCAACGGCGACCGCAGCGCCCACCAAGGCATCACGGCGACCTACACCTACAACGCGCTGGGCCAGGTGGCGGCCTATGACCTGCTGGGCAATGCTGTGCGTGCGGCCGAATGAAACAGCGTGACGGTGGCCAACACATATGACGGACTGGGGCGGTTGCTGTCCCGCACAGCGGGCGGCAAGATGGCGAGCTACATCACATACAATCCGCTGGGTGAGGCCTCATCCATGACGGACGAGACGGGCACCACGACGATGAATATAACGGCCTGGGCTTCTTGACAAAAGTGGCAAAAAATGGAGGAATTGAGAGGGTTGGAATCATTGTTTTCTTTGTTAGTAACGTGTTAGTAACGGAACGATATTTTGCTATATTTTGCATTAAAAATGCTTCATATTGGCAAACAAGAAAAAAACCGCATAACCCTACTGGTTACGCGGTTTTTTATGGTGGGAACAGCTGGACTCGAACCAGCGACCCCTTGCATGTCAAGCAAGTACTCTAACCACCTGAGCTATGCTCCCATGGGATCGAATGGTGGAGCATAGCGGGTTCGAACCGCTGACCTCTACACTGCCAGTGTAGCGCTCTCCCAACTGAGCTAATGCCCCATGGACAACAAATAGCATTATACCATCCTGGCAAAGCGATTGTCAAGAGAAATTTATAAAAAATTTGAAAAACAAGTCCTTGACATGATTGGAAAAAAGCGGTATACTATGAAAATGGGACTCAGTTTCAAATTTGAGAGGTGACATTCATGGCGGAATCGAGCGGATATCAAACCCGGCAGCGGGCATCCATTTTGGCATATTTGATTCACAATCAGGCACGGCATATCACCGCGGACGACATCTTTGCGCACCTGGCGGCGCAAGGGACACCGGTCGGGAAGTCCACGGTGTATCGTTATCTCGATCAGCTGGTGCGGCAGAATGTGGTCCGCCGGTACCAGTGGGAAGAGGGGGAGCGCGCCTGCTACCAGTATATTCAGGAGGGATGCGGCGAGCATTTTCATATGAAGTGTACCCAGTGTGGTGCGCTCATCCACTTGGAATGTGCGGAGCTTGGGCGTCTGCTGGAGCATCTGTCGGCGGCGCACCAGTTTCAGGTGGACCATACCAAAACGGTGTTATACGGCCGGTGTGCGGCCTGCATGCGCGGGAATGAAGGAGATACAAAATGAAACGACTTTCGCTGTTGGTGGCCATCCTGCTTTTGTTTGGCGTTGCGGGATGTGGCCAAAAGGATCTGGCAGATACACAGGAAACCGGGAAGATTCAGGTTGTGGCGACGCTGTTCCCGCAGTATGACTTCGCGCGGCAGGTCGCGGGAGACCTGGCAGAGGTTACGTTGCTGCTGCCGCTTGGCGTGGAGAGCCATACCTATGAGCCCACGCCGGCGGACATGGTGACGGTGAGCGCATGCGATTTGTTTTTATATACGGGCAAATATATGGAGCCATGGGCGGAGCAGCTGATACAGAGCCTGTCGGGGGACAAGGTCCGCGTGCAGGATGTTTCGGCGGGGATCGCGCTGGACGAGGCTGCCGAAGGACATAGCCATGAAGGGGGCGGGCATGGGTATGACCCGCATATCTGGACCGACCCGGTGCTCGCGAAAAGCATGGTGGACAACGTGACGGAGGGGCTGTGTGCGGTGGACCCGGCCAATGCGGATGCATATCGTGCCAATGCGGCGGCCTATCAGGACGAGCTGGCGGCGCTGGATACCGAGCTGCGGGACATCGTGGCCGCCGGCAAGCGGGATACGTTGGTGTTTGGGGGGCAATTTGCGTTTCATTATCTGACCAAGCAGTATGGCCTTTCCCATCTCTCCGCATACGATTCCTGTACGGGGGAGGCCGAGCCAAGTGCGGCCGCGGTTGCGGCGGTTGTGGATGCCATCCGGCAGGAGGGGATTCCGGTGGTGTACTATGAGTCGCTGACCGACCCCAAGGTGGCGCGCGCCATCAGCGAAGAGACAGGGGCGGAGATGTTGCTGCTCCATTCGGTCCACAACCTGTCCAAGGAGGAGTATGAGGCGGGTGCGACCTATCTGTCCATTATGCGGCAAAATGCCGAAAACATGCGAAAGGGGTTGTCCTGATATGCCGCTTATCACCTGTCGAAACGTGTCCCTGCAATACGAGAGCACGGTTGTGGTAGAAGATGTGAGTTTTGCAGTCGAAGAAGGGGATTACCTCTGCATCGTGGGGGAGAACGGCACGGGGAAGAGTACGCTGCTGAAAGGGCTTTTGGGCCTTTTGCCCCTGCGCGGGGGAGAAATCTCCTTTTCGGGCATGGAGCGGCGGGAGATTGGCTATTTGCCGCAGCAGACACCCGTCCAGCGGGATTTCCCTGCGTCGGTGTTTGAGGTGGTGCTGTCGGGAACGCTGGGGCGCATGGGGCGTTCTCCCTTCTATAGTAGGGAGGCCAAATGTGCGGCACGGGAGAATATGGCGCGGCTGGGCGTGGACAAGCTGGCCAAACGGTCTTACCGCGACCTGTCGGGCGGGCAGCAGCAGCGGGTGCTGCTTGCGCGCGCCCTGTGTGCCACGAAAAAACTGCTCATACTGGATGAGCCTGTGGCGGGGCTGGACCCGCTGGTGACAAGCGAGCTGTATGCGCTCATTCGGAAGCTCAACCGGGAGGGCCTTACGGTACTGATGGTGACGCACGACCTGTCGGGCGTCTTAAAGGATGCGAACAAGCTGCTGCATCTGGACAAAACGGTGCGGTTTTTTGGTACGCCTGCGGCGTACCTCGATACCCGTGCAGGACAACGCATGGCGGGAGGTGGCTCGAATGCTGGCGTTTCTTAATGCCTTGACTTCCTATACGTTTTTATCCCGGGCGCTCATCGTGGGCGTGCTGGTGGCGCTGTGCGCGGCGCTGCTGGGGGTGAGCCTGGTGCTTAAACGCTATTCCATGATTGGGGATGGCCTGTCCCATGTGGGCTTTGGTGCGCTTGCCGTGGCGCTTGCGCTGGGCGTGACCCTCATGGCATTTGCCATCCCGGTGGTGGTGCTTGCGGCTTTTTTGCTGCTGCGCATCAGCGAAAACAACAAGATCAAGGGGGATGCCGCCATTGCGCTCATCGCGAGTAGCGCGCTGGCGATTGGAGTGATTGTGACCTCGCTGTCGGGCGGCATGAATGCGGACATCAACAGCTACTTGTTTGGCAGCATTCTGGCCATGAGCGAGGGGGACGTGTACCTCAGCGTGGGGCTGTCGGTTGTGGTGCTGGTATTGTATTTGCTGTTTTATCACCGGCTGTTTGCCGTGACGTTTGATGAAACGTTCGCCCGTGCAACGGGAACCCGTGCGGGGCTGTACAACATGCTGCTGGCCATCTTAACAGCGGTTACCGTGGTGGTAGGCATGCGCATGATGGGTGCGTTGCTCATCTCCAGCCTGGTCATTTTCCCAGCCTTGACGTCCATGCGGGTGTGTCGGAGCTATCGGGGCGTCATGGTGTGTTCTGCGGTGCTGTCGGTGGTGTGCTTCGTGGTGGGGCTGGCTGCGTCCTATCTGGTAGGGACGCCCACGGGTGCGACGGTGGTGGTGGTCAATCTGGTGAGTTTTTTGTTGTTTGCAGCGGTAGGGCGGCTGCGTAAGCTGGTCAACTGACGCTGGCGGTTCTCGTTTTCCTTCTCCCCAAAAAATCTGTTGAATTTTGTCGGCTTATGTGGTACAATAGGCAGTATCAGATGGCGGGTGGCGTTCCGCCGGCTAGGTGGGAGGAAGGAGCGGGAAGGGATATGAAAAAGAAAGAACGGCCGCAAGGGCTAGAACCCTCATTCGCATCAGGCCTCAATTTTTATAAGCTGTTTTGGATCTTTTTCATCAGTTGTTTTTTGGGCGTTTTGGTCGAGATGGGCTGGTGCTTGCTGACGCGGCATACGCTGGAAAGCCGGACGGGGTTGGTTTTTGGGCAGTTTAACCCGGTGTATGGGTTTGGCGCGCTCATTTTGACGGTGTGTTTATTTAAGGCACAGGACCGGCGCTTCATATGGATTTTCTTGATCAGTGCTTTGATCGGCGGCGTATTTGAGTATGTATGCAGCCTGTTTCAGGAGCGTGCATTTGGGACGGTGTCCTGGGACTACAGCGGGTCTCTGTTGGGGATTCATGGGCGGACCAATCTGCTGTATTGTGCGTTTTGGGGTATTTTAGGCGCCGCATGGATCAAACTCGGATATCCGCGCATGTCCCGTCTGATTGAGCGCATCCCCAACCGATATGGCGTTGCTCTGTCGTGGGTTTTGATCTTATTTATGCTGGTGAATATCACGGTTTCCGCCGCTGCGGTGCGCAGGCAGTCCGAACGGCGGGAGGGTATTGCGCCGAGCGGCACCTTTGAGCATTATCTGGACGATCGATTTTCCGATGAGCGCCTGCAGCAGATCTATCCAAATATGATGGTGGTCGAATAAAAATGAAGACACCGCAAATAGTTGCGGTGTCTTTTTCTGTATATTGACTGTGGAGGAGAAAACGCGGCATTTTGTATTTGTTCTTTACAAATGAGGGTGTCATGTGGTACAATAACCCTATATCTGTGCATGACGGTGTGACATGGACGGTCGATGTCATGTTTTTTGTGCCGTTAGGTATACGGAGATCAGCAATTGGTACATACTGGTAAGGAACATACCCCTTTTGGCACCGCATGGGGCAGGATGGGATGTGAATGCAGACGTTCCGGCGGACAAGCGTGTGACGTCTGCCTGACAATGGACAGAAACGGAGGAATAGGGATATGGCGTATGGAAGAAGGAACGGTGGCAGAAGAGGAAAAAAAGTGCTGCTGGTGCTTGGGATTATAGTGGCTTTGCTGTTGATCTTTTTTGGGTCTTTTTGGATAACGACCATGAGTTTGCGGCGGAATCAGGACCCCAATGTGTCTCCGTCCGCATCTGCGGGCGCTTCTGCGACTCCGAAGCCAACATATGAAGAGCTGGAAAAGATGGTGGAGGAGAAGGATGAGCGCATCCGCGAACTGGAGGGCTTGCTTGGCATCTCCCCCAGTTCATCCCCTGATGCACCGACCTATGGAACTGCGCGCCCGACCGCGCGTGCGACGGCTACCCCTCGGCCCACGGTGACGCAAAGTCCCACCCGGCGCCCGACAACAGCGCCAACAAGGACGCCGGCAACCCCGGAACCGACACCCGAGCCGACGCTCGAGCCAACACCCGAGCCGACGCCGGAACCAACGCCCGAGCCCACTCCGGAACCGACGCCTGTGCCGACCGAAGCGCCCACGCAGCGGCCGGTTGCGCCTGGTGCATAATGCCGATGGAAACGTTTTATACGGCGAGTGAACAGGAGACCCGTGCGCTGGCGGAGCGGCTGGCAGAGCGCGCCCAGCCTGGGCTGGTGCTGTGTCTGGCGGGGGAGCTGGGTGCGGGAAAGACGGTGTTTGCGCAGGCGTTTTGTCGTGCGTTGGGCGTCACGGAGGTCGTAAACAGTCCGACCTTCACCATCGTCAATGAATATCGAGGCAGTCAGTTTCCCATTTATCATTTTGATTTGTATCGCATTGGTGATCCGTCTGAGCTGTATGAGATTGGCTTTGACGAATATGTATACGGACCGGGCATTTGCCTCATTGAGTGGGCCGAGCATGCGGGAGACCAGCTTCCCAACAACCGGCAGGTTCTAACCATTGTGCGGGATGATGCGCGGGGGGAGACCTGCCGCCGTATCACGTTGTCTCAGCTGGAGTAGGAGGAGAAATAGATGTACATATTGGCGCTGGATACCTCCACGCAGGCGGCGACGGTTGCCATTGCGCAGGATAGGCATGTGTTGACGGAAGTCATGCTGGACCACAACCGGACGCATTCCCAGAAGATCCTGCCTTTGGTGGAACGGGCGCTCGGCGACGTGGAGCTGGACATTGCGGATATGGACGTGTTTGCAGTTGGAATAGGCCCGGGGTCTTTTACGGGGCTGCGCATTGGTGTGGCAATGGCCAAGACCTTTGCGTTTACACTGGGCAAGCAGCTGGTGGGCGAAAGTACGCTGGCGATGCTTGCGGAAAATGTTCCCTCTCTGCCGGGGTGCACCGTTGTGCCCCTCTTGTATGCGCGGGCGGACGAGGTGTTTGCAAGTGCCTTTCGGGATGGGGCGTGTGTGATGTCGGATTGTGTGCTTTCGGTGCATGCGCTGGCGGATCATTTGTCGCAGTCTTCTGGCAGCTTTTTGTTTGTGGGAGACGGCGTATCCCGCTTTGCGGATGTGCTGTCTGACCGGCTGGGGGAGCGCGCACAGTCTGCGCCGCCGCACCTGTGCCACCAGAGAGCGGCATCGTTGGCCGCGTTGGCATATGCGCGGGCCCAGGCAGGAAGATTGGATGACCCCATGACGCTGGCTCCCGCCTATCTGCGCCCGTCCCAGGCGGAGCGCGAATTTGGATGAGGCGCTTTTGACAAACATGGAAAAAAGAGGATAGTACCGTGAGCGGGAACGAGTGGTAGGGAGGCTATGTTGTGATTATCGTTGGATGTGACCATGGTGGTCTGGAACTGAAAGAGCAGGTCAAACAGCATTTGTTGGATGCAGGAGAACAAGTGGAAGATATTGGAATTTACGAGGCCCATTCGGTGGACTATCCGGATATTGCATCGGCGCTGTGCAGCAAGCTGCTTGCGGGGGAGTATGCCTTTGGTATCCTCTTTTGCGGCACGGGGATTGGCATCTCCATTGCGGCCAATAAGATCCATGGAATTCGCTGTGCGCATGTGACGGATGAGTTTTCGGCGCGCATGGCAAAAGAGCATAACAACGCCAACGTGCTCGCCATGGGCGGGCGGACGCTGGGGCCCGAACTCGCGTGCTCCATCGTGGATGCCTACCGCGGCGCGGTTTTTGCAGGCGGACGGCATCAAAACCGCGTGGATAAGATTCACGCATTGGAGCGGTGATGCGGGAGGAATATGATGAAGATTTTGTCCATTGGCAACAGCTTTTCGGATGATGCGACGGCATTTTTGCACCAGATGGCGGCCTCGGCGGGCGCCCCGGTGCACACCGTCAACCTGTTCATCGGCGGATGTTCGTTGGAGCGGCATTGGGACAATGCGCTGCATGGGACCGACACCTACCAAAAGCAGGTGGATACTGTCCGGGATGGCGGGCAGATTGCGCTGCAAGACGCCTTGCGTGCGGAGACCTGGGATGTGGTCACCCTGCAGCAGTGCAGCGCGCAGAGCGTGGATTTTGGGACATATCAGCCCTATTTGGACAACCTGACGGCCTTTGTGAAGACGCATGCGCCGGGTGCAGAGATCGTGCTGCATGAGACATGGGCTTACGCAGATGGCAGTGCGCGGCTGGCCGAGGCGGGCTATGCCTCCCATGCGGCCATGTTCGCGGACGTGGCGCAGGCATATGAACAGGCGCGGGCCGCGCTGGGCGGCTGCCGCATGATTCCGTGCGGCGAGGTGGTTGCCAGGATGGCGGCGGATGGATATGTCATGCACCGGGATGGGTTTCACGCGTCCATTCCGCTGGGGCGGTATGTGCTGGCAATGGTGTGGCTTGCATCTCTCTTGGCGGTGAAGCCCAAGCAAATCACCTGGCGCCCTGACGGGCTCACACGGGACGAGGCAGCGCAGGTGCAGGGGTATGTCGCAGGTGTGCTGAAGCAGGGGTAAGGCCCCTGCTTTTTTGCATCATCAGACGGACCATCGGGTGGCATGATAGGTGCTGTTTCCGGGAAATGGACGGTGCCATATTGGCATGCGAGTCACCTGTACCACAGCATGTAAAGCTTATATACTTTACATAAAATGCGTGTTGTTTTCGGTCATGCCGCCGCAGATTTTTGGGGGCAATGGGGATGCGGGCGAAGCTGCCGCTTTGCAAGCGGGCAGCAAGGCACATACCTTGGGAAGAGAACATGCCGGGTTTATGGCTTGCCAAGCGGCCTCATGGTGGAAAAATATGCGTTTTCCCCTTTACATCGGCCCTGCGAAAGGGTATAATAGCAATATAGCAAAATGAGGTGATTGCGTGTTTGGATATCTGTCCAATTTAGATATTGCCGCCTTGCTGATGCGCGCGGTGGTGGTGCTCATTGCCATGACCTTCCATGAAGTGGCGCATGGCTATGCGGCCTATAAACTGGGGGACCCCACGGCGAAGAGCATGGGGCGGCTCTCCTGGAACCCCCTTCGGCACATTGACCCCATCGGGGCCATCTGTATGCTGCTGTTTCGTGTCGGGTGGGCAAAGCCGGTTATGGTGAATCCCTATTATTTCAAAAAGCCCAAGCGGGATCTGGCGATTGTGTCGCTGGCAGGGCCGGTTGCAAATTTCATTCTGGCATTTTTGGGCGTTTTGGTTTTGCAGCTGCTCGCGCGGTTTCTGCCGCCCATGCCGGTCTGGTTCGTGAATCTACTGGGGAGTTTCCTTCAGACGTTTATCGTGCTCAACATCGGTTTGGGTGTCTTTAACCTGGTGCCCATCCCGCCGTTGGATGGTTCCAAAATTTTCCTGTCCTTCCTGCCTGACCGGTTGTACAACGATATCATGCGCCATGAGCAGCTGGGCTGGATTGTACTCATGGTGGCGCTGGTGCTTGGGGTGCTCGATACGCCCATCAATATCGTGGTCAACGGCGTGATAAACGGCATGTTTTGGCTGGTGAGCTGGATTTAGGAGAAGGGAGTTAGCATGGAGCAGGGAATCTCCTTTAAATTACAGACATTCGAGGGGCCGCTCGACCTGCTGATGCATCTGCTGAAGCGCAATAAGGTCAGCATTATGGACATTCCCATTGTGGAGATTACCGAGCAGTATATGGCCTATCTCGCGCAGATGGAGGACTTTGCGATTGAGATCTCCAGCGAGTTTTTGGTCATGGCGGCGCAGCTGCTGTACATCAAGTCCCGCATGCTGCTGCCCCGGCGGGTGGAGGAGCCCGAATCGGAGGAGGACCCGCGGGAAGAACTGGTCAAGCGGCTGCTTGAATATGAGCGATACAAAGAGGCATCCGCCTTTTTAAAAGAACGGGAGTTTTCGGATGCGCACACCTATTTTAAGCAGCCCGATCCAATTCCTCCCGCAGCGCCCGACTATTCGGACCAGACGTTTGATCTGGACAAGCTCATTGCGGCACTGTCCATCGTGCTGGAGAAGACGGAGCGAAAAGCGCCGCCGCCCAAAACCTCTTTTCGGGGGATTGTGGGACGGGAAAAGGTTTCCATCGGTTCCCGGGTGCACTATATCCGCGACCGGCTGGCAGGCAGGGGGCGCCTGTCCTTCACAGAGCTATTTGCGGGGATAGAGTCCCGGCCGGCGGTAATTGCCACCTTTTTGGCGCTGCTTGAGCTCATGAAACTGGAGCGCGTGGTCGTGGAGGAACGGGAGGAGACCCTCTTTGTGTGTAGAAATGGAGAAATTGCGTATGAGCTTACCGATGACACCTGACGGTGACGCGCAGTATGCGCGGGGCTGTGTGATAGAAAGCATTTTGTTTGCCGCGGGCGAGAGTGTTCCCGTTGAACGGCTGGCAGCCATCTTTGATGCAACGCGGGAGGAGATTCGTGCCGATATTGCGGCCCTGTCGCAATATTATTCGGAACATGGGCGTGGCCTGCGCATCATTGAGCTGGATGGCGCGTTTCAATTGTGTACGGTGGAGGAGAATTACCCCTATATCCAGCAGATTTTGGAGCCGCGGCGCAAGCAGGGGTTGTCTCCGGCGGCCATGGAGACGCTGGCGATTGTGGCATATAACCAGCCCATCACGCGGAGCAGTGTGGAGTATATCCGCGGCGTGAATTCGGACGGGCCGGTTAACCGGCTCATTGAGCGGGGGCTCATTGAGGAGGCCGGCCGGTTGGATGCGCCGGGCCGCCCCATCCTGTATGTGACAACGCAGGAATTCTTGCGGGCCTTTGGGCTGACGTCGTTGGAGGACCTGCCTGATGTATCCGCATTTCAGGTTTCTCTGCCCGAAGAATTGGCGGAAGAGACGGTGGATGGAGAGATGGGCGTTTTATAAGGGAAATCGGATTGTGTGGTGATTGGCTTGATGGTTGTCCTGTGGATTTTGCTGGGGCTGGCGGTGCTCATTGCGGCGCTTTTGTTTGTCCCGACGGATCTGGGCCTGGAATATTGGATCAATGACAATAAACAGCGCTTGGTGCTGCACTTGCGGGTGCTTTTCATTCCGATTCGCATCCCGCTGCGGATGGGCGAGGGAGAAACACAGCAGAAGCAGCGGGACAAGGAGGTCGACGCAGAAGAGGAGGATGGCCTGTTTTCGGGTATGACTTGGCGCAAATTCTGGCGCACGGCGCACGGCATCCAGGACGCGTATCGTAAGACGCGCGGGCAGATTGGGGAGGTATATGCTTACCTGCGGCGAAAGATCACGGTCAAAGAGATTGCCTTGGAAGTGAATTTTGGGCTTTCGGATGCGGCAAAGACCGGCATCGCAACCGGTGCGGTATGGACAGGGGGGTGCTGCATTTTAAGTGTCATTGACCGCATATTCGGCATCAAAAAATTGGACATGCATGTCACGCCTGATTTCCTGCAGGAATGCTGCAATATCCGGTTTAAAAGTATATTTACGACGCAACTCGTGTATATTATTAACATTGTGCTAAAGGCGCTTACCATTGTGAATACCTTTGTGGATGCCATTGAACAGGCGTCCGCACAAGATACCAATAACAATACAGAAAAAGGCGGTGTATGAACATGGCGGAACATCCAATCAAGGGTCTGATGGAGACGGCAATGCAGAACATCAAAGAGATGGTTGACGTCAATACCATTGTGGGGGACGCGGTGGAAACATCCGAAGGTACGGTGATTATCCCCATCTCCAAGGTGGCGTTTGGATTTGGTGCAGGGGGCAGCGAATTCGGTGCCCGGCCTTCCATGCCGCAGGATTCGAATGCAAACTTCGGCGGCGGCAGCGGCGGCGGGGTTTCCATCACCCCGGTGGCGTTTATGGTGGTAGGCCAGGGACAGATCAAGCTCATGCCGGTCAACAAGAATGAAAGTCCGGCAAGTGAGCTGATTGAGAAGGTGCCGAGCCTGCTTGAGCGCATCATTGGGCTCATCAAGGGCAAGAAAGAGGAAGAGGGCGCATGCTGCAAGGGCGCCAAAGAGAAAAAGGAGAAAAAAGAGAAGATTGAAACCATCGAAACGGTGCAGATGGTGGATGAGAAGTAGGCAGCTGTCTCCGAGAGAGCATTGTGTAGGCAATTACGTAAGCAAAAAGGCCTGGTATCCGCGTTTTGCGGCTGCCAGGCCTTTTGTTGCGTTATCATAGCTCAATCTGCCGGAAGCCCCAGAGGGCGCACATAAATGCGAAATCCACTTTGCGGCAAGGGCTCCATTTGGCTTCTATTTCTTCTTCTTTGCGTAGGGGCTTTCGGTGGCATGTTTCTTTTCGGTGCTGTTTTTGTACGCCTTGACCGATGCGGTCGCTTTGTTGATGGGGATGATAGTCCCGGCACCGCCCACACAGCCGCCTGGGCACGCCATACCTTCCAAGAGATATCCATTGCGTTTGCCCGCTTTGGCAAGGGTCAGCATCTTGCGGCACTCAAACAGGCCGTCCGCTGTCTCAATGGGCACCTCCCGGTCGGGATCCATCTCCTGGATGACATCGCGGATGGCCTCCGCCACGCCGCCCGTCACCGCATAGCCACGTCCGGCGCCCGTCGCGTCGGTGAAGGGCTCGCTTTCGTCCTCTTCGCCGCCCACCATGATGCCCTTGGCAACAAACATGCCCATGAGCTCCTCAAACGTGATGACAAAGTCCACATCGCTGCGGACGCTCCGGCGGGATGCCTCCAGCTTCTTGGCGGCACAGGGCCCGATGAATACCACCTTGGCATCGGGGTACTTTTCTTTGATCGCGTGTGCCGTGGAAACCATGGGGGTTGGGCTGTCTGAGATGCACTCCGCAATTTCGGGGAAGTTGGTCTTTGCCATCATGGCCCAGGACGGGCAGCAGGATGTTGCGAGGAAAGGCAGCTCATCCGGCACCTTTTCCAAAAACTCCGCCGCCTCATGGATGGTGCTGATATCGGCGCCGACAGCCACCTCAATCACATCTGCAAAGCCCAGCTTTTTGAGCCCTTCGCGCATCTTGTCAGGGGTGGCGAGGGGACCGAACTGTCCAACATAGGCCGGCGCGATGGCCGCCATGACTTTGGCACCCGACTGAATGCATTTGATGAGCTGATAGATCTGGGATTTGTCCGCGATGGCGGCAAAGGGGCAGTTGACCAGGCACATGCCGCAGGAGACGCACTTGTCGTGGTTAATTTTGGCGCGGCCCAGTTCATCGCTTTCTATCGCATCCACGCCACAGGATGCCGCACAGGGGCGCTCATACCGCACGATCGCGGAATATGGGCAGGCTTCTTTGCAGCGCCCACACTTGACGCATTTGTCACGGTCGATATAGGATCTGCCATCCACCATGCTGACCGCCTGTACGGGGCATACACTGACGCAAGGGTGCGCCAAACATCCGCGGCAGTTGTCGGTGACATAGTAGTGCGTGGTGTCACATTTGGCGCATGCGAAGGGGATGACGTCCAACAGGGGCGGCTCGTAGTATTTTTCAGGGATGTCCGCATCCGCTGCCCCTTTGGAAATGGGCGCAGGGTCGGTTGCGCTGCGCATGGGCAGACCGAGCGCCAGCCGGAGACGCTCTCCGACGATCGCGCGCTCCACAAACACACTGTCCCGGTAGGTCGGCACCTCACCGGGAATGATCTTATACGGGATCTCCTCCAGTTTGGACATGTCGTCCCCGTTGTATGCCAGCCGTGCGATTTCAGCGAACACCTGGCGACGAATCTTGGTAACGGGCGTATAAATTCCTCTCAAGTAGTTCTCACTCCTTTTGTAAACAAAGCGGCGGTTTGGTTACTGCAAATGTGTCAGAATCTTAGACATCACGGTCTCCGCGTTCGCATTTTCGATGAGCTCGTTATTCACAATCACAAGCGGCGATTTGCTGCCATGGTCTTCTTCCCCCAAATGTGCCCGTGGGATGATGTTGACACTGGCATGCAAACTGAGCTGTACCTTGAGCTTGTTTAGGCTCTCAATCGCTTCCATGATGTCCATGGCGCCATTCATCACACATTCGGGACATACACACACCTGGACGGTTAACTTCTGCATAACGATATCCCCCTCTATTTCCTTTGTCCGGCGGCCCAAAAGGTTGGATTTTGGGCCATTTGCCAGCTTGATTTGCTTTCTTTTGCCCCATTTTGCATGAACAGAGAATTTGAACGAAAAAAGGGCTAGGAGCTCCCTCGGGCAGGAGACTTCTTTAAAAATTACATATTATTATATCAGGAAAACCGCTGGTTCGTCAAGGCCAAAACCGCGATTTTTCATTTTCTTCCATACCCCATCGGGATATTTTTTTGAGGCTGTACCCAAGCGGCCATGCCCAGAAATAGGGGATGGCACATAAAATATAGTAACAGTGCTGGTCTTTGCCGCAAAGCGCCTTATGTTTTTCGGAAAAATTTGATTTTCCTATTGAAATATCCCCCGAAAAGCGGTACAATATGAGAGGCGGACAAGGAAGTCCGGTTGGCTTTGCATCAGGCAAGGAGGGAACTGTTTGAAGGTATTATTCTTATCCGTCCCAACGGGACACGGGCACCATATGGCGGCCAAGGCGTTGGAGGAATATTTTCAGAAGGACCTGTCCATTGAGTGCAAGACGCTGGATGTGTTCGAGCATGTCAATCCGGTGCTAGGGGACTCGGTGCAGAAAGGGTATCTGCTGTCCACCAAGATGCTCCCCAAGGCCTATGGTACGTTTTATTCGCTGTCCGAGCAGCGGGACACCAGCAAGTACTCAAGCGTGGGTAAGCTGGTCAAAACCATCTTAAACAAGAAGCTCATGCAGTATTTAAACGACTATGACCCCGATGCCATTGTGGCAACCCATATCTTTTCAGCCATTGCGATCAGCTATCTGCGCAAGAAATATGGGATGCGGGCCAAGTCCTTTGCCATTATCACGGATTTTACTGTGCATCCCTTCTGGGAGGACGTGGATATTGACTACTATGTGACAGCAACGGATCTGCTGAACTACCAGGCGCTCAAAAAAGGCTATCCGCTGGAAAAGGTCAAGCCATTTGGCATTCCTATTTTGTCCAAGTTTGCGCATGCTATTCCCAAACAGGAAGCGCGGGCGCAGCTGGGCCTTGCGGATAAATTTACGGTTTTGGTCATGACGGGCAGCATGGGCTATGGGAGCGACGTGCTGGCGAATCTCGAGAAGATGAACAGCCTTGCGGAAGACTTTCAGCTCATCACGGTGTGTGGCAACAACCGCAAACTCAAAAAACACATCGACGAAATGCCCAAGCAAAAGGACATCTTAAATTACGGTTTTACGGACAACATCAACCTGCTCATGGATGCGGCGGACTGTATCATCACCAAACCGGGCGGGCTGTCCACCAGCGAAGCGCTGGCAAAGCGGCTGCCCATTATTATGCTGGACCCCATTCCGGGGCAGGAAGATCGCAATGAGGAGTTTATGCTAAACAACGGCATCGCTCTGTCGGTGAGCAAGACCTTTCCGATTGATGAGGTGTTGTACCAGATCATCCATTTCCCGTGGAAGCTGGACATGCTGCGGGAGAACATGAAGTATTTTTCCAAGCCCAATTCGGCGCGGGATTTTGCAGAGTTTATCATCTCGGTTGTAAACGGCAAATAAGGCGGGTTTCCCGTATCATCAATGTGCCGCACGCAGCGGCAGGATGGAGGATGTATTATGAAACTGGTATTTGCGATAGTGAACAATGAAGATGGCAACATTGTGATGCGTGAATTGAATAAGGGAGGCTTTTCGGTGACGAAAATGGCTTCCACCGGCGGTTTTCTGCGCGCTGGGAATACGACGCTGCTAGTAGGTACCTCGGAGGAGCAAGTGCAGGGTGTCGTAGAGATCATCCAGCAGCACAGCATGCGCCGGAAGCAGATGGTCTTCAAGCCCGAGCCGGTCATCGGTGCGGTGGGGGATTACACCTCCTATCCCGAAGAGGTGGAGCTGGGCGGCGCAACCATCTTTGTGGTGGACGTGGAACGGTTTGAGAAGGTTTGATGTATGGCATTTTCGCATATTGTGGGCCATGAGCTGATCCGCAAGCGTCTGCAGCGGGCAGCGATGACGGGGCGGGTGGCCAACAGCTATCTGTTTTTGGGGCCTGACGGCGTTGGAAAGAAGACCCTTTTGGATGCGTTTGTTGCAGCGCTCCTGTGTGAAGGGGAGGACAAACCGTGCGGTAGGTGTGCCGCATGTGTGAAAGTGCGGACCCGCAATCACCCCGATGTGGTCTATATCGTCCCGCAGAAGGGAAAGAAAACCATCTCGGTGGACGTGATTCGGGATGTCATCGCGGAAGAAGTGTATGTGCGGCCCCTGCTGGGGCATCGCAAGCTGTTTGTGGTGGAGGATGGCGCGCTTCTGGGTGTTCCGGCGCAGAATGCGCTGCTCAAGGTGCTAGAAGAGCCGCCGCAGTATGCGGTATTTTTGATCGCGGCGCAGGATGCGGGTGTTTTTTTGCCCACCATTTTGTCCCGGTCGCAGCAGCTGGCGCTTCGTCCGCTTCCGCAGGAACAGGTAATGGCATATATGGCGGCCCACTATCCGGCGCTGAGTGAGCAGCATCCCTTTTTGGCTGCGTTTTCGGGCGGGTGCATCGGGCGTGCCAAGCAGATGGCGGAGGATGGAACGTTTTTGCAGCTTCGGAGCGAGGCCAATGCGCATATGATGTCACTGGCGGGCTCCCATCCGGCGGCGCTGCAAGGCTGTATCGCATATGTTGCAGGGCTTTCGGAGCCTGAGCGAGAGACCGTGTTGGCCTGCATGATAGCGTGGCTGCGGGACAGTCTGTGTGTCATGGTTGCGCGCCGGCAGGATGTGACCAATCAGGATCAATTGTATGAATTGTTATTGTTTTGTGAGAAGGTGACCAAGCGGGGCGTGGCGCGGGCGCTGGATGCGCTCCTTGCGCTGGAGCGGGGCCTGTCGGGCAATGCAAACGTTGGGCTCGCTGTGAGCAACGCGCTGCTGTCGGTCTGGGAGGAATTGCATGAAGAAGGTAATCGGTGTCCGCTTTAAAGAAGTGGGCAAGATCTATTATTTTGACCCCAATGGGCTGGAAATTGCCCTTCGGGATCATGTCATCGTAGAGACCGCACGAGGCGTGGAGTGCGGGCTGGTGGTGCTGGTGGATAAGGAGATTGATGAGAAGGCGTTCCACATCCCCGTGAAGCCCGTGATCCGCAAAGCGACGAAAAGCGACTTTAAGCAGATGGAGGAGAACAAGAAAAAGGAAGAGGCAGCTTACGACATCTGCATTGAAAAGATCAAAAAAAATGGCTTGGAAATGAACGTCATTGACGTGGAATATACCTTTGACAGGAGCAAGATCTTGTTTTATTATACCGCAGATGGCCGGGTGGACTTCCGACAGCTGGTCAAGGATTTGGCTGCGGTGTTCCGTACCCGGATTGAGCTGCGGCAGATCGGTGTCCGGGATGAATCCAAGCTGCTGGGCGGCCTGGGGTTATGCGGGCGGCAGCTGTGCTGTTCGTTGTTTTTGGGGGAGTTTGAGCCGGTGTCCATCAAGATGGCGAAAGAACAGTCTTTGTCTTTAAATCCCACCAAGATTTCGGGCACCTGCGGGCGTCTCATGTGCTGCCTGAAGTATGAGCAGGAGGTATATGAGGAGCTTTTGCAGTATACACCCCACGTCGGCGCGGTGGTGGACACCCCCATGGGGAAGGGCGTTGTGAGCTATACGAGTATATTAAAAGGGTTGGTAAAAGTTCGCCTGGATTCAGAAGCCGAAAAGACCCTGCAGGAATTTCCCGTTTCGGATATCGTGATCTTAAAGGACCGTGCGCGGGATGAGATGATGCGGGATATGAAAAAACTGGAAAAGGTGAAGGAATGACAGGCCCAATAATCAAAGAGAGCGCATAGCCGCTTGCGGTGCAGGGAGCGATGCTGTGCGGAAGGGGAAGAAATCCGCGTTTTGTGGATTTCTTCTTTTTGAAAGCGGCCGTTTGCATCGGATGAAGAATTGGAATAAGGGGTAAGACCAAATGATCAAATTTCAGTCGTTTTTGAGTGGTTCCAGCGGCAACTGTACGCTGGTCACCGACGACACCACGCATCTTTTAATTGACTGCGGCGCAACGGGAAGGTATATTACAGAGTGTCTGGGGCGCATTGGGCTGCAGCCCAATGCACTGTCGGGTATTCTGGTGACACATGAGCACCGGGACCACGTGTGCGGCGCGGGGGTGCTGGCGCGAAAATACGGCGTTCGGCTCTATACCAATGAGGCAACGTTTGCGGCGATGCGGCCCATCGTTGGCCCGGTGGATGAGGATAACGTGGAGGTGCATGCGCCTGGAGAGGCATTCTATATCGGGGATATTGCGGTTTGCTCTTTTTCCATTCCCCACGACGCAAGCGATCCGGTTGGATACTGTCTGCGTTCGCGGGAGGAAACCTTTACCATTGCGACGGATATGGGGTGCTTGTCTGAGCCGGTCATGGAGGCGCTGCGCGGGAGTGATTATGCGATTGTGGAGGCCAATCATGATGTGGAGATGCTGCGCAATGGGCGGTACCCCTGGCCCCTTAAAAAGCGCATCCTGTCCGAGTATGGGCACTTGTCCAATGCATGTGCAGGGGAACTGTGTATGTCGCTGGTGGAAAGCGGGGTCAAGTGCATCTGGCTGGGGCATTTGAGTCAGGAAAACAACCGGCCTGAGGTGGCCTATCAGACGGTTGCGGGCATCTTGGCGGAGAACGGGGTGCAGGCGGGCCGGGATGTGGCGCTGGGCGTGCTGCCGCGATACTGGCTGCCGCAGTATGTGCGGACCGCGCGGGTATCCTGACAACGAACAAATGGAAGGGAATGGGAAATATGGCAAAATTTTGTGCATATTGTGGCAGAGAATTGGCAGATGGTGAGGTCTGCACGTGCGGCGGGCAGCAGGTTCCGCCTCATGCGCAGACGGGCTGGAACAGTCAACCGCCGAGCCGCCCTGGGTGGGCGGTGCTGGCCCTGAAGAGCTTCTGGCGCTCCCTGACGGGAAGCTTTCGCCGTCCGCTGGGGACCATGGAAGACATGATAGCGCAGGAAAACTGGCTTGGCGGCCTCCTGTTCTACTGCATCCATGTGTTTGTCTTGACCCTCATCGGTACGGCAGCTGTTCGGTCTTATACGGGTATGCATTCGGTTGCCACGTTTTGGTGGGGTAGGATGCACTGGCTTGGAACGCTCGTGATGCAGCTTGCGACGGTTTTCCTCTTTTGGGTGGCTGCACATGGCCTGTTTCTGGTGATTGCATCTGCGGTTGGCAGGGTGCTCAAATCCCAGGCGCGGTTTTCGCAGTATGTGGCGTCGCTGGGGTATGCCACCTGGCCCGTGGCGCTTGCGGCGGTGCTGGCGTTGGTGCTTGGGGGGATTTCGGTGCGGGTGTTTGGCTTTCTGGCGGTGGTATGCCTGATGGGCAGCGTGTTTGTGTTTCAAACGTTTGCCATTTTAAAGACCAGCGGCCTGGAGCAAGATAAGGGGTTTTATGCTGTCTTAATCACCTATGTGGCCTATGCACTTTTGATGGTTTTGGTGGGGATGTTATTTTACTAAACGGCGCTGAAAGGAGCGGACAGCCATGAACATTGGCATGCGGGGGCATGATTTGCCTTGTCAAGATCTCGCGTCGCTGGGGGAGGCATTGGCGGCGCTGGAGGTCCCTGTGATTCAGCTGGCGCTGGGCAAGTCCTTGCCCGGTTTTGCGCCTGGGATGTGGAGTCCCGGCTATGCGAGGAAGATGGGAGAAACACTTGCGCGGCACGGTGTCCATGTGTCGGTGCTGGGGTGTTATATCAATCCCATTCATCCCGATAGCGAGGTGCGGCGCGGGGAGATCGCGCGCTTTCAGGAACATATCCGGTATGCGAAGTTTCTTGGTGCTGATATGGTGGGAACCGAGACGGGCAGCCTTCTGACGGGCAATCCCCTGGACAATCGCACGGAGGAGGCTTACAAGACGCTGCTCGCCTCCCTGCAGGAACTGGTGGCGTATGCAGGGCAGTTGGGCGTGATGGTGGGCATTGAGCCTGTCACCGAGTTTCCCATCTACTGTCCTGAGCGGATGCGGCGGCTGCTGGATGATTTGCATGCACCCAACGTCTGCGTGATTCTGGACCCGGTTAATCTGATGGATAAAACCAACTACCAGGAGCAGCATACGATTTTGGAGCAATCCTTTGCGCTGTTTGGGGACCAGATTGGCGTTCTGCATCTCAAGGATTTCTCGGATGCGGGGGGATACCATCTGTGCCTTGCGGGGGATGGCATGCTGGACTACCCATATCTGTTCTCTTTGGTGAAGCGCTATAAGCCTGGAATTGATATGATCTTGGAGGAAGTTTCTGCGGCAGAGCTGCCGCGCATCCGATCGCAGCTGACCGCGATCTATGAGCAGGCATGAAGGCACATGCATTCGTTGAGGTGTCTGATTCGTAACAGAAAATGGAAAAAACTGGGGCGTTTGATTCAAAAAGGACGGTCGCTAAACAACAAGCGATCGTCCTTTTTTGAGGCGGGGATGCATGGTTTCGCGCAACCATGCCTGTGGAGCGAACTGATATGGTCCCGCAATTTAGGATTTGATGGCGCCCTCCGAGACGCCTTTTACGAAGTATTTTTGTAGGCACAAAAATACGATCACCATGGGCAGGATGGAGAGCAGCACCGCAGGGAATACCAGCTCCCATGGATTGCCAAACTGGCCCGAGGTCATCTTGGCATAAAAGAGCTCCAGGACCAGCGTTTTTTGCTCGGATGTTCCCAGCGTGAGGTAGGGAAGCAGGTAGTCGTTCCAAATCCACATGCCGTTTAGGATGATGACCGTCACGGTGGTGGATTTGATGAGCGGGAACACGATGCGAAAAAAGATTTGGAAGATCCCCGCGCCGTCGATGAGTGCCGCTTCCTCCACGCCGCGTGGCACCGCCTTGATAAACCCACAGTACAAAAAGATGGACAGCGACATGCCAAAGCCCCCGTACATGAGGATAAGGCCGGGGATGTTTTTGAGACCAACGGTGTCCATCATGCTCATGAGCGGATACATGACCGCCTGGAAGGGAATAAGCATGGCGGCGACAAAGCAGAGGTAGACGACGGTGGGCAGTGTGCCCCGGCGCCGGGTGATGGCCCATGCACACAACGAAGAGCACAGGACGATGATCGCCTCGGACAGGACGGTGATGAGCAGGGTGTACCCCAGTGCCTGGGGGAAATGGATGGCGGTAAAAGCCCGGGCAATGTAGTCCCAGGTGAATTCGTCAGGGAGTGCCAGCGGATTGCGGACGATCTCCGCTTGCCCTTTGAAGGAATTGATCACCAAAAAGACAAGCGGCATGAGCGTGTACAGCAGCAGGGCGGTCAAGACGAGGTAGAGCACCGCGCGGCTCAGCTTGCGCCCCCCAAAATAGTGTCTGCCTGGATGTCCCATTTAAAATTCCACCTCCTTGCGCCGTGTCAGCCAAACCTGCAGCAGGGAGATGATTGCGACGATGACAAAAAAGATGACTGCCTGTGCCTGTGCAACGCCATAGTTGGGCGGCGTGATGTCCTGCGTGGTGCGGAGGATCTGGAGCGCAATGAGCCGGGAGCCGAAGGCGCCGTCTGTGAGTGCGACGTTTTGGTCCAGGAGCTTAAAGGAATTGGCAAGCGTCAAAAACAGCACCACCGTGATGGAAGGCATGAGCAGGGGCAGCGTGATCTTGAAAAACCGGCGCACCGGTCCCGCGCCGTCTATCTGTGCCGCCTCGTATAGGTCGCCTGGGATGGCGTTTAGCCCTCCGATGTAGATCAGCATCATATAGCCCGCACTCTGCCAGGTCGTCATGATGGCAAGCGCAAACAGGGCCTTGGTGCCGTCCTGCGTCATGTACCGCAAAAACTCCACGTGCAAAATCCCGTCGGGGGAGAACAGCAGCTCGGTGTATACCACCTGGAAGATGAACTGCCACACAAAGCCCATGGCGAGACCGCCCAGCATGTTGGGCAGGAAGAACACGGTCCGGAATAGCCCTGCGCCCCGGCGGATGTTGTTGAGCATGAGGGCGAGCGCCAGTGCGACCAGGTTGATGGCAATCACTGCAACCACGGTGTATAGGGTGGTATAGAGCAGCGCATGGACAAACTGTTCGTTTGCGAACGCACTGCGATAGTTGTCCAGTCCCACGAAGGACTGGGCCAAGGAACCCCCTGCGAAATAGGTGCCCCGCCAGGAGGTAAAGGAATAGACCGCCCCGATGAGAAAGGGGAGGGCGATGATACAGACAAACAGCAGGATGGCAGGCAGCACAAGCAGCCAAAACCATCGTTTATAATACCGGTCCAATGGGGTGTCCTCCTTCCCGGATGGATGGCGGCAGCGCCCGTCCGCGCTCCGGTGCGCAAACGGACGCTGCTGTCTGGTGAACGGTTCTTATGACTGTGCCGCCTTGCGTTCTTTCCAGGTGCTGATGCCGTATTCGGCGATGGCCGCATAATCGGCCTCCGTCCAGTCCGCCTTGGTTAGATACTCTTCCATGAGCTTTCGGCCAAGGACGTCGCTGGACCAGGTGCCCGGTGTACCGTGGTAGGGCGCTGACAGCGTGCGGCCCTCCTGCATATACTGCAAAATGGATTTGCTCAGGGAATCGGTCAGCTCGGTGTCGGGCGTCGCGTTGTAGGGCACGGCCCGGAAGGAGCCGACGATATACTTCTGCACATTCTCAGGCTTTTGCATCCAAGTGAGAAACCGGATGGCGTTTTGCTGCGCGGTTTCGGAGGCCTTGGCGTTGATGGCATAGTAGTTGGGCGCGTACACCGGGATGCAGCGGTTGAACTCCGCGGCCGTTTTCCCCGTCTTGATCATGTCATCTGTGAGGGGGAGCTTAATGGGGATAAAGCTGGAGCGGTTGGCCACTTCCGCATCCACCTTGGCGATGTTTTCTGCCGCCCAGTTCCCCTGTTGGAGGAAGATATCGTTGCCGTCCGCATACATCTGAACCGATTGGTCATAGCCAAAACCTGCAGCGCTGATGAGGTCGCTGCCGCGCGGGGTTGCGCCTTTTAAGCCGCCGACATGCTGAGTGATGAAGTCCAGCGCTTCGGCATAGGCCGTGAGCGGCCCCTGGAGGCTGTCCAGCTGCGTGTCGGTCGCGGCGTTGGCTTCGGCGGCGGTGGCAAATACAGCATTTAGCGCCACATTCACCAGGTGGTCGCCATATGTCCAGTCCTCTGAGCCGGCGAATGCGAATACGCCCGTCAGCTTCTGTGCGCGGCCCGTTTTTTGTGGCAAAAATTGGAACGTATTTCCGGATAGGGCAACGGATGCGGCGGAGGGCGCCTCGATATAGGCATCAGCCGCTTCGCAGAATGCCTGGAACTCCTCGTAGGAGCAGTCCCGCAGGGCGGCAATGACGGCCTCTGCATTGTCAGCTCCAAACAGGTCCGCAATCATCTGGGAATCCACCATGAAACCGTATCCTTCCACGTTATAGGGAATCCCATAGATGGCCTGGCCGTCTGTGGTGAGGCGCAGATCGGCGGGGATGCCGTCCACGATTTGTTTGAAGTCGGGGTCGGTGACGGTGGTAAGATCCAGTGCGCGGCCGCTTTCCTTCCACTCATGCAGCTCTTTGATGCCCTGCATGGAGAAGATGGCCGGCGGATTTTTGGAATTCATCTGGGCGCGCAGGGGTTCGATGGCGTCCTGACCCGATCCCACGGAGAAGGCGTTGGTCGGGATGCCCGTTTCCGCCGTGAAATCATCGCACATCTGCTGGAACTGTTCCGCATTTTCCCCTTTGGAATTAAACAGATAGAGCGTCTCCTGGCCGTCCTTTTCGTCTGTGCCCGTGCAGCCTGACAGAAGCACGGCAGACAGCAGCGCCGCGCACACGCCCATCCAGGCTTTTCTATGTGTATGCATCGCAATTTCCTCCTTCGGTCGTTTTACACTTCTGCTAACAGTATGACCCATTTTGTCCGAATCATGCAAACAGATCGGTGTATTTGCGGCGAGAAAAGCACAAAAAAAGCCCCTGCACCAGTGGGCAGGGGAAAAGCGTAATCGCTGATTTTTTTAGTAGGACTGCACCAGCCGCATGGCGGTCTGTTCCCACTCAAAGATATTTTCGGGGCGGTTGTGACAGGTGCTGATGTCCTTTAGCACGATGTCACAGCTGCACCCGTTTCTGCGGCATGCGTCGAGCGTTTTGGTGAGCTCTGCTTCCAGCGCAGGAACGTCTAGCTGGGACAACGCGACAGCGGCTGGATTGGGCTTATTCGCCAGCACATACTTCTTCCCGATGGCTTCCGCTGCAACGTCCACATCGGCCCAAGGCGTGATGGAGATTTTGCGCAGATTGGGCAGTTTTTCCACCACGTCGACCATCTTGTCCAGCGGTTCGCAGCAGCCATAGTACGACAGTCCGCACTGGCCGATGGTCTCCTTCATGTAGTTGATGTCGAATTCCTCTCGCATTTCCTTCGAAACCGTGGAGAAGATCTGTGCCATGCCGCGGCCCCAGATGTTTTTGCGGGTCACGTGCTCGCCATCAGCAAGCGGCGGCAGGTCAGCCGTTGCGGCACAGGTGCAGTGAAGCTCATAGGGCTCGGCTTCCAATAGGCCGAGCTCCTCGTATTGCCGGATGGTATCCAGCGTGATGTCGGTCAGCTTTCGGACGATTTTATGGGTAAATGCGGGGCGCTCAGCGAGGTCGATGAGCAGGTTGGTAACGCCGCGGTACCGCGCGATGTCGTCCCAGGTGCTGATGTAGAGGTGTTCCAAACCGTGCAGCTTGACGGGGAGGATGTCCCCGATCACATCTGCGACCCGCTCCAGCTCCGCCATGCTGCCGGCATGGTCATAGACGATGGTGCGGTTGTGCAGCTTCTCGACGTCTTCCTCAGTGGCAAGCTGGTCGTGATATTCGTGGGAGATGATGTGGTTGCCCTTGTCCGCGGCGAGGGTGGATTCATCTACCGTGACCCCGATGCCGTCATCGGTGAACCGTTTGTGGATGGGCAAAAAGGGCCGAACAACCATGTCGCCCGGAAAATATTTGTATTGAAAGAGTACCCGGCGCAGATATTCTTCCGCCTTGCGCAGGATGGGGTCTTCGCAGACCAACGTGAGCTCGTCATTGATGTTCATCTGATGCCAGGGGATTTCGCTCAGCAGCACGACAGGGCGGATGGGAGAAAGGTCGTTGACTGCACGGTGCAGCCGGATGACTTCCGCATTGTGGTCAGAATGGGCGATTTCCCAATATTTGTGCGCCAGTTGGCGCAGAACGCTGCGTTCGTTTGCCATGAAATATTACCTCCTACCAATGATACCGGTGCTCATTTGTGTTCTTGGAACAGATACATATAAACGCGTTCATTATATCGCAGGTGGTTTTTGGATGCAATGATCTTTTTTACGTTTTTGTGTACTATTTTTGGAAATACGCGCTTCCCAGACAGCGGTCGCGAATATTCACAAATTTGTAAGATTTGCACCCTGTCCTTTTGGGCACAGATGTGCTATACTAAACAGTAGGTCACATACATACAAAGGATGGCAGGTATGGCACAAACGGTACGTCATAGGAGAAAAATCAATTATCCGCGTTTCTTGCTGTTTTTGGCGGTGGTAATCTTTGCGGTTAGCTCGCCGGTCATGGTGGCGGTGCTGCATGCGCAGTATGGCGAACCCGAGCCGCGCGAACCCATCGCCTACCAAATTGCATACAATCGAACCGAGAAGAAACGCACCAAACGGGACATCCAATATATTGTGATCCATGAGACGAGCAACACCGAAAAGGGCGCGGATGCCATGAATCACTATACGTTTTTTAACCGTGCCAACCAGGGCTCCAGTGCGGACTTTTTTGTGGATGACCAAGGGCCGCTGCAGGTGAATGACTATTATACCTATTATACCTGGCACTGTGGGGATGGCAATGGGCAGCACGGGATCACCAACCAGAACAGCATTGGGGTGGAAATCTGCGTGAATGCGGACGGGAATTACAAGAAGGCAGTGTCATACACGCGAGAGCTTGTGAAGCAACTGATGGAGGAGCTAGACATTCCGGCGGACCATGTTGTCCGGCACTATGATGCGAGCGGCAAGCTGTGCCCTTCGCGCATGCAGGAGGACGACTGGGCGGCCTGGGATGCGTTTCATGACTCACTGGATTAGAATCAAAACAAGGGGCCCACTTGGGTCCCTTGTTTTGATCTTGTTGATGCTTACGTACAGCTTTTCCCTGTTTCATGCCACCATGTGACGGCGCGGCGCTCCAGCGCTTGCACGAAGTCTGCCTTGCCGTCACAGTAGGCTTCGATGTCATAGGGAAACTGCTGCGCCAGCCGGATTTTGAGTGCAGCGTACTGTGCTGCGTCGGCAGGATGGGTGCGCAGATAGTCTCGGACAGCGAGGTGCCGCACGATGTCGCGGGTGTTGGTCTGGTCAAAGAAATGGAGCTGGTGGGTGCGCTCCACGCCGCCTTTGCGGCAATATCGCCTGCCGGGAATGCCGAATTCCCCTAGGCATTCATATCCAATGTTTTCCAATTCTGCGTAGTGCGATTCGACCTGCTCGATATGGGATGCAACCGGCAGGATGTCAATGATGGGTTTGGCGGCAAGGCCGGGCACCGAGGTGCTGCCAATGTGGTAGACTGCGACGAGCTCGCCGCCGAAGATGTGGGTGAGGAGAGCCGCCTCCCGTTCAAACTGGGCCGGCCATGCGGGATCATACGGGACAACTTGAATGTGCTGTGCCATGCGTACAACCGCTCCTTTCATGAGATGAAGCCATATTGGTATGCGTTTGAGGTATCCTCTGCCACAAACGCATGTATAGCATACCACGCTGATGGCGGCCCGTCAACCGCAAACGGATTTTTTTCTTGACTTTGGGCACGGGGTTTGGCATAATGATAGGAGTAGATCGCGGGAAAGGGGCGTGGAATTTCTTGGAAATCGGTTTTGGAATCCTGGGGGCCGGTCGTATATCCACCCGGTTTGCCAAGGTGCTAAAGACGGTGGAAGGCGTGCGGCTGGCTGCGGTGGCGGCGCGGGAGAAGGCCCGTGCGGAAGCGTTTGCGGCGCCTTATGCGGGGGCTGCGGCCTATGGCGGATACGATGCGCTCCTGTTGGACCCGGCAGTGGATGTGGTCTATATTGGTCTGCCACACAGCCATCATGCGGATGCCATCCGGAAGTGTCTCATGGCGGGCAAGGCCGTGCTGTGCGAAAAGCCCATGGTGCTCACCCGGCGGGATGCGGAGGAGCTTACGGCGCTTGCGCGGGAGCGGGGCGTTTTTCTCATGGAGGCCATGTGGTCTCGGTTCCTGCCTGCATTTTCAGCGGCAAAGGCATGGGTCGCTGCGGGCAAGATTGGGCGACTGGCCTATGTCCGGGCGGACTTTTGCGGGTACATGCCGTTTGACGCGGAGGACAGGCTGTTTGATCCCAAGCTGGCCGGCGGCGCGCTCTATGACGTTGGGGTGTATCCCATTGAGTTCTGTATGGGGCTGCTGGGTGTTCCGCAGCGGGTGTGCGGCGTGGCGGACATCGGGCGCACCGGGGTGGATGAGTATGCGGCGGTGTCCATGTCCTTTCCGGGCGGCGTGGTGGCCAACGTTGCGTGCGGTTTTAACGCGCTAGCGGACGGCGCCGCGTATCTGTATGGGTCAGACGGATTTATTAAGCTGCACAAGTTTTGGGATTGCCGGCGGGCAGAGCGGTATGACAGCGCGGGTGTCTGCCAGGAGGTTTTTACGGACGAGTATGAGGATGGTTTCTGCTATGAGATTGCGCATGTGCGGGATTTGCTGTGCGCAGGCAGGACAGAGAGTGAGATCATGCCCCTATCGGACACCATCGCGTGTGCGGGCATTTTTGATACATTGATGGCCCAGTGGGGCCTACCAAAAACCATGGAGGCGGAGAAATGAGCATATTGGACAGTAAAACCTATGTACGTGTGGGCCGCGTGACGGCGGCGGGCAATTTGATGGAAAATGCGGCGGGGGAGACCGAGGCGATTCTCACCATTGCGGCATATGCAGAAGGGGACAGTCTGGAGATTGGCGTTCAGGGGACGGCCCACGTGTGGGTGGATGCCGTGGCGGGCTATGCGCCCTGCCTGCTGTATGTGCCGGCGGGGTCCTATCGGTTCCCCATCCCGACGGGAGAGGCCACAAAGGGCTTCGCGCCGGGGAAGTTTGACGGGCCGCAGACCGTCCGCGTGTGGACGGCGACCCGTGAGGAGATTGGCACTTACCGGAATCTGGCATACAATCCGCTGGACATCCGGCTGGCGTCCGAGGTCAATGACCCCGATGCGCCCGAGTGGAGCAACCCCAAGTCCTCCTGCGCGGTGGAAGCGGGGGAGGTGCGGTGTTTTCCGCATGCATATGCCAACCGCGTGACGCGCAATGAGGGGGATTTCTTCCCGCGAAACGCCATTGACGGCATCGCGACCCCGGGCGGGCATGGCGCGTATCCCTATCAGTCATGGGGCGGCGCCGTGCATGAAGACCTGTCGTTTACCATCTATTTTGGACGGAAGATCAAGACAGATAAGCTCACGCTGACCCTTCGGAGCGACTATTCGGTCAACGAGGAAGGCAAAGAGCATGATACCTACTGGCATACCGCCAACATCCAGTTTTCGGATGGGAAGACCCTAGAGCTCAGCCTCCAGAAGTCCAGCGAGGCGCAGGTGGTGTCCTATCCCATGCGGGAGACCGAGTGGGTCAAGCTGGAGCGGCTGGATCCGCTGCAGATCAAAGAAAGCCAGAACTTTGCGGCCTTAAACCAGATGGAGGTCTGGGGCAGCGACGTGTAATGATAAGCAAAAGCGGCATTCCAGGGGGGATGCCGCTTTTTGAATGGGATTAGGAGATGGGGACCACAACGTTGCCCACCGTGATGCTTGCGATTTCGGACAGATCGGTGATGCGGTCAAAGGCATAGCTGATGCTGCAGGTACCGCCCGTCTGGTCGGCGTCGTTTAAGAATAGGTAGCTGGCGGAACGGTCTTCCTGGGTGATCTGGAAGGTCTCGCCATTGTGGTAGGTGATCCAGGGTTTGATGGCACCGAGCACGTCGTCCCCGGTCACGGTGATCCACAAGGTCATGGGGGAAAGGCTGATGGATGTCAGCACGTTGTGGTTGCTGCCCGTGATGTCAACGGGCTGATTCACGTCAAATGTGGTGGTGGAATCGGTGTAGTGCAGCGTCCATGTGAGATCGAATTGACAGGGCACCAAGACCTCCTGCTGGATGTCGTCTCCAGTGCTGTCGTACCGGACCAGGTTCTGCAGGGTAAGGGAGACCTTCTGGTCGTTTGTGATGGCGTCGGTCCATATGTCCCGCTGCAGGATGGTCAGCGTATGGTCGGTGCGCGCGATCACATCGGCTCCGCCCGAGCCCATGGCAACTTGGCCGGTTCCTGCGGCGGCCGTATCCATACCCAGATGGCTGAGCTCCCAGGTGACATCCTCAGGCAGCGTCACCGAGTCGGGTACGGTGACGTCATAGAGGATGTAGATGCCGTGTTGATCCGTGAGGGTTTGCAGGACACTGACCGTGACGCCGTTGTCCGTCGCCGTCACCTGGGGCGCGTTGGACGCATCACCCAGTACATCCATCTGTGTTGCGGTGGGGGATAGATAGGCAATGAGCTTTTCGTGCCAGCCGAATGCGGCTGCCATGGCGGTGAGGCCCACAAGGCTTGCGACGAGGGTCGCAACCAGGGCCAAAGATAGTTTCATCTTACGTGTATGCATGATTTGCTCTCCTTTCAAGATGGCGTCTAGCACCTTATCTTTTTGTGCCGCAGTGGGGGCAAGGGAGTCCAAAAATTGATTCAGTTCGGATTTACGCATCGCTGGATTCCTCCTCTTCTAACATGAGCCTGAGTTTTTTGCGGGCGGTGTGCAGCCGGGATCGAATGGTGGCGGGACGAATCTGTAGCATCTTTGCAATTTCTTCCGTTTTGTATCCCTCGTAGTAGTAAAGATATAAGGGAATACGGTACTTTTCTCCCAGTCCAAAAACGGCGGCTGCCACATCGCTCCCCATGGATGTGTGATCCGGATAGATAGGCTCAGGGACCTGTGTGATGGCGGTGGTTTTCTTCCGCCATGCGCTCTTTAAAAGGTCCCGTGCGGCATTTTTGGCCGTTGTGATGAGCCAGGCCTTCTGGTGCTCTTCGCTGTGAAATGGGGTAGGGTTTCGTAACAATCGGATAAAAACATCTTGGAGGATGTCTTCCGCCTCTGCGCTGTTTTGCAGCATCAGATAGGCGATCCGGTACACCATGTCGGCATACCGCGCATACGTCTGTGTAATTGCTTCATCCGCGCGCCATGAAGTTTGCAAACGTGACACCTCCTACATGCTTTTCACCAGATAAACGAATGGGAGGGGGAAAATGTTGGGTAGTGAAAAAATTTTTTCCATTTTGCAGAAAAGCAAGATAAAAAAAGACGGTATGACCCAAGCGGCCATACCGTCTTTTTTTTATTCAAACATCATTTTTTCAATGTAGCAATCCCGGAAGTAATCATCCCCGCTCAGTTCAATGGCCTCGGCCTCTTTGCCCACCTGTTCGGACTCTGCCAGCTTTTCTTGGGAAAGCAGCAGCATGGCCGCGCCATTGCCCGCTGCGTTGCCAAGCACCTTGACTTTGGGAAGTGCCTCGGTTGGGATGAGGCCGATGCGTGCGGCGCTCTTTTGGTCAATCATGCTGCCGAAGCCGCCCGCGATGTAAAACGCATCCAGCTGGGATACCGAAACGCCGCCTTTGTGCAGAAGCGTTTCAATGCCGGCGGAGATGGCGGCCTTGGCAAGCTGCACTGCGCGCACGTCCTGCGTGGTGATGTAGATGCCGCTGTCCCCGATCTGGTAATCCTCTTCCAGATAGCCCGTTTCATCCAAAACACCCAGGTCCAGCATACACCCGATCGCATCTATGAGCCCCGTGCCGCAGATGCCCTTGGCGGGGACGCCGCCGATGGTCTCATATGCGATGGCGCCATCTTTTATGTATACCTTGTTGATGGCACCGTCTGCCGCCAGCATACCGTGTGTGATGCCAGCACCTTCAAAGGCGGGGCCGGCCGCGGTGGAGCAGCACAGCAGCCCTCCGTTGTGCCAGAGTGCCATCTCGCCGTTGGTACCGATGTCCACCAGGAACGAGGTGGTGTCTTTTTTCATGTCGCTGGCGAGGATGGCCGTGGTGATATCTGCGCCCACATAGGCGGAGATGCAGCGGGGGAGATAGGTGCGCCCCTGCCACTGCCCAAAGTAGCTGGTGGGCGTAAACGGCGCTTTGGCGATGCCGTCTACGGGCAAACCGGCATAGAGGTGCAGCATGGTGGTGTTGCCCGTGATGACCACGGTGTCTGGCTGCTCGAGCGTGAGCATGCCGATCATGCGCGCAATCTGCTCTGTGATGGCCTCCTGCAGTTTGGAAAGTCCCCCTGCGGTCGCATACTCAATCCGCGAGATGACATCTGCCCCGTAGCGTGCCTGCGCATTCTGTTCACATACCGTTTTGATGCACTTGCCCGCCGGAAAGGCATATAAGTAAGCGGCGATGGTGGTGGTTCCGATGTCCACCGCGACGCCCAGACAGGTGTCGGTTGTGGTGGATGGATGCAGGGGAAAGTCAGGCATAAACCCCGTGCTGATGGCTTGCACCGTGTCCGCATTTGTGGTATAATAAACAGTGGCATCGCCCGTGGCATATGTCTGACAGGACAGGCGGATTCCGCTTGCCAGGTCGGCCTCAGACAAATGAGTCAATTCGGCATCGGACGGCTCGCTCAAAGTGCCTTGGGCTGTGACGCGGCATTTGCCGCACGTTCCCCTGCCGCCGCAGGGCATGTCGTGGGGCGCGTGGACGGCCTCCAGCACATCGGACAGCAGGACAGGTGCATCGTAGGTGCGGCTGATAGGCGCTTTGTCCGGCGCACAGACTGTTATGGTAAACATATGTAACCCCTCCTATTGATTTCGTATGACATGAAACGCGCAATGAAAAACTTCCGAAATACCTGTTATGCCTGCGTTCGCTGGGGGAACCTGCGATGCGGGAAGACAGGAACGGTGTTGGTTGCTAGGTGCTGCCAAATGCCAAACAGTTTGTTTCTTTCATAATCATAGCAAAAATAGGCGCGGTTGCCTAGCAGGATATGATGTTTTTTTTGTAGTATCCTCTTGTTTTTTAAGAAGATGATACATATGGCATGGAAAAAAAGAAGATACTACAAAAAATCGTAAGAATGTCATAGCATTTTAGTGGGGCTGGCGGTACAATAAACAAGGATGAGGTGGTATGTCTTGACAGAAGAACAAAAGAAAAAATATGTTGAGAATACCCGCCATTTTGCGCAGGTGAGCGGCGTCGCTTGCCGCGTCTTTGACATCCAAGGCCGCAATATTCCAAAAGAAGGGTATTGTGCTTCCTGCCAGGGCTGCGATTACATCAATACGCATCGCTACGGTTGCTATGAAGCGCAGCGATGGGGCGGGCGGTATATCTATTACTGTCCCAAGGGATTTATTTTTATCGCCGCTGCTTCGCCGGATGAACTGGGGCGGCCCGAAATCGGTGTCCTTTCGGGTCCCATCGTGATGGGAGATCCGTCGGATTTTTGGCAGGAGGGGATTGATCCTTCGGGCGTTCCGCATGTGGAGACGTCTGTGGTAACGGACATGGCGGAGCTGATGGTGGCAGTGTTCGTACATAAGCAGCCAGAAGACATCGACCAGGATGCCATGCTCAATGACATCTATAAAGTGCGGGATGCCATTGAGGAAGACAGCTCGTATCCCATTGAGCTGGAAAAACGCCTGCAATCTGCCATTGCCAGCGGCGACAAACAGCATTCCAAGGAGCTGCTAAACCAGCTGCTCGGATATATCTTTTTCTGCAGCAACGGTGACCTCGCGACCATCAAAGATCGGGTGCTGGAGCTGGTGGTGTTGCTGTCCCGTTCCGCGATCGAGGGGGGCGCGCAGACCCAGCAGATTTTCCTGCTCTCCAGCAACTACCGAAAAGAGGTTGAGGCATTTCATACGGTGGAGGAACTGTCCGCGTGGCTGGCAACGGTGATTGACCGGTTTATCAGTTATGTGTTCGAATTTAAGGATGTCAAGCATTCGGACATTTTGTTCAAGGTCATGAGCTATATCAATGCCAATTACCGGGGCAAGCTGACGTTGGATGATATTGCGGGTCATGTATACCTCAGCAAATCCTATCTCAGCAAGATCTTTAAAGATGAGATGAACACCACGCTGACGAGCTACATCAACCGGGTGCGGGTGGAAAAGAGCAAAGAGCTTCTGGTGGGAGATTCGGTCAGTTTGGTGGACGTTGCGGGCCTGGTTGGCTTTGAGGACCAGAGTTATTATACCAAAGTGTTCAAAAAAATCGTGGGGATGTCCCCCGGTAAATTTAGAAATATAAGAGGAAAGAAGGAGAGTTGAACAATGGCTATTTTGGAGGAAATGAGTACACTGTTGCAACAGGGACGCGCACCGAAGGTGAAAGAATTGGTGCAGCAGGCCATCGACGAAGGCATTTCGCCCAAGCAGATTCTGGAAGAAGGCCTGTTGTCCGGAATGAGCGTCATCGGCGAGAAGTTTAAGAACAACGAAGTATTTGTTCCTGAAGTCTTGATTGCAGCGCGCGCGATGAATGCCGGTATCTCCATTCTGCAGCCTCATCTGGTAAGCGAGGGCGTGGAGTCCAAGGGCAAAGTTGTCATCGGGACGGTAAAAGGTGACCTGCATGACATCGGTAAGAACCTGGTGAAGATGATGATGGAGGGCAAAGGCCTGGAAGTGATCGACCTGGGTGTTGATGTGAGCCCCGAGCAGTTCGTGGAAGCTGCCAAGGAGCATGATGCGGACATCATTGCGTGCTCCGCGCTGCTGACCACCACCATGAGCGAGATGAAGAACGTGGTGGACAAGGTACGTGGCGAGGGTATGCGCCAGAAGATTATGATCGGCGGTGCACCTGTCACGCAGAACTACTGTGACAGCATCGGTGCGGACAGCTATACGCCTGACGCGGCTTCCGCTGCAGACGTTGCACTTTCCTTCTGCACGGCATAACAAGGTGATACAATGAATACTTACGATCAATTGTGTGACAAGCTGATCGGTTTGGGCGCGCACAAGGCCGCCGTGGTTCGGGTGTCGGAGATTCCCTTCGCGCCCGAGCTGCGCGACTTGTGCGCGTCTAATCAATGCGGCAATTATGGCAAAAATTGGACCTGTCCGCCGCTCGTGGGGGATGTCCATACGCTCATGGAAAAGGTAAAAGGGTATGCATATGCCTTGGTATACCAGACGGTTGGAAAATTGGAGGACTCCTTTGACATTGAGGGGATGCGGCGGGCCAAGGAGACATATTTGGCGGTTACAGACCGCATGACCCCTGTGGTCAAGGCAGCAATTCCTTCCATGGATTTTCAGCTCGCGGGTGGTGGTTGCACCATCTGCCCGGTCTGTGCATGCCAGACGAATGAGCCCTGCCGGCACCCCGACCGTGCGCTGTCCTCCTTGGAGGCACATGGCATTTTTGTGTCCGAGCTTGCGAAGGTGGCGGGCATGAATTATATCAATGGGGCCAATACGGTCACGTATTTTGGGGCATACTTTTTCCAAGAGGAAGCGCAGAGCAAAGGAGAATGAATCTTGCAATCATTAGAGGAATTACTATCATTTATTGAAGAACACCTGGATGAGACCATCATCGAGCGCTCGATGGAAGCGCACAAAAAGATCTTGCACTTTGAGCCGGTGGATGCCCTTCC
>CALYAO010000042.1 GCA_944393605.1 uncultured Clostridia bacterium
ATTTCTGACCGCTTTCAGCGGTGATCAGCAAAAAGAAATATAAAAAAGCATAGCCTGCTGTCAAATGATTTGACGCAGGTTATGCTTTTTTCATCTATTAAATTGGCGATACGTGTTACTTCGGTCAGCGTCGCTACTATCGGTATCGTCCATCATAATGGGTCCTTTCTTTTTCAGTATTGCAATTAAGATTATACAAGATCTGTCCTGCTTTGTCAATGGATTTTTAAACTTTTTAAGGCTCATCGGGTTACAAAAGAATGTATGTCACATGATCCAAGAAAAAGGTAACCGTAAATCAAGCCTGTATTCTTGAAACCGCCCACACCAGCTACTTCTGACCAAATACTGGATGCGCTTCCGTCTCTTCAGAAGCGGGTTCCTCGCTATCCTGTGATTTGTGGCGCACCATCCAACGGTACAGCACACATGCGGCCGCCATAAACATCACCTTTGCGATACAGGATGCGATAAAAGCCGGCGAGGTCGGGTCGGTCGCCGTCACGCCCAAAAAAGTCGTCGTCACCATGCCGGGCAGCATCCCTACCACCGACGCCGTGACATACTGCCAAAACGGGATGCCGGTAGATCCCAGAACCATACTGATCACGTCGCCAGGCAAGAGCCCAACCAGCCGGAGCAAAAAGGTGAAGAACCAAGCGTTTTTTTCCTGGATGTTCAGCACCTTTTCTGCCCAATGGTACCGAAGCATCAGGCGGTTGATCACTTCCTTGCCCGTCGCCCGGCCCACCCAATAAGGCAGCACCGCACATACAAACGAGCCCATGGCATTGATCAAAAATGCCTCAACCGGCGAAAAAATCAGACCAACCCCGATAAACAACACATGGAGCGGAAAAACGATGGAAACCGACTTGACCGCATACATGGCCAGCACCACCCGCGCGCCCAGAACCAGGTCATCGGGCGTATATGCCACCATGTCCGCCGCGGTCATATCCCGGAACTGCCAAACGAACCATATAATCAGGCCGATGACGGCCGCAACCAAGATCGCCCGCGCGCTCCACAGCAAAATCTTCATTGCGCCGGCACGGCCAATGCGCCCTTTGTTTGGTGCTTCCATGGCATTTCACCCCCCTATCATTCCTATGCACAGGATAGACGCGGTATCCATGTTCTAGCATGCCCACTTGCCATTCTTTTATGACGCATAGGCTAAAAATCAAACAAACTGACCTGGTTGGTCGCGGGAAGCCCGTCTAACACACCCGCCTCCTGCAAGTTCTGGATGACGGCTGCGGACAGCGTGGTCCGCCGCTTGATGTCCTCAACGGACAAAAAGGGGCCGTCTTTTCTTGCAGCTGCAAGGCTCTCCTGTGCAGTTTCGCCAAACCCCGGCACCGTCCGAAGGGGCGGGCGGATCTTGCCGTCCTCCTCCACAAACTCGCGCACGTCGGACTTGTAGAGGTCAAGGGGCAAGAATTCCAGTCCCCGTGCATACATCTCCAATACCACTTCCAGCAGGGTTATGAAGTTTTTCTCCTTTGCCGTGAGCTCGTTGAAACGCGCCTGATAGTCGTCCAGCGTCGCCAGCACCTTCTCCTTGCCATGGATTAAGGTGCTCTCCTCAAAATCCCCCCCTCGGATGGTAAAATAGGCAAGATAAAACGCCATGGGGTAATGCACTTTGTAATAGGCGATGCGGAAGCCCATGGTGACATACGCGGCCGCATGCGCCTTGGGGAACATGTATTTGATCTTCTTACAGGACTGGATGTACCATTCAGGCACGTTATGCTCCCGCATGAGGGACTCCTCCTTTTCGGTAAGCCCCCTGCCCTTTCGGACGTTCTCCATGGTCTTAAACGCCTGGAGCGGCTCAAGGCCCTTTTGGAGCAGGTACAGCATGATGTCATCCCGCGTACAGATCACCTCGGGCAGGGTCGCCGTCCCCGCCCGCACCAAATCCTGCGCGTTGTTGCTCCACACATCGGTGCCGTGAGACAGACCCGAGATGCGGATGAGTTCGGAAAAGGTGGTGGGCTTGGTGTCCACCAGCATCTGCCGGACGAACTTGGTCCCAAACTCAGGGACCGCATAGGTTCCCACCGGCGAGCGGATCTCCTCCGGGGTGACGCCCAGCGCCTCGGTCCCCGTAAACAGGCTCATGGTGGGCCCGTCGTCAATGGGGATGGTCTGCGCATTGAGCCCCGTGAGATCCTCCAGCTTGCGAATCATGGTGGGATCGTCGTGCCCCAGGATATCCAGCTTTAAGAGTCGCCCACTGATGGAATGGTAGTCGAAGTGGGTGGTGATGATGTCGGTGTCGTTGTCGTCCGCCGGGTGCTGCACGGGCGTGAACTCATGGATATTGTTGGCGCGGGGCAGCACCATAATTCCACCCGGGTGCTGGCCCGTGGTGCGCTTGATGCCTGTAATGCCGTTCACCAGCCGCGCCGTCTCCGCCCGGTTATAAGACAGCCCCCGCTCCTCGGCATACTTTTTCACATAGCCAAATGCCGTCGCCGCCGCGAAGGTGCCAATGGTGCCCGCACGGAACACGTTGCCCTCCCCAAACAGCACCTCGGTATATTTATGCGCCTTGGGCTGATACTCCCCCGAGAAGTTGAGGTCAATATCGGGCTCCTTGTCCCCATCAAAGCCTAGGAAGGTCTCAAACGGGATGTCATACCCCTCTTTTTTATACTTCGTGCCGCATTTGGGGCATACCGCATCGGGCAGATCGGCGCCGCAGCTGTACACACTGTTGTCCACAAACTCCGAGTGCTTGCAGTTGGGGCACAGGTAGTGCGGCGGGAGGGAGTTGACCTCCGTGATGCCCGACAAAAATGCGACAAAAGACGACCCAACCGAACCACGCGACCCAACCAAATAGCCGTCAGACAGCGATTTGGCCACCAGCTTCTGCGCGATCATATACATAACCGAGAACCCGTGCTTGATGATGGAGCCCAGCTCCTTATCCATGCGGGTTTTCACGATCTCAGGCAGCGGCTCGCCATACATACGCACCGCCGTCTCCATGGACAGGCGCTGGATGTCCTCCTCCGCGCCCGGCATCTCGGGCGGATAGGTATCCTTGGGGATGGGCAGCATATCCTCAATCTGGTCCGTGATGCGGTTGGTGTTGGTCACCACCACCTCATAGGCCTTCTGCTCCCCCAAATAGGAAAATTCTGCCAGCATCTCCCGCGTGGTTCGCAGGTACAGCGGCGCCTGGTTGTCCGCATCGTCAAAGTCCTGTCCCGCCAGCAGGATGCGGCGGTACACCTCATCCTCGGGGTTTAGGAAATGCACGTCGCAGGTCGCAACCACGGGCTTTCCCAGCTCCTCCCCCAGCGCGACAATCTCGCGGTTGAGGTTTCGGAGCGCCTCCTCATCCGCCACCGTCTGGTTGCGGATCATAAATTCGTTGTTGCCGATGGGCTGAATCTCCAGGTAGTCATAGTAAGCCGCGATCTCGCGGATTTTCTTCTTCTCCTTGCCGCTCACCAGCGCGGAAAACAGCTCCCCCGCCTCACAGGCAGACCCGACGATGAGCCCCTCACGGTACTTGTCCAGCAGACTCTTTGGGATGCGCGGGCGACGGTAAAAATGGTGCAGATGGGACTCCGAGATAAGGGTGTAGAGGTTTTGCAGCCCCACCTTGTTCTTGGCGAGCAGGATGGTGTGATAGGTATCCACAAACTTGGTCACATCGCTGTTGACCAAGCGCTCGTTGATCTGGTTCACATTCTCAATCCCCATGCGCTCCATCATGGCGGCAAACTGCAGGAAAATTTTGGCGGTTACCTCCGCGTCGTTGATGGCGCGGTGATGCCCCTCAAAGGGGATGCCCAGCTGCTTTGCCACCTTGTCCAGTTTATGCCGCTTGATCTTGGTGAGCAGCCGGCGGGACAGCCCCAACGTGTCGATATAGCACCCCGTATAAGACAGGCCCAGCTCCTCCGCCTTCTTTTTGATAAACCCAACGTCGAAATTGGCGTTGTGTGCCACCAACACGCACCCATCCGCGAAGTCCAAAAACCGCGGCAGCACCTCCGAAATGGGGGGCGCATCCGCCACCATCTGGTTTGTAATGCGAGTGAGCTCGGTGATGTGGTACGGGATGGGGGTACTGGGCTTTACAAACTCACTGAACCGCTCCGTCATGCGCCCATTCTGCACCTTGACCCCCGCCAGCTCGATAATCTCACAGTATTTGGCAGACAGCCCCGTGGTCTCGATGTCAAACACCACAAAATCGCCGTCCATGGGCATGGAAACGTCATCATAAGCGATTTTGGCGCTGTCCCCCATGAGGTAACACTCCACCCCGTAGAGCACCTTGATATCCTTGCCCGCCTTGTTTGCCGCCTTCTGCGCATCCATGGCCTCGGGGAAGGCTTGGACCACGCCATGGTCCGTGATGGCGATGGCCCGGTGCCCCCAGTCGGCCGCCGTACCCACCAGGGCCTTGGCGGGCGTGGTGGCATCCAGCGCGGACATGGTGGTGTGCGCATGCAGCTCCACGCGTTTTTCCTCCGACGTATCCATCCGCACCTTGGGCGTAGCCTTCATGATGTCCTGCGCCATGATGCCCACTTCCTTGGCATAGCTGTCATACTGCGCCTTGCCGCGGATGCGGACATATTTGAGTTTTTTCAGCTCATCCTTCAACTCCTTGTATTCGTCCGCATTCAAAAACTTCTTGGCGGCGATGGAATGGTGATTGTCTGTTATAAACAGCTCCACCAGCACCTTTCCGCTCCGCAGTTCCCGGACGCCGTCCTCATTTTTGACGATAAAGCCTTCTACGATGACCCGGCCGCTGTTTTCGTCAATTTGGTCGATGGGCGTGATGTCCCCCGTGAACGCCTTCCCCAGCACCACGTCGCTGGGCGGCTCCTCCCCGCTTTCGGGCGGCGGTGGCGCCGGCGCTTCCACCAGCTCCTGCCCCGCCGGGTTGCCCACATGCTGTACCGTTTCGGTGATCACCGCGCGTTTGGTGCGCCGGATGCTCTCCACCAGCGCATCGGTATTGGCCTCCCCCTCCGCAAATACCACCGCGCACTTGGCGCCAAACATGCTGCCAAGCAGCCTGGCGAGCTGCTTGTCCACGCCGTATCTGCGCAGGGCAGCCCCGCCGCCAAACCGCAGCGAGATGGTGTATGTCCCGTCCGCATAGGCCGCCTCTGCGCCCATGAGCAGCGCACGCGCCGCGGGCGTTTCCGCCAGCAGATATGGGCACACATGGTCAAAAAAGGCCTGTGCATTGTGGGACGAGAGGGACATGCCCTCATACGCAATCTCCACCACGGCCTCCGCCAGCCCCAGTTTTTGGCACAGCAAATCCCGCAGCGCATCCAGCTCCGCTTTGTCCACCAGCTGTGTGCTGGAGAGCTTGAGCTCCATCCGTCTGCTCTTTTTAAACAGCTTGAGCGCCGTCACCCGGCATGCCTGCACCGTTTCGCTCAACACCGCCCCCTCTAACAGGGCCAAAATCTGATCCAATCTCAAACACCGCTTTCTCTTTCGCTTATGCCATCTGCTCAATCATGCGGAACAGCTCTTCTACAATCTCCCCCTCGGGCACCCGCTTTACGATCTCCCCTTTTTGGAAGATAAGCCCCTCGCCGTTTGCGCCCGTGATGCCGATATCCGCATCCCGCGCCTCGCCGGGGCCGTTCACGACACATCCCATCACTGCCACCTTGACGGGCCGATGGACGCCTTCCAGCCGCGCACGCACCTCCTCCGCGATGCGGATGAGGTCCACGGTGCACCGGCTGCATGTTGGACAGGAGACCAGCTCGGGTTCTCCTGCCCGGAGTCCCAAAGCACGCAGGATGGCGCGCCCTGCCCGGATTTCCTCCACCGGGTCGGCCGTCAGCGACACCCGGATGGTGTCCCCGATGCCCCGCGCAAGCAGCGAACCAATCCCAACCGCCGACTTGATGGTGCCGTCATATGCGGTCCCCGCTTCGGTCACGCCCAGATGCAGCGGGTAATCGCATGTAGCCGCCATCTTTTCATAGGCAGCAAGCATGGTGGGCACATCCGAAGCCTTTAGCGACACCACCGTGTCATAAAAATCCAGTTCCTCCAGCATGTGCACCTGCCGGAGCGCCTCCTCCGCCAATGCATCCGCTGATGCCGTCCCAAACCAGGCCAAAATATCCTTGGACACCGACCCAGCGTTGACCCCCACCCGGATGGGAATGCCGCCCTGTTTGGCGCGGGATACCACCTGCGCCACGCGGTCTTTGCCCCCGATGTTGCCCGGGTTGATGCGCACCTTGTCCACCCCCGCGTCCATGGCGGCGATGGCCAGCCGGTAATCAAACTGGATGTCCGCAACCACCGGCATGGTGGTCGCTTCTTTGAGCGCACGCACACAGGCCAGATCCGCTTCCCCCGATACCGCCAGCCGGATGATGTCGCATCCCGCCGTCTCCAGCCGCTTCGCCTGCGCAACTGCCGCTTGTGCGTCCCCCGCCTTGGTGTTCAACATGGATTGGACGGACACAGGTGCACCGCCGCCCACTGTGATTCTCCCTATCTGAACCGACCGTTTGCTTGCCATTTGCTCGCTCCCTCCGTTTTTGTAGGGATTCCAACCGCGTTTCATCGCACGGAACCCCATTCCCGCATCATCCATTCCAATGCCGTTTTCTACTCACGTATCCATTTCCAGAATATATAAAATATTGTCATCTGCCGGATAGATGCCTATCATATCATTACAAGAATATGCGTCTGCTTTGGGAAATTCGGATACATTGGTTTGCTTGTTATAGACACAACAATACCCATTTTCTATGTCCGGAACATGCCCCTGCAACAACCCATCCATCCAATATCCTTCTGCTCCGCCATAGAGCAGGCGCTTGTTTTCTGGGTTAATGCTGTGCCAAAACGCATTCTCTGCGACATTCTGTTGCATCCGTTCCGTTTCTTCCGCGGATAACACAAATGTTTCCAACCGCTCCCCATCGCCATGAAACCCACCATGCGTATCACACGGCATTCGGTTCTCTTTGCGGAACATACACCCCCAATTTTGCATGGTAGAGCGCGTTGTTTCTGTCGTTTGCAGCGCGCCTGTCTGCCAGAGGATAGCGGCGACCGTTTATCAAAAGCGTATCGTCATCTTCCCATTCCAATGCGGGCTCTGCACCCCAACCGCCGGACCATATGGTTTCGCTCCGCGCAGTCAGCGTCCCAATCAAGCAAGGTATGTCTCTGCTGATATTCCGCACATTCACACACGTATCTCCGCCAAGGGCACCTTCGTCATGCGAAACGGCCCATGCCACATACGTGTGATTGGGCGAATAAGCCGTTTGGAGAATCTGGCTCTCTCCCAGGGGTACAAAAATCAATAGGATAAACAGCATATATCCAAAACTTGCCACAAGTATGCCGCTAAACAGGACGGCACACCCCCTGAGCCACTGTATTTTATTGTGGATAAAAAACAGCACAAAGGAAGGGACAACCGCCGCCACACACAACAACGCATCATACCTCAAATGGTAGGTTTTATAGTCGATGCTCAAATCAAAGGCAACGTGCAGCGATACGACATATACGAATGCGATGACGGGCATCACGCAGCCAAAGACGCGAGATATCCGGTTAGCATCCTGTTTCCATTGGATGGATAACACGGTTGCGCTTGTTGTCAAAGCCAGATATAACGCAAAAAAAACGATATAACTCTTGGGTCTGTATAGGTAGCCGAATTGAAACAGCACAAAATGAAATGCCGTTAACATCACTGCAGCAATGCCCAATACGGTATTCCAATTTGCTTTGACCAGTTTCATCGCCGCACCCCCTAGTCCCGATCCAATTTATTATATCACATCAAAGTCCCATTGACAAGCGCCTTTCGCTTACCCGCCCCACAGCTTCTTCCCGTCCCTCCCGATACGGGAGCGCGGCGCCCATTCAATTGGTAAGTGACAGAAAAAAACGGCAAAATCTTTGATTTTTCTATTGAATTTTTAGCCAAAATAGGATATAGTAAAGAATGGATTTTTGATCTGGGAGGTGTGCCGAATGGACACACAGGATGCCCGGCAGGATTACATTGTGGTCAAAGCGGAAGAAAGCGGCGTCTGCATCACCGGGCTCACCCGCGGCCGGGACACCCGCATGCATCACACCGAACGGCTGGACAAAGGCGAGGTGCTGATTGCGGAGTTTACGGATATCACCTCCGCAATCAAGGTCAAGGGAAAAGCAAAGATTTACTGTAAGCACGGCGTTATCGAGGCGGAATAATTTTTTGGCCCTGCCGACGCGCAGCAAAGAAAGGTGGTCGGACGAACATGTGGACGGTGGTTTACCTGTCCCAAAGCAAGGACATGGCGAATAAAATCAAAGCGCTCCTGCAAAAAGCCGGCCTGCTCGTCAAGGTGCGCGCCATCACGCTGGCGGCCAATGACAATTTTGGATGTTATGAGATTTTGGTGCCCGAATCGGAGGTCGAAGAAGCGCATCAGCAGCTCATCAATAGCATCCTGTGATGCCAGGATGCCAGATACATATAGAGAAATAGAAGGGATGATTGCAATGAAGAAAATCGGTGTATTGACCAGCGGCGGGGATGCCCCCGGCATGAATGCCGCCATCCGCGCGGTTGTCCGTACCGGGAAATATAACAACATGGAGGTTTTGGGGATCCGCCGTGGCTACAATGGCCTGCTGCACAGCGATGTTGTGGAAATGGGGCCCCGCAGCGTATCGGATATTTTGCACCGGGGCGGTACCATTTTGCAGACGGCTCGCTGCCTCGAATTTAAAGAAGAGGCGAATGTGATCAAAGCGGTGGAAAACGCGCGGAATCTCGGGCTGGAAGGCCTGGTGGTCATCGGCGGTGACGGCTCTTTCCGGGGTGCGCGCGACCTCAGTCTGCATGGATTGCCGACGGTTGGCATCCCAGCGACCATTGACAACGACATCTCCTGCACCGACTACTGCATCGGGTTTGACACCGCGCTGAACACCGTCAAAGACGCCATCGACAAGATTCGTGACACCTCCCAGTCCCATGACCGGTGCAGCGTGATTGAGGTCATGGGCCGGGATGCGGGATACATAGCGGCCTATGTCGCGCTGGCATGTGGCGCAGAAGCGGCCATTGTGCCCGAAGCGCCCTTCGATCTGGAACGGGACATCATTGGGCCCATCGCGGAAGGCAAAAAGCGCGGCAAGGAGAGCAACCTCATCGTCGTCGCAGAGGGCGTGGGCGGCAGCGCGGAAATCGCCAAACAGATCGAGGCGCGGACGGGGATCGAGACCCGTGCAACCATCCTAGGGCATGTGCAGCGCGGCGGCAACCCGACCGTGCAGGACCGTGTCACCGCAAGCCGCATGGGCGCATATGCGGTAGAACTCTTGTGCCGCGGCATTGGCAACCGTATCGTTGCCAAGCAGCGAGACGCGTTTGTGGACGTGGACATCCTAGAGGGCCTCAATATGCAAAAAAAGATGGACAGCGAACTCCTGGACCTTGGCAAAATTCTCTCCATATGAGTGTTGGGCCCCAATACAGATGCATTCTAACGCATCCCGTTTGGAAGCGGGGCACGAACGCGTGCGCTTCGGTTAAAATCAAATATATCTCAAATGTTTGTACCCATTTTTCCCTCTCGGGAGAAGTGGGTACTGCTTTCTGGGGAAAAACCACATCTTCTTTGTGGAGTTTCCTTTTCACGTATGAAGAGGAGCATTTTATCCAATACTGCATAAGGGGCAAAGTGCGCAGCAGGCGAGCCCCTCGGGACATCCATCCAAGCCGCCAGTTTGGCGGACCACCTTCTGCTGACACGAAAGGGATGAGAAACAATGAACCTTCCAATTACCGTCATTTGTGACACCGAACTGCCGCACAATGATGAAAGCGCCCGGTTTTTTGATGCACGCAGCAAAGCCGCACGTTGTACCGGCTGCTTCGGCTGCTGGCTGAAGACACCGGGCGAATGTGTCATGCACGACGGCACCGAACACATCGGCAGCACCATCGCCAAGAGCGAACAGGTCTGGATCTTCAGCGAAATTGTATATGGCGGGTTCAGCGCCGCCGTCAAGCGCGTCCTGGACCGCTGTATCCCCAGCGTACTGCCCTTCTTCTCCCGGCGGCACGCACGCATGCACCATGCCGCCAGGTATCCCAACCGGCCGGCCTTTCATATCGTATTCCACCATGCCGAATGCGCCACAGAGCAGGAACGGGCGCTGGCGGAGAAAACCGCACGTGCCATGGCCATCAATTTCAACTGTTCCGAATGTACCGTTCAGTTCGTGCAGGGCGCACCCAGCGGAAAGGAGATGGTTCACGCATGAAAACAGTACTCATTGCAGCCAGCCCCAAAAAGAAATGGAGCAACACCGCCTATCTGCTCACCTTCACAAGCTGGGCCATCCGCGGCGAGCAAGTCTGGATTGATTTTCGCGGCCCCAAGGATTACCCGCGCATTCTCTCCGCGCTCCAAGATGCGGATGCACTCGTCTTTGGCATGCCGCTGTATGTGGATGCGGTTCCCTCCCACGTGCTGCTTTTGTTGCAGGAAATCGAACGGTTTACCGCCAAAAACCAGCTGCACCTCCGCGTTTATAGTGTCTGCAACTGCGGGTTTTATGAAGGCATTCAATGCGAATTGGAGCTTGCTGTGCTTGCGTGCTGGTGCCAGCGTGCAGGGCTTACCTTTTGCGGCGGTGTTGGCATCGGAGCCGGCGAGATGATCGGCATGCTGCGGCTCAACCTGCTCATCGGGGCGATCGTCATGCTCCTCGTATTTCTCGTTCAATTGCTGGTGCAAGCATTCAGCGGCCCAATCTCTGCTGCCGATGTCCTTTCCTGTCTGCACCCAATGATCTTCCTCATCTTCCTGTTGGTTACGGTACTCTTTAGCCTTGGCCCATGGCTTGCCGCCATAAAGGTGGGCAGAAGTGTATCCGCGCGGCGCTGTCACCCCATCCGATATACCACCGTCAGTTGCTGCCCTGCATTCCTGTTCGTCGTATTTGCGGATATCTACTGGGTCATCCGCGCCGGCCTTCTGCATCTTGTCCCTGTCTGGCGGCTTTTTCGCAGGGTATAGCCTCTCATATTTGGATGTTTCATCCAAATATTCCAAATAACAGCATTCCATATTGTGAGGCAATGCCCCGCGAGTGGAATGGGGAGTGTCGACACACGATGAAACTGTTGGAATATTTAGTTATTGTGACAAATTGCAAAAACAGGTGACAAACCACATAAGACGTGGTATAATAAAAGCCAAATGGATCTTTCACGAAATCCATGTTCTGACAGGCGGGACAACATCCGAAAAAGCAAGCCGAACGCTGCCAAGAAAGGCGGTCTTCTGTGTGCAAAACGGCACGGGCCGACTTGCGCACACGTTGCAGCAGTGCGCCTGGTGCTTGGCAGTCAAAAATGCCCGGCTTGACTCTCTCCTCTGGCAAGCGCGCAAGGTGCGCTAGACAGCCGCGAGCCAGGTATCCCGTTTTTCGTAAGAGTGTGTTTATGAATTATATTCATACTTAGAGGAGGTCATCATCTCATGCACAAGACTTTGAAAAAGGCAGTCTCCTGCATACTCACCGTATGCATGCTGCTGACGCTGGCCTTGCCAGCGTTTGCAGAAGACCCCGTCGTGACGCCGGGCGATACGGCGGACAACCCCATCCTCATTTCGGATGCGGCCGGTCTCACCGCCATTGTATCTGACAAGCACTACAAGCTGGAAAACGACATTGACATGGCAGAAGCCGTGGATTTTGTGCCGCTTACCCTGACGACCGGCAGCTTGGACGGCGCTGACCACGTCATCCGCAACCTGACCATTTCCGCCGAGACAGGTGACGCTGCGTTCTTCGCATCCATCGGGGAGGATGCAGCCGTCCGCAATACATACCTGATTGACGCTTCTGTCACGGCTACCGCAGGCGCCGCCGCGGGCTTTGCGCTGGAAGCGGCAGGTACGATTGCAAACTGCGGCTTTGCGGGAACCGTAAAGGGCGCTGCGCAGGCAGCCGGTTTCATCGGCACCCTCAGCGGCACGGTGACAGACAGCTATTCTGTGGCGACCGTCCTGTCGGACAGCGCTGCACTGGTACTTGGCGAAACGGTTGGTGCAATTGTACCTTCCATCACCTACGGTACTGTTGCTGACGTGAGCCAGGATGAAACCACCGGTTCGGACGGCAATGACAGCACGGCGGATGACAGCATGCCCATCATTGGCACTCCGTCGAGCGAGACGGATGACAGCAAGATTGTGCGCTTTGCCGTGGCGGATCAAACCATCGCCGTAAACGGCACCTTTACCGCACCTTATACGACACTGCCGGGCGTGACCGCGATCCTGACCGATGTTACGGAGGGCGACGCCACCTACGTATCCATTCAGGATGCTGTTGTGACAGGTACGGCAATTGGAACAGCCGCTTTAAACCTCAACCTTGCATTCGGGCAGTCTGTGTTGGACCTGCCGTTTACCGTGACGGTCTCCTCCTTCAGTGCGGGCAGCGGTACCCAGAATGACCCCTATATCATTGAAACCGCCGAGCAATTGCAAGGCATCACCGAGCTGGCCTACTATAAAATCAAAGATGGCGTCACCGAGCTGGACCTCGGCGGCCAAAGCTGGACACCCATCGTTCTGACGCCCGACCCCGATGCGGAAACCCCGGCAACCGCCGGCGGCTTTGATGGCAACCAGGCCATTTTAAAGAACCTGACCATTGAAGCGGATGTCACCAGCGGCACAGAGGAAAGCGCCACACAGGCCTACCTTGGTCTTTTTGGGGACATGAGCGGTTATCCGTTTACCCTCTCTAAAGTGCGGCTGCAGGATGTAAACATCACCGCAACGGTCGGTTCGTTTGACACTGTGACCATCGGCGCGGTTGCCGCCCGACTCAACGGCACCCTGGAAAACAGCTTTGCAACGGGCAAAATCACCGTAACCCAGGCGAACACGGAAGCCGCTGGTTCCGCGATCGTCGGCGGTCTGGTCGGCACCCTGTCCGGGGAAGATGCCGCCATCACCCGCTGCTTCACCGATCTCACCATGGATGCGGCAGACGCGCAGCTCGCGGGCGGTATCGTTGCCAACAATGCGGGCGAGGTCGCGCTGTCCTACATGACAGGTTCCATCGCAAACGCGCAGCTCGCAGGCGGCATCTCTGCCATCAGCGACGGCACGACCTCGGGGTCCTATGTGGCCGGGTCGTTCCAAAACAACGATGAATTTACCGCGTTTGGCGTTCATGAAACAGGCAGCTTGCCCGATGCGCTGAGCAACTGCTACTATGACAAGAACCAGCTGGGCGACGGAGAGGACACTGCTGTCAACAAAGGCGCAGGAACTGTGAGTGATCTGTCCGCAGCCATTGATTCGACATTCATCGACAGCATTCGCGCCTATGACGAATCGGACGAGGATGCGGAAGGCAGCGTCACCAGCATGAGCACTTACAATATGACCAATGACTTCGTGCCGGTCAGCGGCAGCAGTTGGGTGACCAAGGAGCAGGAAACCTCCACTTATTACTATCCACAGCTCGCGGTCTTCGCGGAAGGCGTTGCGACGGAGGCGGTCAAAGCCATCTCCCTTGCAAGCGTCACAACTGCACCAACTGAATCCGATTCGGAAATTCGGGAGGCACTGATATCCGAAGCCAATAAATACAGCAACTCTGCCAGCATTTCGCGTGGTGTCCGTGTTGATACTGACCTCACCACGACCATTGCGCATCTCAAATCTTCCGAACTCACGCTCGACCCCGACATCGAAATGGTCTTTTCGACCAACAACGCACGCGACAGCTATTTTGATATTTCCAACGACGGAAAACGTATCTCCCTTCGCAAGCAAAACGATAGCCGGTATGGCAACGAGACAGAAATTGTGATTCTTTCGTTCAGCAAGAATGGTCTGACTTATGACTATGAGGTTCAGGTGACCCTTGCCAGCAATTATACCAACAGTGGCAGCGGCAGCGGCTCGGGCAGCAGCAGCGGCGGCAGCGGTGGCAGCTACTATCCCGGCACCGATACGACACCAACGCCTGCACCTTCTGCTTCCGCTGATCCGAGCACCGATCTGGGTGCAGACGTACCTTCGGATTTCTGGGCAAAGGATGCCATTGATAAGTTGGTGGACGAAGGCATCATCCAGGGCGATGAAGGAACCGGCTTTATCCGGCCTACTGAAAACATCAAGCGGGAAGAAGTCGCAGCGCTTCTGCTGCGTGCGCAGGGGATTGCCATTCAGACAGGCGGTACGCTGCAGGAAGGCGACCCCTCCTCCGAATGGGCAATTGATACCCTCTATACCGCACAGCAGGCGGGCATTATGAACGGCGATGACCTGGGCAACTTCAATGGGCAGCATCCCGCGCTGCGTTCCCAGGTGGTTGTAATGGTTGCGCGGTGCAAAAATGTCACCAGTGACAACCTGGCCGTTTTGGACCAGTTTGCCGACGGCGCAGACATTCCCGACTGGGCCAAGCCCAGTGTGGCAGGTATGATCGAGCAGGGATACCTGACCGGGTACGATGACAATACGCTTCGTATGAACAACAATATTACCCGTGCGGAGACGTTCGCATTGATTGAGCGGCTTCTGCTTGCGGAATAACGCAAAACAAAGTCAAAGGGTCTGTACGCGAGCTCGCGTACAGACCCTTTTTCATGCTTGCAAGATGCCCCAAGCTGGATGCCAATCGCGGTACATAAACACATCCGATCGTCAAATAACCTCCAGCCAGTCCTTGTCGGGCAGCGACGGGAACGGAGCGGTGGGCAATGTCTGATACCAGTATGCCACCGAGGCAATGTCGTCCATGCGGGGCAGATACCGCCGGTCTGCCCGCCAGCCCAGCGCCTGCACCGTCACGCGCAAATCCTGCGCAAAGCGGATGGGATCCGTGATATGCCACCGGTACATCCCAAACCGCGTCTGAGACTGATACAGTCCATCGGGGCGCAAAACCTGATGCAGACCCGAATAGGGCGTCGTAAACGTCTGGTACTGGCGCTTCTCGGGATGCTCAAAGTTGTAAGAACCGCAGAAATAATCCTCCAGCCCAGTTCCGCAAATGGTGGGATACGCATCGTCCCCGTCCAGGTAAAACTTCATCTCCCCTTCTCCCCACCAGCCGCTGTTGTTCACGCCCCAAGCCATGTATGTCCCCACATACTGACCCTGGCCCGAAACACCGTCCAGCACGGTGTATACCTCCTGATAAGGCAGCGGATTGACCCGCCGGAACTGTGCATGAAAATACGCGCAGTCCTCCGGCACCTCCGTCAGTGTATAGTTGATTTGGTAATAGAGTGCGACACGTTCATCCCCAAGGTAGGTCATGGTAATCCGGCACCGTTTCCGGAAGGGCATCTGCCAATAGCAATTAAAGGCACTGCCGGGGTTCACACAGACCGCCAGCGAAGACAGCTGGGCATATTTGCCCCATCCCATGCCAAAAAAGTCTCCCACCGGGCACTCCACCGATGGCTGCTCCTGGTCATCCCAATAGATGCGCAGGATGGAAAACCGCCAGTTCCCTGTCGGAGTCATCCAAATCTGCTGGATGGCACCTTCTCCCACAATATCCGCAAGCGTCACCGTTTCGCCCGGCTCCAGCCACACATAGGGAGAGACCTTCCAGCCCTGCCCCAGATCACGCGCCGCCTCTGACGCGACCCCCACAGCATCCATGCCGCCTTTGCCCTTCTCACCCGTCCGGTTCTCCGCACTGATGGAACGCGACACAGCATCCGATATGCGAAACAGGTTATCCATCCCGCTTCCTAAACCATGAAATTCCTTCATCTTGCTCCTCCTTCATAGGATACCCGGCATGGCCATGCATCGCCTTTGGCTCGGGTATTCATTGGTATGCCATCTATCATACCATATCCTGCGCCCAAACGCAAGCGGGCCCGGCAATTTCGCTTGCCGGGCTCCACTTCATGGATGCTGTTATTTCGTTTTTTCTGCTGCCAATCTGTCAATCTCCTCCATCAGCTGCGCGGTAATGCCATCGATCACCGAAAAGTCCACCGCAGCAATATAGATGGCTTCCAGATCGTCATGCAACCGTTTGATCTCTCCCAAAACAGCCGCGCCCTGCTCCACCATAGCCGCGCTCTGCGCGGTCAGCGTCGCCAGACCTACCTCATGTTTCACATCCGTGCTGCCCTTGGACAACATGGCATACATATCCACCACCTCATCTTGGGGCCGCGACGGCATCACCTCATGGGGTGCCGTGCTGTCAAACAGGCACACACCCAGCTCCCGCAGGATGACCATGTCCAAACTGTCGGGATCCAGGCTGCAATGGTATGCCTCCACGTCAAGCCCCCGGGTCTCCGCCTGCTTTGCTATCTTGGTGAGCAACGTGGATTTCCCCGTGCCGGGACGGCCCTTGATGAGATACCGCTTGGGGACATCTTCGGTCAGGTTTTCAATAAAATGCACCGGGCCGTCTGGTGTAGCGGCCGCCATGAACCGATGCCGGACCCTGCCTTCCTGTTCTCCTGTACAATTGCCGAGGATCTTGGCAGCAAGCGTTTTTGCCATAGCATCCGCCTTTTCGGGGCTAAAATACCGCAGATAGATATCCTCCCGCTGCTTATGATACGCGAATGCTTGTGCGTAGGCATCATATACCTCTTGGTACAGCGCAGAGATGCGCGCCTTGATCTCCAAGATCTTTGCCTTGTGCTGACGCAGCTTATCGCTATCCCACGACTGCCCCAGGGAGACATATTCCTCCACCGCGCCCGGTGCTTCAGGTTCAATGACGTGCGGCGCCGTTCCGTCCACGATGCCAACGCCCAGCGAAGGAAGAAGCAGGCCATCCAGCGACCGGTAGTCTGAGCTGCAATAGATGGAATCCGCATCATATCCCCGCTCCACAAAGCCCTGCCCGATCTTCTTCATGAGCGTGGATTTGCCCGTCCCTGGGCCGCCCTTTAGGATATAGAGCCGCTCCAGCCCTTCTAGATTGGATGCAAAGTGATTGACAAACCCCTTTGCAGTATTGGCACAAGTGAAATAACAACGTTGCTTTCCCTGCATCACACATCACTCCTTCGGTTCGCACAGTTTTCGTTCCATCTCCATCCTATGCAAACAGCAAACATCCTGTGCATGGCCAAAAAAAGGCCGCGCCTGTGGACACCGCTGCGACTTCGCATCCTATATCCACAAACACGGTCTCTTGTTTGTTATTCGCCGTATCGCCTGGGCTGCGTCCGTTTGTGTGCACTCCGGCGGTGTGCCGCCTCGATGGTGTCATACGACGGCCCTTTTTTCCCATGCAGCAGCATGTCGTCGATCTCCGCATACCGAACACCCATTTCCTGTTCGTCCGTCTGACCCTCAAACAGACCCGCAGAAGGCGCCTTTTCAATCACGTTGGCGGGCGCACCCAAGTACCGCAGAAACTCATAGATCTCCGTAACCGTCAAATCCGCGATGGGGTTTAGGTCATATGCACCATCTCCCCATTTGGTAAAATATCCCATATAGGTCTCGCTGCGGTTGCCCGTTCCTGCGACCAGGCAATTCTGGCTCTGCGCAATGGTATACAGCGCCGTCATGCGCAGCCGGGGCGCAATGTTTGCCATAGCCGCATCGGTGAGCCGCGTGGCCTCTCCCGCCTTCTGACAGATGACCTCCTTGGCAGCAGTCAGATCCACCAGCAGAGTATCTATACCATACTGCTCCGCGACCGCCTCCCCGTCCAGCCTGTCTTCGCCAAAATTGCGGCTGGACTGACAGGGCATGATCACACCGACCACGTGGTCACACGCCTTTTTGCACAGGATCCCCACCAGGGCACTGTCTTTGCCGCCGCTGTTGCCAAACACGATCCCCGATGCGCCCGCGTCCCGCACAACCTCCCGGATGAATGCCACCCGCTTTTCCGTCTCTTCCGCATAATCTCTCATTGCGTCACATCCTTTCTACGTCTGTTCCACGCTGTTTCACTATGCCGCCTAACCAACGTATCCTGCCAGTAGTATATGGCAGGCGCCCGCCTTTTATTCTCAAATGGGGTTCCAAGATGGCCCCATATTTCCCGGGAAATAACCTTACGCGCGTCGCGTTTCATTTCGGATCGCTTCCGCCGCCCCTTCATAGGACCATCGCCACGCGGTAGGGATGGCCAACCATCACTGCACCAGGCCGAACAAGCCTTACAGGCTCAATGACAAAAAAGAAGCAGAGCGAAAACGTCCGCCCTGCTCCTGATACACAAACACACACTGTGCCAAAAAGGCACGACCATCAACCTTTATACACGTTCTACGAATCCAAAGGTATCCTCGATCTTGCCGCTTTGGATGCCGGTGATGGTATCATACAGCTTGGACGAAATCTCGCCGATCTTTCCATCATTGATGGTAATCACGTTGCCATCCCAGTTGAGCTCGCCCACCGGGGAAATCACCGCTGCGGTCCCCGTGCCAAAGACCTCCTCCAGCTTGCCTGCCGCATGCGCGTCATAAACCTCCTGGATGGAAAGCTCCCGCTCTGTCACGGTCATGCCCCAAGATTTTAAGACCTGGATGGCGGAATCCCGCGTGATACCCGCAAGGATGCTGCCATTTAGCATGGGCGTTACGATCTCGCCGTCGATCTTAAAGAATACATTCATGGTGCCCACTTCCTCGATGTACTTCCGATGTACACCATCCAGCCACAGCACCTGTGTATACCCCTTCTTCGCCGCATCCATCTGGGCCTTGATGCTTGCCGCATAATTGCCGGCCGTCTTGGCATAACCAATACCGCCCCGCACCGCGCGGACATAACTGGGCTCCACATAGATCTTAACCGGGTTGAGCCCTTCTTTGTAATACGCACCCACCGGGCTTAAGATGATCATAAACTTATAGGTGTGAGACGGACGCACGCCCAAGTGATTGTCCGTCGCAAAGATAAAGGGACGAATATACAGCGAAGTCCCTTTTCCTTCGGGAATCCAATCCTTTTCCAGCCGGATGAGCTCCTTTAAGTACTCCACGCAGGCATCCACGTCAATCTCAGGGATGCACAGCCGATCGTTGGAGCGGTTAATACGCTTCATATTCTCATAGGGACGGTACAGCAGCACCTCGCCGTCTTCCGTTTTATAGGCCTTCATGCCCTCAAAGACCGTCTGCCCATAGTGCAGCGTCATGTTGGCAGGCTCAATCTCAATGGGCCCATACGGAACGATCTTGGGGTCATGCCACCCTTTCTCCTCCGAATAGTCCATTACAAACATATGGTCGGTGAACACCGTACCAAAGACCAGATTATTCGGGTCGGGCTTTGGCTTCGGATGGGTCGTACGCACAATTTCAATGGTCATGGTATCCTACCTCCTGTCAAATTACAAGGCTGCGTATTTTTCACGCATTTTTACCCTTATTTTTCATTATACTGCTATCGTATGGCAATGTCAAACATTTTTTTATACTGCGATGCCAACGTATTTATGCCGGCCACCGGCACAGGGCAATGAAATGTTTGCAATTTATTCACAGTTTCTCCCTTGACAAATCAGCGGAAATTGGGTATACTTTGAATCGTTAGCTAATTAATTATTAATTTATTAATTAATTTTCAAAATATTTCCAGAGGAGGTGTCACAATGGAAACTCCCAGCCCAATTGCGGGGCGTCTCAACCAGCTGAGCTTGCTGCACCGTATCTACATTCACCGGGCAGCTGCAAAGCACGGGATGCATTTTGGACAGCTTCCCATTCTTGAGCTTCTGGCCAAACAAGGCTCCTGTACCCAGCGGGAGCTTGCGGACATCCTGCATGTTTCTCCCCCTTCCATCACCAATTCGGTCAAGCGGATGCAAAAGGCGGGCCTTTTGGAAAAAACCGTCGATTCGGATGACCTGCGGTATAACAACATCACCATTACGGAAGAGGGCCGAAAATATGCCGCACAATGCCGCAAGCTGTTTGACCAGGTGGACAAACAGATGGTGGAGGGCTTCAGCCCAGAAGAGCTCGCACAGTTTACCAATTTTCTGCAGCGTATGATTGATAATCTGGCACAGGACGACCTGAAGAAGGCCTCCTTCTTCTCCCTGCTTGCCACCGACGAAAAACTACACCGCCATCCAGGCAGAAAGGAGCCCAGCTCATGATCAAAACATTCGCACCCTTTATGAAGAAACATTGGATCGCCACTGTGCTGTGCCCGCTTACCGTCATCATAGAGGTGCTGTTGGAAGTGCGCATCCCCATGCTGATGGCGCAGATCGTGGATATCGGTATCACGACAGGGGATGTGCCCTATATCTTGCGGACCGGCGGGCTCATGGTGCTGATGGCGCTGCTGTCCCTGCTGTGCGGCGCGCTGTCCGCTCGCTTTGGCGCTGTGGCCAGCATGGGGTTTGGGGCGGAACTTCGAAGCGGCCTGTTCAACAAGGTGCAGGAATTCGCTTTCTCCAACGTGGACAAATTCAGCACCGCATCGTTGGTCACCCGGCTTACCACCGACGTGACCAACTCCCAAAACGCATTTATGATGGTCATCCGCATTCTTGTGCGGGCTCCTGTGATGCTCATTTCTGCGACCATTATGGCTTTTTCCATCAACCGCAGTCTGGTGACCATCTTTTTGGTCGCCCTTCCCGTGCTGGCAGCCGGCATCGCCATCATGATGTCGCTGGCCTTCCCGCGCTTCACTGCGATGCTCAAAAAATACGACCACCTAAACGCATCGGTGCAGGAAAACCTCATCGCGATCCGCGTGGTAAAGGCATTTGTCCGTTCCCAGCATGAAAAAGATAAATTTAAGGATGCCAACGACAGTCTCATGAATGCCTCGCTGCGTGCAGAAAAGATCATCGCCTTCGGCACGCCTCTCATGCAGATTGCCATGTATGCCAGCATCATCGCCATCCTGTGGTTCGGCGGCAACATGATCGTCGCAGGCAGCATGCAAACCGGGGAGCTCATCAGCTTCATCAGCTATGTGACGCAGATCCTGATGTCCCTCATGATGATCTCCATGGTGTTCATCAGCCTTGTCATGTCCCGCGCCTCCATGAGCCGGATTGCAGAAGTCCTGCAAGAAGATCCCGACATCCATGACGGCACGCAGGATATCACGGTACAGGATGGCTCGGTCGTATTCGAAAACGTCGCATTTTCCTATAACAAAGAAGAGGAAAATGACGTCTTGGAGAACATCAATCTCACCATCCAATCGGGCGAGACCATCGGCATCATCGGCGGCACCGGGTCCGCCAAGACCACGCTGGTGCAGCTCATCCCCCGCCTGTACGACGTGGACAAGGGCCGCGTTCTGGTGGGCGGCAAGGATGTGCGCGACTACCCCATCCATGCGCTGCGCAACGCCGTCAGTATGGTGCTCCAGCAAAACGTCCTGTTCTCGGGCACCATCCGGGACAACCTGCGCTGGGGAGATGCCAAC
>CALYAO010000043.1 GCA_944393605.1 uncultured Clostridia bacterium
CCGATCTGGACGGTATACCCGACGGCTGCTGCGGAGCAAAGAGCCGAAAAGCCCCTTTCCGTGCTGACGGATACAGCACCAGGACAATATCCATACACCGCTAAGCGCCGCAAGCCACGTCAGTCGCATATACAAAACGGAGCGGAAAATACGGAAGTTGGTAAAATCGTCCGACAGCGCCCATACGCAGGGGTTCAGCCAGCACAGCTGCCAATTGTCCGCCCATATCGTCAGACTCAAAGCCGCAAAGGCCGCGAACAAAACGATAGACAGATCGGCTCTCTGCGTAAATTGATAACAGGCGGCAGCCGCCAGAATCGAACAAGGCAGGGCAAGCCCCATAAAAAGCAGATAGGCAAGGCAGTAGTTTGTCATGTCCAATACAGAGCCGGCCTGCGCAAAGGTGACCGGAAGCCATACCAGCATGGTAAGAAACAGCCCAAGCAATGACGTGACGATTAATGCCAGCATTCGTATCAGGGCGCTGCGCATCGGTGAGGCGATTGCATTCATCAGGATATCCACGCGGCTGCGGCCTGAGCGGTCCAGCTCATAGACGGTAAGCAGACCGAACAGGATACCGCTCACCACACCACCGGCAATCGCCGGATTGGCAAGGTACATCGAGAGCATGGTGTCGGCGGTGGCCGGCTTGTACAGGATCAGTCCTGCCAGAGGAGAGATAACAGTCAGCAGGACAATCAGCCACGTCAGGCGGCTTTGCAGCAGCCGTCCCAATTCAAGCGAAAAATTCCTGAGCGTTTTCATTGGCGCACCTCCTTGGAGATCAAATAGAGATACGCGTCCTCAAGCGTTGGTTCCTCCTGTGTAGCATAGTCGGGCAGCGTATCTGCAACTACCCGGCAGCGGACGCCGCTGCCCGTATTGACCCGCGCCGTGATATGCAGCCCACGTTCCTGAGCAGTATTTTGTTCCAAAAACACACCGACATGCCCTGCGGCAGAGCGGATCAGCTGCGCAGGCGTGCCGGTAAACAGTATCCTGCCGTGATGGATCACCACAAGCCGGTCGCACACCGACTGCACGTCCTCTATGATATGGGTAGACAGCAGGACCAGACGGTTTTGCGCAGCTTGAGAAAACAAATTCCGGAAATGGATCCGTTCCTCCGGATCCAGGCCCACCGCGGGCTCGTCGAAGATCAAAAGGGGTGGGTCCCCGAGCAGAGCCTGTGCGATGCCGACACGCTGACGCTGCCCTCCGGATAATGCGCGGATCCTGGCTCTCTTCTTTTCTTCCAGATTCACCGCTTTGATCACCTCCCGGACGGCAGCCTTCGGATCACGCAGACCTTTCAGGGCCGCCATGTAGTCCAAAAACTGTGTCACGGTCAGTTCATCGAAAAGACCGAATTCCTGGGGCAGATAACCGAGCTGTGATTTTAAAGCGCGCTCAGACTTGGCCAGGGAGCGGCCGTCCACTTGAATCGTGCCGGATGTAGGCAGCAGCGCAGCCACCAGCAACTTCATCAACGTGGATTTCCCGGCGCCGTTCGGACCAAGCAGCCCGATCAGGCTTGGTGTGCGCAGATCAAGGGTGAGGTCTTTTAGCGCCTGTTTCCCGTTTGGGTAGGTCATGCTGACATTTTGAATGTTGATTTCCATCGGATTAGCTTCCTTTCTGTTTTGAGATTACGCAGAAAGCATACCAACCCAATGTGGAGCGGTCTTGAAGAGGATATGTGTTTTGTATGGAGAAATCGTCGCATGAACGAAAACAAAGGACCGCCTCTGTAAGACAGTCCCTTGTTCATATATGGCAATCGTGATTAAGGAAAGATAACCATTGCTTGCACGCCGTCCACTGTGTTTTTTATGGTACAGGAGGCATGATGCTTATCAAGGATCATGCGCACCAGATACAATCCCAAACCGCTGCCGCCGGTGCTGCGGTTTCGGGAGCTCTCCTCTCTGTAAAAGGCTTCAAAAAGATGGGGGAGTGCATCATCCTGAATATGGACGCCGGTGTTTTCAATTGTAAAAGCAGGCCTTCCCTGCTGCATGCCGCACCACACGTGAATTTCGGCGCCCTCCGGTGAGTAGAGTGTGGCATTGGAAAGCAGATTCCCGATAACCTTGCCGAGCAGAGAGGCGTCCCCGGTCACGGATATTCCCGGCTTCAGTTGTGTTGTAAGATGCTGTCCGCGCTGCTCTATCAGGTCCCTGACAAAATCAAGCTGCTTTTCTATGAGAACGGACAGCTCGAGAGGTTCCTGCCTGATTTCCGCTGCACCGGTTTCCATCCGGGCAATGGAGAGCATCTCCTGAATCAAGTTCTCCATCCGTCCCGTAACCTGAAGCGAGCGGAGCAAATATTTATCGCGGTCTTGGTATACGTCGATTCCCTCCAGCATGCCGGATAGCTGTCCTTTTAGAATGGTGACCGGCGTTTTCAGCTCATGAGAGGCGGCAGAAAAAAAGGCCATCCGCTGTCGGTCTAGCTCCCGTTCCCGTTCCACTTCCCCGCGCAGAGCATGATTGGCAGCTTCCAACTCTTCCAGAGCGGCAGACAGCCGGGCTGACATCCTGTCCAGGCTGCGGCCCAACGTCCCAATTTCATCACGCCGATGTTCGCTGCATTTCCAATTGAAATCCAGCTCTGCCATCTGTTTTGCAATGCCACTGATGCGGACGATCGGGCGGGTAATGTAGCGGGAGTAGACGAAAGCGCACAGCAATGAGAGTACAAGCAGAACCAGCAACAGCCATGGCGCCATCTGTATCAGCGCGCGAACTGCCAGATTTTCTTCCTCAACATGCGGTGTCACGTAAAGCGAATATCCCTCGGGCCGGTCGGCAAAGGATACATCGGCAATGATCGAGTATTGCTGCATCGTGGCAATCGTGGTTGTAGTGTCCGTATCATCCGAAACCGAAATGCCCCAGGAAGTGGAAACATCTCCCCCCGCGCTGGATGCATCCTTTGAAACCGTTATCTTATCATCGCCATGCGCCGGCCGTATGGACAGTTCGGACCCGGTATCCGCGACTTCGCCGCCTGCGGTCAGCAGCATGACGTCGGCCCTGGAACTGCGGATAAAGTCGTCCAAAACCGGGCCGCAGTCTTCAAAGTTGGTTGCTTTCAGCTGCTGCACGAGGGCGTCTGTTTGCTTTTGTAGATCGTCGTTCACTACGGAAGTGTACGTGCTCGGAGTGGCCCATGCAATTAGGGCAAAGGTAACGGCGCCGGCACAGAGCAGGATGAGGGATGTGATCCAAAAAACACGGGCGGTGAGACTTTCACGAAGTTTCTTTCGCAGCACGATACCCCACCCCCCTTACTGTTTCAATATAGTCCCGCCCCAGCTTATGGCGGAGGTTTTTGATATGGCTGTCCACCACGCGTTCATCGCCGAAAAAGTCATAGCCCCACAGTTTGGAGAGCAGCATCTCTCTGGTAAATACGCGTCCGGGCGCAACCAGGAAGGTGTGCAACAACTCAAATTCTTTGGCGGTCAACTCTAGCGTCTCACCGTTTAAGAAGACTTCCCGTGTATCCGGGTCTATCACCAGATCACGGTAGCGTAGACGGTTTTTCTCTTCTGGTCCGGAGCCTCTGCGGAGTATCACGCGGATTTTTTCCAAAAGGACAGGCATAGAGAACGGCTTGGTGACATAGTCATCAGCATCCAGCCCAAATCCACGCAGCAGCTGCTCCTCACCGTCCAGCGCCGTGAGCATCAGGATGGGAACCTGCGACTGCTTGCGTATCATTTCACAGACGCCGAAACCATCGATTTTGGGAAGCATGATATCAAGCAACACAAGGTCAAACGGCTGAGCCTGAAACAAAGTCAACGCCGCCACGCCGTCCGAAGCAACGGCAGGCGCGTATCCTGCATCCCGAAGGTAAGCGCAAAGCAGCTCCTGAATGTCCGGCTCGTCTTCTACAATTAAGATCCTTTTCATGAGCAATCACCGATTGCATTATATCATAGAATTATGAATTTACTGTGGAGAAAGGATGAATTGCATATGAATGCTCTTTTTTTATCCCCCCAAAACTGGCCATTGGCCCGAATAAAATGCGGCTCATCGGATATAAAAAGAGGCATTTTACCGCGGGATGCCGTCTGAGGTGAGGGACCAAAAAAAGGCCCGCACCCAATGGGTGCAGGCCGGTATGTGTTTTTAGCTGGTTACTCCTCAGCGTCCTGATGGACGTTTTTTTTGTGGGATGTCAGCTTGTTGAGGAGCACAATGGCAATGATGATCACAATGGTTACAATGAAAATACCCAGCATGCCATACAGCATGATCCAAAACGAGCTTAAGAATGCGCCAAAATTAATTGTCATGTGCGTCTCCTCCTTATCGTGCGATCAGGGCGATGATCATGCCGCCCGCAATGACGGATGCGATCTGCCCTGAGACATTGGCGCCCACGGCATGCATGAGCAGGTAGTTCTGCGGATCTTCCTTGAGGCCCATCTTATGGATGACACGGGCGGACATGGGGAAGGCCGAGATGCCAGCCGCACCGACCATGGGGTTGATCTTCTTCTTGGAGAAGAGGTTTAGGAACTTGGCGAAGAATACGCCGCCCACTGTGTCAAAGATGAACGCGAACAGGCCCAGGCCCATGATGAGCAGGGTCTCCCAATTGAGGAAGGCTTCCGCCTGCATCTTGGTCGCGATGGTAATGCCCAGCAGCAGTGTCACAAGATTTGCAAGCTCCTTTTGCGCACTTTCGGACAGGCTTTTTAACACGCCGCATTCCCGGATGAGGTTGCCGAACATGAGGAAGCCGATGAGTGCAACCGAACGGGGTGCCACCAGCCCAGCGATCACGGTGATGACGATGGGGAAGAGGATACGCGTCAAGCGGGACACTTCTTTTTGCTCATAAGGCATCCGGATGCACCGCTCCTTCTTGGTGGTGATCAGTCGGATGACAGGGGGCTGTACAATGGGCACCAGCGCCATATAGGAGTAGGCGGCGACCACGATGGCCCCGATGTACTTGGAGTTGAAATAGTTGGCCACAAAGATGGAGGTGGGGCCGTCTGCCGCGCCGATGATGGCGACGGAGGCCGCATCCTGCGGCGTGAAGCCAAACAGGGAGGCGATGCTAAACGTGAAGAAAATACCAAACTGCGCCGCCGCACCAAACAGGATCATTTTGGGGCTGGAGAGCAGCGGCCCAACGTCGATCATCGCCCCGATGCCGATCACCAACAGGAGCGGGAAGAGCTCGTTTGCCATACCGGCGTTACCCAGCGTGTCAC
>CALYAO010000044.1 GCA_944393605.1 uncultured Clostridia bacterium
GCACCCGCCCCGGTTGCCGCTCCGCCCGCCGATCATGCTGCTCGTGAGGCACTGTCGCGCGTAGCGCATATACAGCGCGCCGTGGGCGAACACCTCCAGCTCGCTGTCCGTATTGGCCGCGATGGCGGAGATGGCCTCTTTGGACAGCTCCCGCGCCAGCACGGTGCGGGCAAAGCCCAGCGCCTCTGCCTGTTTGACGCCCGCCATGTCCCGGACGGTCATCTGCGTGCTGGCGTGCAGCCGCATGCCGGGCAGATCCCGCCGGATCTGGGCCGCACCGCCCACGTCCTGCACGATGAGGGCGTCCACACCCGTGCGGTATGCCTCGGCAGCCAGGTCGCAAAACGCCCCCAGCTCCCCGTCCCGCACCAGCGTGTTGAGCGCAAGGTACACCTTGGCGCCCCGGACGTGTGCATAGTCCACGGCGCGGCGTAGGTCATCCCCTGCGAAAGCATTGGCCGCCGTGCGCGCAGAAAAGGCGCGCCCGCCTAGGTATACTGCATCTGCGCCGTTTTGCACGGCCGCGACGAGACAGGAAAAATCCCCTGCCGGTGCAAGTAGTTCCATGATATGTGTCCTCCCAGCTTGGAATATAACGTTGGCTTTGGTCTGTTTTGGTGCATGCCTTGCAGCAGCGGCCCCGATGCATGCTGTGCCGCCCGCCGTGGTTCCGCTTTCAAAGGACGGGCTTTTGGGGCGTGTTGCGGCGGCCTGCCATTCCAATCTACAGTATACCACATGGGCCCGCCCGCCGCAATGGGACAGCCATGGGGAACCAGATAAAAATATGGAGAAAATCATTGACGAACCCAAAATCATGGAGTATAATATTGGGTATTGATAAAAATGTCTCAAAGACCTGACACCCATGGGTCAACAATGCAAGGCCGGGCATTCCGGCCGCAATCAATGGAGGTTTTGTTATGGCAAGAGTGTATAATTTTTCAGCGGGCCCGTCCATGCTGCCGGAGGACGTGCTAAAGCGGGCGGCGGCAGAGATGACCGAGTATGGATCGGCCGGCATGTCCGTCATGGAGATGAGCCACAGAAGCCCCGCGTTTGAGGAGATCATCCAGGGGGCGGAGGCGACCCTGCGTGAGCTGATGCACATCCCTGACAACTACAAGGTGCTGTTTTTGCAGGGCGGTGCGTCCAGCCAGTTTGCGATGGTGCCCCTAAACCTAATGAAGGGCTCCAAAAAGGCGGATTTCGTCATCACGGGCCAGTGGGCCAAGAAGGCGGCGAGTGAGGCGGAAAAATTCGGGACGGTCAACCGGGTTGCGAGTTCTGCCGACAAAACCTTTTCCTACATTCCCAAGCTGGATCCGGCCACGTTTGACAAAGAGGCCGATTTCTTCCATATCACGCTGAACAACACCATCTATGGGACGCGGTATACCACCCTGCCCGACACGGGGAACGTGCCGCTGGTCGCGGATATCTCTTCCATCGTGCTGTCCGAGCCCATCGATGTGTCCAAGTTCGGCCTGCTGTATGCGGGTGCGCAGAAGAACATGGGCCCTGCGGGCGTGACGGTGGTCATCATCCGCGAGGACCTCATCACGGGCGCCATAGAGGGTACCCCCACCATGTTTGATTACAAGATTCATGCGGACAACGGCTCCATGTACAACACCCCCCCGACCTATGCCATCTACATCTGCAAGCTGGTGTTTGAGTGGCTCAAGAACCTGGGCGGCGTGGAAGCCATGTATGAGATCAACAAGAAAAAGGCCGCCATTTTGTATGATTTCCTGGATCAATCCAAGCTGTTTACGGGGACCGTGGTGCCGGAGGACCGGTCGCTCATGAACGTGCCGTTCGTATGCCCCACCGAGGAGCTCAACGCCCAGTTCATCAAAGAGGCCAAGGCCGCCGGCTTTGTGAACCTCAAAGGCCATCGGACGGTGGGCGGCATGCGTGCATCCATCTACAATGCGATGCCGGTGGAGGGCGTCGAGAAACTGGTCGCGTTTATGCGGGACTTTGAAGCGAAAAACAGCTGATTTATCTTCATAAAATGAAAAAGGCGGGTGCATACTAGTGTTTGATATTTTGACACTCAATAAAATTGCCCAGTGTGGCCTGTGCCACCTGGAAAAGGAAAATTATACCATTTCGGAAAACGCATCGGATCCCGATGGCATCATTCTCCGCAGCTATGCCATGCACGACATGGAGCTGGGGAAGAACCTGAAGGCTGTCGCGCGGGCGGGCGCGGGCACGAACAACATCCCGGTGGACAAGTGCTCCGAGCGGGGCATCGTCGTGTTCAACACGCCGGGGGCCAATGCCAACGCGGTCAAGGAGCTGGTGATCGCGGGGCTCATCCTGTCCTCCCGTGACGTGATTGGTGCGGTGGAATGGGCCAAGGGCCTCCAGGGCCAGGCGGACATCCCCAAGCTGGTGGAGAAGGGCAAGAGCCAGTTTGTGGGGCCCGAGATCAAGGGGAAGAAGCTGGGCGTCATCGGCCTGGGCGCCATCGGCGTCATGGTGGCAAACGCTGCCAGCTACCTCGGCATGGAGGTGGTGGGCTATGACCCGTACATGACGGTGGACGCGGCATGGGGCCTGTCCCGCAACGTCAAGAAGGCCGCGGACGTCAAAGAGATCTTTGAGACCAGCGACTATATCACCATCCATGTCCCCTTAAATGACAGCACGCGGGACACGATCAACTGTGACACCATCGCACAGATGAAGGACGGCGTCCGGATTCTGAACTTTGCGCGCGGCGGACTGGTCAACAATGCGGACATCTTGGATGCCCTTGCAAGCGGCAAGGTCGCATGCTATGTCATTGATTTCCCCGACGAGGAAGTGCTGGGCGTCAAAAACGTCATCGCCATCCCGCACCTGGGCGCATCGACGCCTGAGTCGGAGGACAACTGTGCGGTCATGGCGGCGGTGCAGCTGAAGGATTACCTGGAAAACGGCAACATCACCAATTCGGTCAACTATCCCGATTGCCATATGCCACGGGAAGAGGGCATGACGCGGCTCACCATTGCGCACAAGAATGTGCCCAACATGCTGAGCCAGTTCTCCACCATGATGGCAGGCAAGGGGATGAACATCCATAACATGCTCAACAAGAGCAAGAAGGAGAATGCGTTCACCATCATGGACATCGACGGCGTCATCACCGATGAGATGATTGCCGCGATTGAAGGGATCGAAGGTGTCCAGCGCGTTCGCATCATCCCGGCATAACCAAACAGAACAAGACATCCGCAAGGCCGAAACAGTGAATACGCTTTCGTATTTGCTGTTTCTTGCTTTGCGGGGGAATCGGGCCGTGTAACACTCCCTTCCCCTCCGGCATAGTATGATACTGTATTTTAAGTGTCGTCAGGGAGTGCCTGCCCCGCGTGGCCTCCCAGTTTTTGCAGGAGGTGTTACACGTGAACAGGCTTACCATAGAGGGGGGCGTCCCATTGGAGGGGAGCGTCCGGGTGCACGGCGCAAAGAATGCGGTTTTGCCCATCCTGGCCGCGACCATCCTAAACCGGGGCGTCAATGTCATCCATGACTGCCCCGACCTCAAGGACGTCCGAACGACCATGAAGATTCTGACCCACCTGGGTGCGAGTGTCAAGCGGGAGGGCAGCACGGTGATTGTCAACACCGAAGGGGAGCTCACCAACCACATTCCCGATGCGCTCATGCGGGAAATGCGCTCCTCCATCTTCTTTATGGGGGCCATCCTCTCCCGGTGCAAGAGTGCACGGATTTCCGCGCCGGGCGGGTGTGAGCTGGGGCCCAGGCCCATTGACCTACATATCAAGGCGCTTGGTGAGATGGGGGCAAAGATCCAAGAGTCCCATGGGTATATCAACTGTGAAGCGGAGCACTTGGTAGGGACCAACATTCATCTGGCGTTCCCCAGTGTGGGTGCGACAGAGAACGTCTTGCTGGCGGCGGTGTTCGCGGATGGGAAGACCACCGTGACCAATGCGGCCAAGGAGCCGGAGATTGCTGACCTTGCAGCGTTTCTCAATCAAATGGGCGCGGATATCCGCGGCGCGGGGACGGGTGTTGTGGAAATCACCGGTGTAAAGGAGCTCCATGGCGCAGAACATACGGTCATCCCCGACCGCATCGTTGCGACTACATATCTGGCTGCCGCGGCGGCCACCCATGGCAATGTGACGCTGACCAATGTGATCCCGGCCCACAATACGGCGGTGCTGTCCTGTCTCAAAGACTGCGGCTGCAGCCTCACCATCGGGGAACAGTCGGTTACCATGCGGGCGCCGCGGGTGCTAGCGCCGCTCGATTATATCAAGACGCTGCCCTATCCGGGGTTTCCCACCGATGCACAGTCCCCCATGATGGCAATGCTGACGGTCGCGGATGGGACCAGCATCGTCGCGGAGACCATCTTTGAGAGCCGCTTTAAGCACGTGGAGGAGCTGGTGCGGATGGGAGCGGACATCAAGGTGGATGGCCGGGTGGCGGTGATCCGGGGCGTACCTGCGCTGTCGGGCGCAACGGTGACCGCCATGGACCTGCGGGGCGGTGCGGCGCTGGTGGTGGCAGGCCTTGCGGCAAACGGGCTGACGGAGATTAGCAATCTGCAATATATTGACAGAGGCTACGAGGACATTGAGCACAATTTGAGGAGCCTTGGGGCACGAATCAGGCGGGCATAGCGGCCTGCGCGTACTTGAGAGGAACGGTTCATGGCACAGTCGACCAAAAAAAAGAAACGCAAAAAACAGAAAATAAGAGTAAGGCGCACGATACTGCTTTTGCTGCTTTTGGCTGCGGCCGGAACGGCATTCTGTCTCTTCGCGCCTTTTTTTCATATCCAGGAGATTGCGGTGACGGGCAACAGTAAGGTGTCCACCGAGGAAATCATCCAACGGGCGCAGATCCCGGCTGAATACAATCTTTTTCGGCTGGACACGGGGCAGGTGGCGCAAAATATCGCACAGATTCCGTATATCGATACGGTGCAGGTCAGCCGGAAGCTGCCTAACCGTGTGGCAGTGACAGTGACGGAATCCACGCCTGCGTTCCTTGCGGCCTATGGGCAGGAGTGGCTGCTGCTTGACCAGCAGGGAAAGGTGCTGGAGGCTGTGGCGTCCACGGAAGGCTATGATCTGCCCGTGATGACAGGTCTTACCATTCAATCGGCAGTTCCTGCCAGCCCCATTGGGATTGACGATCCCCAAAAATTTGATATCATCATCAGCAATTGCAGGCAGTTGGTGGATGCGGGGCTTTTGCCCCAGATCCGCGAGGTGGATGCTTCTGACATCCTGGAATTTACTGTCACCCTAAAAAGCGGGCTGCGTGTCATGTTTGGCAAGGCGGATAACATGGACTATAAATTAGCCATGCTGGAAAAGGTATTGCCGCAGGTGGACCAGATGGAAGGCGCGTATCTGGATCTGCGCGTGCCCGAGAAGGCGTTCTATGGGGAAGAGGAGACGCCTTCGCCATCCCCTTCGGCTGACCCCGGCGCTTCCCAAGCTCCCGATGCATCGGACAGCCCGGGGGAGGATGAAGGGGCGGATGCTGAGGTGGAGCAGACGCAGGAGCAGGAAAACCAAGAGGACGAAGTGACAAAGGATGCGTAATCCGTATGGCGCGGCAGCACGCGGGAAAGGAGCGGTACGCCATTGATGAAAAATTGGAAGGCACAAGTTTCCATTGGGCTTGTGGTGATGGTATTGGCGTTTTTGATTGCGGTACAGTTTAAAAGCGTGACCAAAAACTATGAGGCCATGCAGCAGACCAGCATTCGGACGGAGGAACTGCAGGCAGACCTGAAAAAAGAGCGGGAAAAGAGCGATGATCTTCAGCGCCAGCTGGATGCCTATAAAAACGAAGTGGAAGAATACCGCAAGGAAGCGGAGACCAGCAGCGGGTATTATAAATTGCTGAGCGAACAGCTCACCAAGGCAGAGATCATGGCGGGTTTGGTGGATGTACAGGGACAAGGCATTGTGGTGACCTTAAATGACAGCCAAAAACGCACGGGAGACAATATCACCGACCTCAACGTCACCCTAATCCATGAGGACGATCTGCGCCGCGTGGTGAACGAGCTGTCCGCCGCGGGCGCGGAGGCCATCGCCATCAATGACAGCCGGATTGTGAGCAACAGCGCCATTCGGTGTGTGGGGCCCGTGATTTTGGTCAACGATGAGAAGATGGCCCCGCCTTATACGGTGAAGGCCATTGGGAAGCCCGATCAGCTGACCGCTGCGCTCAACCTCAACGGCGGTGTCATCGAAATGCTGCGTGCATTCGGCTTTGAGGTATCCATTCAGCAGCAGAGTGACATTGTCATTCCCAAATACAACGGAACGGTCACCTTCCAAGATGCCGTTCCCATTGAAAAGGAGGAGACGGCGCAATGATTGTGATCGCTGGCATTGTGATTGGCGTACTCGCGGGCATTTTCCTGCCGCTGCATATACCGGCGGCATACTCCTCCTATGTCGCCATCGCCATTGTGGCGTCTTTGGACTCGGTCTTTGGTGGTCTGTCCGCCGTGTCCCGCAAGTGCTTTGACCTTAAGATCTTTGTGACAGGTTTCTTTGGAAACGCGCTTCTCGCGATGGGGCTGACTTTTATTGGGAAAAAGCTGGATGTTGACCTCTATTTGGTTGCGCTCATCGTGTTTGGAACCCGCCTGTTCAACAACTTTTCCATCATTCGCCGGTATTATCTGGACAAGTGGCCCATTCGGCGAAAGGTAAAGGATTCTGTGTGAGTTGTGGCTAGATAAACAGGGAATTTTTGGTGGTTTTGCCGTGTTTGCCGGCCAAATCATAAAAAAAATTGGTGTAATTGTAATTTTACACTTGTGTAACCATATTGTAATATGTTATAATGGGACTATCCTAAAATCGTGTTTAGAGAATGTTTTGTGCGTTTGACAGCTTGGAAGAAATTGACAGTGGTGGACACGACGGGTTGACACGGCCGGGAGGCAGTTTATTCAAAAGAGGAGGAAACGGGAGTGTTTGAGTTTGATACGGATGCTGCGCTGGTAGCAAATATCAAAGTGGTAGGTGTCGGCGGCGGCGGCAACAATGCGGTAAACCGCATGATTGATTTCGGCTTAAAGGGAGTTGAATTCATCTCTATCAATACAGATAAGCAAGCACTGTTGGCATCCAATGCCACCCTTAAGATACAGATCGGTGAAAAGCTGACCAAGGGCCTGGGTGCGGGAGCAAATCCTGACATTGGCGCCAAGGCGGCAGAGGAAAGCCGGGAGGAGATCATGGCGGCGCTGCAGGGCGCGGACATGGTGTTTGTAACGGGCGGCATGGGCGGCGGAACCGGAACGGGCGCAGCGCCTGTGGTAGCTTCCATCGCACGTGAGATGGGCATCCTGACGGTTGGCATTGTGACCAAGCCGTTTGGCTTTGAAGGCCGGCAGCGCATGGTGAAGGCCGAGACGGGCATCGGGAACCTGGCAGAAGCGGTGGATTCGCTGGTCACCATTCCCAACGACCGTCTGCTCCAGGTCTCCAACCAGCATACCACCTTTGTGGACGCTTTCCGCATGGCGGACGATGTGCTCCGTCAGGGCGTGCAGGGTATTTCGGACCTCATCAGTGGTGAGGGGTACATCAATTTGGACTTTGCGGATGTGGTCGCCATCATGAAACATTCGGGCATCGCGCACATGGGCGTTGGCCGTGCGACCGGGGAGAAACGCGCGGAGGATGCTGTGCGGGCAGCCATTGCCAGCCCGCTGCTTGAGACCTCCATTGACGGGGCGCGCGGCGTCCTGCTCAATATTACGGGCGGCATGGATCTTGGCCTGTTTGAGATCAACAGCGCGGCCGCGCTGGTGAAGGAAGCGGCGGATCCCGATGCGAACATCATCTTTGGTGCGGCCATTGATGAGAGTCTCAAGGATGAGATTTTGATTACGGTGATCGCGACTGGGTTTGACAGCGCGAAGGCGACGGCGAAGAAGGAGACAACACCTGCCGGCCTCGGCTTTGGTGCTAACATGCCGATGTTTGGCAATGCCCGCCCAACCACAGCGGCGCCTGCGGCGGCTGCGCCTACCTATGAAGCGCCTTCCGCCAAGGCGGATGAGGGAAATGACATTGATATTCCCATTTTCCTGCGCCGGATGAAGATGGATTCTTAAAAAAGCAAAGCCCTGCGGCTCAAGGCCGTGGGGCTTTTTTTGTTCGCATGAAAAAGCGCCATGGGGATTTCCCCATGGCGCCTTGTTGTTTTCAATGACATTTGGCGGATAGCACCCGTAATGCGTTATCATGCCTTGGATGCAAACCGATCCACAATGTATCCCTTGGCTTCCAGCTCCAACGTATCATCCAGCAGCGGCAGGACGACGCGCGCGCCATATTTGCGTTCCAGCGCGCGGGAGAGCAGGAAATCCGCCACCTCGGGGTTCTTGGGCAGCAGGGGCCCATGCAGGTAGGTGCCAATGGTGTTTTTGTACAGGACGCCTTCGGTGCCGTCCTCGCCGTTGTTGCCAAACCCGGCCGCCACCTTGCCAAAGGGGAGGTGATCGCCGATATGCGTGCGGCCGCCATGGTTTTCAAAGCCCGCGACCTGAAATGCCCGCCCGTCCAGAGAGGTGGACAGCACAACGTTGCCGATGAGGCGGCCTTCTCCGGCTTCGGTGGTGATGTCCAAAATGGACAGGCCGGGAATGGTCTCTTCCTTTAACTGGTAATACCGCCCCAGCAGCTGGTATCCGCCGCAAACGGCCAGCGTCACGCCGCCGTCCTCCACGTAGGCCGTAAAGGCGTCCTTCTGTTCCAGCAGCCGGTTGCACACCAGCTGTTGTTCCCGGTCAGAGCCGCCGCCCAAAAATACGATATCCAGCTTGGAAAAATCAATGTCGTCTTGGAGCTCAAAAGAGACGACCTTCGCATCCATCCCGCGCCAGAGCAGGCGGTTGGTCAAGGCTGCAATGTTGCCCCGGTCGCCGTATAGGTTGAGCAGGTCGGGATACAGGTGCCCGATGGTTAATTGGTACATGGCATTCCCACCTTTCCAAATGGCCGCCCGGGCGGCCTTACTGTGTCTTTTGCAGGTCCTTTAGGATGTCCTGCATGGGGAAATTCGCGGTGTAGTTCACAAGGAAGTAGCACACCTTGGTGGGCTTTGCGATGGCTTCCTCCGCGGCCTGCCGCAGAGAGCGCACCTTCCGAACGCCGCCAATCCCCGCATAGTGAAACCGGACAGCCAGGTCGTCCACCCGGATGCCCGTGGCGACGTAATGTCTGATATTGCCTTCCGTCAGGCGCTCAAAGTCCACGTCCCAGATCCACGAGATGTCCCGCCCGTCCTGCGCATTGTCGTTGATGGCCACGAGCAGGTCTTTTTCCCGCGGATCGGCCAGCACGGTGGAGATGGCCTGGTTAAAGCCTGCCGGGTTTTTGGAGAGGTTTAGGATGACCTCCGTGCCGCGGATGGTGAAGGTCTCCATGCGCCCGATCTGGGGCTGATAGGTGGAAAGCACCGTCAGCACCCGCCCCGTATCCCCCGTCGCAAGAAAGCTGCCCGCGAAGGACAGGAGGATGTTGTAGATGTTGTAAAACCCACGGTAGGAGACGCTGATGTCCATGCCGCCGCCGGGATATGTCAGGTGGAACCGGAGTCCGTCTGCCATGTCCACATGGTCGGCACGGAATGACAGCGCCGGCCGCGCAAAGTCGCAGCCCGTGCAGCGGTAGGAGCCCAGCTGGCTGTAGTGGTAGTAGTCATAGGCGAGCGGCGCGCCGCAAATGGCGCAAAACCGGCCCTCCTTGGTCTCCTGCAGGTGGATGCCAACGTCCTGGTCCACCCCCACATACACGCAGTCATGCGCACTGTGGTATCCAAACTGCGCGACCAGAGGGTCGTCCCCATTGAGGATGAGCTGCGCATCCGGCGCCATGGCCAGCGCACGCCGCAGATAGTCGATGGTGATGTCAATCTCCCCATACCGGTCCAGCTGGTCCCGGAAGAGGTTGGTGATGAGGATGCGGCTGGGGGTCACATGCGCAAACACCTTGACGGCGGAGGCCTCATCCACTTCCAGACATGCAAAGTCCGCATCCAGCTTCCCCCAGAGGTTCGCGCTGTCCACAAACGCACAGCATACGCCGTACAGCATGTTGGCGCCCACGCGGTTGCACACCACCCGGTACCCCTGTGCCCGGAGCAGGCTGTCGAGGAGGTTGTTGGTGGTGGTCTTCCCATTGGTCCCGCACACCACCAGGATCTCCCGCCGCACCGAGGCCGCCAGTTCCCGCAGGATGCCGGGATACACCAGCAGTGCGAGCTGCCCTGGTTTGGAGGAGCCCTTTTTGCCCAGCAGTTTGCTGCCAAAAATGGCGAGCTTACAGACCCAGACCGCAAGTATTCTTCGAATCGTATTCATGGAATCGTTCCTTTGCTGCGTTTTCATACCTACCAGTATAGCATGTGGGCCAGGGGATTGCAACCACGGATTTTGTGAAATTGTAACGGGGCAGGCTGTTTTTACATATATTGGTAACAGCCAGGTTGGAAAGGAGGAGATCAAATGGGAAAACGAGTGTTGTATGCGGCGAGTCTGCCCTATCCGTCCGCCCGTGCGGAAGGCTGTAATCCTGCCTATGCGCGGATTGTGTTGGAGAGCTTTGGGGGCGCCGAGGGGGAACTGACGGCGATTACCACCTACACCTATCAGGACATCGAGCTGGGAGAAAGCTACCAGGAGGTTGCGGAAACGCTGCACGGGATTGCGATTGTGGAGATGCGGCACCTGCGCATGCTGGGGGACTTGGTCAAGTCGCTGGGCGGCGACCCCGTCTTTGGCGCCTATCAGCGCCGGCATCTGCAGTTTTGGGATGGAGGCAATGTCAACTATACCAAGACGCTGGGGGACTTGCTGCTGGCGGACATCCGCATGGAGGAGGCAGCGATCTTCGGCTATCGGCAGGCGGCGGAACGCATTGAGGACGACGCAGTTTGTGCGGTGTTGGAGCGCATTGCGCTGGACGAGGAGGTTCACCTCGCGCTGCTCAAGGAGCTGCTGGAGCGGTACTGTTAGGGCACCTAAAAAAAGAGACGGCTGCAGCCGTCTCTTTTTTGATAGTTGCACCGTGTAGGCAAGGGATAAGGGAAAAGATGCGCTGCACCGCTGCTTGCGCCGTCGTGGCAAACATCCTCGCTTTTGGTCATGGATGGGCAGAAGACTGCAGCTGTCGGGTCACGCGCCGCCGGGGTTGCCTGTGCGCAGGTCGGAGAGGACACCATCCCGCAGGTAAAAGGTGATGTCTTTTTGCAGGTCGGTCCGCAGCACGCGGGCATGCACCTCATCCAGCCGATCTAGGACCTCTTGGTGCGGGTGGCCATAAGAATTGTCCTCCCCGCAGCAGATGACGGCATAGTCGGGCGTGACGGCGGCAAGGAATGCGGCGGAAGAAGAGGTTCTAGAGCCGTGGTGCCCCACCTTCAGCACGTCCGTATCCAGCGCGTCTGCCCGGGTATCCAAGAGGTATGCTTCCCCATCCGACTCCAAATCCCCCATGTAGAGGAAGGAGGTTTCGCCGCAGTCTAGGCGCGCAACCAGGGAGTTGTTGTTCTGATTGGTTTGGCCTTTCAGCCATTCGGGGTCGGGCGACAGCATCTCCATCTCCGCATCAGCCGAAAATTGCAGCGTGTCCCCCGCCATGAAATATACCACGGGGATATCCTCTTCCGCCGCCTTGGCGAGCAGCTGGTCTTTGAGCGCGCTGTCCGCATAGGTGAAGGGCAGGACGAGCTTGCCCACCTCCATGGTGTCCATCACGCCCAGCATGCCCTGTGCATGGTCTGCGTGGTAGTGGGAAACCAGCGCGATATCCACGGCATCCACGCCTTTTTTGCGCATGTAGGGCACGACGGTCTTGGCGCCGATGTTATTTTCTTCGGAGTCGGTAATGCGCCCGCCCGCATCCACCAGGATGTCGGTATCCCCCAGCTGGATGTAGGAACAGTCCCCCTGTCCCACGTTGATAAAGCACACCTGTGCGTCATAGACGCCCAGGGGGCGGATGGGACCGATGGTGACCAATAGCCCCAGGATGCACAGGGCAGCCAGCGGCGCGGCGCAGCAGAGCGTGACAAAGCGTTTTTTGCGGGTGATGACACAGTAGCAGGTGCCGAGCAGGAGCCCATATCCCAGCAGCAGAAACGGGGACATTTCCCCGACGGCCCAAACGCCGGCGGATGCCCCGCCAAACAGGGAGGCGACGCCGTTTACATAGCGGAGCAGCACATAGCAAAATCCCGCCACGGGGAGCGCGAGCACATCCCACAGGGAGCCGAGGTAACACAGCAGCATCCCGGCCGCCATGAGAATGGGGATGATGGGCGTGACCAGCAGGTTGGTCACCAGGCTCCAGACCGAGACGGTACCAAACAGGTACACCATGACGGGGAAGGAGAACAGCTGGGCCGAAATCGTCACACACAAGACACTGACGACACTCCGCACGGCCCGCCACCGCCCGATGTGCGTCCGGTCCAGCAACGCGCCCAGCCAGCCCTGCACGTGGTCTGAAAACACAGTGATGCCCAGCGCGGCGGAGAAGGACAGCATGAAGCCCGCGTCAAAGGCCGCAAGCGGGTTGGGCACCAGGATGAGCAGCCCGGCCGCGCCCAGGGAGGTCAGCGTGTCGGGCGGACGGTACAGAAGGTTCCCGCCGATGACGATGAGCCCCAAGATGGTGGCTCGGATCACCGACGGGGTAACCCCCACCAGCCCGACATAGACCGCCAGGGCCGCGGCGGCAATGATGCTTGCGGTCCGCCGCCGGACGTGGAGCAGCTCGGTGAGCAGGAACAGCAGCATCACAAGGTATCCGACGTGCATGCCCGAAACCGCCACGATGTGGGACAGGCCGCTGTTTTTGAAGTGTTCCTGCATCGCATCCGACATGGTCTCCTTGTCCCCCAGCAGGATGCCCCGCATGAGGGCAGCTTCCTCTCCCACCAGCTGCGCGTCTATCACATCGAGGAAGTGAAACCGCAGCAGGGCGAGGTAATCGACGGGGGTAAATGTCTTGGTGCCGACCTTCTCCAGCGAGATGCCGATTGCATTGCAGGTAAAAAAGATCCCGCGGGACTTGAGATAGACCGCATAGTCAAAGCCGCCTTCGTTGAGGCTTTCCATGGGCAGCGCGATCTCCCCGGTCCCGCGGATCACGTCCCCATAGCCGAGGAGCGCATCCCCCTCTTCGTAGGGCACCGACAGGCGCACCGACTCCCGGACGGGGATGGCCTCCCCGTCATAGGAAACCGCTTCCATCGTCATGTCGTAGCTGCACCGGTATTCTCCAATCTCAGGGCGGCTTAAGATAGTGCCTGCGAAGTCCACCGTCTTGGTGAGGTACGGATAGAGTGGGCGGCGGGACGCCTCATCCGCCCAGGAAAAGGCAACAGCGCCGGCAAAAAAGCTCACTGCCAGCAATCCGGCCACCACAGCCGATCGCGTGCGACGGGTCACAAACTGACACACAAGGACCGCAAGGAGCAAAACGCCTGCACCCGCCAGGCACAGGGGCAGGGAAAGCTGCGCGCCGGCATAAATGCCCGCGGCGAAGGCGATGGCGGTCCAGAGCAGTTTGCGTTTCATGCATATTTCCCCTTTTTCGCGCTTTTTAGACATGTCGTATCCCTATTATATACCATTTTTTACGCCATGGCAACAGATTGGAGCCTTTCTGTACGTGTTGTGACCGGTTGACTTTGTACGGAAATTGGTTTATAATAGAGCACATACATGTAAGAAGCGAAAAAACCGGGATGGAGGGCATATGGTGGAACAAAAAAAGAATATCGTGCTCATCGGCATGATGGGATGCGGCAAATCCACCATCGGCCGGGCGCTGTCTTATAAACTGAAGATGCCCTATGTGGACCTGGATCAGTGGCTGGAAAAGCGGACGGGGCGAACCATCCCCAATATCTTTGCGGAGGACGGAGAAGCGGGCTTCCGTGAGATTGAGCACGCGATCGTACAGGAGGCCGCAGGTTGGCATGGGACCATTTTGTCCACGGGCGGCGGCGTCGTGCTCCGGGAGGACAATATGCGCTTGCTCCGGGAAAGCGGCCTGGTGGTGTTTATTGACCGCCCCGTGGAGGAGATCATCCGGAAGATCAATGTCAAAAAGCGGCCCATCCTGGCCCAAGGAGGCAAGGAGAAGCTCTATCAGCTCAAACGGGAACGGTATGCGCTCTACCGGAAGTATGCACATCTGCGGGTGGTCAACCGCGGGACGTTCTCTGAGGGCGTTGAGAACACATACCACAAGATTAAACGGGCGTTACGCCGCCAAGGGAGGAAACACAGCCATGCTTGAAAAACTCAATCTGACCATGCTGGTGGACTTTTATGAATTCACCATGGCAAACGGCTATCTGGTGAACGGGCTTGGGGATGAGATCGCCTATTTCGATATGTTCTTCCGCACCGTGCCCGACGAGGGCGGTTTTGCCATCATGGCGGGGTTGGAGCAGTTTATTACCTATCTGGAAAATCTGCATTTTTCGGAGGAGGACATCCAATATCTTCGCAGCAAGGGCATCTTTGATGAGCGGTTTTTGGACTATCTGGCGAACTTTCAGTTTGCGTGTGACGTCTGGACTGTGCGGGAGGGGACGCCCATCTTCCCCCACGAGCCCATCGTGACGGTGCGGGGTCCTGTGATTCAGGCGCAGTTTGTGGAGACCATGCTGCTGCTCTCCATCAACCACCAGTCCCTCATCGCGACCAAGGCCAACCGCATTGTGCGGGCGGCGGAGGGGCGCGCGGTCATGGAGTTTGGTTCCCGCCGCGCACAGGGGTATCACGGCGCGATTTACGGCGCACGCGCGGCCTATATCGCAGGATGTGCCGGGACGGCATGTGCCATCTCCGACCGGGATTACGAGATCCCCGCGCTGGGCACCATGGCGCACAGCTGGGTGCAGCTGTTTGACACCGAATATGAGGCGTTTGCGGCCTATGCGCGCACCTACCCCAAGAACTGTACGCTGTTGGTGGATACCTACAATGTGCTCAAGTCGGGTATTCCCAATGCGATCCGCGCGTTCAATGAGGAACTGCTGCCCCGGGGCTGCCGGCCGGTGGGCGTCCGCATTGACAGCGGCGACATCGCATACCTCACCAAGCGCATGCGTAAGATGTTAGATGACGCGGGGTATCCCGACTGTCAGATTGTGGCATCCAATTCGCTGGATGAATACATCATCCGGGATACGCTGATGCAGGGAGCATGCATTGACATGTTCGGCGTTGGTGAGCGGCTGATCACCAGCAAATCCGAGCCCGTGTTCGGCGGCGTCTACAAGCTGGCCGCGGTGGAACGGAACGGGGAGATCGTGCCCAAGATCAAGGTGAGTGAAAATGTGGAAAAAATCACCAATCCAGGTTTCAAGCAGGTGTACCGCCTGTATGGTCGCACCAGCGGCAAGGCCATCGCGGATGTGCTCACTCTGCATGACGAGGAGATTGACGATACCAAGCCCTATGAGATTTTCGACCCGGAGTATACCTGGAAGCGCAAGACGGTGACGGATTTCCGGGCGGAAAAGCTGCTGATCCCGGTCTTCGAGAAGGGCAAATGCGTCTACCAGAGCCCCGATATCCACACCATCAAGCGGTTCTGCGCCGAGCAGGTGGAAACGCTGTGGGACGAGGTCAAGCGGTTTGAGAATCCCCATCGGTACTATGTGGACCTGTCCGAAGATCTGTGGCAGATTCGGCAGACGCTGCTCAAAAAATATTCCATGAAATAACAAGGAGGGCACCCGGGTGAAGGAACATATCTATACCATCCCGCTGTCCGAGGCGGTGGAGCAGGGTGGCGAGTGCCTGTTCTGTACGCTGGAAAAACGCCTGGAGGCCGAAGCGGTGGATTATGCGCTGGGCGCGTCCATGATGGAACCCGACAGCCGCGTGGTCTCCAACGAAAAGGGCTTCTGCCGGCGGCACTATGCGCAGATGGCGGAGAAAAACAATGCGCTCAGTCTCGCGCTGGTGCTGGATACCCATTTGAATGAGGTGCGGGAGCGGCTTGCCAAGACCAAAGATGCGGCCACCGCAGGCAAAGGCGGCCTTTTTAAGAAGAACGCGGGCCTTGCGGATGCGGCGGTCAAGGTGCGGGAGATGACAGACAGCTGTGTCATCTGTGAAAAACTGGAAAAGACGTTGGCCCGGTATGCGGATACCTTTTGGCACCTGTATACCACCGAGCCCGACTTTCGGGAAAAGGTCCGATCGGGCAAGGGCTTCTGCCTGCCCCATTTTGCCCTGCTGCTTGCGGCATGTGAGCGGGAGGTGCCGGGCGGCAAGCAGGCGGCATGCATCGAGGAGCTGTATGCGCTGGAGGAAGCGCAGCTGGCCCGTTTAAACGAAGAGGTCAATTGGTTTACCAAGAAGTTTGATTACCGGTTCCACGATGCGCCGTGGGGCGATGCGAAGGATGCGCCCGCCCGCACCATGGAGAAGGTGGCAAAATTTCTGTAACAGCGGCATAGGGAGGCGGCGGCATGGCAAAGGTGATTGGGCTGACAGGGGGCAGCGGCGCGGGCAAGAGCACCGTCGCGCGCCTGTTTGCACAGCAGGGTGCCGAGGTGCTGGATGCGGACCAAATCGCGCGGGACGTCATGCAGCCCGGTATGCCGGCGCTGTCTGAAGTTAGGGCGTCCTTCGGCGCAGACGTGTTTCGGCCGGATGGGTCGCTCCGCCGCCAGGCGCTGGCGGATATCGTATTTTCCGACCCTGCACAGCTTGCCCTCTTAAACCGCATCACCCACAAGTACATCCTTCGCGTGGTGGAGGAGCGGCTTGCGGCGACGGCGGCAGACGTTGCGGTCATTGACGCTGCGGTGTTGATTGAGAGCGGGCTCGCCGCAAGATGCGACTGCGTGGTGAACGTGCTGGCGGGTCGGGAGGAGCGAATCTCCCGCATCATGGCGCGGGACGGCTTGACATATGCACAGGCGGCAGCCCGCATTGACGCCCAGCCGCCCGACGCGTTTTATCGGGCGCATTCGGATTTCCTTCTGGACAATGGGGCGGAAGGGATTCGTGCATCCCAGGTCACGGCAATCTTGGACAAGGTAAAGGAGTAATGGTGTGGCAAAACGGCATCCTTTCAGGCGGTTTGTGCTGGTGGTATTGGTCTTTGTGCTTGCCGCCGGTATCTATAATATCAAGCATATCCTGCGCGCCATCTATCCGGTGGCCTATGAGGAGGATATCTATGCGGCGGCACAGGAGTACGCGGTAGATCCGTATCTCATCATGGGCATCATCAAGGCGGAGAGCGGGTTTGACGTGCATGCGGTATCCCATAAGGATGCGCGCGGCCTCATGCAGCTCACCGATGAGACGGCGGAGTGGATTGCGGAAAAGCTGGGCCTTTTAGACTATGATGTCACGCTGTATGCCGACCCTGCGCTCAACATCCGCATGGGATGTTACTATGTGCGGTATCTGTCCGATTTGTTTGAGTATGAGACCAAGACGGTGCTGGCGGCATATAACGCGGGGCCCAACCGGGTCAAGGAGTGGCTGGCGGATCCCGCGTATTCCAACGACGGTGAGACGCTCACCCACATTCCCTTCCGTGAGACCGAGCGGTATGTCAATAAGGTGCAAAACTATGAGGATGTGTACAGGCGGCTGTACAGTGCGGATGCGCCTGTGCAATAGGAGATTACCCATGAAAACGAGAAGCATTGTGATGTTGCTGGCAGTTCTGCTGACAGTTGGTTTGCCGCCGGTTTCGGCGGCGGAGGAGGTAGAGGACGCGCTGTCCCACCTGGATGCGCTGGTGGGAGAACATGGAACGGCGGGGCCGCAAACGCCCTTTTCGGACCTGGACGAGGCGGCCTGGGCAGCGGAGGACATCGCGTTTTTGGTGGACCGGGGAATCCTGGCGGGTGTGGAAGAAGGCCGGTTTGCGCCAAACGACAGCGTGACGCGGGCGCAGTATACCAAGATGCTGGTGCTGGCGCTAGGGCTGTATGACGAGACGGCGGCGCCTGCGTTTTCGGATGTAGCAGAGACGCACTGGGCAGCAAGCTACATCGGTTCCGCGTTTTCCCCAATGGAATTGGGCGGGGAGGCCTTTTCCCCGGATGTGCCCATTTCGAGGGAGGATATGGCCTATTTTTCGGTGCTGCTGATGCAAAAGGCGGGCATTTCGGTGCCGCTGGACGCAACCGTATCGTTTGCCGATGAGGCGGATATTGCGGCCTATGCAAAAGGGGCGGTTGCGGCCATGGCGGACCTTGGGATCATTCATGGCGTTGGGGACAACCGGTTTGACCCCAAGGGCAACTGTACCCGTGCGGCGGCAGCCAAGGTGCTGCGCGGCGTCATGGATGCCTGTGCGTAGCATCTTGTCCCGCCCGGTCAAATGGCTGCTGCTGGCGCTGGTGTTGGTGCTTGCGGTATCGGGCGTGACGATGAATGCCATATGGCGCGTCCCATCCTATGGACGGACGGTGTATGCGATGGATACACTCATCCAGCTTACGGCATACGGGCGGGGCGCGGAAGACGCGCTGGCGCAGGCGGAGACGCGGCTCCATGAGATTGAAAGCAAGTTCAGCGCATATCGTCCTGACAGCCAGATTGCGCGCCTAAACCGCGGGGAGACTGACCAGGTGGATGACGAGGTGTTTGGGGTGCTTTCGCGCGCGCTGGCGGTGTGTGAAGCGACGGGCGGCCGGTTTGATATCACGGTGGGGCCGCTTACTGCGTTGTGGAACATCATGGGCGAGTCGCCCCACGTGCCCACGCAGGCGGAGATCGACGAGGCCCTCACCCGCGTGGGATACCAGGATGTGCAGCTGGATGCGGCGCAAAACCGCGTGATTTTCCAAAAAAAGGGAATGGCGCTGGACTTGGGCGGTGTCATCAAGGGGTATGCGGCGGAGGAGGTTCTGCGCATCTTAAAGGAGGCAGGTGTCCAGCATGCCTGCATTGACCTGGGCGGTAATGTGGCCGTGATGGGCGGCATGCCGCTGTCCCCCACGGAGCGGCTTTTGCACCTGTTTTCGGGGGAGACAGCCCGCCCCTTTGTGGTGGGCATTCAAGACCCGAGCGCCCCGCGTGGGACGCCGGCGCAGACCATCCAGCTCTCGGATGGCATGGTGGTGACCGCGGGGGACTATGAGCGGTATTTTGAACAGGACGGCGTTCGCTACCACCATATCCTGGATCCGCGTACAGGGTATCCGGTCAACCGCGGCGTCCACAGTGTCACGGTGGTGACAGAGGACGGCTTGCTGGCAGACTGTCTTTCCACTGCCATCTTTGTGGATGGGGCGGTCGCCGAACGATTTCCCGATGTGCAGGTCATCACGCTGCCATAGGCGTGTGGGGTGGCTGCAAATTGCCTGTTTTTTGCCCGATGCATGAAGATCGGATAAATTTTTGAAAAAATACTTGCAATTCATGCCAGCTTGTGATACAATGCAATAGAATAAACGCGGTGCGTCTATTTTTTTTGGGTACCGAAAGATGGAGGTGAAAGAATTGCCGAACATTCAATCTGCAAAGAAGCGGGTAAAGGTCATCAAATCCAAGACCCTGCAAAACCAAATGCTGAAATCTGCACTCAAAACATATATTAAGAAGTTTGACAGCGTCGTTGTGAGCGGGAACAAGGCGGATGCAGAGGCCGCATTCCGGCTGGCGGTCAAGAAGATTGACCAGGCTTGCGCAAAAGGGATTTTGAAAAAGAACACGGCAAGCAGAAAAAAAGCGCAATTGGCCATGAAGCTGAACCGGGCGATTGCATAGTAGTCAAGGTGAAACGAAAAAAGACTTTCTGCCTCAGAAAGTCTTTTTTTCGGTCCAAAATTGACTTGGAAATGTAATACGAAAGACATACTTTGTTCATATCTTTCTGATATAATGAAACCACCTATTATTGGCTGAATATTCCGTTTTTGGCACAAAGTATGTGGGCAGTACAAATGATGGAGATGGAAGAACAATGAGTGTGAAGCGATTCTTTGCGGCATTTGCCCTGACGGCAGGTGCGCTGATCATGATATTTTTGGGCTGGCAAGGGGCGCGGTTTCTGTATGGCACCAACATCGACGGAAATGTGCTGAACTGGCTGGACCAAGTATCAGACGAGCCGGTCAATGTGCTTTGCCTGGGGCTGGATGAAGATAAGACCCGTTCGGATGTCATCATGCTCGTGTCGCTGGACCCTGAGCTGGGAACCGTGAAGATCTTGTCCATCCCGCGGGATACCCGCGTGCAGATCAATGGCTCCACGGCGAAAATCAATGCGACCATGGGGTATAAAAACCGGGAGGAGCTGTTAATCTCCAAGATCAAGGAAATCACCGGCCTGCCTGTGCACTACTATGCGGAGGTGGATTTCAGCGGGTTTATTGATATCATTGATATCCTTGGCGGCGTGGATTACAACGTGCCCTATTATATGGACTATGACGACCCGGTTCAGGATCTGCACATTCACTTTGAGCCGGGCATGCAGCACCTAGACGGTCAGGCGGCGCATGATTATGTGCGCTTCCGGCACAACAACGACGGCAGCGCGCCAGGGCCGTATGCTATGGGAGATGAAGGGCGCATCCAGGCGCAGCAGGAGTTCTTAAAGGAGCTGTTCCGGCAGAAGCTCAATCCCCAGTATATCACCAAGGTGCCTGAGCTCATCAATGCGATTTATGAGCATGTGACCACCAATTTCAGCGTGGCGGATGCGATCAAATATGCCAACGTGATCCTAAAGAATGCGACGGCGGACTCCATGGAGACCTTTGTGCTGCCCGGTGAGTCAAAGTATATGGACAGCCTGTGGTATTATGTCTATGATCCCGAGTTGACGCAGCAGCTCGTGGAAACGGAGTTTATGGGGCTAGAAGAGGAGCCGACAGGCAGCGCGTCCCCTTCGGCGGGTGCGTCCTCAGGAGAACCTGCAAGAATCGATTAAAAACACATAGAAAAAGAAGGCCAGAGATGGCCTTCTTTTTTGATCGCTGCGCATCAGCCAGCGGTCTTCATCTTGAGACGGATGGAGTCGGACACCAGTGCGATGAATTCTCCGTTGGTCGGTTTGCCGCGGCTGCTGTCAATGGTGTACCCAAAGAGCTTGTAGAGCACTTCGTTGCTCCCGCGGCTCCATGCCACCTCAATGGCATGCCGGATGGCGCGTTCCACGCGCGTCGCCGTGGTGACATTTTTCTGTGCGATGGCAGGATACAATAGCTTGGTAATGCCGCGCTCGAAGGATTTGTCGTTGACACACATCCGGATGGCGTCCCGCAGGTACCCGTATCCTTTGATATGGGCGGGGACGCCAATTTCGTGGATGAGGTCTGTGATGATGTTGTCCAGGTTGTTTTCATCGATGACCGGCGTGTCGTTGAACCGGCCGGCAACCCGCGTCCGGCTCATATCCACCAGGCGCCCCGCGGTGCCGTCCACTTCTTTGAAGGTTTCGGGGGTTTCCATGTTGCTTAAATTGCGAATGCGGCTTTCTAGGATCTCGATCCGTTCGAATGGCTTGACGATATAGTAGTGTGCACCGAGCTGCATGGCCCGCTGCGTGATACCATCGTGTCCCACGGCGGATAACATTAGGTAAGAAATGGGTTTTTCCATCGGGGTGACCTGCAGCTTTTCGAGAAGGCCAAGGCCATCCAGCCGGGGCATCACAACATCGATGATCGCTACATCGGGCTGCATGTTACAGATCAGCTCATACCCTTCCACTCCGTCATGTGCAATGCCGACGATCTCAATATCTTCCACTTTTTTGAAATAATTGGATATCGTATTGCAGAGATCCCTTGCGTCATCCACCAAAACCACCCGAATTACCGATTTCAAATTCAACAACTCCTTCATTTAATGTGTTTATGTTGTGGTAAAAATACACCAATGTCTGACAACGTATATTTTACTACACAATTCCAACTAATTCAAGTCTTTTTTCCTACTTTATTTCCAAAAATTTGAAATTTATATGAAAAAAGCGATACAAACGGCAGTATTACTGGGTTTTTTGATTCGAAAAATTTTTTTGAAAAATAGAATGATTTACAAATATTGTATGGCAATAATCAATATAATTGTATTTTACTAATAAATCTTGGTATTACAATAAATGGAAATAATGGAAATTCAGAAAGCAAAATTGTCAAAAACCATCCGTCGCTGCTTGTAAAATAGCGTAAGATATGGTAAAATAACAAGCAAATCGGATGCATCACATGATATCGATACAGCGAGTATGACGGCGCCATGCCGGCAGAAGCGCTGGGTACATGGCGGCAGTTTGGGGGACAAAGATGTTATTTGATACACACGCACACATGGATGACAAACAATTTGATACGGACCGGGATACGCTCCTGGCGCAGCTGCCCGCAGAGGGCATCTCGCTATTGGTCAATATCGGCGCGAACCTGGCGACTTCCAAGGCAAGCTGTGCGCTGGCGCAGCACTATGCGTATGTATATGCCGCGGTGGGCGTTCATCCTGAGGACGTCGCAACGCTCACAGAGGAGGATCTTGCCGCGCTGCGGACACTGGCACAGGGTGAAAAGGTGGTTGCCATCGGGGAGATTGGCCTGGATTATCACTATGGGGATGTCCCAAAAGCGGTGCAACGGGAATGGTTTGTGCGGCAGCTTGCGCTGGCACAGGAGCTTGACCTGCCGGTTGTCATCCATGACCGGGAGGCGCATGCGGACTGTATGGCCATTGTCAAAGAGGTCGGATATCACAACGGCGTGTTTCACTGTTTTTCGGGAAGCGCGGAGATGGCGCGCCAGCTTGCGGCATTGGGGTGGTATGTCGCGTTTGGCGGAACGGTTACCTTTCAAAACGCACCCAAGGTGAAGGAGGCGGCCATGGCCGTCCCGACTGACCGGCTGCTGCTGGAAACCGACTGTCCCTATCTCTGTCCCCATCCCTTCCGAGGAAAGCGCAACAACCCCGCGATGGTACGATATGTGGCAGAAGAGATTGCGCGGCTGCGCGGATGGTCTTTTGAGGAGACGGCCCGGATCACCATGGAAAACGGCAAGCGCCTGTTTCGCATCCAATAGATGGCGTATAAATACCCGCATGCTGGGTGAACCTATGGGGGAAGCTCCCCGAATCAGAAAGGATGATGTGTTATGCAAAACAATCAGATGCCTGCGGTGGATGTCCCAAAAACCCCATCTTCTTTGGCGCGGTATACCAGCAAGACCTTTTTGTGGATGTTTATCGGCTTGCTGCTGACTTTTGGAACGTCCTTGGCGGTCCTGCGTTCCGAGATGGCGCTCCGATGGATCTATGGGTCGCCTGCTGTTCCTTTTATCATCTTGATTGCGGAACTGGTGATTGTGCTGTTTCTCAGTGCGCGCATCCAGAAACTGTCCACGGCAGCGGCCACGGCGCTGTTTTTTGCGTATTCCATCGTAAACGGGCTGACCTTTTCCTCTGTTTTTCTGCTGTATGACCTGGGCAGCGTTGTATTTGCGTTTGGATGGACGGCGTTGTTTTTTGGCACCATGGCGCTGTATGGGTTTGCCACCAAAAAAGACTTGACCCGGATTGGATACATTTTGTCCTTTGGCGTGATATTTTTGCTGTTGTTTTGGGTGGCATCTTTATTTTTGAATCTGTCCATGTTCCAGACGGCGATTTGTTTTATCGGTATTGTGATTTTCCTGGGGCTGACGGCGTATGACACCCAGAAGATTAAGAATTACCATGCGCTGTTCGCCGCGGATCCAGATATGCTGGCAAAGGCATCCATTTTTGCCGCGCTGCAGCTGTATCTGGATTTTATCAATATCTTTCTCTATATCCTGCGCCTGCTGGGCAACAAACGGAGCTAGTGGATAAGTGTATGCGGCCGCGGGGGGGGGCCTGCGGCCGTTTTTTTGTAGGGACATGGCCGGCTAAATGGCCCCATTGGAGAATGGTATGGATTGTGTGGGAAGCATTCTGAGGCCATGGCACGGTAACGTGACTGCAGGGGACAAGTCACAGGCGGGAGGCGCTTGCTGTCACATTGGTTTGCGGCCAAAGCCTGTCTGGAAGGGAACAAATGGGGAGGGGAAATCGTCTAATGTAACAAAAAGGTTGCGAAACCATGAACTTTTTGGCAATTTGCATTTTGCTATTGTCTTTTTGACAGTTATCGTTTATACTTAAAGCAGAATATGACGCGCAGTAAGAACGGTGCGTGTTGTATTAGGACAAGCAGCGTTGCGGTGACGGAAGGAGGGCGTGTATGACAGAGAATTTGGCGGCAGGGCTCAAAGGACGGGCGGACCTCCTGGTGGACGAGCAGGTGAGCGCAAAGGCAGTTGGAAGCGGAACTCTTTCGGTGTTTGCGACGCCCATGATGGTTGCGCTGATGGAACAGGCCGCATACCAGAGCGTGATGGCCTACTTGCCCGAAGACTGTGCGACGGTGGGCACGCGGATGGAGATCCGTCATCTGTCTGCAACCCCCATGGGGATGCAGGTGTATGCGGAAAGCACGCTCAGTGAGGTGGATGGCCGGCGGCTGGTGTTTTCTGTGGTGGCCTATGACGAAGCGGGCAAGATTGGAGAAGGTATTCATGAGCGGTTTGTGGTGGAGACGGACAAGTTTCTGGCCAAGGCCGCAGGGAAACGCAAATAAATTCAATTTGTTTTTGTAAGATGCATATAATAGATTAGCAAGTGCATGGAGATAATCTATTTGAAAGCAGGTGATTTGTATGAAGATCGAAAAATTAGATACCAACAAGCTGAAAGTTTCGCTGACAGCCAGCGACCTCATTCAGTTGGATTTGAATTTTGCCCGTGCCGCGGATGATGCGGAATCGGTCAAGCAGGCGTTTATTCGTCTCATGAAGATTGCGCAGAAGGAGACGGGCTTTGATCTGTCGGATGCCCGGCTCATGATCGAGGCGGTTCCCGACAAGGATGACGGGTTCATCCTGTTTGTCACCCGCGTGGACGAACAGCAGGAGGAGATTGGCTTTGCGGTGCGGACGGTGAAGAAAAAGCCCGTCTTAAAGGCAAAGAAGATCCCTGCGCAAAGTGTCAGCTGTATCTTCCGATTTTCGGATTTTGAGCACCTCATTGCGTTTGCAGCGCATATGGGCGAAGCCTTTGACGATTACTCCACGCTGTATGCGTTTGGGGATGCGTACTATTTGTCCATTGTGAAGAATCCGCTGAAGTCTTCCTTTGCGCGCATGTGTGTGGCGGCGTCCGAGTATGGGACGCGGCTGTTCCGCAACAATATCAACGAAGCGTATCTGCTGGAGCATGGGAAGCTCCTCATGAAAAATGACGCGATGGAAACCATCCGGAAGTATTTTGCATAATCGGCGCAGCCAAATGCCCATACCATCTGGTATGGGCATTTTTTGATGCTGTTTCACAAGGTATGTTTTTGTGGAAAACGCGCACCCTAAATGGGAAGACATGTCAAAGGAGGCGCTTTTTCGTGCATGCCTATTTGCATCCCAATGGGGATGGTTCTTATGATCTGATTTTGGAGACGGGGCGGTTTGATGCGGAATTTGCCCTGGACTTTTTCCGGCGGGGCGGCGGTTTAGCGGGGTTGTTTCCCGCCAGCAGCGTCCGCATCCGGATGGTCAAGCTGCTGGTCGCCGGGAGCTTGCTGCTGGCAATCCCGTTTACCCAGTTTACCGCTGCGCAGGACGACGTACGGTATGCGATGTCCTATGTCTATTTCGGCAGCGTCGCCACCCAGATTCGCAACGTGCTCGCAGCCAAGGACGCGCTGTCCGTTGCGTCCCCCAGCTATTTTGACCTCAATGCGGACGGCAGTCTGAAGCTGGGATATGTGAGCGAGGACTTCATCCGCACCATGCATGCCAACGGGATTCGCGTGGTACCTTTTCTCAGCAACCACTGGGACAGGCAGTCGGGTGTCAACGCGCTCGCAAACATTGAGGGATTGGTGGCGGACATCGTCGCGGCCATCGAGCAGTATGACCTGGATGGTGTCAATGTGGACATCGAAAATGTCACCGAGAAACAGCGGGATCAATACACCACGCTGGTGCGCCGGCTGCGGGAGTCCCTCCCGGCGGACAAGGAGGTGTCCGTCGCGGTGGCGGCCAATCCCAGGGGATGGAACACGGGCTGGCATGGCTCCTATGACTATGCTGCGCTGGGCCAGTATGCCGACCACCTGTTCATCATGGCCTATGATGAGAGCTACCAAGGAGGCCCGGCGGGCCCGGTCGCGAGCATTGATTTCGTGCGGGATTCCATCACCTATGCGCTGGCGCGTGTCCCCGCCGAAAAGATCGTGCTGGGCATTCCATTTTTTGGGCGCCTGTGGCAGACGGGCGGCGCGGTCACGGGGGAGGGCATCTCGCTGAGCCGCGCTGCGGAGCTCGTGTCACAATATGGCGCACAGGTGACCTATGATGCGGCATCCCGCTCCCCCAAAGCGGTCTTTACCATCCCCGAAAATGGGCCGGCTTTTACGCTAAACGGCAGGACCCTGCCAGCGGGGGAGTATGTGCTTTGGTTTGAGAACAGTGACAGCCTGAAGGAGAAGCTCGCGTTGGTGAGCCAGTTTGATCTCAAAGGTGCGGGCAATTGGAGCGCGGGGCAGGAGACGTCTGACGTCTGGGACTACTATGAGCTATGGCTCAACGGCAAGTATTTTTCGGATATCCACAGCCACTTTGCCAAGGACGCCATCATCCGCGTCACGACGGATGGCATCATGAAGGGGGTTTCAAACAGCGAATTTGCGCCCCATGACAAACTGACACGTGCCCAGGCGGCTGTGGTGTTTGCGCGGCTGCTGGATCTGCCGCAGACGGATGCTGCCGCGCCCTATACGGATGTCGCAGGGCACTGGGCGGAGCGGGAGATTGCGGCCGCGGCCGCCGCCGGATTGATGGAGGGGTATGGCGATGGCATATTTGGGCCCGATGAGGCGGTGACACGGGAGCAGATCGCGGCATTGCTCGCGCGGGTACTGGGCAGAGCGGGCAATCTGCGGGGGCGGATTGATTTTACGGATGTGTCCCCCGAGCGGTGGTCCTATGATGAGATCACCGCCCTGGCGCAGATGGGCATCCTGATGGGATATGAGGACAACACCTTCCGCCCCGGGCAGGACATCGACCGCGGGGAGCTTGCCGCGCTGGTGGATCGGGTGTTGGACCTGTCTGAATAACCAATAAAAAAGGCTGCCTTTGGCAGCCTTTTTTGATGCAGTTTCCTAGCAGACAACGGACGCCTCAGCCAATGGCATCTATGACCTCATTGGCATATGCCTCCACGGCGGCAAGTTCCTTTTCATCGGGGGAGAACACCACGCGGATGCCTTCTCCCACCACGTTGAGCTTGAGCCCGCGCAGGCGCTCTACGATCATCTTGACCGCTTCCCCGCTCCAGCCATAGGAGCCGAAGACGCCAACGGTCTTGCCCTTGCTGGAGATCGCATCGATGGAGGACAGCACATCCCAGATGGGCTTTAATGCATCCCGGTTGATGGTGGGCGAGCCGATGAACAGCGCGTCGGCCGCATGCAGCTTGGCGGCTATTTCTGCGGTTTCATAATCGATGGCATCCATCATCTCCACCTCATAGCCCCCTCGCACCAGCAGGGTTTCGCGGATCTTTTCTGCCATCCTGCGGGTATATCCATAGGCCGATACGTACACGATGAGCACCTGTTTGACCTCGTTTGGCACCTGCGTGCTCCACGTCCGATACTTTTCCATGACCTCGGGGATAAAGTCGGTCAGGACGGGCCCGTGGCTGGGGCAGATCATGTCGATGGCGAGCCCTGACAGCTTGTCCATGCCCGAGAGAACAAAGGGCTTAAACGGCCCAAAGATGGCCGTATAGTAGTAGAGCAGCGCGTCGTTGTACTTGTCCTTGTATGCGACAAACTTGTCCACGATCTTGGGTTCGCAGAAGTGGCATCCAAACATGTCGCAGGAGAAGAGCACCTTGTCTTCGGGAATATAGGTGAACATGGAGTCGGGCCAGTGCAGGAAGGGCGCGTTGATGAACTGCAGCGTCTTGCCGCCCAAATCCAGCGTATCCCCATCCTTGGCCATGAGCTCAGCAAAGGGTTGGTTGGTGATGCTCTTGGCATACTTGAGCCCCGCCATAGAGGCCACCACCGTGATGTTTGGGTTCATTTCGAGCAGACGCGCCAGGCTCCCGGTGTGGTCGGGCTCGGTGTGGTTTAGGATGATGTAGTCAATGTCCGAAACCTCGCAGATATCCGTGATGTTGTCCAGGTATTGTTCAAAGAAGCGGGCATGCGCTGTCTCGATGAGCGCCGTCTTCTGGCTCCCCTTTACCAGGTAGGAGTTATACGAAGTGCCGTATTCGGTTTTCATGATGATGTCAAAGACGCGCAGGTTGGGGTTTTGCACGCCGACATAATAGATGTCTTTCTTCAGCTCTATTTTGACCATGGGTTTGCCTCCAATCAGTGGTTTTTCTGCTTTTTGGTTGTTGGATGGAAAAAAGAGAACGCCCGCCGACTAAAAAAGCGGCGGGCAACCTTTGGGTTACTGGACTTCCGAGAAAACGTCCTTTCCCAGCCCGCACATGGGGCAGGTCCAATCGTCGGGGAGATCTGCAAACGCCGTCCCTGCCGGGATGCCGTTGTCGGGGTCCCCCACCGCCGGGTCATACACATACCCACACGCGCTGCACTCATAGCTTGCCATTGCTTACAACCTCCTGTCGACCGCCAGTGGCGTCTTTAAATGAAGTAACCATATATATGATTTTCTATCTGCCTCTATTATATACCATCTACTTGCATTTGGCAAGCAAAACCATTTGCACACATCATACAAAATTACAATAAAAATGAAAAAGCCGGTTGTGTATTTGATCAGGTATTTTTTGGAAAATGAGGTATAAGAGACAAAAGGTTCGTCCATACTCTTTGCCAGGAGGTGTTTTTTCAATGCACAAATGGAAAGAAGAATGGAAGAAGCTGATTGCAAAGGATGGGCTGCTGCATAGCCGGAAGCTATACATAGCCGCCGGGATATGTGTAGTGGTACTGGTTGTTGGCATGGTGGCACTCTCGGGGCTCCAGCCCCAGGAGGTCGTTTTGATGGGGGAGGCGACACAAACCCCGACCGTGATTCCGACCCCTGGTGTGGGTGCTTATAAGCTGCCGCCGCGGGCGTCTGAGGTGCCCGTTCCCACCAAGACGCCCCTGCCGCGGGAGACCCAACCGCCCGCGACGCCCCAGGTGGATACGGTGGCGACGGATCCCGGGCCTGTTAAGCTGACCATGCCGGTGGTTGGGGATGTGATCCAGCCATTTTCCATCCATGAGCTGGTCAAGTCCAAGACCACGGGGGATTGGCAGGTGCACAAGGGCGTTGACATCAAATCGGACTTGTCCACGGCGGTGCAGGCTGCGGCGGACGGCGTGGTGGCGGAGGCATACCTGGATGACCTTTATGGCAACACCATCGTCATAGACCATGGCCAGGACACCAAGACTCTGTATGCTAACCTGTCGGGGCTGGATATGGTGACGGTGGGGGAGACGGTCAAGGCGGGCCAGACCATCAGCGGCGTCGGGGACAGCGCGCCCATCGAGCTGCTGGAGGAGGCACATCTGCACTTTGCGCTCCTGGTGGGCGGCGAGTGGCAGGATCCCATGCAGCATATGCAGTAAGCGAAAAAAACTGCTGCCGCATCTGCGGCAGCAGTTTTTTTATTTTGTTGGGTATCCGTATTTTTTCAATAAATCTTCAATTGCTTCGTCTATTAATCTGGACTTTGGAATACGTGAGATCCGGGACAGTTCGTCAAACCACGGCACCAGTTCATTTTTGAGTGAAGACGTAAACCGCGTCCGGTATTTTAAGTAAGGTTCTGCCATATTCTGCCCCTCCTGCTGTCTGTTGAATCCATACAATATCTATAGTATATATCCAAAATTGCGAAAAAACAATTGGTTGCAGATAGATACTATATAGTGTACGGTGGAAGCAGAGGGTGCTGGGGTGCTGGAAAATCGGTGTTGCAGCGCATGCAAATACTTTGAGCCGCATTTCATTCAATGGAAGAATCGATAGTGCCCATCGGCGATGGGCACTGTATGTATCCGCGCCTCAAGCGGCGGCCGGACAAGGCGCCTGCCAGCAACCACTTTATACAAAAAAGATAAAAAAAGCCGGCCCTTTTTGGGCCGGTCTTTTTAACCTCTTATTTCACAGCATCTTTGAGCGCCTTGCCGGCCTTGAAAGCCGGAACGGTGGAAGCTGCGATGTTGATGGCTGCGCCAGTCTGCGGGTTCTTCCCAGTACGGGCCGCACGCGCACGGGTCTCAAACGTCCCAAAGCCGACCAGCTGCACCTTTTCACCCTTTACCAGGGCCTCGGTGATGCTGTCCATAACAGCTGCCAGCGCTTTGTCTGCATCCTTTTTGGAAAGCTCTGCCTTCTCCGCAACCTTTGCTACCAGATCCGTTCTGTTCATTTGTTCGGTTCCCCCTCTTTCGTATGGTGGACGCCAAAAGGCGTCATTTTTTTATGCAGCATAGCTGTTGCAAATACTAGGTGCATTATATCAGATTCGCCTTGGAAATGCAATGGTTTTTTTGGGGTTTTTTCAAAAAAAACCAGTTATTTTCAGGCTTTTGGCATCATTGGGAGGCGATTTCGCGCATCCGCTCGATGATGGGCAGCTTCTGAGTACACAGCTTTTCGCACTGCCCGCATGCCACACAGGCCTGCGCAGCGGTTTTGTCGATGCCCCAGTGGCCCGACAGCCGGTCATGAACCCGGGCCATGTCCCCCGACAGGATGAATCGGTTATAGGCCTCCATGAGTTTGGGAATGGGGACGCCGGCGGGGCAGGAATCGCAGTACCCGCAGCTTGTGCACATCGTGTTCATGCCGCCCGTGAGGTTTTTGGCCATGTCGGCGTAAAAGGCATCGGAGATCTCATAGAGATCTTCGGCCGCCTTGACATCCTCCTTCAGTTGCTCCATGGTGGATACGCCGCACAGCGCTACCGTCACCTGGGGCTGGCTGGTGATGAACTTGAGGGCCGCGACCGTCAGGCTGTCTGCCCCCTGCCGAAGGAACCCAAAGTGCTGTGGGTTTTCGGGGATCATGCCGCCGCCAAGCGGATTCATGGTAACGACTCCCAGTCCGGCGTCGTATGCGCCGTCCACGCCGTCCTGCCGGTAGGCAAAGTTGATGGCGTTGTATCCCAGCGTGACCCCTTCAAACAGGCCCGTCTTGGCTACGGTCCGGATGTCCTTGCCCGCCATGTGGGTGGTGAAGCACACGTGCCGGATGAGGCCTTCCTCCTTGGCGCGGAGCGCGGCCTCATAGATGCCGCCTGGCTTGGTAAACTCCTCAAATTCCGCCATGGTTTTGATGCACCACATATTGTAAATGTCAATATAATCCACGTGCAGCCGCTCCAGCGACCGATAGATGACATCCCGCGCAGACAGCTTGTCGTCCACCGTCCACAGACCACACTTGGTGGACACCACAAAGCTGTCCCGCTTCATGGTGCGAAACGCCTCTCCAAAGATGTATTCGCTTTTGTCGTCACAGTAGCCTGGTGCGGTGTCAAAGTAGTTGATGCCCAGGTCGCTGGCGGCATGCACCAGCTCGGCACATCGGCCAAACGCCCCGTCTTGGTACTCTTCCCGCAGGAAACGCATCCCGCCCATACCAATGGCGGAGACTGTCATGCCGGTTTTGCCGTAAGGTTTGTAGATCATGCCCAATGCCTCCCCATGTTTGTTTTTTCCATTATACCAAACAGCGCCCCAAAAAACAACCAGTATTGGCTAGCGCAGGTCACAGAGTCGCAGATATTGGGGCAGTCCGCCGTCATACGGCACCGTGACCTCCCCTTGGATGAGAGGACGTGCATATGCCAAAAATGCGGGCGTGATGCCGTTTCCAGCCGCATTGATCCAAGCGGGCGGAATGGTGCGTTCGGCATTGGCAATGCCGTCAATGGCGGCGCTTTGGATGGTACAGTGGTAGGGCTCGTCGGCCATGCGTGCAAAGGTCATCATGATGCCCGTTTCCCCGCGGGCCGCCGCCTCTGCGCCCGCAAAACCGACCGCCTCCGCCTCGGACAGGTCGGTTGCGGACAGCATGTGCGCGGCGCACCGCTGGGGAATGTTGAGCTCCATGCTGCGCACCTTGCAGCCAAGCTCGCTTCGGACGGCCTGTTCCATGACCCGCGCGGTACCGTTTAGGTATTTGTGTCCGAAGATATCCGTGCCGCCCGTTGCCAGGCTCTCACACAGGTAGGAGCCGTCCGCTAAACGCACCCCTTCGGACACCGTCACGACGACGTTGCGTTTGGTCTCGTGCACCTTTTGCACATCCGCAAGGAACTGCGCCGTGGAAAAGGGCCGTTCGGGCAGGTAGATGAGGTCGGGGCCGTCCCCGCCTTCGCATGCCAGCGCACTCGCCGCGGTCAACCAGCCGGCGTTCCGCCCCATGATCTCGATGATGGAGACGGTGTCCTGATCATACACCCGTGCATCTGTCGCGATTTCCCGCACGGTGGCCGCCACATATTTGGCTGCGCTGCCGTAGCCAGGTGTATGATCGGTTCCGGCGAGGTCGTTGTCCACCGTCTTGGGGATGCCGATAAACTGGATGGGGGAGCCGGTCTGGGCCGCATAGCGGGACAGCTTCCAGACGGTGTCCATGGAGTCGTTCCCGCCGATATAGAAAAACTGGCCGATGTTATGCCTCTTGAGGATGTCTAGGATCTGCTCATAGACCGCCTGGCCCGCCTCGGGCAGCTTATAGCGGCAGGAGCCTAGGAATGCGCCCGGCGTGGTACGCAGCAGCCCGTATTGCGTCTCGGCAATCAGCGTATCCAGCCGGATGAGACGGTCCGCAAGCAAACCCTGGATGCCGTTGACCATGCCATATACCCGCTCGGTCCCGGCAGAGAGCGCACCCCGCAGGACGCCTAGCAGGCTGGCGTTGATGACGGCGGTTGGCCCGCCCGATTGCCCGATAATCGCATGCTTCAAGATGATACCCCTTTCGTATGTAATACAGAATGGTTTATAGAAAATCACCCAGCGCCCGCAGGAAGTCGTCGCATTCCTCGCGCGTTCCGACCGATACGCGGATGTGGTGCGGAAGGCCGAAGGGTGCGCCGGCTTTTACGATGACGCCTCTGCGGAGCAGCTGCTCCTGCGCTTCCGCGCTGTCCATGCCGACATCCACCAGCACAAAGTTGGCATAGGAAGGTACATAAGGAACCTTCCTGTTTTGAAGCTGTTCGGTCAGATAGGTATAGTTCTCCCGGTTGAGCTTGAGACTGTCCGCGACATACGTGTGGTCATCCAGGCTTGCGCATGCCGCCGCCTGTGCGACAATACTGACATTAAAGGGAGCGCGCACTTTCTCCATCTCGGTTATGATGTCAGGGCTTCCGATGCCGTATCCGACGCGCAGGCCTGCCAGTCCGTAAATCTTGGAGAAGGTACGCAGCACCAATACATTGTTCCGCTTCCGTACATCCTGTATGGTGTCAGGGTAGCTGGCGCATTCCCGTGCATACTCAAAGTAGGCCTCGTCCACCACAACCAGTACCTCGGGCGGGATGGCGTCCAGCAGCCTGTCCTGCTCCGCCTGGGTGTACAGCGTACCCGTGGGATTGTTGGGGTTGCATAGCCATACCACCCGTGTCCTTGGCGTGATGGCATGGGCAAAAGCGGCAAGATCCAGCCCCAGCGCGCCCGTGAGCGGCACTTCCACCGGCGTGGCACCTGCCGCGACGGTGTTGGTGTGGTACAGCGAGAAGGTGGACTGGGACATCACGGCCTCATCCCCCGGCGCGAGAAAGGTCTTGGCCGTCAGTTCGATGAGCCCGTCGCTCCCCGTTCCGAACACCAGATGGTCTGCGGAAATGCCGACATGCGCGGCGAGCTTTTCCCGCAGGGCATGGCATGCGCCGTCGGGATACCGGAAGCAGTCCTGCGCCGTATCCACAATGGCCTGCCGTGCCAGGGGGCCCGCGCCCATCGGGTTTTCGTTGGAAGCCAGCTTGGTGACGTGTGCCAGGCCATATTCGCGCTGGACCTCCTCAATGGGCTTGCCCGCCACGTAGGGCGAAAGCCCGTCAAATCCGTTTTTTTGCGGAATCATTTGCAGTTCCTTCTTTCTAAATATAGCTAGGTTGTTTGGGGCACAAGCCGCGTGGAGATTTCTCCCGACCGCAAGGTCTCGGTCACCCCGTCCGCCCGGCGCACCATCAGGCCGCCGTCTGCCGACAGGTCATATGCCGTCGCGCGGTAGGACCCGCTCGGCGCGATGACCGTAATCTCCTGCCCCAGCATGCACAGCTGCGCCTTGTACTGGGCCAGAATGCCGGCGGGGTCACGATGGAGCCGCAGGTAGTTGGCGCCCAGCATATTTGCCACGGCAGAGGCCAGCGCACAGCGGGAGATGTCCCGCTCCGTTGCGGCTTTCACGGTGGTCGCGATGTCCGAAAGGGGCGCGGGCAAGGCGCCCGTGACGTTGATGCCGATGCCCACGACGAGATACTCCAGCCGCCCGCTTTCCCCATCGAAATTGCCTTCTGTCAGGATGCCGCACAGCTTCTTGCCCCGGTATAGGATATCATTTACCCATTTGATCTCCGTTCGCATGCCGGCAGTCTCCCGCAGCGCATCCGACACGCTGAGCGCGGCCATGATGGTGACAAGCTGAAGCTGTTCCAGGGAAAATTGGGGCCGGAGCAGAATGCTCATATAGACCCCGCTGCTGTCGGGGGAGTGAAATGACCGACCCATACGCCCCTTGCCCGCGGTCTGCTGGTCCGCCAGCACAATGCTGCCTTCGGGCGCGCCGTCCGCCGCCATCTGCCGCAGCACATTGTTGGTGGAATCACACTCGGGCAGCACCGTGACGGGGCCGCGCAAGGGGCCGGTCAGCGCCTTTTGGATTTTCTCTGCATCCAGCAGGTCGCACGGCAAAACGATACGGTAGCCGCGGTTGGTCCGGCTTTGGATCTCATAGCCCGCATCCCGCAGGGCGCTCACGGCCTTCCACACCGCCGCACGGGAGATGCCCAGCCGCCGTGCGAGCTCCTCCCCAGACAGGTATCCTTCCTGATTTTCCGCCAGCAGGCGCAGGACTTGCTTACTGGTATTCATGCTTTCATCACCTGATCATATCGTGTCAAAAAATCAACAACGCCTATTGCTAGGCGTTGCTTGAGCTTTATGCCTTATTGAGGCCAATCTCCTTCACCACGCTGGCCAAAATGCCGTTCACAAACGCGCCCGCCTTGGGCCCTTCATAGGTTTTGGCGAGCTCCACACACTCGTTGATGGATACCTTGGTGGGGATGTCATCGCAGTACAGCAGTTCGCTGATGCAAAGCCGCATGGCGGCAAGACTCACACGGGAAATCCGGTTTAGCTGCCAGCCGTGGGAATATTTGGTAATGAGGCCATCCACCGTGACGCCGTCCGCAATGGCATGTGTCACAACACCGCTGATATAGTCCTGCTGCCCGGCGGTGTCTTCCGTCTGATCGTAATAGAGGGAAAGGAGGTTCTCAGCGCTCTCCTTTTGCGCTTCATAGCTGAAAATGAGTTTAAATGCGGCGTCCCGCGCGTCTGTTCTATTCAATGCCAAGTCCCTGCCTTTCCTATTTGTGTGAAATCTGAACGTCAACGTAGTAGGTCTGGTCGGTCCACGCGCTGCCAAGATATGACAGCTCCAGCGGGAGGGAATACGACCCGGGTTCCAGCCCTGTCATATCCACCCATCCCGTGAGGGAGGTGATCTGCGCCAAGGCTGTCTCTGAGCCTACCAGCGTGACGGTGACCGGATCAGGCGGCAGCGTAAATTCGCTGTCTGCGCTTATGCCCTTGCCCGAAATCTGAGTCACGGTCAGTTGCTTGGTGCTCTTCGGTTTCTGGACGAACCGGAGGCTTACAACGTCCCCATCCAGCGCGCGGACACCGGTTGGCAGGATGAGCCGCGCGGACGCTTGGTTGTCTTCCAGCGCAGTGATGGGCTCGGTTTTCACATATTCCAACGCATCCACCACGTCAGCAGCGCCCGCTACCCGCACGGTTTTGACGCTGCCAGTGTCGGCCTCATAGATGGTTTCTCCCGCCAGCATTTCAGCGGAAAAAACAGGATAAAGGCTCACTTCCCGGGTTTTTAGAATCTGGCAGGTGATGTTCGCCTCGGTTGCGGACAGGGAAACATAGGGACTGTTGATTTCCTTTTGATGGCTGCCGACCATTTGTATGGAGGCGGTTCCTAACGCATCTGCGTCTTTGCCCGTAATATCCAGGCTTGCCGTCAGGCTTGTAATGCCTTCTACGACGGTTTTGGGCCCCGTGACGGTTACGGTCTGGGGCTCCACGGTAACGGGCCCCGCAACATAATTCTGCGCGGGCGACCCCGTTAAGACGGGCTCAACCGCCAGTTCCTTGGTCATCAGCTCATCCACCTCCACCGTCAGGGTGGCGGGTGTTTTCTTTAGGATCTCCACGCCGCCAATGGGGAGCACGACGGAGGTGTACAGTGTATGGGTGCCGGTGGAGTCGATCTGGCTCACATCGGCGGTCACGGTGACATTGGTGTTGTTGATATCCACAATGGTCTTGCGCTTGCCCCGCACCCGGATGTCCACGGTGTGCGCCTTGTCCATGATGAGGCTGAGGCCTTTTTCTTCCAGCACCGCCCTTTGGGTAAATACCACCGGGATGTCCGAAATGGTTGCTTCGGCATCGGGGCTCTGCACCTGGACCACATACAGCCACAGGCCGATGGCGATCACCACCGAGATGATTTTCAGGGCAAGGTCACTGCTCCAAAAGTTTTTCATTTGCCTCTCCCCTTCCAGAACTTCAGTACGGCGGCCCTGCTCTCCTTCTCTGGGGTGTCCACCAGCTTGCGGAGGAGCTGCCGCAGGGAGTCAGGGGAGAGGTTTCGGATCATGTCGCCGTTTAAGGCGATGGAGACCTTCCCGGTCTCCTCCGACACCACCAGCACCACACAGTCGGACAGCTCGGAGATGCCCAGCGCAGCTCGGTGCCGCGTGCCAAGTTCCCGGCTGATGGTCTTGCTTTCGGCCAGAGGCAGCACGGTGGCAGCCTTTTCGATCCGCCCGTCCCGCACCAAAACCGCGCCGTCGTGCAGCGGGGTATTGGGGACAAAGATGTTTTCCAAAAGCTCGCTGGTGAGCTCCGCACGGATGACCGTCCCGCCGGTGAGCAGGTCGTCTAGCTTGGTGTCCCGTTCAAACACGATGAGCGCACCCGTTCGGGAGCGGGACAGCGCACTGGCAGCCAGACAGGTTTCTTCGACCAGCTCCCGGTAGTCATGGCGCGCGTCAAAGTTAAAGATTTTGCCGAATTTGCTCCGGCCCATATGCTCGAGCGCACGCCGCAGTTCGGGCTGGAAAACGATGAGCAGCGCGATGACGCCCACCTGCATGGTATTGATCAAAATGAAGTTGATGACGTTGAGGTGCAGCCAGTCGCTTGCATACATGACCACCAGCAGGATGACGATGCCTTTGATGAGCTGGGCAGCCCTGGTCTGTTTGACAAACTTGATGACGTGATAGGCGATAAACGCCACCAACACGATGTCCAAAACGTCAAACACCGAAAATGATTTCAAAAACGGCAATATGTTGTTGTTGAAAAATTCAGTCAGCATTGCCATACTCCTTAACGTACCAATACAGCTCAAGAACACGTGCACAGGCCTTGTGGAGCAAGGCACTGTCAGGTAAAAACAAGACGCCGCCATTGGGCAGGATATGCGCCATAGCGCGGCTTTCTGCCGCAGGTGCCGCATGCCCAGAATATGGCGCGCGGAGCGGACGCATCACAGGCTGCGAAAGCCCCTTGTTTGAGCCTTTTTGCATTTTTTATTATATACCAAAAAACCGGGACAGGTCAATTCTTTTTTGCGGAATTCGGACATTTCTTTTGCGGCATGCCATGTTTATCCCATTTTTGTATCATTTGCATAAAGGCAATCTGCCTCATGGCGACAAATTGCATGAAATACCTGCTTGACCTCAAATTGCCGGTATGATATAATAAAAAACGGAAGAAAAATGCGCTGATTTTTGCCCGCGCTGCTGCGCCATGCAGCTTTTGGCACGGGGATATCACAGGCGCTTCGTGCTTTGAAGCGACCATATAGCAGGAGGGTTTTTACCATGGACAAAGAGCAGGTCATACAAAAAATTACAGACGTCGGCATTGTCGCGGTGGTTCGCGCGGAGAGCACCGACGAGGCCATGCGGATTGCGGATGCCTGTATTGAAGGCGGCGTGGCTGCCATCGAGCTGACATTTACCGTGCCGCGGGCACATCGGGTCATTGAGGACCTGGCAAAGAAGTACACCCCCGAGCAGCTCATCCTGGGTGCGGGGACGGTGATGGATCCCGAGACCGCGCGGGTCGCGATCCTGTCGGGTGCGGAGTATATCGTGAGCCCCTATATGAACCTGGAGACCGTTAAGCTGTGTAACCGGTATCGTGTCCCCTGCATGCCGGGCGCCATGACCATCAAGGAGGTCGTGGAGGCCATGGAAGCAGGTGCGGATATCGTGAAGATCTTCCCGGGCGAGGCGTTTGGTCCCAAGATCCTGAAGGCCATCAAAGGGCCCATCCCCTATGCCAAGATGATGCCCACCGGCGGTGTCAGCGTGGATAACGTGGGCGAATGGATCAAGGCGGGCGCTGTGGCAGTCGGCGCGGGCGGCGCGCTTACGGCGGGCGCCAAGACGGGCGACTATGCGGCCATCACGGCGACGGGCCGGGAATTCATCAAACGCATCAAGGAGGCCCGCGGCCAGTAAGGCCTGCGCCGCATGCGGTTTGGTTTTGTCTTCGCCCTGTTTGCCGAGTGCACGTCCGTCGGTTGAACGCGATGGGTTGACATCGCGTGCCCTGTGCATTGTGGGGCGGGGAAGCGACAAAATGGGATGAAAACCATACGTACGCGCAACAAATGGTGTACATGCCTGGCAGAAACTGGTTGCACCTGCCAAGGCTGGGAAACATGTCTTTTGGAAATTTTTGCTGCTTTTCTCTGTAACAGGAAAGTGCCGCTCTGCCGCGCAAGCTGAGGGGCACTGTTGGCAAAAGATAAAAATGGGAGGTACTATTGAGATGGCAAAAGTAGTGACATTTGGCGAGATCATGCTCCGGCTGCAAACGCCGGGCTTTCAGCGGTTTATTCAGGCCCAGAGCCTGGAGGCCACCTATGGCGGCGGCGAAGCAAACGTGGCGGTGTCTCTGGCAAATTATGGGCATGATGCCTACTTTGTGACCAAGCTGCCCGAGAACCCCATCGGGGATGCCTGTGCGGCCGAGCTGCGCAAGAACGGCGTCAAGACGGATTATATCGCGCGCGGCGGCGAGCGGCTGGGCATCTATTTTGTGGAGAAGGGTGCATCCCAGCGCGCATCCAACGTGGTGTATGACCGGGCGCATTCCGCGATTGCGACGGCGCAGCCCGATGATTTCGATTGGGACGCGATCTTTGACGGCGCGGCTTGGTTCCATTTCACGGGGATCACGCCGGCGGTGTCGGACGATGCGGCGGCGCTGTGTCTGGCAGCATGTAAAGCGGCCAAGGCGCATGGGGTGCAGGTGAGCTGTGACCTCAACTTCCGCAAGAAGCTGTGGACCAGTGAGAAGGCGGGCCGCGTCATGGGCGAGCTCATGCAGTATGTGGATGTCGCCATCGCCAACGAGGAGGACGCTGAGAAGGTGTTCGGCATCAAGGCGGCGGAGACGGATATCACGGCGGGCGAGCTGTCCGACGCGGGATATCAGGATGTGTGCCGTCAGCTGGTGGAGCGGTTCGGCTTTAAAAAGGTCGCTATCACGCTGCGGGAGAGCATCTCGGCATCGGTGAACGACTGGTCGGCTCTGTTGTATGACGGGTCTGAATTCTATAAGTCCAAGAAGTACCATATCAACATTGTGGACCGTGTGGGCGGCGGCGATTCCTTCGGCGGCGGCCTCATCTATGGTCTCCTGGAGGGATACTCCATGCAGGATACCATTGAGTTTGCGGTCGCGGCATCCTGCCTCAAGCATACCATTGAAGGGGACTTCAACCTGGTTTCGGTGGCAGAAGTTAAGAATTTGATGAAGGGCGACGGCTCGGGCCGCGTCCAGCGATAAACGGCAGACGGCCTTCGGCTTTTGTCTGTGCGGTGCAAAAGCGGTTGGCAATTTGCCAGCCGTTTTTGCATTTTTGGGTAAAACTGGAAAAATATTCTATTTGGATGGGATGTGTGAATCATTGGCTGAGATGGCATGGCAAGCAGATAAGGTAAAAGAGGAGTGCGGCGTGTTCGGCATCTATGACAACGACGGGCTGGACGTGGCGCGCATGACGTACTACGGGCTGTATGCGCTGCAGCACAGGGGGCAGGAGAGCGCGGGCATCGCGGTGAACGATGACGGCGTGATGTACTGTCACAAGGACCTAGGGCTGGTGCCCGAGGTCTTTTCGGACCTGACGCTCAATCAATTAAAAGGCACCATTGCGGTGGGCCATGTGCGGTATTCCACCGTGGGGGAAAATACGAGGGAGAATGCGCAGCCGCTGGTCAACAAATATGTGAAGGGCTCGCTTGCGCTGGCTCACAACGGGACGCTGGTGAATTCGGATGCGCTGCGCCGCGAGTTGGAGAGCGCGGGCGCCATCTTTCACACTTCCATCGACAGCGAGATCATTATGTACAAAATTGCGCAGAGCCGCATCCGGTCTCACTCCATCGAGAATGCGGTGCTGGAGGCCATGCAGTTTCTGACGGGGTCCTATTCGCTGGTGCTCATGAGCCCGCGTAAACTCATCGGGGCCCGTGACCCATATGGCATCCGTCCGCTGTGCATCGGGAAACTCAAAAATTCTTATATTCTGTCCTCTGAGACCTGTGCGCTGGAAAACCTGGGCGCAGAATTCCTGCGGGAAGTGGAGCCCGGCGAGGTAGTCGTCATTGATCAAAACGGCCTGCGCTCCCTGAAAATGGAAAATGCAAAGGATAAGGCACACATCTGCATCTTTGAGTACGTCTATTTTGCCCGTCCGGACAGTGAGATCCAGGGTGCGAGCGTGTATGAGATGCGCAAGCTCATGGGGGCGCATCTTGCCAAAGAGCATCCGGTAGAAGCGGACCTGGTGTTTGGCGTGCCTGATTCGGGACTGTGTGCTGCGCTGGGGTATGCGGATGAATCGGGCATTCCCAACGGCATGGGCTTTGTGAAGAATCGCTACATTGGCCGAACCTTCATCCAGCCCACCCAGTCCCAGCGGGAGACGTCGGTCAACATCAAGCTGAATGTGCTCAAAAACGCGGTGAAGGGCAAGCGGGTGGTCATGGTGGACGACTCCATCGTCCGGGGGACCACGTGCGCGAAGATCATCAAGCAGCTCAAAGAGGCGGGCGCGCTGGAGGTGCACCTGCGCATCAGCTCTCCGCCCTTTATGTGGCCCTGCTACTTTGGGACGGACATCCCGTCCCGCAAACACCTCATCGCGCCGTGGCACTCGGTGGAAGAGATCCGGGAGATGGTGGGCGCGGACAGCCTGGGCTTCTTGAGCCTGGATGCAATCGCGGAGATTGCGAAGAACATCAACTGCGGGTACTGTGACGCATGTTTCACCGGCAACTACCCCATGGAAGTGCCGGCGGAAGAAGAATAGGGGGAGAAACGATGAGTGAGGCATACAAGGCGGCCGGCGTGGACGTGACCGCGGGGTACGAGGCGGTCCGCCTCATGAAGGAGCACGTCAAGAAGACCTTCACGGAAGGTGTTTTGACGGGTATCGGCGGTTTCGGCGGCCTGTTTGAGCTGGGCGAAGGGTACAAGAACCCCGTGCTGGTTTCGGGGACGGACGGTGTTGGCACCAAGCTGCGCATCGCGTTTTTGATGGACAAGCACGATACCATCGGGCAGGACTGTGTCGCCATGTGCGTCAACGACGTGGCATGCTGCGGCGCAAAGCCCCTGTTTTTCTTGGACTACCTGGCGGTGGGCAAGAATGTGCCGACCCGTGTCGCGGAGATCGTAAAGGGCGTTGCGGACGGCTGCGTGCTCTCGGGCGCGTCCCTCGTCGGCGGGGAGACGGCGGAGATGCCGGGCTTTTATGATCCGGAGGAATATGACCTCGCGGGCTTCTGCGTCGGCGTGGTGGACAAGGACAAGATTGTGGACGGCAGCAAGACCCAGGCGGGAGACGCCCTGGTGGGCATCGCATCCACGGGCGTGCACTCCAATGGGTACTCGCTGGTGCGCAAGCTGTTTGGCTTAAATGAGCCCGATGCGAAGGAACGGCTCATGAAATTCGAGCCTGCACTTGGCAAAACCGTGGGCGAGGTGCTGCTCACCCCGACAAAGATCTATGCCAAGCAGCTGCTGGGCCTCATGGAGCAGGTCCCGGTGCATGCCGTGTCCCATATCACGGGGGGCGGCTTCATTGAAAACATCCCCCGCATGCTGCCGGGCGGGCTGCATGCCAAGATTCAAAAGGGCAGTTGGGACGTGCTGCCCATCTTCCCGCTCATGCAGGAGATGGGCGGCCTGACCGAGCAGGACATGTACAACACCTTCAACATGGGCGTCGGCTTGGTGTGCGCGGTGGACAAGGCAGATGCGGACAAGGCGGTCGCATACCTGCGCGGCATCGGGGAGAATGCGTGGGTCATCGGCGAGGTGGCCGAAGGCACCATCGAAGGAGTGGCATTATGGTAAACATCGGCGTGCTGGTGTCGGGAGGCGGCACCAATTTGCAGGCCCTCTTGGATGCACAGGACAGCGGCATTTTAAAAAGCGGCCGGGTGGTCACGGTGGTGTCCAGCCGGGAAGGGGCGTATGCCTTGGAGCGCGCCGCAAAGTATGGCGTGGAGGGCATTGCCATCCCGCGCAAGGCATATGAGACGGCGGAGGCATATGACGAGGCGCTGGTGGCACACCTCACGAGCCGTAAGGTAGATGTCGTCGTGCTGGCGGGCTTCTTGTCCATCATCGGGCCCCGTATGGTTGCGGCATTCCCCAACAGAATCATCAATGTGCACCCCGCGCTCATCCCATCCTTCTGCGGGAAGGGATTCTATGGGCTCCACGTGCACGAGGCGGCGCTCTCCTACGGCGTGAAGGTCACGGGTGCGACGGTGCACTTCGTAAATGAGGTCACAGATGGCGGCGCCATCATCCTGCAAAAGGCGGTGGCGGTGGAGGAGGGGGATACCCCCGAGACGCTCCAGCGCCGCGTCATGGAACAGGCAGAGTGGGAGCTTTTGCCCCGTGCGACCGAGCTTCTGTGTGCGGGCAAACTGACGGTCACGGGCCGCCAGGTATCCATTAAAAACTGACCGCCGTGGGGGCGGCCATGGACGGTTCCGGCCATTGGGACGGCCCATGGATGCCCCCACGGCTCCATCTTTTATACATATCGGGAGGAGATAACATGGCAAAACGGGCACTCATTAGTGTATCGGACAAAACGGGTATCGTGGAATTTGCAAAAGAGCTGGTGGCACTGGGGTTTGAGATCCTTTCCACGGGTGGGACGCAGAAGGCGCTGGCAGACGCCGGCATCGCGGTTACAGGCGTGTCGGAGGTGACGGGGTTTCCAGAATGCCTGGATGGGCGCGTCAAGACCCTGCATCCCAAGATTCATGCGGGCATTTTGGCCATGCGGAGCAACCCCGCGCACATGGAGAGTCTCAAGGAGCTGGGTGTTGAAACCATCGACCTGGTCGCCATCAACCTGTATCCCTTCCGGCAGACCATCGTGAAGGAGGGCGTGGCGCTCGCAGAGGCCATCGAAAACATCGACATCGGCGGCCCCACCATGATCCGCGCGGCGGCGAAGAATTATCAGGACGTTGCGGTCATCGTGGACCCGGCGGACTATGCGCGCGTGATCGCGGAATACAAAGAAAAGGGCGATGTGAGCGCGGAAACCAAGTTTGAGCTGGCATACAAGGTGTTTGAGCACACCAGCAGCTATGACACCCTCATTGCGGCCTATCTGCGCGAGCAGATCGGCAAGGAGAAATTCCCCAAGGTGCTGTCTCTTACCTATGAGAAGGCGCAGGAGATGCGGTATGGCGAAAATCCGCACCAGGCGGCGGTGTTCTACAAGGAGATGACCGACGTCGGCGGGACGCTGGCGGGCGCCAAGCAGCTGCATGGCAAGGAGCTGTCCTTCAACAACATCAACGATACCAACGGTGCCATCGAGCTGGTGAAGGAGTTTGAGGAGCCCGCGGTGGTCGCTGTGAAGCACACCAATCCCTGCGGCGTCGGTACGGCGAACAACATCTACGATGCGTACCTGCGCGCCTATGAGTCCGACCCCGTCTCCATCTTTGGCGGCATCATTGCGGCCAACCGGGAAATTGACAAAAAGACCGCCGAGAAGATCCATGAGATCTTCATTGAGATTGTGATTGCGCCTTCGTTCTCCAAAGAAGCGTTTGACATTCTGTCCCAGAAAAAGAACATCCGCCTGCTGGAGCTGCCTGACATCTCCCGCAAGGTGGCAGGATACGATATGAAAAAGGTGCTGGGCGGCCTGTTGGTGCAGGAGCGCGACACCCAGCTGTATGATCCGGCGGACTGGAAATGCGTCACCAAGGCACAGCCCACCGAGGCGCAGATAAAAGACCTCATCTTTGCGTGGAAGGTCGTAAAACACACCAAGTCCAACGCCATTGCGCTTGCGAAGGACGGGATGTCCATCGGCGTGGGCCCGGGCCAAACCAACCGCATCATCCCCACCCAGGTCGCCATCCAGTATGCTGGGGACCGTGCAAAGGGCGCTGTTATGGCCTCGGATGCGTTCTTCCCCTTCCCCGACTGTGTGCAGGCGGCGGCGGAAGCGGGCATCGCGGCAATTATCCAGCCGGGCGGATCCAAGAATGACCAGCTCTCCATCGACGAGTGTGATAAGCATGGGATCGCTATGATCTTCTGCGGCATGCGGCATTTTAGACACTAATAAGCAGGTACCATAGCAGGCCGGGGAACTTCTCGCAAGAGAAGTTCCTCTTTGGCCTTGGCACCCCGTCTATGCCGCGTGCAACGTGCAGTGCAAAGCCATGCAGAAATCGTCGATGGTCAGCCAGACGGGCCGAGGGAGAGCGTATGGCACAAAATTCAAAATATTCATATTTTTTCTATAGATTGCAAGAAACGTTTTTTAAATACAAAAATATTGGCGTAAGAGATACTAAAATTTTGAATTTAATCCATTATATTAGAATAAATTCAAAAACCATGGCCCAAATATGAAAAAATGAACATATTTATATCAAAATATTGAATAAATTGTGATCATATTTCAAGTATAACATCGGCGATATGATGGAGCAAACAGAAAATAGCGGTGCTTTTGCATGAGTTTACGAGAAGTGGCATTTCTTTTTTGTATGAAGAAAATGGGACTTTACGTAATTTGTTGAACAAAAACAAGATACTTGGTATTATAATACAAATTTGACGTATTGATACAGACGATATTGAATTTGTGGCTGCGATGGACATGATATTGTAATGTATACAAAAAGTTGGATTTTTGGAAATGACGGTATGCGATTTGTAAAGAAGGAGACCTGGGGAATGGCGGCCTTTTGTCGCCATTCCGCCGCAAATGTGGGTCTTTGAAAGGCATTGTCAAATGATTTACAAAAGTGAATCCGCCGTTTGCAAAAAAAGATCAAATATTTTGTATAAATGAAAACAAAATTCAAAAATTCGAGTTATATATGAAAAGCATGATTATAATCTCAATATACTTGGGATTATCCACTGGGAGGTATGATTATGAAAGTATTAGTTGTTGGCGGCGGCGGCCGCGAGCATACCATTATTTGGAAGTTAGCACAGAGCCCCAAACGCCCCACGCTCTACTGTGCGCCCGGCAATGGCGGCATTGCGCAGCTCGCGACATGCGTGGACATCCGCGCCACCGACGTGGATGGCATCGTTGCCTTTGCGAAGGAAAATCAGATTGACCTCACGGTGGTCGCGCCCGACGATCCGCTCATGCTGGGCATGGTGGATGCGCTGGAGGCGGCGGGCCTGCGTGCTTTCGGCCCCCGGCAGAGTGCCGCCCTGATTGAGGGCAGCAAGGTGTTCTCCAAGGAACTCATGAAACAATATGGCATCCCGACGGCGCGGTATGAGGTGTTTTCCGACCCAGACGAGGCCATGGCGTATATCCGTGCGCATGGGTATCCCGCTGTCATCAAGGCGGAGGGCCTGGCGCTGGGCAAGGGCGTCATCATTGCAAAGGACGAGGCGGAGGCCGAGGCCGGTATCCGCGAGATCATGCGGGACAAGGCGTTTGGGGATGCGGGCAATCGCGTCGTGATCGAGGAATTTTTGACGGGCCCCGAGGTGTCGGTGCTGGCCTTTACGGATGGGAAGACCCTGTGCCCCATGGTGTCCGCACAGGACCACAAACGGGCATATGACCACGATGAGGGCCCCAACACGGGCGGCATGGGGACGTTTTCTCCCAGCCGACTGTATACGCCCGAGATCGCAAAGACCTGCATGGAGACCATCTTTCTGCCCACCATGCGGGCCATGAACGCGGAGGGACGGACGTTTAAGGGCGTCCTATACTTTGGGCTCATGATGACAGCGGACGGCGTCAAGGTGATTGAGTACAACGCGCGGTTCGGGGATCCCGAGACGCAGGTGGTGCTGCCCCGGCTCAAGACGGACCTCTTGGAGATCTTTGAGGCCATCGTGGATGAGCGGCTGGCTGATCTCACCATCGAGTGGGATGACGGCGCGGCGGTGTGTGTGGTGCTGGCGTCGGGCGGATATCCCAAAAAATACCAGACTGGATACCCCATCGAGGGGTTGGCGGCTGTAGAACAGGAGCCCGGTATGATGGTGTTTCATGCGGGAACCAAGCTGGACGGCGGCAAGCTCGTGACGGCGGGCGGCCGCGTTTTGGGCGTCACCGCAGTGGGTGGCGATCTGGATGACGCGATCAAACGGGCGTATGACGGCGTTGGCAAGGTTTCGTTCCAGGATATGCATTACCGGAAGGACATCGGCATCAAATAAACAGGCGGGAGGCAGTCGGATGAAGGTATTGGTGACAGGCGGGCTGGGGTTTATCGGCTCCACCATTGTGGATAAACTGGTTGCGGCGGGCCATGAGGTGGCCATCGCGGACAACCTTTCGACGGGCAAGCGGGAAAACTTAAATCCTGCCGCAACGCTGTATGAGGTGGATATCCTATCAGATGCGTTTCGGGACATATACCAAAAGGCGGCGCCTGAGGTGGTGTACCACATGGCGGCGCAGATAGACATCCAAAAATCCATCCGGGATACGGCGCACGACGCGACGGTCAACATCCTGGGCACCATCCGGGTGTTGGAATGCATGCGGGATTTTGGGGCGCGCAAGATCATCTATGCGTCCTCGGCGGCGGTATACGGGGAACCCCACTACCTGCCCGTGGATGAGGAGCATCCCAACACCCCCATCTCCTTTTACGGCATCTCCAAATACACCCCCGAGCATTACATCCGCGTGTATGCGGGGATGCACGGGTTTTCGTATACCATCCTGCGCTTTGCCAACGCGTATGGCATCCGGCAGGATCCCAAAGGGGAAGGCGGCGTTGTGTCCATCTTCGTGGACAAGCTGCTCACAGGGCAGACGCCCATCATCTTTGGGGACGGGGAGCAGACGCGGGACTTTGTGTATGTTGCGGATATCGCGGAGGCATGTGTCCGCGCGGCGCACAAAGGGGACGGCAAGATCATCAATGTCAGCACCAATACCCAGACATCGGTCAACCAGCTGCTGGCTGTGATGGAAGAAGCGCTGGGTGTCGATATTCCGGCGGAGTATCGGCCGGCCCGCGCGGCGGATATTGTGGACAACTATATGGACAACACGAGGCTCCGGGAGCTGCTGGGCTTTGTACCCGCGTATGATATTAATCGGGGGCTTTCGGAAACCATTGCATATTACAAAAAACAGTACCAGAAGTGACATGTATGGGGCGTTTCGTATACGCCCTACTTTTTTCAAGGGTTGTACAGGTAAGGAGGAATTTGGTATGGAACAGTGGAGAGGATTTACTCCGGGGGCATGGCAGGAGACCATCGACGTCCGGGATTTTATCCAGAAAAACTACACCCCCTACGAGGGGGATGGGGCCTTTTTGGCGGAGGCCACCGAGCGGACCCGCCGGCTGAACGAAAAGTATGAACGCCTGCGGATGCTGGAACAGGAATGGGGCGGCGTGGTGGATGTGGACACCAACACGGTGTCGTCGCTGCTCAATTATGGTCCCGGGTATCTGGACAAAGCAAATGAGATCATCGTGGGGTTCCAGACCAACCGGCCCTTAAAGCGGGGCGTCAACCCCTTCGGCGGCATCCGCATGGCGGAGCAGGCATGCCAGGCCTATGGCTATGAATTGTCCGACCGCGTCAAGGAGCAGTTCTCCTACCGTACCACCCACAACGACGGCGTGTTTCGTGTATACAGTGACGAGATGCGGGCCGCGCGGCACTGCGGGATCATCACGGGCCTGCCCGATTCCTATGGCCGCGGCCGCATCATTGGGGATTACCGCCGCGTCGCGCTGTACGGCGTGGACCGGCTGATCGCGGAAAAACAGGCGGACAAGCGCGCCATCGGCATGCGGGACATGGACGATGAGAATATCCGGCTGTCTGAGGAGGTTTTTCGGCAGATTGACTTTTTAGACAAGCTCAAGCAGATGGCACAGCTGTATGGCATGGACATCTCGGGCCCCGCGGGGAATGCGCGGGAGGCCATCCAGTGGGTGTATTTTGCGTACTTGGCGGCCATCAAGGAGCAAAACGGTGCGGCGGAGTCGCTGGGCCGCGTCGGGACCTTTTTGGACATCTACCTCTCCCGTGACCTCGCGGAAGGGACGCTCACGGAGGAGGGCGCTCAGGAGCTCATCGACGATTTCGTGCTCAAACTCCGCATGACGCGCCAGCTGCGGACGCCCGCCTACAACGAGCTGTTCGCGGGGGATCCCAACTGGGTCACCGAGTCGGTGGGCGGCATGGGGGAGGACGGGCGTACGCTGGTCACCAAAACGTCCTATCGCATGCTGCATACGCTGTATACGCTGGGAACCGCGCCCGAGCCCAACCTCACGGTGCTGTGGTCGCCCCATCTCCCCCAGCCCTGGCGGGAATACTGCGCGAAGGTTTCCATTGAAACGGACTCCATCCAGTATGAAAACGACGAGCTCATGCGGGCGCGGTTTGGGGATGACTATGCCATTGCGTGCTGTGTGTCGGCTGCGCGGGTGGGCAAGCAGATGCAGTTCTTCGGCGCACGGTGCAATGCCGCCAAGACGCTGCTCATGGCGCTCAATGGCGGCAGAGACGAAATTTCAGGCGCGCAGGTCGGACCCAAGGGCAAGACCTTCCCCGCAGGAGAGCCGCTTTTGTATGATGAGGTAGTTGCAGCCTATCGCACCTATGTGGAGTGGCTGTGCCGGCTGTATGTCAACACCATGAATGTGATCCACTACATGCATGACAAATACGCCTATGAGAAGATCCAGATGGCGCTGCACGATACCGACGTGGGCCGGTTCATGTCCTTTGGCATGGCGGGGCTGTCGGTGGCTGCGGATTCCCTGTCCGCCATTCGGTATGCCAAGGTGACGCCCATCTATGATGAGCGGGGCATCATCTCGGACTTTGACGTGGTGGGGGACTTCCCCAAGTACGGCAACGACGACGACCGCGTGGACAGCATTGCGGTGTGGCTGTGTGACCTCTTTATGAGTGAGCTCAGAAAGCACAAGACCTACCGGAATGCGGAGCACACGCTGTCCATTCTCACCATCACGTCCAACGTGGTATATGGCAAAAAGACAGGCAGTACGCCCGATGGGCGCAAGGCGGGCGAGCCCTTCGCGCCGGGCGCCAACCCCATGCATGGGCGGGAGAAATGCGGTGCGCTGGCATCCTTAAATTCGGTGGCAAAACTGGACTATAACACCTGCCGGGACGGCATCTCCAATACCTTCACGGTGACGCCGTCCACCCTGGGCAGGACGCTGCCCGAACAGCAGGCCAACCTGGTTGGCATCCTGGACGGCTACTTTGCACAGGACGCGCACCACTTAAACGTCAACGTCCTGGAGCGCGCAACACTGCTGGATGCGATGGAGCACCCGGCCAAGTACCCCAATCTCACCATCCGTGTTTCGGGCTATGCGGTGCACTTCACCTCCCTCAGCCGGGCGCAGCAGCAAGAGGTCCTAAGCCGCGCGTTCCACACCGCCATATGAACGGGGACGTGGGCCGTGTGCACTCGGTGGAGACGCTGGGCGCGGTGGACGGGCCGGGCCTGCGGACGGTGCTGTTCCTGGCGGGCTGCCCGCTTCGATGCCTGTATTGTCACAACCCCGACACCCATGATTTTGCGGGCGGGGATGCCATGACGGCGGAGCAGGTGCTGGCGCGCGTGATGCGGTACCGGCCTTACTATGGCAAAACGGGCGGCGTGACGTTTTCGGGCGGGGAGCCGCTGTGCCAGCCGGCATTTGTTGCGACACTCGCCCGCCACATGCGGGAAGCGGGCATCCACACGGCGGTGGACACCAGCGGGGGCGTTTGGAACGAGGCGGTGCGGGATGCGGTGGATGCGGTGGACCTGGTTATTTTGGATGTCAAACACACCGATCCGGCCCGGTTCCGCGCCTTGACGGGCGTGCCCATGGACAACCTGCATGCGATTTTGGCATACTGCAAGGAAATTCAAAAACCGTTGTGGGTGCGACAGGTGATCCTGCCGGGCTGGACGGATACGGTGGAGGAAATCCATACCCTGCGTCGGCTGGTTAGGGGCGCCAACGTGGAGCGCATGGAGCTTTTGCCCTATCACACGCTGGGCGTGCACAAGTGGGAGGCGCTGGGGCTGCCCTATCCGCTTGTGGGTGTTACCCCTCCCAGTCAGGCGACGATGGATGCGCTGAATGCGGTGTTATATGAAGAAAAAAGCGGCTGAGAAGCCGCTTTTTTTTGGCTGAAATTGCCTGTGGATATTCGACGGCAACGGGAATGAAATGGGACGCAGCACAGCATACTAAAGCTGTAACTTTATTTTGGAAAGAAGGATATACCATGATGAAGATGAAAGTACTGGGCGGTTTGGTGGCGGGCGCCATTGTGGGCTCCGCCATCACCATGATCATGGACCCCATGAGCGGGCGCCAAAAGCGCAAGCTTCGCCGGACGGGGAACCGGGTCGTAAAGACGGTGGGCAGCATGTTAGACAGCTTTGCCATGAGACGATAGCAAAAAAAGCCGGTGCGAAAGCACCGGCTTTTTTTATGCGTTGGAGGCGCGGCCCATGCGCTTTTGTGCGGTTTTTTCATTGTTCGGTAAATTTGGGAAAAATCTTCCATTTGTGTTAGCCTTGGCAAAAAGGAGGGTATCTATATAGTATCCAATGATCAGGAGGGGACACGTATGGACAGCGATGCAGTAAAAGGTGTGGGGCTTGTGGTAGCGATTCTGTGTGTCATTGGCGGGACCGTTGGATGGTTCCAAACGGGATCGTTTTGGGTGATGGCATATGTGCTGGCGGGTGGGGGCTTGCTCTGCGTGCTGCTGCTGACGTTGGGCAGCATTTTGGGGCGGCTGGAGGATATCCAATTTCTGCTCATGCAGCAGGCGGAACGGGCAAAGACGGCGGAAAAAGATACCCAAGAGGATACGTGGGAGTGCGCGTGTGGTCAGGCCAATTCCGTGGATTCTATGGCCTGCAGCCGCTGCGGCAAACCGTGGCTTGCCACGTCCAGGACAAAATAATCGGGTAAAATTCTGCCAAAAAACATAAAAAAGTACAATACCGTTCCAGCGGTTTGTGATATAGTATGATAAAACAAAATAACACTTATCTGGGCCAGTCCGGCCAAAACGGAATGGGGTGCAAGTCCCCGCGAGCAAGTCACTGTGAAGCCCTTTTTTGGGATAAGTCAGATACGTATTCAGATAAGATCGCTGTTTTTGCTTGTACCGAAAACGGACGATGGCTCAGAATTGTAAGCGCCTGTCTTTGGAAAAGCAAAGACAGGCGCTTTCTTTGTATCTATAAAAAAATAGATAAACAAATGTAACATAAAAGGAGGAGACAAAACGATGAGATTGAAGAAGCAGTGTGTGGCGCTGCTGCTGGGGCTGTGCATGCTGTTTGCGTGCATGCTGCCGGCTGTCGCCGACACGCAAGCGGCACTCACGCTGTCGCTGGTGGAGGCCGAAGGATTTGCAAACGGCCAGGAGGCGCATGTGACGCTTCTGGCGGAGAATGACGGGGATGCACCCGTTCAGGCAGCATTCTTTTTGGCGCTGTATGAAACGGATACCAACCGCATGGAGGCCTATACCTATGTGATGGATACCGTTTCTGCGGGGGCGGACAAGCAGTGGGGCGCGGGGATGCCCATCCCGGACACGGGCAGCTATTATATGAAGGCCTTTGCCTGGGATGACCCGACCGGTGCGTCGCTGGTCAGCAATGTGCTGGAGATCGCCATGGGGCAGACGGGGCCCGAAGAGGATGTTGCAGAACGTGTCGAAGCGGCCATTTTGAAAACGGGCGCCTATGTCGCAGAAAAGGTGCCATCGCCCTCCGTTGGGATGGAGAGCGGCGACTGGGCGGTCTTTGCGCTGGCCCGTGCGGGCGTTCAGGTGCCCGCTGGCTACTATGACGGCTACTATGAGCGCGCAGCACAGCGCATTGCGTCCGAAGCTGCGAAAGAAGACGGCGTCTGGGATGACAAGGTGACGGAGGTGCAGCGCGTTGCGCTGGCGCTGACCGCCATTGGCAAGGATCCGCGTGACGTCGGCGGCGAGGACCTGTTGGATTACAGCTATAACAAAGCGGATCATTTCCCGGGAATCAAGCCAGACGGCGAGCTGGGCAGCCGCCAAGGCGCCAACGAGCTGATCTATGCGCTGCTGTCGGTGCAGGCGCATGATGCCTATGCCGCGCCCGCTGAGCCTTCCATGGATGAGGCAGAAATGGTAGATGCGCTGCTTTCTTACAAAGCGGAAGGCGGTTTTGCGCTGTCGGAAGGCGGTGCGCTGAACGCGGATGTAACGGCCATGGCGGTGCAGGCGCTCGCAAAGGCATATGACCAGCCGGCAGTCAAAGAAGCGGTGGATACGGCGCTTGCGACCTTGTCGGAGCTGCAGTCGGCAGACGGGCAGATCGCGACGGAGAACGGAGAGGTGAAGTCGCTGGAGACGGTTGCCCAGACCATCGTTGCGCTGACGGAGCTGGGCATGGACCCCGACACCGACGCGCGGTTTGTAAAAGGGGAGAACAGCCTGGTGGATGCGCTGTTTGCCTATGCGGAGGCAGATGGCTCCTTCCGGCATCTTTTGACCGACGAGGAAAGCAGCCAGATGGCGACCGAGCAGGCATTGTATGCGCTGGCGGCGCTGGATCGGTTCTATGCGGAGAAGAACACGCTCTATGACATGAACGACGTGACGCTGACGTCGCCTGCACCTGCCGGCATCGCCATTCCGGAGGAAGCGCTGGCGGCAAACGCATACGAGACATTCTATTACCTGGCGGATCAGACCTATCTCTATCAGGGACAGACCGTCACGTTTGTGTCGGAGAGCGAGATGCAGGCGGGAGACCAGACCTATCCGCTGCGGAACAAGGCCGTCGAGGTGACGGTGAAAACGGCTGAGGACGGGGCAACCATCGGCTTTACGGGGCTGACCACGCCGGTTGGCTCTGTGTCGGACAAGTGGAATTTGGGCTTTGGCGGCGCGGTGCAGATTGCGTATCAGTCGGATATCCCCGGACAGGCCGAGGTGCGCTCAGAAAACGAAAATCTGACCGAGCTGGTGTTGTCTGACCTCCCCGCCGGGACCTATCATTTGACGAATGGAGCCATCTATGAGGCGGCCAATGAATGGAGCCCGGGGATAGACTTCGGGGATGGCAAAGGAACCGTCAAGGAAGGCTATTTTGGGACGCTGCCTGACCTGACCATAACGGTCGCAGGCAAGCCGACCGAAGAGCCGGTTGGGACGGTTTCGGTCTCCATTGAAAAGCGGACCATCGGCAAAGGGGACACGCTGCCGCTGATGCAGACGGACCTCTATGCGGGCGAATCCGCATGGGACTTGCTGTCGCGCGTGAGTGCGGCGCAGGGCATTGCGGTCAAAACCACAGGCAATGGGGATGCGATGTACGTTTCCGCAATCGACGGAGACGGCGAGTATGACTATGGATCGGTCAGCGGCTGGATGTATTGTGTGAACGATGAGATGCCGTGGGTCGGCATTGCAAACTATCAGCTGCAGGACGGGGATGTCCTCCGGATGCGGTATTACACGGCGGGCTCCATGCAGGAGGACTGGTCGGCGTTTTTGCCGCTGGTAGACCGTCTAGCCTATCTTATCGATGAGACAAACGAGCTACTTGCGTCGGGCAGCTATACCGAGAGCTCCCGCCAGGCGGTAGAAGAGGCACTAGCAGCGGCGCAGCCCATTGTGGATGACCCGCAGTATGATTCCACCGAGACCGAAAAGGAACTGGTGGTAAATGAGTACATCGGGCGCTTGATGCAAGCGGTGGACGGTCTGGTGCCGGGCAACGAGGAGCCGCCTTCGGACAGCGAGGTGCCCGATGATTGGGAGAACGATCTCTGGCTCCAGTATGATTTTAAGGAGATGTCGGTGGGGGACACGGCGGATATCTATCCGCGGCGGGTGCCCCAGGCGGTTGCGGATGTGATCAACAATGATGTGGAGCGTCCCAACTTCCGGTTTGAGATCGTATCAGGAGACAGCATTGCGCTGGAAGAGGTGCCAAACAGTACAGATCCCTCCCGTACGGACAAGGTGACCGTGACGGCGGTAAAAGAAGGGGTCAGCATTGTGAAGGTCAGCTACGATGCCTTCACGCATTCGCAAGGCACGGCGTTTGGCGCATGCTCCCCCGTCAATGAGACCTATGCCATCTTCCATGTGGCAGGGGCCGACTGCGGCATTGCCATTGACCCGGGTGAACAGCTCAAAGCCACCCGTTCATATGATACCATCTACTTTGACAAAGGGGATACCGTGGACTATACCATAAAACCGGTCGTGACGGGTGCGGACAGTGTGACGGTGACCGTCAATGGAAAGACCGTGGAGGCAAACCCAAATGGCAGCTATACGCTCCCGCTGGAGAGCCGTGCAAACATCATTGGCATCTCCGCGCAAAACAGCACGGGGGCGACCTGTTACTACCAGGTGGTGGATGCGCGGAAGATGGAGATTCAAATTGTGAACAAAACCCATCCCGGCGAGGCGCCCCGCGCGGGGGACACCTTAAACATCAGCTTCCGCGGTATCACGCCGCCGATGTATAAGCTGGCAACCATTTATAATCCCTACCTTGGCAGCAGCGATCAAGTGGAATATACCAATGCGCAGCTGGGGACGGTCGTAGGCAAGTCGGGACAGGGCGATTTGGCCACCAACAACGATTTTGATGTAGTGGTGGAAGAGGCCGGAACCTACCAGTTCACGGGCGGACGGATCTTAAGCAAGTGGTTTGGCGAGGAACTGGGTGAGGATAAAAACATACAGGGTCAGGGGAATCCCAATCTGGGTGCTGGTACCCATGAGGGGTATTTTAGCACACTGCCCGATTTTGCCATTACAGTGGCTGCGGCGGAATAGGAGGACGGTATGTTACGACGTATAACAGGGATATGGCTGGCCATGCTGCTTCTACTCGCTGCGGCTTGGCCGGTGGCCGCGGCCGAGCCCGAGGTGACGGCGGACGCGGAAACAGGGGAAGTCACCATTTTGGTCAGCGGCGAAGCGGGTGCGCCCGCTGGGATCCGCATAGAGCGGGCAAACAAGTGTTATTTTTTGGACAGTGCCTATCTGGGATCGGACGGAACCCATACCTTTGCCACCGTGCTGCCTGTGGATGACGCGGAATATGACGCCGTGGTCAACGTGGCAGGGACAGAGACAACGTTCACGATCCGGTTTGAGGAGGGTGGAGGCGACAACCCCGGCGGCGGGACGAACCGCGACACGGTCCGCTTTTCGGTGGATGCCCTGACCATTGACCGGGGGTACTTGGTGTCTCAGACGACCGTGACACTGCGGACGGGGGATACGGTTTGGAGCGTACTGGAGCGCGTTTTGCAGGAGAAGGGCATTGATTATACGAGCGACAGCAGCGGCGGCCGGTATGTCACCTCCATCGACGGCATCGGGGAGTTTGATCATGGCCCCGGCAGCGGCTGGATGTATAGCGTAAACGGCACCTTCCCTGACCAAGCCATGGACAAGTATCGGCTTTCGGATGGGGATACCATTCGGATTCGATATACGACGGACTATGGCGAAGACGTGGGAGACAACTATGAAGAGAAGCCCCCGACAGGCGGCGATGGCGGCGGGAGCACCGGCGGCAGTACTGGCGGAAACACGGGGGGCGGGAATACCATCAACGTTCCCGGAAACGGCAACCAGGGCACAGATCCTGCAACGGATCAGCCGGCGCTGAAGTTTACGGATGTTCCCGAGGACCATTGGGCCAGATCCTATATCCAGGATCTGGTACAGCAGCAGATCGTCAGCGGGCGCACTGATACCTTGTTTGCACCCGAGGACAACGTGACGCGTGCAGAGTTTGTCAAGCTGCTGGCGGCGGCGTCCGGCGCGGCATTGGAGGCAGCATCTGACGTGCAGTTTGAGGACGTGCCGGCGGATGCGTGGTTTGGGCCGGCGGTCGCATGGGCGGCGCAGCATGCGGTGGTAAATGGCGTCGATGAGACGTATTTCGATCCGGATGCCCCCATCACGCGGGAACAGGTTGCGGTCATGCTGACGCGCTTTGCGGACAGCGTGCTGCAGGTTGCGCTGCCTGCCAATCAGGATGCTGTGACCTTTGCAGATGCATCCGCCATCTCGGAGTATGCGCGGGATGCGGTGACGGCGATGCAGCGAGCGGGAATTATTAGCGGCCGCGACAATGGGCAGTTTGCCCCTGGCGAAACCGCCACCCGTGCGGAGGCAGCCAAGATGCTCTCTTTAATACTGGATGTCGCGCAGCAATAGAGGATATATGGTGATCGTAAAGTGCCCCGGCAAATGCCGGGGCACTTTTGCGTTGTGCCATGACTTGCACATTCGCCAGGAACATAAACCTAAATTTTGGTAACGCGCAGGGGCAAACCTTTTTTCGCATAAAAAGGCCTTATTTCCTCATGGTTAGGCGACCTTTTGTGATGTCCCAAATAATGGGAATCGACTGTTCCGCGGCGAAAACGGAGGAGCGGTGGACCGCGTGCCGACCGTCTTGCACATACGGCAGCGGCGCGCATTGCTTCTGTTGTTTCGGTTACAAGGTTGCTTTATGCGGGCCATTGGCAGGCGCTGTGTTTTGGGGGAAGTGGAATTGATTTGGATGTAAAAAAAGCCCGAGCAAAGCGTTTCTTTGCTCGGGCATGGAACAATCATACAATCTCTTGGGAGCCCGCAAAAGCGCAAGCTGCTTTGTGGGGAAAAAAGAGTGGCGCTGTGGGCTGTTTTTACAAAAAAAATCGGAGCAAGCATAACTTGCTCCGATGTGGTAGCCCGTAGGAGAATCGAACTCCTGTTTCTGCCGTGAGAGGGCAGCGTCTTGACCCCTTGACCAACGGGCCTTGGCCTGACTTTATATATGATACCATGAATCGAATGGGTTGTCAAGCACTTTTTTTGAAAAAACATTCAGATGGTATGCCGCTCCCACCGGTGCCCCAGGTACCTGGTGACGAAAAAGATGGCACGTACCACCCAGTCGATGGTCATGGCGACCCAAACGCCAAATACTCCCATCTCAAAATAGGCCCCCAACAGATAGCTAAAGCCAATGCGGAAAATCCACATGGAACAGATGGAGACCACCATGGTAAACTTCACGTCGTTGGCGGCACGCAGCGTGTTGGTCAGCGCAAAGGAGAAGGGCCAAATAACCATCGCCATCGAGCCGTGGTAATATAAAATCTGTTCGGCATAGGCAAAGGTTTCGGCGGACAGATTGTAGATATGCAAAATGCCCGGGATCGCAAGGAAAAAGGCCACTCCGACAATGACCATACCGATATAGATGACAACAAAGATTTTGCGCGTATAGTAGCGTGCTTGTGCATAGTCTCCGGCACCCACACAGCGGGAGACGACGGTGATCAGCGCAAGGCCCGCTGCCATGCCGGGCAGCGTCTGGAAGGTCGCGACGGTATTGGAGACCGCGTTTGCGGTGATGGATGCCGTCCCAAAGGTGGCGACCAGACTTAAAACCAGGATTTTGCCCAGCTGGAACATGCTGTTTTCCAACCCGCTCGGCACACCGATATACAGAATTTTTTTGATGAGCCGGAACTGGGGGCGAAGCACGACCCGGCGGCTCACATGGATGGGGAGGCTTTGTTTACGGACCAAAAGATAGATCACAACGGCCGCCACGATACGGGAGACAAGCGTTGGGATGGCGGCGCCCGCCACGCCAAGCTGGAAGCCATAGATGAGAATGGCGTTGCCTGTGATGTTGATGACGTTCATCAACAGGGAGGTCAGCATGGAGATCTTGGAATTCCCCATGGTACGAAACAGCGCCGCACCACAGTTGTAGAGCGCGATAAATGGGATGGAGGCAGAGACGATGAGCAAGTAGGTTTCTGCATGGCCCCGCACTTCAGGCGTAATACTGCCAAACACCACCGACAGGATGAACTCTTTGCAGACGTATAATAGTGCCATCACGACGATGGAGGAGACGGTGGTAAATAACAGCAGCTGGTCCGCCGTAAAGCATGCGCGGGTGTTTTGTTTGCGGCCCAGGAACTGCCCGCATACCACCGCGCCGCCCGTCGCAAGCGCTGCAAAAATGTTGATGAGCAGGATAAAGATGGAATCCACAAGAGATACCCCTGAAACGGCGGATTCCCCAACGGCGGCGATCATTATTGTATCTGCCAGGCCAACGGTGATGCTCAGGAGCTGTTCCACCACCAGCGGCAGAATCAAGCGTACCAGTGCTTGGTTGGAAAATAGCAGGTCCCTGCGGTCAATTTTTTCCATGGAATCCTTCCCCTTCCCGGCTTCATGCGGCTTCTAGTCATACTCGCAAAAAAGAAAAGCCCCATAAGGGCTTTGTCGTTGGTGACGGCAAGCAAAACATCGGTGTAAAGGCACAAGTGGTACATGCGTCAAAGGCCACACAACTGCCCATAAACCGGTCTCAGTATTTTCTTATTTTACTATATCTGGCGTGGTTTGTCAATAGCATTGCGGCAATTTGTATGCCCGCGGCACGGCGACGCGCATAAAAACAGACGGCAGCGATGCCGTCTGTTGGTGCTTGGTTATGCATACACTGCCCGGAACATGGCCTCCACATTGGCAAGCGGAACATTGGGCAGCAGCGCTTCGTGGGAAGGGCTGACGACAAAATTCGGGCCAAACGCCTCCCGCAGCCGCATCACCTCGTCATAGACCTCTGTCGGTGACCCTGTGACCAACAGTTCCTGCGTATCCACACCGCCGACAAATGCAATATCGCTGCCGTATTCACGAAAAAGCGTCCTGGCATCCATGCCGCTTGCCTTGGCTTGAAGCGGATGCAGTGCGTCGATGCCTGCATCGATGAGGGCGGGGATCACCCGCGAGATGGCGCCGCAGGAGTGCAGCAGGACCTTCTTTTGGTGCTTCTTTGCGACCTGGATGAGCCGGCGGAAGGAAGGCAGAATAAACCGCTCGAAACACGCCATGGAAACCAGCAGATCCCGCTGGGTGCCAAAGTCGTTGCCAAAGAAAAAGGTATCCACGCGGTCTCCGGCCTCTGCAAAAAAACGGTCATTGGCAGCGACATAAAAATCCACAACCTTTTCGGTCAAGGCTTCCACCACCGCGGGATGGGTATACATCTTTACAAAGTATTCTTCCATGCCCAACAGATCGCACATATCGTGGAAGAAGCAGCTCCACATGCCTGAAAAGACTGCTTTGTCCTGCATGGTGTCGAGTTTTGCGATGGCATCTGTGAAATCGCAGTCCGCCGGGTCGGGCCAGGGAAGCGATTCCACCTCCGCCACCGTCTCGACGTGGGCTAGGGTGCAACGGTCCAACGACTGTACCTTTTGAGCGCCGAAATCGAACAGTTGGTTGCCGCTTTCTGCGCGGTAACAATCCTGCGCAAATACCCACCGGCAGTCGTCTCCAAAGTGGGTCTGCAGCGCTTCAAGGTCCGAAAGGCCCAATGCAGTCAGGTAGATTTCCAGCGTTTTGGGGTCTGGATTGCCGATCCAGCTGCCGCATGTTCCGTCTCCTTCGCGGCGGAAGATCCGTAAGATTTTTTCCCGTTTTGTCATGAATACCCCCCTTTTATTTGAACAACCAACACACGATAAAGCCAGTGTATCACATTTGCTGGAAAATGGGAAGGGATATTTTTGGAAAAGAAATTCCGATATTCGTCATCGCAAAACGGTGTCATAAAGCCGCAGTTGTTTGTGGCCGCAAATTGGGTGACGGGATGGCAGCGCAAAAGCGTTCGTTCAGAAAGTGATCGGGGATTGAATGCCTGAAAGGGTTTGGGGGAAAGGAGGAGCAAGGAAGCGGGCGGAAGGCTTTTTTGCAAAAAAAGCCGGAGCAAAGCATTCCTTTGCTTTATTTTATCAGTTAGTTTCAAAAGCTGTGAGAAACAAGGGATAAGCGAGGGGTCCCCGGGCCGCCGGAAGGCGGTTTGGGGAAGAGGAGGAGCAAGGAAGCGGGCGGAAGGCTTTTTTGCAAAAAAAAGCCGGAGCAAAGCATTCCTTTGCTCCGACGTGGTAGCGGTAGGTGGACTTGAACCACCGACACTACGGGTATGAACCGTATGCTCTAGCCAGCTGAGCTATACCGCCATAAAACCGACAAATGGTATTGTACTACACAATGTCGGTTTTGTCAAGCATTTTTTTCGTATTTTATCGTCAAAAACCCCGCTGACGCGCACACATGCTGGTCACGCCTGCGTTAGGAAAGCCAGATATCCCTGGTATGCGGCATAGATATCCGCTTTGGATGCGACCTCAAAGGGCGCGTGCATGGACAGCAGCGGAACGCCACAGTCTAGGACCTCCACATCTAGGTTGGCGACATACTGCGCGATGGTGCCGCCGCCGCCGACATCCACTTTGCCCAGTTCGCCCGTCTGCCAGATGACGCCTGCGTCGCAAAACCGCTTCCGCACGGCATACACAAACTCCGCATTGGCATCGCTGGTGCCCGACTTGCCGCGGGATCCCGTGTACTTGGTAAGGACGACGCCATGCCCAATTTTGGCGGCATTGCGCTTCTCCAGCACATCGGGGTATGCCGGGTCAATGCCTGCGCTCACGTCGGCGGACAGGCAGGCCGAGTTGTGCAGCATGGTTTTGAGCATCAGTTCGTTGTAGGTGCCCGTACGCTTTTGCAGCAGGGACGCCAGCGCATATTCAAAGAAGGCGGACCGCATGCCGCTGTTGCCCATGCTGCCAATCTCCTCCTTGTCCACCAGCACGCAGACGGCGGTTTTGGCCGGCTGCTCGGTCGCAAGGATGGCGGATAGGCTCGTGTATGCACACACGCGGTCGTCCTGCCCATATCCGCCGACCAGCGCGCGGTCCATCCCCACATCCCGCGCGGCGCCCGCGGGGACGGCCTCCAGTTCTGCGCTGATAAAGTCCTCCTCGGTGATGCCATACTTCTGGTGCAGGAGGGACAGGATGTTCTGTTTGACCTTTTCCTTGCAGTCCGTATCCCCCGCCCCTGGGAGGCTGCCCGCGAGGAGATTGAGTGCCTCGCCGCTGATGGCGTCTTTGGTCTTCTTCATGGCCTGCTCGTCCGACAGGTGGGGCAGAAGGTCAGTCACGGTAAACACCGGGTCCCCCGGCTCCTCTCCGATACAGATCTCAACGCGCTCCCCCGCTGCGGTAAAGATCACGCCGTGCAGGGCGAGCGGGATGGTGGTCCACTGGTATTTTTTGATGCCGCCGTAATAGTGCGTTTTGAGGAACGCCAGCTCCAAATCCTCATACAGCGGGTTTTGCTTGAGGTCCAGGCGGGGGGAGTCAATGTGTGCGATCACAAAGCGAATCCCCTGCTCCATGTCCTCGCTGCCAATTACTGCCAGCAAAACGCCCTTGTCCCGGTTGACCACATACACCTTGTCCCCTGGTTTTAGGCTGTCCACGGTGTCCAGCGCGCGGAAGCCCTTTTCCTCCGCCAGGGCAACCGCCTGGCGGCAGCACAGCCGCTCGGTCTTGCCCGTCGTGATAAAGGATTTGTACCCTTCCGCAAATGCGAACGCCGCTTTGGCATCCATCCCTGCGGTCCACCCGTTCTTGGTTTCATATGTCAGCATGGTGTCATACCCCCATCCATGTAAAAAATTCAGACAACTTGATGCCTGTAAAATATGCGTCTATTGGTATAGTATGGACGACTTGTTCCATTTCATACCTGGTGCGGTGGATTCCGACCAGCCGCTTGGCCAGCTCCGACACGTCCCGGCGGGAGAAAAAGTCCCCGTAAAATCGGACGTCCTCCATGACGCCGCCGTCTCCCACGCGCAACGCGGCTTCCACGGTACCGCCGTCAAAGCGGAGGGTCCGGGTTTCGTCATACCGTGGCGAATATCCATAATTCCACGCCCAGGTTCCATATTTTTCCTTCGCCAGCTGCCGGATATCCGCCTCATGGGGCGCCAGGCTGTATGAGACGCAGTCGGGCAGGTGAGCGAGAAGATAGTCGGATAGCTGCGCAAAAAATGCGGCGGCAGGCAGGCGGACCGGCAGGTGCTCTGCGATGTTGGTCACGCGGCTGCGCACCGAAGCAATGCCCTTGGAGCGCACCTTGTCGAGCGGGACGCGGAGCACCCCGGCCAGCACATCTGGAACGGTGTCGTACAGCAGCGTCCCATGGTGGAGCAGGCGGTCATGGTACAGATACTGCGCGTTGCCCGAGCATTTGCGGCCCCCAATGGTCAGGTCGTTGCGGCCCTCCAACTGGGCATCCACGCCCAGCGACCCCAAAAAATCCAGGATGGGGCGGGTAAACCGCGCATAGTCACAGAAAGCGCTGTCAGCGCCGCTGATGATAAACGTGAAATTGATGTTACCCAAGTCGTGGTACACCGCGCCGCCGCCCGACATGCGCCGCACGACACGGATGCCGTGCGCAGCCGCATAGTCTTGATTGACCTCCGCATAGGTGTTCTGGTTGCGCCCCACCACCACGGTGTTGTGGTTGCGCCACAGCATGCAGACATCCTCGGTGAGCTCCTTTAGCAATACCTCTTCACAGGCCAGGTTATAATAGGGGTCGGTGGCTTGGTTGTTGACAAAGAGCAAGTTGTCACCCGCTTTCCGTAACCGCTTGGTGCTGTAAATGCGCTGGGTTTTCCCGGGATGGAAGGGCCAACAGCAGAAATTTTCATTTTTTTCCAAATCATCCTGCTCGTGGAACTTTTCGGTGCCTCTATGTATGCATTGCTTGGGCAGTTATCCGCCGCAGTGCATTTCATCTTTATTATAGAAAAGGAATGCCCATTTGTCAATACAAAAAAGGGGGCGGAAGCCCGCCCCCTCCTGGGGTTATTGCATGAAACTGGTCGGCACATACATGGTGTTGCGCAGCGCACGCAGTTTTTGATATTTGAAGGATTGGTATAGCATTTCGGCTGCCTGTGCCTTGGTGATGTTGCTCCACGGGCGGAAGGTGTTGTCGTCATAGCCGCGGACGATGCCATACCCCTCCATGTTTTTGACCGCTTGGACTGCCCACTCGGGGATATCGTTGGTATCTGCAAAATCCAGCGGGTCCTCGTTGGGGGTTTCCACCTTGAGTGCGTTGTCCAGGATGGTGACACATTCCGCACGGGTCAGTTGTTCATACGGATTGAGGTACAGCTGGCCGTCGTCGCCCAGCGTACCTGCGATGATCCCCTTCTCATAGGCGGCCATGGCCTGCTTGCGGATATAGCCCGGCAAATCGCTGTCCGCAAACGGATACTGGGAGAGGTCCTCCGCGGGCTCCACCTGGAACACGCCGTTGACGTAGATGATATACTCAATGCGGGTCAGGAGCTTTTCGGGGTGGAAGTAGAAGCGGTTTGCGACCTCTTCCCCGACGATGATCCCCTGTGTCCCTAGCATACCGGCAGAGTAGCTGCCCCAGTGATCCAGCATGTCCTCATAGCGAAGGGGCTGGATGGTGGGCTCAGGAGACTCGGTGGCTTCGGGGGACTCGGTTGGTGCTTCCGTCGGCGAAGCAGTGGGGCTTTCGCTCGGTTCGTCGGTGGGCGGCGCCTCATCCTTGATGGTGATGGTTACCGTTGCGGCACTCTCGGAATATTCGGTGCCGTTGCTGCCCTGCCACGTAAAGGTTGCATCTCCGGTGAAGTCGGTGGCGGGCTCAAAGACCAAGGTGTCGATCTGCTCGATGGGTACGATTTGGTCGGCTGTGATGGGCGCATCACTGAGCTTTAGCACCCCTTCGGTGGCGTCGCTGGGCAATGTGACAAATTTCACGTTGACAAGCGTGGGATAGTCCTCATGCGTGAAGTGGTCAGAGAAGTCGGCTTGTGCAAAGGTTAGCGTGGTATTTTTGTAGCCTGTTTTTTGGAAGTCTGTAACGGTTGGCTTCTGGGTCTCTGCAAACACGGGAATGGAAAGCAGCCCCGACAGGGAGATGACCAGCGCGCCGGCGATGAGTTTTGTTCCTTTCATGGGTTTCCCTCCTGTATGGTTTCGATTGATGTAAAGTGTTTGCTTTGGCCGGAGCACGTTGGGTGCATGGGCCAAAAGAAACACAAAAACATACTCTTATTCTGAGGCGGCTGCCCAAAAATATGCTGGTTGCTTTTTGGCAGGGCTGGAAATTTTTCAAACGCATTTTGTATTTGGTGTTTAAATGGGGCACATAGCGGGTATAATGTCAATGTAAGCTTTATGTTACCATAAGGTTAAAATACATATAGAAGGGGTTGTTGGTCATGAAAGTAACCATCACAGGCAGACACATTGAACTCACCGAGCCGCTCAAACAGCGGGTGGAAAAGGCGATGGACAAACTTGACCGGTACTTTACCAAGGATACAGAGGCCTATGTGACGCTTTCGGTTTTGCGGGAAAATCAAACCGTTGAAGCAACCATACAGTCGGGGAACCTGATGCTCCGTGTGGAGGAGAGCTCCCCCGATATGTACGTTTCCATAGATAACACGGTGGACGTGCTGGAGCGCCAGCTCCGAAAGCATAAGACGCGGCTGGAGAAAAAGCTCAAACGGGAGTTTATTCCCGCCGAATTTCCGCCCGAATTTGGAGACGTGGAGGAGGAGACGGAGTTTAAGATCGTCAGGACCAAGCGGTTTGCGTATAAGCCCATGAGCCCGGAGGAGGCCATCCTGCAAATGAACCTCGTGGGGCATCAGTTCTTTGTATTCAACAATGCAGAAACCAATGAGCCCAATGTGGTGTACAAGCGCAAAGATGGCAATTATGGTCTGATAGAGCTGGGTGACTAAAGGACGTAAAAGGGCCCCCATGCTGCGGAATTCGCGGCATGGGGGCCTTTTTTTGTGGCATTTGGGAGGTGGAAAAACAGAGGATCATGGGCCGTTGGTGCCCATCGGGTGCCGATTTGTCACATGTGACAGCGCCCGTAAACGATGCGCCGCTTCGTGTCAAACTCGCATGAGCCATTGCGGGGTTATGTCTGCTTTGTGATGGTGGGCGGCTGTTTGCAGCCCGGGCCAAAGCCGAGCAGCACCGACAGGCCCTCCCCCGCGAGCGTGAAACGGGAGAGCCCAGCAGGCAGAAACAGACAGGTCCCCTGGGCAAGCGCATGGGGCGCATCCGCCGTCAAGGTGCCGCTGCCCGCTGTAACCACGGCGATACAAAATGTGCCGTTTGTATCCACCGTCAGCGGCACACCGGCACACAGCCGGTACAACGAGAAGCATCCCGTCCGTTCGGGCGGAATGAGGCATTCCGCTGCCCCGTGGGGCTGGGGGGAGAGCAGCCACCGGCGGCGCGCCTCCGCCTCGCTGACGCCCTCATATGTAAAGCAGTCCATCATGGCGGATAGGCCGATGCCCTGGTGGATGAGGCTGTCGGGCACGGGGAGGCCGGCGGGCGTGATACGCTCGGTGCGCAGGGTAAAATCGGTCGGCTCCTGAATCTCCAGCAAGAAGCACCCCGCTCCAATGGCATGGGGAACGCCCGCCTCTACCAGCACGGTATCGCCCGGCTTGACGGGCAGCCGATGCATCATATGCAGCATGGCGGGGATGTCCTGTGCGGCAAAGGCCGCTTCCCAGGCCTCCCGGGTGATGCCTTCCCGGAACCCCAGCAAGACGCTGGGGGCTTCCCTATCTGTGCGTGTGCGCAGGATGTGCCAGGCCTCCGTCTTGCCAAAGGGAGAGCCGAAGTATTGCCGCGCCTTCTCGCGGGTGGGATGCACCTGGACGGTCAGCCGTTCGGCGGCATCCAGCAGCTTGCACAGCACGCCTGTCGAGGTGCCGCAGGTGTCCAGCGTGCTCTGGCCGAGCATGCCGGCTGGGTCGCTTTGGATGGCGTCCGTAAGGCGCATGGGCTGCCCGTCTGCCAGGAAGCAGGACAGGCCCTCATCGGGCCGTGCGACCTCGTCGGGGTTGCGCGCTGCAACCACCGAGGCGAGCCAGTCTTCGGGCAGATTGGTGTCGGGATCATCTGGCCGGCCGTGGAACTGGCCCAGCAAATGTCCGCCCTGGTAGGTGCGCCAGACGCGGTTTTCCAGCAAAATAAGGGGCATTTTGGATGGCAGCATAGGGTATTTCCTCCCATCTTTTGGTCTTATTGGTATTATATCGAACGTTGCTGCCCGAAAACAGGGATTTTTTTTGGATTCGGTGCATTTCTTTTTTGTCCCCACAATTTCTCAGATATGGTGGTACGCCATCACAACCTCTTGGTATCGCCTCTCCTCTGGCCTTTGATATATGCGGTTGCCGAAAAACATGACATCCATGATGAATCTTTTCCGCAAACATTCAAGCATTGAAAGGCATAAGAAAACGGCATAGCCAATGATGGCTATGCCGCAATACGATCCGCCCCGATACTTCGGGATGAAAGAGAACTTTCTTTACGCCTGTGGTTCTTCGTCAGTCGTAACCGCGCCGGGGTCAATGGTGAGGTTGGTGTAATCCAGCTTGAGCTTGAAGGTATCAAGGACGTTATAGGTTTCACCATAGCCGCTGCCAACGGTGAAGGTATACTCCACGATGTTGGTGTCGTTGTCCGCACCCAGCGAGAGGGCCCAGTCAGCACCTTTTGCCTTGTGCGCAAACTGGATGGCCATCTTGTAGTAGCGGACGCCGTCGATGGTGACCGTCTGGCCATCGGTGGTTTGGTTGTCCAGCTTGATCATGCTGTCGTAGGGGATAGAAACCTGGTCGCTGAAATTAACGGTTTCGGCCCCCTCGGGCAGCCGGAAGTAAGCATAGGTAAAGGCAACGTCATCGGCCCAGTCATAGCTGGGATCGTCCGTGGGGCACTCGGTCAGCGCATCCAGGTCACTCTTGGCAACCGTACCAGTGAAGGTGACGACTTCCTTGTCGCCTTCTTGAGAGGTCTTCACTTCAACGCCGGGCAGAGCAATGGTAGCAACGTCATCGGGGTCGCCCGCTTCGCCGCCGCCATAGACGACACCAGTATCAATGAAGAGGTTGGTGTAATCCAGCTTGAGCTTGTAGGAAGCAAGCGCTTCATAGGTATCTTCGTTGACGCGGCCAACGGTAAAGTTGTATTCCACAATCTTGGTGTCGTTGTCCGCACCCAGCGAGAGGGCCCAGTCGCTACCTTTTGCCTTGTGCGCGAACTGGATGACCATCTTGTAGTACTGAACGTCGTCGATGGTGACCGTCTGTCCGTCGGTGGTGGAGCCATCCAGCTTGATCATGTCATCGGAGGGGACAGAAATCTGGTCACCGAAATTGACAGTATCGGCCCCCGCAGGCAGCGGGAAGTAAGCATAGGTAAAGGCAACGTCGTCGGCCCAGTCGTAGTTGGTATCGCTTGTGGGGCACTCGGTGAGGGCACCCAGGTCGTCCTTGGCAACCGTACCGGTGAAGGTGACAACTTCCTTGTCGTCCTCCTGGGAGGTCGTAACGGTGACGCCGGGCAGCTCGATGTTGGCAACGTCACCCTCGTCGCCGCCGTCATAGACCACGCCGGTGTCAATGAAGAGGTCGGTGTAATCCAGTTTCAGCTTGTAGGAAGCAAGCGCTTCATAGGTCTCCCCATAGCCGCTGCCAACGGTGAAGTTGTATTCCACAATCTTGGTGTCGTTGTCCGCACCCAGCGAGAGGGCCCAGTCGCTACCTTTTGCCTTGTGCGCGAACTGGATAACCATCTTGTAGTAGCTGGCATCGCCGATGGTGACCGTCTGGCCATCGGTGGTGGAGCCGTCCAGCTTGATCATGTCATCGTAGGGGATGGAAGCCTGGCCGTCCAGGTCAACGGTCTCAGCACCATCGGGCAGCCGGAAGTAAGCATAGGTAAAGGCAACGTCATCGGCCCAGTCGTAGTTGGGGTCACTCGTCGGGCACTCGGTCAGCGCGCCCAGGTCGTCCTTGGTAACCGTACCGGTGAAGGTGACAACCGCCTGGTCGCCTTCCTGGGAAGCCTTCACCTCAACGCCGGGCAGCTCAATGTTGGCAACGTCACCTTCGTCGCCATTGTCGAAGACGACGCCGGTGTCGATGAAGAGGTTGGTGTAATCCAGTTTCAGCTTGTAGGAAGCAAGCGCTTCATAGGTCTCCCCATAGCCGCTGCCGACGGTGAAATTGTACTCCACAATCTTGGTGTCGTTGTCCGCACCCAGCGAGAGTTCCCAATCGCCGCCCTTGGCCTTGTGCGCGAACTGGATAACCATCTTGTAGTAGTCCACGCCGTCGATGGTGACCGTCTGTCCGTCGGTGGTGGAGCCATCCAGCTTGATCATATCGTCGTATGGGATGGAAGCCTGGCCGTCCAGGTCAACGGTCTCGGCCCCCTCGGGCAGACGGAAGTAAGCATAGGTAAAGGCAACGTCGTCGGCCCAGTCGTAGTTGGTATCGCTTGTGGGGCACTCGGTGAGAGCACCCAGGTCGTCCTTGGTAACCGTACCAGTGAAGGTGACAACCGCCTGGTCGCCTTCCTGGGAAGCCTTCACCTCAACGCCGGGCAACTCGATGTTGGCAACGTCACCCTCGTCGCCATTGTCGAAGATAACATCTTCAGGCGTGGGGGTCGGTGTAGCAGTCGGTCTGCTAGTCGGCCGAGAGGTCGGTCTGTAGCCCGAATTGCCGCCATAGCCGCCGCCGTTGATGGTAATGGAACCGCTTCCGCCAGGCATGAACTCCGTGCAGAAACGATACAGAATGCAAGCCACCTCTGCACGGGTCGCAGATCCTTTCGGTGCAAGCGTGGATGCGTCAATGCCATTGATCAGTCCGGCATTGTTCGCCCACTGCATCGCCTGTACAGCGCAGTCACTGATGTCTGACGCATCAGCATACCCGGACAGGTCGGCTGCGCCCGTTACATCATAGCCTTCGTTCTGGGCATACCGGAATAAAATCAGCGCCATTTGTTCGCGTGTAATCGGATTGTTGGGGCCAAACGTGCCATCGCCGTAGCCGTCAACAATGCCGTTGGATGCAGCCCAAGCAACCGCGTCAGCATAATATGTACCCATTCCAACATCGTCGAATTGCGCTTGGGATGTGATGGGACTGCCTTCCAAACGATGCAAAATGGTGACGATCATACCGCGCGTGGTCGTTTCATTCGGACCAAAGGTTGTGTAGGTCATGCCTTGCATCAAACCATTTTCGCGCGCATACTGAACACCGTCATAATACCATGCGTTCATAGGAACATCATCGAAGGGATTTCCTGCTGCAGATGTTGTGATGGGAATTAAGCTCATCGACAGACACAAAAATAAGATACTTGCAATGATTCGTTTCTTCATGTGGCTGCTCCTCCTAAATATTATATTAATTTATAGTAAGCTTTTTTTTATTATATCAGGAATCTGCATAAAAAACAATAGATTTATGCTTTTTCAGGGATTTGATACATGATTCGATGCATTGAAACAATTTTTTTAGATGTTTTTTACAGCAACACTCCTCTGCTAGGTATGTGAAATGTCAGTCATCCTTCAAAAAAACAAGGACATATACCTGCGCAGCATATGTCCACCCTGGCAGGTGCACCAGACATGGTCTTCCAGCAAGGGAAAATATGTTTTCGAATACAGCATGCTTCCTACCATTGTTTTTTTGTTTATGTATTGGACGAAAAAATTCTTTTTTTGTTCCAGGTTTTTTCCTATACCGCCTAAAATCGTAAAATAATCCACGGGAATGATATTTTTTCTATTGTCTTCCTTGTTTTTCGCCATTATAATGAAAGAGATTGTACTCACTGGAGCTTTTTACACAACAATTGGGCAAAAATGTCTGCCCGGAAATGGAGGAGAGCCATGCCATACCATTTTGATACCTGGCGGAAGACCATTGATACCACGTATGCCGCGGTGGAAAAGGCGATATTTACAAGGCTTTGCGACCTTGCTATCACGTTGTATCACACCAAGGAGCCGGTTCCTTTTTTGCGGCGCATGGAGGGCGAGGCGTGCTGCCCCAAGCGGGAGGAACGCTGGGGAGAGCTGTTTGATTGCGGCTGGTTCCACTTTGAGGGCACCATTCCCTCCGAGGCGGCGGGCAAGGCCGTGTCGCTGTACATTGATGTGGGCGGGGAGCTGTTGGTTTACGATGAAAACGGCATCCCGGTGCGGGGCCTCACCAACGTCAATACTCTGTACTATCCCGAGGACAAGGCGGGCAAGTGCGAACTGCCCATAACGGACTGTGCGGCGGGCGGCGAGCCCATTGACATCTGGGCGGATGCCGGCTGCAACGACCTGGCGGGGATGGATACGGACAATGGGACGCTGCACGAAGCCTCCATCTGTGTGATGAACCCCCAGATGAAGGGGCTGTTTTACGATATGGAGGTGCTCCGTGACCTGCTGGTGTGTCTGCATCCCGACAGCGCGGCATACCACCAGGTGCTGTATGCGCTGCATCAGGCGGCGCTTAAGATGCAGGACTATACCGAGGAAGAGGCGTTATCCGCGCGCGCCATCTTGGCGCCCCAGCTGGCAAAGCGGGGCGGCGACCCCTCTCTGACTGTCACCGCCATCGGGCATGCGCACATCGATCTTGCATGGACATGGCCCCTGCGGGAGACCTACCGCAAGGGCGCGCGCACCTTTGCCACGGCCCTGCGCAACATGGAGACCTATCCGGCATACCGCTTCGGCGCGAGCCAAATGCAGCTGTATGCCTGGATCAAGCGGGACCATCCGGCGCTGTATGAGCAGATCAAGCGGCGCGTCGCGGAAGGCCGCTGGGAGGTCCAAGGCGGCATGTGGGTGGAGGCGGACACCAACTGTTCGGGTGGTGAAGCGCTCATCCGGCAGTTTTTGTATGGCAAGCGGTTTGCAAAGGAAGAGTTTGGCCTGGATATGCGCATGCTGTGGCTGCCCGACGTGTTTGGATACACCGCATCCCTGCCCCAGATTTTAAAGAAATGCGGTGTGGACTATTTTATGACCATCAAGCTCTCGTGGAGCAAGGTGGATGTATACCCCCATCACACCTTTCTGTGGCGGGGCATCGACGGGACGGAGGTCTTGGCGCACATGCCGCCCGAGAACAACTATGTCAGCGCGGCGCTGCCCAACAGCCTGCGGGATGCGGAGCGGCAGTACTGTGACAAGTGCGTGTCGGACGAGTGCCTGCTGCCGTTTGGCATCGGGGATGGCGGCGGCGGACCGGGAGAACCCCATCTGGAGCGGCTGGAGCGGCTGGGCGACATGCAGGGCCTGCCCCGTGTGCGCCAGGGGTTTGCGGTGGACTTTTTTGACCGCCTGAACGAGGGCCGTGACCGGTATCAGACATGGGAAGGGGAGCTGTACCTCGAGTTCCATCAGGGCACCTACACCACACAGGCCCGGAGCAAACAGTACAACCGCCGCATGGAACAGGCGCTGCGGGAGTGGGAGTTTGCAATGGTGCTGTCGGGCGCGGATGCAGAGGCGACCCGCGCGGAGCGGGATGCCATCTGGCAGGAGATGCTGCTCTACCAATTCCATGACATCTTGCCAGGATCTTCCATCAAACGGGTCTATGACGAGAGCCTCGCGCGGTATGCGGACCTGCTGGCGCAGGTGGAGGCGCACACGGCGGCATGCTATGCGGCGCTGGGCAAGCGCTTCTCTGGCGGAGCAGATACCCTCCTTGCGGTCAACTCCCTCGGTTGGGAGCGAACGGGGTATGTCCCCTGCCAGGGCGGCTATAAGCGCGTGACCCTCCCGGCACTGGGATGCTGCGTGGTGGATGTGAGCGCGCCTGACATGCCATCCGGCGTGTTGGTTGCCCAGGAGAATTTGTTGGAAAATGACCTGCTGCGGGTGGAGCTGGGGCCCGATGGCGCCATTTCGCGCATGGTGGATAAACGAGCGGACCGCGAGGTGCTAGATGGCGTCGGCGGCCGGTTTGCGGTGTACTACGACAGCGGGGATGCCTGGGATTTCTCCATGGATTTCCGCGGCCGTGCGCCCGAGTATTTTGCGTTGGTTTCGTCCGAGGCGGCGGTATGCGGCGTATGCGCATCGGTGACCCAGACCTATCGGTATGGGGATTCCACATTGAAGGTCGTGCTGTCTTTGTTGGAAGGGGATAGCATGCTCACGTTTGCGGCGGAGGCGGACTGGCATGAGAAGGCGCGCATGCTGCGCGTGAGCTACCCTTCGGCGGTGAAGGCGGAAACCGCCACCTGCAACATCCAGTTCGGCAACTTAAAGCGGCCGACCACGGCCAACACCAGCTGGGAATTTGCCAAACATGAGGTGTGCGCCCATCACTTTGTGGACCTGTCCGAGCCGGGGTATGGGGTGGCGCTCTTGAGCCGGGATAAGTATGGATTCTCGGTGGCAGACAGCGTGCTGGACATGAACCTCCTGCGGAGTACCAGCTATCCTGACGAGAGTGCAGACCAGGGTGTCCATACCTTCACATGGGCGGTGTATCCGCATGCAGGCAGCCTGGAACAGTCGGATGTGGACCGGCGGGGCTATGAATTCAATCTGCCCATTCAGACCGCGCCGTGCGGCGGCGGCACGGCGCTGTCGGCCTCTTTGCTTGCGGTGGATGCGCCCAATGTCATTGTGGAGACGGTGAAGCCTGCGGAAGACGGCCAGGGCTTCGTGGTGCGGCTGTATGAGAGCCGCGGCATGCGCACCAAGGCGACGATTCGGTCTAGGATTCCGCTTTCGGGCATGGCGCTGTCGGATATGCTGGAACAGGAGCAGGAAACGCTCGATATGTGCGACAATACGGCGCTTCTCACCTTTGCGCCGTTTGAGATCCATACGGTGCGGCTTTTCAAAAAATAATCCACCTAATAGAAAATTTTTCTATTAAATCTCGACAATTTTTGGACTATACTGGTAACGTAAACTGTGATTCATAGACCAATTAAAGGAGCAAGAGCCCTATGAACCTGCCTACGTTACCAGTAAAAAGTCCGGCGACGAAAAAGAAGCTTTCTCTTCGTATCAAGGAAAATTATCAGGTCTACCTGATGATTGCGGTTCCTTTGATTTTGCTGCTGGCATTTGTTGTCTATCCGTTGCTTTGGAACATCCGGTTTTCTGTTTATGAGTACGACGGATTTACAAAGTCGTTTAACGGCCTCTACAATTTTAAGCGTGTGCTGACCGACCCAATGTGGTGGAAAGCGGTTGCAAACACGTTTATCTTCACCATTTTCAAAACGGTCATCATGTTCCCCATCGCCATTGTGTTGGCGGTCATCTTAAATGGAGACCTGCGCGGTCGCAATTTCATCCGTGCGGCTTATTTTACGCCCTATATCATCTCCATGGCCATTGCGAGCATGATATTCATTATTATGTTCAGCGGGTATAATGGCATCGTCAATGAGATTTTAAAAAGCCTTGGGATTATCCGAGAGAATGTGGAGTGGCTGGGCAGTGAGAGTACGGCCATGGGCGTTGTTGTGGCTGTAAATATTTGGAAAGACCTTGGTTATAATATCCTGCTGGTTCTGGCAGGCCTGCAAAGCATCCCCAGAGAGCTGTATGAAAGCGCGGCCATTGACGGCGCGAACAGCTTTAAAAAGCTTTGGTATGTGACGCTGCCGCAGCTGGGGCCGGTGCTGCAGCTCATCATTATGTTGTCCTTTGTGGGCAGCTTGCATGCATTTGACTCGGTGAACGTCCTGACGGCGGGAGGTCCCAATCATGCGACGGACGTGATGATGACCTATCTGTTTAACTACTATTTCGGAACAGAAAGCACCTCACCGCAGCAGGGGTATGCGGCGGCGGTCAGCGTTGTGGCATCCATCATTATCGCGATCTTTACGCTGATCTATCTGAAGGCATCCAAAAAGATGCAGGATGCAGAGTGAGGGGGGATGAGCAATGAAAAGAAACAATTTCAATCGCATCAAAAAGATTGTGAAGAAGGTTTTGACCTATGTGCTGCTCATAGCGGTTATGGTCATTCTGCTATTCCCCATTGCGTTTATTATTTTAAGTTCCTTTAAGAGCAACCGAGAATTTCTGTTGGGCGGAACAAATTTGCTGCCGCAGCAGTGGACCCTGCAAAACTATGTGGAGGCATGGAACACCGCAAACTTCGGCCGGTATACCTTCAACAGCATATACTTTTCAGGGATTGCGACCATCCTCATCCTGTTTGTTACCACAATGATGGGATACTGTTTTGACCGGGGTCAGTTTGTGGGCAAAAAATTCATCATGAGCCTGTATATGTCCACCATTTTTATCGCAGGTGCGACGACGGTATATCCGGTGTTTGAGCTGTGTGTCAAGTTGGGGATCAACAAATCCTTAAATGGCCTTATCATCGCATCCGTAGGTGGTTTGCAGGTCATGAATACCTTCCTGATCATGGGCTATGTCAAGACCATTCCGCGGGAGATCGACGAATCTGCAAAACTGGATGGGTGCAGCTTCTTCCGAATTTATTGGAATATGATCCTGCCGCTCATTAAGCCTATGGCTGCAACCGTTGGCATTCTGTCCTTCCAGGGGACATGGAATAGCTATATGCTGCCGCTGGCGTTCACCATTTCCAATGAAGACCTCCGTACGCTTACGGTGGGTGTTGTTGCGCTGAAATCCGAATCCCTGGGCTCTACCCCGTGGAACATCGTTACGGCGGGTTCCACCATCGCACTGGTACCTGTTTTGATCATCTTTGCGATCATGAATAAACAGATTGTGAGCGGCATTGTGTCAGGTGCGGTGAAGGGGTAAGCGGCAGCGCCTGATCCAGTGTTCTGATTGGAGGCATGAAAGCGGCCTGGTATTGCAGATGGTGGTATGCCTTTCCGGGTTGCACATTTATAAATCATTCAATTTTAATCATAGGGAGGAATGTATGATGAAAAAAAGAGGGTTGGCGTGTTTGCTGGCAGCCTTGCTGCTGGTGACTGCCTTTGCGGGATGCAGCCCGCAGGAGCAGCAGACGCAGGCAAACAACGGGGAAAAAATCAAAATTTCTTTCTGGCTTAACTGGAACAATGTGGACATGAAAGAGCTGATTGAAGAAGTGTACAACAAGGAGAATCCGGACAACATCGAAGTTGAGGTCCGTGTTGTGTCCTCCAAGTATGAGGACATGATCAATATGGCATTCCTGTCCAACGAAGCGCCTGATGTCTTTGTTTCGCAGAACTCTGGTTTTGCGAAGAATCATGTGAAGGCGGGACATATTGCGGATATCACTTCTTATGTGGATGAAGAGTATAAGAACTCCTTCATTGACGGCGCGTTCCGTGACAACATCAACGTATTTGATGGGAAGATCTATGGCCTTCCCAATGCGATCTTTACCCGTAAGATGCTGTACAATGCGGACCTGTTCAGAGAGGCCGGCCTGGATCCGGACGATCCGCCTTCGTCGTGGGTAGAGATCAAGGAAGCGGCAGAGAAGATCACGGCCATCGGAAACGGTGAGATTTACGGTCTGTCTCTTCCCATTGGGGATGCGGGCGCACTGCGGACCTGTGCGATCGAGTCGCCCGGCTTGAAATCGTATGGTCTGATCAACGGCTGGAATCCGGTGGAAGGCAAGTATGAATTTGAAAAATATGCGCCTACCCTAAAGCTCTTGCGGGAAATGTATCAGGAAAACACCTTGTTCCCCAGCTCGGCTACCCTCAAGCAGGATCAGGAGCTGGTGTATTTCACGGCGGGCAAGATCGGTATGTGCATGATGCCGAGCGGCAAGGCACAGACCATGGGCATCAGCGACGATCTCAAATATGACTTTGACATGCGTTCGACAGACTTGCCTTGCTATGAAGGCGAGCCGGAGTATTACAACTCGCTGGAAGCGGTATCTGCATTTTTGCTCTCTTCCACTTGTGAGAACAAAGACGCGGCCATGAAGTTCATGAAGTGGATGCAAACCCCGGAGTGTATGGGTGAGCTGATGAAGCGGGGCGGCGACATGGGCTTTTCCAAAGAAATCTACAATCAGGAGGAATATATTTCGGATGCACCTGCAGCTGAGCTGTTCCTGCCCGATGATTCGTATGAGTTCTTCCCGCCGCAGCCGGGCGGCCTCACCATCGAAGGGGATAAGCCCGAGACGGTGTATGCCAACATTCTGCTGAGCGATATTGATATTGACGCGGCAATGGCGGACTTGACCCAACGGCACACGCAGGCACTTGAGAAATCCATTGCGGACGGTGTCAATGAGCTGGAAGACTACGTGTATGAAACGAATCCCATGAAGATTCAGTAATGGAATAGACTGAGGGCGCGGGCGGTGATGCCCGCGCCTTTGGGGCAGGGAGAGGAAGCGGCATGGGAAAGGTCATACTGAATAATTGGCTGACCAGAAGGATTGCGCACGGGCTCTACCATATCAAACGCATTCGCCTGCTGGGCAACTGGTCATTGCAAAAAAAACTCGCGGTCTGCTTTGTGCTGATTGCAGCGGTTCCGCTTTTGCTTTCTGCTGTCATTCAGTATGTTTACATGACAAACTACCTGCCTGAAAAAGAAAACAGACAGCTTTATGCAACGGTGGTACAATGCGAAAAAAATATCCAGTATGAGTTGGACGGTTTTATGCAGCGGATCGATCTGCTGGCATACAATGCCGGGCTGGAGAACTATCTGTCTTTGCCTTACGGGGCATCTGAGGCGGAAGTATCCATGCGCATCAATCAAATTTGGAGTACACTCAATAACTATTATTTCAATGCGGATGACTCCTCCTATTCCAGGTTATACGTCAACTGGAATACGCCGTATGGATACCTGTTTAATGACGACAGCATCGTTCCTATGTCCCAGTTTTATCAAAATCCGCTCTATGTCGATGTGGATGTGTCCAGCGGTAAAACGGTGTGGATTAGACGGCATACGAGCCGAAACGGCTTGTCGGTGATCTCAGCAGTCAAGCCCATTTTGGATCTGCAAAACCAGAACCTGCTGGGTGTGATGGAGCTGGAATTTGACAGTGCGATCTTAAGCCAGATCGTCAGAGATATCGGGTATGAAAATCTGGGGAGCGTTCTGTTTGTGGATCAGCAAGGGGATGTGATTGTCCGTAACGATCAGACGGAAACGCCGGTGTATACGCCTGAATATATCCTATCCGTTTTGCAAACGATGGAACAGGAGGGGATTGGAACCACCATTTTAGATGGACAGATGGTGACACGTGTCGTCAACCAGGCGACAGGCTGGACGTTGCTCACGTTGACGCCGGTTTCCCACACCTACCATGATGTCTATATACTCAGTGGCGTTATGCTGCTGATCACCGGGGTATTTATCCTGCTTGCGAGTGTCCTGAGCCTGCCCATTTCACACAGCATTTCTATGCCTATCCGAAGATTGATTGCCGCGGTAAACCGGGTGGAAGAGGACAACTTCACCACCAAGCTGCCAGTGGACAGTGAGGACGAACTGGGGCAGCTCAGTATGTCCTTTAATGAAATGAACAGACGGCTTCACTACTTGGTGGAAGCGGTTTATAAAACGGAGATTGAGAAAAAAAACGCGGAGCTTTCATTGCTCCAATCCCAAATCAACCCGCATTTTTTGTATAATACACTGGATACCATGAATTGGATGGCGCTGTCGGAGGGCAACCGCGAGGTGGCAAAGATGGCGCGGTCACTGGCGGATTTCTTCCGGCACAGCTTAAGCGGCGGCCAGACGGTTATCTCGGTCGCAGAAGAGCTCAAGTTGGTGGAGAATTATCTGGATATTCAAAAAATACGGTTGGATGGGAAACTCAAGGTGTTAATTGATGTTCCAGACAACCTTCTTGCGCGCCGGACACTCAAGCTGATTCTGCAGCCCGTGGTGGAAAACTCCGTGCTGCACGGCTACGGGGACAACGGCGGCATTGCGGTGCTCACCGTCCGCATTTCGGTGCGGGAGGAGGGGGAGGATCTCCTCTTTACAGTTGCGGATGACGGAGTTGGCATTCCACCTGATCGGATGGCAACGTTGCTTTCGGGCGACGGCGGAAAGGCCTATGGGATTCGAAACGTCAACCGGCGGATTACCATGTTTTACGGGCCGCAGTATGGTCTTTCCTATCACCCGGTCGAACCGCACGGCACCTTGGCCATCATTCGAATCGGTTTAGAGGCGGATGACGGGCAGGAACGAAAGAAGGAGGCGGAGAACGCTGATTAAGCTATTGATTGTGGATGATGAGCGGCACATTCGCGAGGGCATTGCCCGGGTACTGGACTATGAGAGCATCGGCGTGACGGTGGTTGGATTGGCGGAAAACGGCGCACAGGCCCTGGAATTGGCACGGGAAACGCAGCCCGACATCCTGCTGACGGATATCTGTATGCCTGTGATGGACGGGCTGGAGCTGTCCCGGCGGATTTTGTCAATCAGGCCGGAGATTAAAATTCTGATCATCAGCGGATACGATGATTTTGCGTATGCACGGCAGGCCATTGAAAACAACGTCGCGGGCTATCTCTTAAAGCCGGTGGATCCCGATGAGCTGTATGATCGGCTGGTGGCACTGTGCGCGCGTATCCGGTCCGAACGCATCGCGCAGCGGGAACTTACCTACCTGCGGCAGATGGCGGGCATTCGGGATGCCGACCCCATTCAGACGACCACGGGTGCGTCCCGGGTGGTACAGAGCATCATCGCGGATATCAATCAAAACTATGCCAAAAACATCAATTTAAGTGACCTGGCTGAGAAGTACAAGCTGTCTTACTCCTATCTCAGCTTGTTGTTTAAAAAAGAGACCAACCTCAATATCATTGATTATTTAAACAGCGTTCGTATTGAGCGCGCAAAAGAGCTTATGCAGGACCCAACCATGCGGGTGAGTGAGATCAGCGACATGGTGGGCATCGCAGACAGCCATTATTTCGCGCGGCTCTTTAAAAAATATACCGGGAAATCCCCAACGGAGTACCGGGCCATGTTTTTATCATGACAGCACCCAGGATGGTGTGAATTTGGAAGGAGAGGTTACTATGTGGAAAAAAATGATTGGCTTGGCTGTCGCGGCCGGTCTGGTGGCCGGCATGGCAGCCATCCCGGTGGTCGCGGCGGACCCTGCCGTCATCCCAACCGAGAATTTGGCGCTTTGGGTGAAAGCCGATGATGCTTCTAGCTTCGAACTGGCAACGGACGGCAGCAATAAGGTGGAAAGATGGAAGGATTTGTCGGGCAAGGGCAATGACCTGGTGCCTGTGACCGAAGTGAGTGCGGACAAGGAAGCGCGCCCAGTTCTTACGCAGAATGCCATCAACGGGCTGCCCGCCGTGGAGTTTGACGGGGACAGCACGGGGCTGACAACCGGCGCATTTGCCGAGGCATACGAGGGTGCAAGCGCCATCTTCATTGTTGCGCGCATCTTGGAGAACAACCCCACCAACCCGACCTTCCGTGGTTTCTTTAACACATCGGCGGGGATGCAAAAGGACCATGACATTGACACTTATCTCTTGTTCAACAATACGATTAATAACCAAATTCAAAATCGTTCTTATCTTGGGAGCGCGAATTTTTCACGTCCGTGGGTCCAGGATAATACGGTTGGTGTGGACGACGGCGTTGCCCGTGTCTTTTCCATGAGCATTCAGGAGCAGAACTATCCCGACGATGGCGGTCTGGGCATGCATGTTTTGGCGGAGACCAGCAGTTCTGACGGGACTACGATTAGTCAGAAAAACGGTATGAATACCGATGTGAAGCCCACCACCAATCCGTTTGCGAAATTCAACAAGCATTATGGCTACACCGTCGGCAACCGCATGAGCGGCAATAGCTATAACGGCCGTTCGATCAATGCCCAGATTGCTGAGATCATCGTGTATCAGGGCGACATGGGAAGAAATTCGGGCGATTCGGATTATCTCAAAATTCGTACTTATTTGGAGAACAAATATTTGATGGAGCCCGAACCTGCCCCCCTCACCATCGATGCAACGGTAGACGACACCGTTACCTCCGCAAAGAAAGTCACGGCGACCGTGACGGGTACCTACGAGGGCACCTTTGACGTGGTTGCACAGGTGTATGCGGATGCGGAGATGACCCAGCCGCTTCTGTACATGTCACAGACAGTGGAAACGGGTGCTGAGCTCAACTTCTGTGTGGCGCCTGATAACTATATCAAGATCATGGCAACGACCAAATTTAATGATCCCACAGATGCCGGAGAGGTTTTGGCTGACCCGGTAACCAAATAAGAGAGGCGGGAGGCTTTTTATATGTCACTGACCAAGAAAACAGTCTCCGTCCTGCTCACCCTGTGTATGGCACTCGGGCTGTTCCTGCTGCCGGTGCAGGCGGCAGGTATGGCGGAGATAAACGAAATTGCAGATACCTATCAGGAGGGCACGGTGAACATCTCGGGGGTCGCCTATGGCTCCTCCAAGTATGTGCAGCTCTACCTGTATGATGAAAGCGGCGCGCTCAAATTCTATGATCAAATTGCGGTCTCGGGCGGGCAATTCCAGAGAAGTATTGTGGTGCCCCTCACGTGGACGCCGGGCGAGTATACCGCAAAGGCAAGCTATGCAGGTGTGTGGCTCACCGAGCGGACCTTCCATGTTGCGGACTCCAATACCTTCATTGGCATGGTAGATATTGAAGCTGCCATTGACCAGTATGAGACCTACACCCTGCCTGCGACGGCTACGGCGGATTACACCAATGCCGACCAGGAGGTGCCTGTAACGTGGGGCACATGGACCCCTGCGCTGGACACCCATGTGGCAGGGACCTATGTGAATGAAGGAACGGCCATGGTGGACGGCAGTGCGGAATCGGTCACGCTGACCCTGACGGTCAATGCGGTTTCGGTTACCGCGGTGACGGCGCCTGGTGACATGACGGTGGAGATCGGGGATACGGTGTATCTGCCTCAGACCGTTAGCGGTACGTTGTCCAACGGGAAAACAGCGGCGCTGGCCGTCACATGGACACCCGATCCCGCAACGGCTGACACCAGTTCCGAAAAAACGCTGACCTTCTCCGGGTCGGTGGAAAACTATGCGACTCCCATCACCGTGACGGTAGCGGTGAAGGCGGAGGTGCTGCCCATTCCGGAAGATGGGCTTGCGATCTGGACCAAGGCGGAAGCGGGCGGCTATGAGCTGGATGATCAGGGCCGTGTCATGACCTGGCTGGATCAGTCGGGCAACGGCAATCACCTGGTGGCACCCGGCGAGGTCAACCGTCCCACCATCGCACAAAATGCGGTGAACCGTCAGAAGGCGCTGGATTTTGACGGCGTCAACAACTACCTGACCATGGAGTATGATACCCCCTATGTTGGGGATAGCACGGTGATCATTGTACATAAGATCCGGGAAACCGCAGTCAGCTCGGCCAATCCGTCGCGTGCGTATACCGGTATCTTTAATACCGCGCCCCAAGGCGCAACGGGGAATGACATTGATACCTTCCTGATCAGCGACACGACGGCGCAGTTCCGCTGGAACAATGTGCAGGACGGCCGCCTGCCCAAAGACCGGTCTGAGACCTGGTTCAACTGGGATAACACGTCATTCCACAGTGTCGGCCTGCGGTTTGTCAACAATTATGTGGATGGCGTCTGGCAAAATGTGGATGTCACCAAGGACTACGACGGGACACTGACCACGACGCAGTATGGCGTATACCAAAATACCCCCACCCCGCTTAACAACCATGTCGGCTTCATGCTGAATGGACGTGTGGGCGGCGGCGGACATCGCTGCCTCAATTCGGAGGTCGCAGAGGTCATTGTGTACCATCGTGCACTGACCGATGAGGAATTTACACAGGTGGAGAACTATCTGGATGACAAATACCGCAAAGAAAATCGGTATACCATCACGGAGCAGACCGAAACACCTGCCGGCGAAGGTACGGTGGATCTCAGTGCGAAGCTGAGCAACCTGAGCAGCACCGTACTCAAAGAAGCCGTTGCGATCCCTGTGGTGTACGATGGCCAGACCATGGTTTCGCAAGGCGCGACACAGGTGACGGGTCTTGCGTCGGGTGCTTCCCAGGCCATTGTGGCAGAGGATATGGCGGTGCCGGCGGACGACACCAACAAGTCGGTCAAATACTATCTGTGGGATAGTTTGGAGGACATGCATCCCCTGCTGTTTGACACCCCTGTACCCGAGAAGTCGGCATATGTGCCCGGTACGGGTGATCAGGTTACCATCACGAGCGTTGTGCCCGAGGGCAACGTCATCACCGTATCGGGTGTGACGCCGGGCGGCGCGGACAAGAAGCTAACGCTGTTGGCGGCAGTGGCCGGCCAGCCGCTTGGAAAAGATAGCATCTACTATGCAGGCGAGGCCATGAGCGGCGCAGACGGCGCTTTCACGGCGCAGTTTGCTATGCCCGACACCGCGATGGACGGAACGCCGCTCAAAGCAGAGTTTGACCTCTATGTCGGCGGGGAAGAAGCGGAGCGTTCGGAAGCTGCGTCCTTCTCCTTCGTGAGCGAGAGTCTGCGGCAGTCCACCATCCAAAAGATCAACGATGCGGCAGAGGACAAGGACCTTGCGGCCATCTTTGCGCCCGATTCGGAAGACCGGGTGGCGCTGGATGCGCTGGGCCTCTCCATGGCGGTCCAGTATGACGCCCTCACGGATGCGGGCAAGCAGGTTATGCGGGACGCGGTGATGAACGGCAGACCCTACGATGTGAATGATGGGACCGGCCTGGCCGCAGTATTTGGCGCCGCATATCCGTATGCGCTGCTCTTGCAGGCGGAGGATGCGGCTGAAATCACCGAGGTGCTGGACACCTATGCGTCAGAGACGTTTGGCATGGAGACGGTAACAGGCAAGAAGCAAGAGGACCTGACCGCAGAAGAAAAGACTGCGGTGAGTGAATATCTGCTCGCGCACATGCCCGACTATCCGGGGGATACGGCGGCGTTTGGGCAGGCATATCAACTGGGGTATGCGTTCTGCCAGATCAACAGCGCCAGCTATGTGAGCATGGCCACCGCGCTGTCGGACAACGCTGCGCTGCTGGGGCTCACGGAAAACAGCGCCTATACCTCCTACCTGGGCATGTCGGACGACGGCAAGGAATATGTGCAGACCGAAATGGTGAAGGATGCATTCGAATCGCCGTTTGATACCGCAGAGGAGGTTATCTCCAGCCTGACGAGTGCCGTGAACAGCTATGATCCGGACGATCCGGGTACCGGCGGCGGTGGCGGCGGTGGTGGCAGCAACAGCGGCGGTGGCGGCAGCTATCACGGCGGCGGCGGTGTGCTGGGGAACGGTGGTGTCAATATTGGAACGCCTGATCCGACGGATCCAGGTACGAATACTGAATTTACGGATCTTGCAAACACCCCGTGGGCCCAGGAGGCGATTGCTGGCCTTGTGGACTGCGGCATCGTAAACGGCAAGGGCGATGGCCTGTTTGCGCCCAATGACCAGGTGACGCGCGAAGAGTTTGTGAAGATGACGGTGGAGGCCTTTGGGCTCTATGATGCGTCCGCGGCCTGCACGTTTGCAGATGTGACAGAGGGACAGTGGTTCTATCCGTATGTTGCGAGCGGCGTTGCGTCCGGTGTGATTCGTGGGATCTCTGAAACCGCGTTTGGCGCGGGGCAGCCCATCACACGGGAGGACCTTGCAGTGATGCTGGTGCGTGCTGCAGGGGATGCGATCGCGGTGGAAGAAGGGAGCACAGCTTCCTTTGGCGACAGCGGCGAGATTTCGGATTATGCGGCAGCCAGCGTTGCCGCACTCCAAAAGGCGGGCATTGTAAGGGGCAGAGAGGACGGTCGGTTTGACCCCAAAGCGCCCTGCACCCGTGCGGAGAGTGCCGTGATGCTCTATAACCTGTTGAAGGTGGTGGGCAAATGAGCACAAAGGGAGGCATACAGATGACCAAAAAACTAACGGCAGCGATCTTGGCTTTGGCGATGCTGCTTTCCTTGCTGCCGGGAATGGCGATGGCCGCGGACACGGATTCCATTCCAACGGATGGGCTGTCCCTGTGGCTCAAGACGGATGAGGGTTCGATTGAACCCGACTCGGACGGCAGAATCTCCACCTGGAAGGATATGTCAGGTATGGGCAATGACCTGACAGCGTCGGGCGACAAGCGGCCCACTTTAAAAGAGGGTGGCTACAACGGCAAGGACGTGGTTGCGTTTGACGGCAACGCACTGACCAAGGAATTTGATGCAGTTTATGAAGGCAGTTCCGCCATCTTTTTGGTGATGCGCCTGCTGCCCGATAATAAGCAGTATGCGGGTATCTTCAATACCGCCCCGGGCGGCCCCAAAGTGGGGGATTTTGATGCCTATTACATGGATGAGGAACAAATTCAGTTCCGCAGCAACAATCCGGGTGCAACGCCAAACAACGAAAACCGGCCCTGGTACAAAGGCAAGCTGGACACGGAAGGGTTCCATGTGTATAGCATCACCATCCAGGATAACAACGGCCAGGCAACGGTGAACTCCTACTATGACGACAAGACGACCGTCAAGGATTATATGAGCGTTGCGCCGGACCTCTGGAACCGCCAGTATGGGTATAACCTGGGTGCACGGGATGTGAATGACAAGCATATGGCCAAGATGGAAGTGGCCGAGGTGATTGTGTATCAGCGGGGGATATCAAACGAGGAACGCGAAAGCGTCATGGAGTACTTAAACAATAAATTTGGTTCCACTGGGGGCAGCCAGACGCCGGCAGCATCTAGCTCTCCGGCCGCATCTGGTTCCCCGGCGGCGTCTGGTTCTCCTGCGGCTTCCCCCTCTGCCCCGGCGGGCGGCGATGATATCGTGGGAACGCCCTATGAGGAGTCCTTCCGGACGCTGGCAGGCCTGGGGCTTCTGGAAGGGTATGAGGACGGCAGCTTTAAGCCCGAAGCACAGCTGACGCGGGCGGAGTTTGCGACCATGCTGGTGCGGCTCATGGGGTATGAGGAGGCACCCGCCGTAAGCGGTGTGACCTTCTCGGATGTGCCCGATAGCTACTGGGCGGCCAATGCCATCCGGTTTTTAGCGTCCAGCGGGGTAATCCGCGGCTATGAGGACGGCACCTTCCAGCCTGACGGCCAGATCCTTTATCAGGATGCGGTCAAGATGCTGACCTGTCTGCTGGGCTATGGGCCTTATGCGGAGGTGAACGGCGGATATCCGGCGGGCTATCTGCGCGTTGCGCAGAGCCTGCGTCTGACGAGCGGCGTCGGAACACAGTCGGGTGAGATCACCCGCCAGGTTGCGGTGAAGCTCATGGACAACGCGCTGACCGCTACCGTGGCGCGGGAGACCAATATTGGCGCCGATGGGTCGGTCACGCTCGTGGATGGCGACATCCTGCTCAAGGAGTTCTTGGACGTCGGCCTGTACGGCGGCGTTGTGACGGACAATGGGATCACGTCGCTGAGTGGCGCAAGCCGGATTTCCAAGCAATCGGTGCAGATAGGCGACCAGGTGTATGCACGCGGCGACAGCAATGTCGGTGATTACATGGGATACTGGGTCAATTATTACGTGGATGAGAGCGAGACGGGCGGGGATACCATTTTATATGCGCTGCCCGACAGCAGCCGCAATGAGGTCCTGACCGTTTCGGCGGAGGACATCAGCCCTCAGACCACCAAACATGTGCTGTATTATGAAGAGGAAGACGGAGCCAGAACACAGAATGCGTCCATCTCTCCTGTTGCGTCCATGCTGTATAACGGCGCCGCGTTCCCTGACTACACGGCAGAGGACCTGATGCCCGCTTCGGGATCGGTGACGCTGATTGACAACGACCGGGACGGAACGTACGATGTGGTTCGCACCACCGCATACCAGAACATTGTGCTGCAGAGTGTGAGTTCGCAGGACGACCTGGTGCTGAAGGATATGTTTGATGCCAAATATAACCTGTCGCTGGATCTGACCAAGACGGAGATTTCGGTGGTGCGGGACGGTGCGGCGGCAACCTGGGAGGCCCTTGAAAGCGGGGATGTCCTCTCGGTGGCGGCACCCAAGGATCTGACGGCGGATCGGCTTTCGGTTTCCATTATTGCAAATTCCAAGAGCGTGACGGCAACCGTAAGCGAGTCCAGCGATGAGTATATCACCACCAGCAGCGCGCAATATGAAATCGCGCCCCACTTTAAGACCTTGCTGGCGGATCAGAAGATCGGCCCCATCCGTGCAGGGATGCAAACGGTCCTATACCTTGACTATGAGGGCAAGGTGGTTGCCAAGGAAGATGGTGCGTCGCAAAATGTTTATGGATACTTGATTGGTATCAACATTGGCAGCATGGGAAAAACAGAAATCAAGCTGTATAATTGGGACAGTGAAAGCTTTGAGATTTTGGAAACGCGGGAGAAGCTGCGGGTCAACGACCAGAGCGGCAAGCCGGAGGATGTGCTGACGGCCGGCGGTCTTTACGTGGATGGCACCACGCGGGATCAGTTGGTTGTCTATTCCACGGACAGTGAAGATAAGATCACCCGCATTGACACTGCGCAGGACTATACCGGCAAATCCGTTTCAGAAAAGGAATACGCCATCAGCAATAACATCTTCCGTATCAGCAACAGCGGAACCTATTATCTGCGTGGCAGCGAGAGCTTTGAGGGACGCATCTATCCCAAGACGGATACCAAGGTATTTATCATCCCTCAGGATCTGGCGGACGAGTCACGGTATGGTGCAAAGGACTTTTCTTACTTTACCAACGATTCGCAGTATACCTTCACTTCCTACGATGAGGACCTATACGGCACCCCAGGCGCCATTGTAGTGCGTGTGGGCGCAGGCGGCGGCGGCAGTGACAATACGACGCTCAAGCGGAGCGATACGATGATTGTGGAGAACCTGTCCGCTGCATATCAGGAAGATGTGGGCGAAGTGGTACGTATCAATGGTATGATGAGCGGCAGAAAGCAGAGCTTCAATATTGCACCTGACTATGACGGCGAACAGACGGGTGTTCCCATTGACAGCATTCAGCCGGGCGACGTGTTGCAGCTGCAGCGGGACAATCAAGGCAATGTCATCTATATCGTGCGGCTCTATCAGGCGTCGGACGGCCGGATTAAGAGCGGATTGCTCGGCTCCACCAACCTGCATACGCAGCGCGTGGTGATCACGGGTGATGTGGTGAAGGTTGATCCCGATACCAAGATGATCCTGGTGGACGACGGGATGACCATGCCGCTCAGTTTGTCCAAAGCGACCTGCCTGACGTTGTCTGATCTGTCCAATCCGTCCCGCAACCGGGCGATTGAGGTATCGGATATTTTAGAAGATGACTACGTGATTTTAAAGATTCGGGATACCGCCGTCAGAGAGGTCATTGTGGTCAGAGGATTTGAATAAGGAATGTGCCTGCCCGGCTTCCGCACAGCGCTGTGCAGAAGCCGGGGCAATGGGCAGCAATATTAGTTTACATGGTTTAACAAGCGTTTTTTATGTAAGACAAACATAAAAGGAGGCGTTTTTAAGGTGAAAAAATTGGTATCTGGACTGCTGGTGTGCACCATGCTGCTGAGCGTGTTGTTGTTCCCGGCAGGCGCGACGGCGGAGGAGGCGCCCATTCCAACGGAGGGCATGTCTCTCTGGCTTTCGGCGGACAACGACTCCATGTCGGTGGATGCGGAAGGCAATGTGCTTGCATGGGAGGACAAGTCCCCGATGCAAAACGAGATTGAAATCGTTGGGAAACCTACCGTGGCACAGAATGTGGTGAATGGACAGCATGCGGTCAAGTTTGACGGCACATCCTTTGTGCGGACGGTGTTCGACGAGCCCTATGTGGGCAGCGGCGCGTTCTTTGTGGTGGCGCGTATCGCAGAGGACAACACCGAATACGCGGGTATTTTTACCACTTCAATAGGGAATACGCTGGACAATGACGTTGATTTGTATCTGCTCAACATGACGCAGATGCAAATTCGCTCCAATCATCAAGGGGCGGCCAGCGGTGCCAACGACGAAAACCGTCCTCTCATCACCGATAAGAATGGGCTGGACACCGAGAATTTCCATCGTTTAGAAGCAACCATCAGTGACAATGGTTCGACCAGTACGCTGAGGACGTATTACGACGACAAGAGAACCGTCAATTTTGATGCGGTGAATCCCGATTTCCGCTGGAACACACACTATGGCTACCAGATTGCAGCCCGTGGCCCTGGGGATAACCGGAAACTGAAAGGTGAGATCGCCGAGGTTATTTTCTATCAAGACGATCTGACCACAGACGAGCGGGAGGCCGTTGACGAGTATCTGAAAAACAAGTATTTCAACGAAGAGAATAAGACGGATGCGCCTGCGTTCGACGTATCCACACCCGAACCCACCCCGGAACCCACTCCGGTGGAGATCACATTTGAGAAGACTGCCCCTGACGTGAGTGAGATGTCCCTTAAGATGCGCACCTTTGAGGACACCATGGGGCACTGGTCCGAAGAGTATGTGAACCTGATGGCGGCAAAGTCCATCATCAATGGTGTCACCGATACGACATTTGAACCCGATTCCCAGATTACCCGCGCGCAGTTTATCACCATTCTGGCGCGTGCGGTTGCGCTGGAGGAGGATGCGGCAGCATCGACCTACAGCGATGTTGCATCGGATGCGTGGTTTGCGGGCAGTATTGGTGCTGCGGTCAAGGCGGGTATCCTGCCGGGCGGCGACGGTGCGCTCAATCCCGACGAGGCGCTGACGCGGGAGGAGATGGCGGTGTTGTTCTATCGCACCATGCATCACTTCCATGTGGCATATGACATGAACGAAGCGCAGATTACCGAGGCGCTGTCCAAGTTCACGGATGTCTCTGGCCTGTCCGAAGAGGCGCGCAAGGCGGTTGCCGCTTGTGTCAAGGCGGGCATCATCACGGGTAAGACGGACACCACCTTTGCGCCGGCAGACAATGCGACCCGCGGCGAGACGGCGGCTATGCTGCAGCGTATGCTGCTGGGGACTGGCCTGGTAACGGCCGGCAAGGGCGCAGATGTGCCGTTTGAGACCTACGAAGCGGAATATGCGGAGACCAATGCCGAGGTGCTGGTTTCCACTGCGTATACTGACAATGCTGCATTTGAAGCATCGGGCCGCAAGTGCGTGGTGCTCAAAGACACGGATGACTATGTGCAGTTTAACGATGTGGTTCCCGCAAACCGTATCACCTTCCGGTATTCGGTACCCAAGGAGGATATGCGGTTCGTGGGCGGCAATAACTCCTATCCGGAGATGCCCATTGAAGGCAATGACATTGAAGGCACCATTGGCCTGTATGTGAACGGCGAAAAGGTCAAGGATGTGGAGCTCAGCACCCGCAGTATGTATGCCTTTGAGGATGAAACTTCCACCACCAAGCCGTTCTACAAGCGGTGGTACCTGGATGTCATCATCGATGATGTGACCATCAATGAAGGTGACAGCATCATGCTCAAGAAGGATGCACAGAGCACGCTGGACGAGTATCGCATTGACCTGATGGATCTGGAGGTTGCGCCCGATCCCATTCCGCAGCCCGAAGGTTTCCTGAGTGCGGCGGACTTTGGCGCAACGCCCGACGACGACACGGATGACACCGAGGCCATCCAGGCGGGTGTGGATGCCGCAATCGAGGCGGGCACCGGCCTGTACATCCCGGCTGGGTACTACAAGACGAGCGAGAAGATCATCCTGAATGAAAATGCCAACGTGGTAGGTGCCGGTATGTGGCACACCGTGCTGGACAACTATCTCAGCAACGAAGGCGCACTGGTCTGGATGGGCAGAGCGGGCTTCCTCATGTATGGCGGTAACCTGCATGTCAGCGACCTGAAGGTAACGTCTTCCTGGAGCTATTCCCGGAACGGTGAAGGCAATGGCAGCATCGGCATCACAGGCCGTGGCGGCACACCGGGCATCGGTGACTTCGTCTTTGAAAACGTCTGGATCGACCGTACCGGCTGCGGCATCTGGGCAGAAGGCGGCATCAATGAAGAGCCTTCTTATATTCGCAACAGCCGCTTCACCAACCTGTTTGCAGATGGCGTTCATTTCACGGACGGTTCGGCAAACATCATCGTGGAGAATAACTTCTTCCGTAACAACGGCGATGACAACATCGCGGTGACGGGCGAAGAGGTGGGCGCAATCTACGACATCACATATCGTAACAACACGGCGCTGTGCAACTACTGGGGCCGCGGTCTCATGGTGGCAGGCTCCAGCAACATTGTGGTGGAGAACAACGTGCAGGCAGATTCCCCCCGCAGCGCAGGGATACTGGTGATGTCGGAGTCGGCATATGAATCCACCGACTGCACCAACAACACGGTGCGCGGCAATATCGTGCTTCGCAGCTCCTACAACCGTGGCCACGGTATGGGCGCCATCTCGCTGTCCAACACGCTGGATGGTTCGCTGGTGGACTGCGATGTGTATGACAACGAGGTATATGGTCCCAACCTGTATGAAGGGATCAACGTCGTGGACAGAAACGGCGGCGTACATGCGGAGATCATCAACAACATCGTGCAGAAGCCGGCAGACTTTGATGCGATCAACCCCAGCAATACACATGCGGAAACGCAGGTCTTGGTGGAAGGCAATTTGGTTTTTGAGTAAACGAGCAATCAAAACAGGCAGAGCCAAACTGGCTCTGCCTGTTTTCTATTTCGGAAAAAGACTTGCTATTTTGTACAAAGTATGGTATCATAGAAAATGCCAAACAAACGCAACGCTACTTTTGTAACCGAGGTGTGTGTTTTTATGCCTATCGGCAAAAATGCATGCTCTATTTCTGCATACCTTGTGTTATGAGAAGCGTTGTTTGGCGACAATCGGAGCGATGCGTTTTTCATGCGCTGACTACGGTTGGCGCATTTTTTATTATGATATCAAAGGAGATGATCGGATGCGGAAAATGATTTTGATGGTTGTGACGATGTCGTTGCTCCTAGCGACGGTGGTCCCCGGTGCGTCGGCGGCAGAGGCCGCGTTTGGCGACATCAGCGGGCACTGGGCGGAGGATGTCATTGTCAAATGGGCGGACAGCGGCCTGCTTTCGGGCTATCCTGACGGCACATTTCGGCCCGATGAACCCGTCACCCGGGCGGAGCTCTCCAAAATCCTCACGCTTGCATTTGACCTTAACGAGACCGCTTCGCTTTCGGACTATCATGACCTCGACAGCAACGCATGGTATTACCCGTATGTAGCGCATGCTGCGGCCTATCTGCCCGTATATGCGCTCCCTGTCGCCTATGACACCAACCAGCCATATGTAGACAACGACAGTGCGCAGGAAAAGGGGTTTTTGCCCGATACAGCGGCGCTTCGGATGCATGCCGCGGAGGCGCTGGCGGAGATCAAACTGGCAAGCGAAAACGTGGATATTGAGATTCCCGATATCGGGGAGATCAAGACCGATCTCAATCAAACCTTTGCAAACGATGCCGAATATGAGAACCTGTTTGTCATGCATGGGGAGGTGCCTGACAACGTGGAGCGGATGTTCCGCTACACGTGGCTGGCCAAGGAGCTGGACGTCATGGAAGGCAAGCCAGACGGCACTTTTGACCCCTATGGCGTGATGACGCGGGCGGAGGCGTTGACCGCCATCGACAGGCTGCTTGCCGCATAGGCCGGAAGGGCGCTTTACGCCGTATGTGAAGCAGGATTGCGGACTAAATTGGAAAATAATGGATTTTTTGTGTGACTTTTATTCAAAGATGGTGGCCCGAAGAGAAAAATGGGAAATCATTACATTTTCCCTGTGCAGAGAGATAAAATCATAGCAAAAACAGGCAGAACGCATGGTTTCTGCCTGTTTTTGCTTATGCGCCATATCGGCAGGTCACGCTGACCCAACAGTCCCGGCGGCCCACGGTATCTACCGTAAATCCCGCTTGCCCGAGCGCTGCCATCACTTCCTCAGCCCGCTCATCAATGATGCCCGAGGTGATGAACGTCCCGCCCGGGCGGATGACTTCCGCCGCATAGGGCGCCAGCGGAACGATGACGTCCGCGACAATGTTGGCCAGCACCACGTCATACCGCTCTGCCCCGATGCGCGCACGCAGCGCGCTGTCCGACAGCACGTCGCCCGCATAGGTGTGGTAGCGATCGGACCCGATGTTATTTTTTGCGGCATTTTCACATGCGATGTCCGCCGCGTTGGGATCGATGTCCACTGCGACGGCATGGTCAGCACCTAGCAGCAGCGCAATGATGGATAGGATGCCGCTGCCGCATCCGAGGTCCAGCACGCTGTCCCCCCGCCGGACGCGCTTTTCCAGGGACTCGATGCACAGTTGGGTGCTGGCATGGGTGCCCGTGCCAAAGCTCATGCCGGGGTTGATGGTAAAGACGACGCGGTTTGTCTTTCCAATCTCTTCCCATTCGGGCCGGATGAGGATCTTGTCCCCCACCGGGGTGGGCTTGTAGTACTGTTTCCAGTTGTTGGCCCAGTCCTCCTCGCTCATGCCCGCCAGTTCTACCGTAAGCCGTCCGAAGGCATGCGCAGTATCCCGCGCAGCCAGCGCCGCCAGGGAGGCGCGGATGGCCTGGAGCATGTCATGCCCCGCCTCGTTGTCGCTGACATAGACCTTGATGCGCGTCTCGCCCTTCTTTTGCGCCATGAGGTCCTCGTCCACATAGTCCCAGTACTGCTTGTTGTGCTCCAAAAAGTCCAGAAAATCCGCCTCGTCCTCGATCTCCAGTCCCGTTACGCCCGCATCGTACAAGGCGCCGCTGACGGGCTCGATGCCCTCCGAGGTGGTGTATACCGTCACCTGTATCCAGTCCATGGTCTCCTCCTTTGCCGTCACCCACATGTGATTTCCCCCATGCGCTTGCGGCCCTGTGCGATTTCGGCTTTCACGCGCTCAGGATTGGGGCCGCCGATGAGTTTGCGGTCGCGAACGCAGGTCTCCATGGACAGCGCATCATAGATGTCCTCTTCGATGAGGTCGGAGCAGGCATGAAACTCGTCCATGGTGAATTCGTCTAGGTTCTTGCCTTTGTCCAGCGCCAGCGCCACCATGCGCCCAACGATGGCATGGGATTCCCGGAAGGGGACGCCTTTTTTGACGAGGTAGTCCGCGAGGTCGGTGGCATTGGTAAAGCCCCCTTTGGCGCCCTGGAGCATGTTCTCCTTTTTGACCGTCATGGTGGCGATCATCTTGATAAACACGGGCAGACAGAGCTTCACGGTGTCCACCGCGTCAAAGATGCCCTCCTTGTCCTCCTGCATGTCCTTGTTGTACGCAAGCGGCAGGGACTTCATGACGGTTAAGATCCCCATGAGGTGGCCGTATACACGGCCTGTCTTGCCCCGAATGAGCTCTGCGACGTCGGGGTTCTTCTTCTGGGGCATGATGGAGGAGCCGGTGGAGTAGGCGTCATCCATCTCCACAAAGGAAAACTCATGGGAGGACCACAGGATGAGCTCCTCCGAGAAGCGGGACAGGTGCATCATGATCAGGGACAGCGCCGCTGCGAGCTCCACCACAAAATCCCGGTCGGACACGCCGTCCAGCGAGTTGTGGGTGATATCCGCAAAGCCCAGCTGCTCTGCCACATAGGCGCGGTCCAGCGGGTAGGTGGTGCCCGCCAGGGCGCCCGACCCAAGCGGCATCACGTCCATGCGGCGATAGGCATCGGACAGTCGGCCCGCGTCCCGCAGGAACATCTCAAAATAGGCCATGAGGTGGTGCGCCAGCGTGATGGGCTGGGCCTTTTGAAGGTGTGTATACCCTGGCATGATGGTATCGGTATGTTGCTCTGCAAGGTCCAAAAGCGTCCCCATGAGCTCCTTTAGGAGGCCCAGGATGTCCTGTGTCTCCTCTTTTAAGTACATACGCAGATCCAGCGCCACCTGGTCGTTGCGGCTGCGGCCCGTGTGCAGCCGCTTGCCGACATCCCCGATGCGGGAGATGAGGATGGTCTCCACATTCATGTGGATGTCCTCCGCATCTATCGCAAATGCCACCTTGCCAGCCTCAATGTCCGCAAGGATCTCCCCCAGCGTCTTTACGATGAGCGCCGCGTCCTCCTCCGAGATGACGCCGACACGCCCCAGCATGCGCGCGTGCGCCATGCTGCCCGTGATGTCCTGCCTGTACATGCGAGCGTCAAAGCGGATGGAGGAGTTAAAGTCGTCCACCAGCGCATCCGTCGCTTTGCCAAACCGGCCGCCCCATAGTTTCATTATCCAGTGCCCCTTTCTCTAAAAAATGGGGCAGACATCGGGTCTGCCCCATTCGGTAATGTGTCTTATTTGTTGCGTTCTTTCATCATGGCGTTGACCTTGAGGGGCAGGCCAAACAGGTTGATGAACCCGGCCGCGTCCTTCTGGTCATAGACGTCATCCGCGCTGAATGTCGCAATCTCCTCGTCGTACAGCGAGTAGGGCGATTTGGCGCCGGCGGGGATGATGTTGCCCTTGTACAGCTTGAGCCGCACCGTTCCCGTGACGGTCTGCTGCGTACTGGTCACGAATGCGGACAGCGCCTCGCGCAGCGGCGTATACCAGTTGCCGTCATACACCAGCTCCGCAAACTCAATCCCAACCTGCCGCTTGTATGCCTGGGTCCGGCGGTCCAGCGTCAGGTATTCCAGTTCCTGGTGGGCCGCATACAGAAGCGTTCCGCCCGGGGTCTCATAGACGCCGCGGGACTTCATGCCGACCAGCCGGTTTTCCACAATATCCGCGATGCCGATCCCGTTTTTACCCGCCAGCTCATTGAGCTTCTCAATCATGGCAACGGGCGCATAGGCGACGCCGTCAATCTTGGTGGGAATGCCCTTTTCAAACTCGATTTCCACATACGTCGGGGTATCCGGCGCTTTTTCGGGCGTTGTCATAAGCTCCAAAATCTTGTCATACTGCGGCTCGTTCCACGGGTTCTCCAGGTCCATCCCCTCGTGGGACAGGTGCCACAGGTTCTTGTCCTTGGAATAGTTGTCCTCCTTGGTGACGGGGACATCAATGCCGCGGGCCTGCGCGTAGTCAATCTCCTCCTCACGGGACTTGATGTCCCACATGCGCCAGGGCGCAATGATCTTGAGGTGGGGCGCCAGGGCCTTGATGGTCAGCTCAAAGCGCACCTGGTCGTTGCCCTTGCCCGTTGCACCGTGGCAGATGGCGACGGCGCCTTCCTTTTTTGCAATCTCCACCAGCCGCTTGGCAATCACCGGCCGCGCAAAGGAGGTTCCCAGCAGGTACTTGCCCTCGTATACAGCCCCCGCCTGCACGGTTGGGTAGATAAAATCGGTCACAAACTCCTCGCGGAGGTCTTCAATATAAATCTTGCTGGCGCCCGTCTTGATTGCCTTTTCCTGCAGCGGCTCCAGCTCCTTGCCTTGACCCACATCGCCCGCGACAGCGATGACATCATAGTCAAAGTTTTCCTTGAGCCATGGTATGATGATGGAGGTATCCAGCCCTCCGGAATAGGCCAGTACGACTTTTTCTTTTGCCATTTGCAATTCCTCCCAAATTATGCTATACTTCTTTGTATGCTAGCATCTATTATACAACAAGGATGCGGGATGTACAATACCTTTTTTGCAAAAAGTTGGGGGGAAAAGCGTGATTATATTGGGCATCGATCCAGGGATTGCCATTGTGGGATATGGGATTTTAGAGCATGCGGGCAACAAATTCCGCGTCATAGATTACGGTGCGATCACGACGCCGGCGGGGCAAAAGCTGTCCGACCGTCTGCGGGACATCTATGAGAGCGTCAACATTCTGATTGAGCGGCACCATCCCGATCAGTTTGCCATCGAGGAGCTGTTTTTCAACACCAATGTCAAAACGGCCATCAGCGTTGCGCACGGACGCGGCGTGGCAATCTTGGCGGCGACGGTGCAGGGCCTGCCCGTGTTTGAGTATACGCCGCTGCAGGTCAAGCAGTCGGTGACGGGGTATGGCCGTGCGGACAAGGCGCAGGTACAGCGCATGGTAAAAACGCTGCTGGGGCTTCCCGAGGTGCCAAAACCCGACGACGTGGCGGATGCGCTCGCGATTGCCATCTGTCATGGGAATACCTCGCGGATGCTCAATTTTGATGTATAAAAAATAGGGGCTTTGGCCCCTGTTTTTTTGTCAGCGCTAAAATATTTACCGGGGCTGTGCCGCCCCCGGGGGTGCCCGTATTGCACAGGGGGTACCCTCTGCATGCCCCAGGCCTCCTTTTTCTCCGAAGAAAAAGGAGCAAAAAGTCGCTGGGGGCGTTCCCCCAGACCCCCCGGCAGCCCGCAGCACCCGCGGCCCCTGCCAGACATGTTCTCTACCACACTGTTAGGTGAGCGCTCGAATAAAAAAACACCCCATATGTTCAATCATTAAACTTTTTACCTGGGCGATGCCTCCCCGTTCTCGTCGCGTCAAGCGTCGCCTGCTCGGTTTCCCCTGCGGGAAAACCGTCGCTTAACTCCGCTGCCGCTCCTCTTTCCCACAGCGCACGCAGGCGCTGTGGGGACCCCATCATTGCATAGGGGGTATTCTCTGCACGCCCCAGGCCTCCTTTTTCTTTGGAGGAAATAACGGAAACATCGCCTACAGCGATGGGCTGAAACGCTTAATGCAAGCTGCGCCATCGCTTGCTTTCATTAAGCGTTTCATGCCAAAAGTCGCCAGGGGAATGCCCCCGGCCCCCCCGGCAGCCCACAGCTCTCGCGGCCCCTGCCAAACATGTTCTCTACCACACTGTTAGGTGAGCGCTCGAATAGGCTGAAAATCCAAATATGTTGTATTTCGAGTTCGGTTGTGATAGATAAATGAGAGGATTCTATTAGAAAATTCTCGTTTAGACTTTTTATGACCTTCCTTCTATAATAAGGTAGAAGGAGGCGGTTTGGATGGCGTTTATTCCAAAAAGTACCAGACAGAAACAAGAAGTGGCCTATAAGACGCTTTATATATCCAAAAAATATGAAGAAAAAATCAACCAAATCGCCCGGGAGAACAATACGAGCTTTAACAATGTTGTGGTCAGTATGATTGAACAATGTCTGCAAGGCGACGAACAAAATAACTAAAATTCAAGAAAACATCCAAAAATTATGGACTAACTGGATGTTTTTTTATTTGAGCACTCACCTAACAGTGTGGTAGAGAACATGTTTGGCAGGGGCCGCGGGTGCTGTGGGCTGCCGGGGGGTCTGGGGGAACGCCCCCAGCGACTTTTTGCTCCTTTTTCTTCGGAGAAAAAGGAGGCCTGGGGCGTGCAGAGGGCACCCCCTATGCAGAAGGGGTATCTCCGGGGAGGCATCGCCCCGGTAGACAAATGAGCGCTTTCCCCCATCGCCGGAGGCCATACTTTTTCTATCATATCTTCATAGAAAAAGAAGGCCTGGGGCGTGCAGAGGGTACCCCCTATGCAATGATGGGGTCCCCACAGCGCCTGCGTGCGCTGTGGGGAAGAGGAGCGGCAGCGGCGTTAAGCGACAGTTTTCCCGCAGGGGAAACAGAGCAGGCGACGCTTGACGCGACGAGAACGGGGACGGCATCGCCCCGGTAAATATTTTAGGGCTGACAAAAAATCTGGACCACAATTTTTGTCAGCCAAAAATAGCTGGCGCACAGCCCAAGCAACCAATTTAGAGGTGGCAAAAATGATTGAATGCGAAAACGAATTCTGCATCCACTGGATGGAGGGCAACCAATGCCATTTCAAAGCAATCGCACTGGACGCACGCGGCTGCTGCACAGACTGCGTTTTGGTTGATTTCCAAACGGACACCTTATGGCTCAGACGCACACAGTGCCTTGCGCGTTTCCTGCGTGAACACGAAAATATCAAATAAATGGCACAACGACAAAAAAGCGATCCCTTCCGGGCCGCTTTTTTCACGTCCTGCCACGCTACATGGTGAGGACCCCGTCCTCCGACTCCAGCAGCATGAGAATCTTTTCCTCCTTTCCTGTTATGGCATTGATATAGATGAGGAAATGCTTGTCCTCAAATGAGCCTTTGCACTCATAGCACAGCACCTCCCGCTTGCTCTCCTTGGGGATGTTTGCGAGCCGGACACTGTCCACCGTCAGGTGGCGGTTGACTCGCGCTTTCGCATCTGCCTCGCTGAGCGTCGGGGCGGGCAGGTCCCGTGCCTGATGGCTCATGATATAGCCCTGACTTTCAAACCCCACAATTTCGCCGTTGTCCAGTGCGACTTTGACCTTGATCAGGTCGGAATACATGATGATGTCGCGGTCGGTATAGGCGTAGTTGAGCGTTGCAACGCCGTCGTACTTCTCGTAATAGCTCTGCTTCATTCCGGTATATCCCATATCAGCCAAAAATTGGCTCCCAATTTCGCTGGCACGCTGCCAATCGATGGTCTCCTCTCCAACCGCACGGTTGTCCAAGAACCACAGCATCATGCCGTTTTGCTTGGTGACTTCCGCACTGATGGTGCGGTCGCTCTTGGGGTCGGGCTGGGAGGAAAAGGCATAGGTGAGGAGGCCATTTTCGTTTTCCCCGTTAAACGTGAGATTGGCGGCACGTTCCTCCCCAATGAAGTAGCGAACCAGCTCCGCCGCCTGCTCCTGCGTGACGTCGGGCTTCCCTTTGAGGGCGGCGGGCTCCATTTGCTCGATGTGTTCCGAAAAAGGCCCGTCATAGATGAGGGTTGGATAGTCCTGAAATTCCTTTTCCACCTGCTCCATGCCCGAAAGCAGCGTGACCTGATTTTCGGCTTGGGCAGACGTGTTTTTGACCTGCGTAAAGCGCATGCCTGTTTCCACCATGTCCGTCTCCATGGTCAGCAGGTTATTCGACAGCTCCTGTGCGTAACTGGACAGATCTTGGAGGCTCTGGAATTCCTCCTTGCTGATTTCCCCGCTGTCAATGACCTTAGCAGATAGGTAGGAGGTGTAATCCCCCACCTGGCTGAGAAATTTGGAGGTATTGTCCAGATGAGCATCCGCGACAGGAAGCTGGCCCAGGCTGGACTTGGCGGCAGCCGCCTGCATGGAGATATCAGCGGAGATGGAAGCCAGTTGGTTGGGATCCCCCACCAGCATGGCCTTGTCCAACATGACGTTAATATCTCGTACATAGTCGACAGTGTCATGGAATGCGCGGACATAGACCCCTTCCATGGCGAGCTCCAGGTCGTTTGCACGTTTGAATTGTACAATGCCCACAATTGCCACAACGGTCGTAAGGGCCAGTGCTACGGCGTACAGCGCGCGTAGATTGAACCGTTTTTTGATGTCTTCGGTATGCATAGGTTTGCGGCCTCCCTGCCAGTGAATTTTTTGCTGCCCGGTTGGGCACCGTTTGACCATAGTTTTTACCGTTGCGGTCAAATTATTCATTTTTTGGAAAAACTGTAACAATCGTACAGATATAAACTAAAATCTGGTACTTTTGCACAAGAAATCTGTCAAAAAATTATGAAATATGGTCACTTTACGAAAAAGAAAAAGCGTGATATAATAACATCATCGAAACAGGAGTCCTTGGATTACGCTAGGCCCCGGTTGACGATGGGAGGGAATCAACCATGGAGATACTGAAAGTATCGTCGAAATCCAGCCCGAACTCGGTGGCCGGCGCGCTTGCAGGCGTTATCCGGGAAACGGGGGCGGCGGAGATTCAGGCGATTGGCGCGGGTGCGCTCAATCAGTCGATCAAGGCTGTGGCCATTGCGCGTGGATTTTTGGCTCCGTCTGGGATAGATGTTGTCTGCATCCCGGCTTTTGCGGACGTTGTGATCGATGGGGAGGAACGGACGGCAATCAAGCTGATTGTGGAGCCCAGATAGTAGGTAGTGTGTAAAAAGTGTTGTGTTGGTTCGTTTGATCGGACAGCCGCCTTGTGTATAGGGAAAGCACAGGGCGGTCTTTTTTTGCCCGGCAATGTGCGGCAATAGCATGCGGCGTATTATGGTTTCGCTGTGCGGGTCGCTTTTGATGCCTTGGGGAGCAGCGCCAGAAAGGGGAGGGGGCTTGGGCTGGAAATCATTGCGCATTGCGGAACGCGCCGTTTTATGCTATACTGGATACAGAGGATGGTGTATTGCGATGATGCGAAAACTCTTTCGACTGGAACACCACATCCATGCGACAGCAAAGGCGATCATCCGGTGGGGACTTCTGATTGCGACTCTGCTCATTGGGGCGGGTCTCATGTTATCTTTTCTTCCGCCCGATCATGCGCTGTATGCTCTGCATTTGAAGTTCGCGGATGTGGGAGTATTCGTGTTTGCGGAAAGTGTCATTGCAGGGTTGCTTTTTGACGTGATTTACAAGCGGCAATCATAAAAAAAGACGCGGCAAGTTGCCGTGTCTTTTTTTATGTTTCGTTATGTTAGACCTTTAAATACTTCCGTACAGAAATCAGGCTGCCGATACCGCCAAGCAGGATGCCCATCAGCGCGAACAGACCCGATGAAGTCAGCCAGATGCGACTCAGCGGCACAAATTTTACAAAGGTAATGCCCAAATTTTCCACCATGCCAAGCAGCCCGTTATAGGCAAAGCCTAAGATGAGAAGGGAGATGATGCATCCGAAAAAGCCGATGATCACGCCCTCGATGACAAAGGGCCATCGGATGAACCAATCGGTTGCGCCCACAAATTTCATGATATTGATCTCCTTGCGGCGGGCGAACACAGTAAGCTTGATGGTATTGGAAATGATGAACACCGAAACAATGGCAAGCGCCAACATGACCCAGATGCTGATGTTGCTGATGGAATCGGTCACAGTGACGAGCGTGTTGATGGTATCCTGGTTGCGCGCAATCTTGGCAACCCCGCTGATTTGCTCCAGCTGCGCGGCGGTTTGCTCGGCGAGGTCCAGCGATTCCATGGTGACCATATACCAGTCTCGAAGCGGGTTGTCCTCCTCGTATCCATCCAGCACGGAGGCGTCTTCCCCCAAGTCCTCTTTTAAATCTGCGAGCCGCTGATCATTGGGGTTTAAAACGACCTCCTGCACATTGGGGATGTTTCGGATCTCCTCCCCGATGGCCGCAAGCCGATCTTCCCCAACCGTCTCGTCTACCATAACGATGATCTCATAATCCGCCTCGATCTGTTCTGCGAAGTAGGAAACGTTGATGCTGAGGATCATAAACAGGCCAAACACCAGCAAGCTGGCCACAACGGTCAGAATGGACGCCATACTCATCCAGCCGTTGGAAAACACATTCCGAAAGGCCTCTTTGATAAAATAGCGTCCGCCTCTAATTTTCATAGCCGTATACCCCTCTGGTTTCATCCCGCGCGATCACGCCGTCCTCGATGGCGATGACGCGCTTTTTCATACTGTCCACAATCTCCTTGGCATGGGTCGCCATGATGACGGTGGTCCCCCGTTTATTGATGTCATCCAAAATCTCCACGATCTCCGCGGCGGTCTTGGGGTTGAGGTTCCCTGTGGGCTCGTCCGCGATGAGGTATGCGGGGTTGTTCACAATGGCACGCGCCAGCGCGACCCGCTGCTGCTCGCCGCCCGAAAGCTGGGTGGGCAGCATCTTGGCCTTGTGGGACAGGCCGACTAGGCTCAGCGCGTTGGGGACACTTCGCCGGATATCCCGTTTGCTGGCCTGCACGATCTGCATGGCAAACGCGACATTTTCATACACAGTCTTGTTGGGCAGCAGTCGAAAATCCTGGAACACGACCCCCATGCGGCGCCGGAGGTACGGAATCTGGCTGCGCTTTAAACGGCTCACGTTGATGTCGTTGATGATGACATCTCCGCTGGTGGGGGTTTCCTCATGCATGAGCAGCTTGATGAGCGTCGATTTTCCGGCGCCGCTGGGGCCCACGATGAATACAAATTCTCCCTTGTCGATGTAAAAGCTGACATTGTCCAGCCCAACCGTGCCGTTTTCATATACTTTGGTTACGTTGCTAAATAGAATCAATGGAACCCTGCCTCCTGTATCTTTCCATTATCCGACACAAATCCGCCCGGGCATGCTGCAAATGGGCGGATTTGGAAATCATCTATTTAAAAATTGGTGGGATTGGTCTGCAGATACTTGTCCACAAGCATGGCGACCTTAAAGGTGACGGCGTCGTCAAACTTTCGGAGATCCAGCCCCGTCAGTCGCTCGATCTTATCCAGCCGATACACCAGCGTGTTGCGGTGCACAAACAGCTGCCGGGATGTTTCGCTCACATTTAGGTTATTTTCAAAGAATTTGTTGATGGTTTGAAGTGTTTCATGGTCCAGCGAGTCGATGCTTTCTTTTTTGAAGATCTCGTCCATAAACAGTTCACACAGCTTGCGGGGAAGTTGGTAAATCAGCCGCCCGATCCCCAAATTGTCATAGCTTAAGATATATTTATCCCCGTCGAATGCACGCCCGATTTCCAGCGCGATCTGCGCTTCGGAATAGGAGCGCGCGATGTCTGTGATGCTTTCCACCTGCGTTCCGATGCCAACATACACCTGCATCATAAGCTCAGAGCTTAAGGTCTCCACAACGCTCTTTGCAATTTTGAGCGTGGCCTCCCGCGTAAAGGGAACAGTCGCGGATTTGATCAAAACAATCTTGGCATTGTCGATATTAATGACAAAATCGGGCTCGGGGAATAGGTTTTGCAGCACCTGTACCACCGGCGTATCGTTCTCCTCTTCCAATTCCACAATGAACACCATGCGGGGGCAGTCAGGGTCAATGCGCAGTTCGGTGGATTTCAGGTATACATCCCCAGGGAGCACGTTGCCCAACAGCACATTTTTGATGTAGCTGGCTTTGTCGTATTTATCGCCGCAATGCAGCTGCAGATTGGACAGCGCAATGGCAATCAAAGCGCAGAGCTTATGGTCCGAGGGCTCTTCCCCGTGGATATATACGACATACTCCAGCGTATTGCGCGGCCCGATGCCGACAAAAGAATACCCTTTATAAGAGTAAGGCTTATTGTTGCTGGGGCATTGTGTCATAGCGTCATAACTGATGTCTTCGCTGATGGGGTCATCGGTATACGCGATCACATTCCCAAGATTATTGAATACGCCCAGCGGCTTATGGGTCAATCCTTTCATTTGATCCAGTACGGTTTGGAAAACCTGGCCTAACAATTTGCTCCCCCCGTTTCTCGTCCATGTGGCGGGGCCGAAACGCCCCTGTAAAATGCCGGCACATCACAATAAACCGACATATTCGTGGGTTGGCCTATTGCAATCAAAAATGCCACAACGCCTATCTTTTATCATACAACACCAAAAATATCAAAAGGATATCATATATTTTATACTTTTTACACAATTTTTGCAAGCCTTTTCGGTCATTTTTTCAGAAATATGCAGAAAAGTTCACATTTTACGCGATTTTTGGGGAAGGGTTCATACTTTCTTAACAATTTATCCATTGAAATTGTTAAGAAAATGTTGTAAAATAAGGAGCATGCGTAATAGTTTTGTAATAATTGCCCGGGTGCTTTCATATACTATCGGCGAAGGGATGAATGTGTTTTGTGCGGCCCGGTGCAATGGCGGGAAAACAGGGGTGAAAGCAATGGATCAGGATTGTGTTAAGGTGAATAAGATCACCAAAATTTCAGGTGGCCGCGGCATGCGACTTCAGCAGGAGACCCAGGAGGCCTCTGAAAACGAACGGCGGCCCGAAGAGTGCCAGCCGTTGGAGGAGTCGGTTGAGCTGGCAGAATACCAGCGGATTACCCCCGAAGAACCTGAACCCGAACAAGGTTCGGCCGTTTGGGAACGGCTGTGTGAGCTGGTAAAAGAAACGAGCGGTGTTCTTTGGCGGGGCGCCCGCGTATTTTTTGCTTCCCGGATGAAACGGGTGGCATTTTCGGGACTGTGCGGCGGCGTGGTGTTGGCGGTCGCGGGCGGTGTGTTGTTTACGACCTGCACGTTTGCATATGAAGTGAAGGTGGGGGACGAGGTGATTGGTGTCGTGCCTACGGTGGCGGCCTATTCGGAGGTGGAAGCCCAGACCGCTGCTGAGGTGGAGGCACTCACGGGGGACACATTTGAGACGCCCCAGGAGGTGCAGTTCAGCCCCACCATCATCCCCAAGGGTGCCTACACCCAGTCGGAAGAGCTGGCGGACAATTTGAAATCCACCTGCTCGGATATGGTGGAGGCCTGTGCTGTGAAGGTGGATGGCAAAACAGTGTTTGCCATGCCCAATTTGGAGATGGCAAACACCCTGTTGCAACAGTATAAGGATATGTATGCGGTTCCAAATCAGCAAAGTGCAGAGTTTTCCAAGCCGGTGGAGCTGGTGGTGGAGCATGTGCCCGTCGATGTGCTCAAAACCGTGGAGTCGGGCCTCTCGATGCTGCAGTCGGATGTGGATGTGGAACGGGAATACACGACCCAGGAAGGGGATACGCCCGATACCGTTGCGGCGGCGTTGGGGCTGAGCGTGGAGGAACTGACGGCGCAGATTGCGGACCTGCCTGAGATCATCCCTGCGGGCGAGTGCATCAAAGTAACCGTCAAAGAGCCGTTGGTGCAGGTAAAGACCACCGAGCTGGCGCAGTACCAGGAGCCCGTTCCCTATACGGTGTTAAAGCAGGAAGACGCGGAGGCCTATGTGGACGAAACGGAGATTTTGACGCCGGGCGAGGAAGGACTGCAGTTTGTGCAGGCCTATGTGGAAAAGCTCAACGGCCAGGAAGTGGGCAAACAGGTGCTGTCGGAGGAGATGCTGAAGGCGCCGGTGGAACAGGTGGAAAAGGTGGGAACCAAAGAGCGTCCCTCGCCCATCGGGACGGGTGTCTTCGCGCAGCCATACGACGGCGTTTTGACGTCCCGGTATGGGGAACGCTGGAACCGGATGCACGGCGGGATTGACATCGGCGGCAATACGGGTGACCCCATCCGTGCGGCGGACAATGGGACGGTGGTTTATGCGGCCTATAATGACGGCGGCTATGGCAACCTGGTGCAGATTGACCATGGCAACGGATATGTCACGTACTATGGGCACAACAGCGAGCTGTTGGTCCAGGTGGGAGACGTGGTAGCCAAGGGGGACGTCATTGCAAAGCTGGGCAGCACTGGGCGGAGCACCGGTCCACACTGTCACTTTGAGGTGCGCAAGGACGGTGTGACGGTCAATCCGCTGCCCTACTTACAGGGCGTGGACGTCAACTCGGTTGTGCTGGATGACGATGAATGAGGAAAAGCAGGGCGGCTGCCCTGCTTTTTTTGATGCGGACTTAAAAGAACTTGACGATGCCGACGGCGATGAGGAGCAGACCGGCGCCCCATGCGATGACCCGGTCGCTCAGCCGGTGCTGGAGCCATTTGCCGCAGGCGCAGCCGGTGCACAAAAAGCCCATTTGTGCGGCGCCAACGATGACGGGAAATAGCGGGCTGGGGCGCCCTGTGAGTGCGATGCCGATGCCCGCACCCAGCACATCCACCGACAAGGCAAAGCCGAGCAAAAATGCCTCCCGGCTGTCGATGGCGCCCGAGTGGTCGATATCTCCGGCCTGGGGATTTTTGATCACGCAGATGGTGATGCCAAGGGAACGGATGGCCCATTCAAAGACCGTTTTGGGCGTATCCGCGGCATCTGCGCCGCTGCAGTCGGGCTGTTGTCGGCGGAAACCGCGCCCTACGATGACAGACAGGCCCATGCAGCACAGGATGGCCGAACCGGCCAGGTTGGCTGCCGCGGGCGGCAGCAGCGGCACCAGCCATCGCCCCAGCAGCATGGCGAGGCAGGCATAGAGCAGGGAGCATAGACAAAGAAGCAGCTTGGCTGCGGGCCGGATTTGAATTCCGCGCATGCCAAAGGACAGCCCGACGCCCAGCGCGTCCACACTGACCGAAAGGGCAAGCAGCAGCATGGTCATGATAAGCAGCCTCCTTTTTGGTTCTAACCGCAGTATATGTGTGCACCTTGTCCGCTGTGCGGGGCAAAATCGGATAATTTAGAAAAAAAGGGCTTGACAATTGATTTGCGGGTGTATATAATAGTAGGGTATAAAACTGTGTGTTGCTGTGCCATGGGCGCAGCCGCGGCAACAGCGCCGTTCTTTGGCTGCCGGCAGCGTGAGCCGAAAAGGTGCTGCCGCAGTGTTACTACTGGGAAAAATGGAGGTGGAATATAGATGAAACAGACGTATCAGCCCAATGTGCGTAAACGGAAGAAAGATCACGGTTTTCGGAACAGAATGAGTACCAAAAATGGCAGGAAGGTATTAGCCAGAAGAAGACTCAAAGGTAGAAAAGTTCTATCTGCATAAACTGGCCGCTGAAGCAACCTTTTGCTTCAGCGTCTTTGTCATATGCTCAAATTTTGTAACAGCGGCTCGGCCGTAGCAGGGCCCTAAAAACCGCGGGGTGTACGTATGAAACATACAGTCAGCATGAAATCCAACGCGCTGTTTCAGCGTGCCTTCCGGCGCGGGAAGCGCGTGTATCACCCGGCGCTAGTACTGTACTATCTTCCCAATGGTTTGCCCATCAATCGCATAGGCATCCATGTGGGCAAGAAACTGGGCAAGGCTGTTCGGCGGAACCGGATCAAGCGGCTCTTGCGGGAAAGTTATCGGCTGATGGAGCAATCTTTGCCGGTGGGATATGACTTGGTTTTGGTAAGCCGGGAAGCTGCGGCGGCGATGGATGCGCTGGCGGATGCGGATGCGGCTTTGGTGTCCCTTGTGCGGCGCGCGGGGCTTTTTGGGAACAATGGATTCGCGCCCAAGGGCGGCAAATGAGGCGGATGATATGAAGCAGATTTTACTTTGGCTCATTGATTTTTATCGAAAGTACTTATCGGGGCTAAAACCGCCTTGTTGCCGGTTTTATCCCACTTGCTCGGCATATGCGCGGGAGGCCATTCAAAAGTATGGCGCCATCCGGGGCGGCTGGATGGCGGTGAAACGGCTTCTGCGGTGCCATCCATTCTGTGACGGCGGATATGACCCGGTAAAATGACCGGGCTTGATTGTCTAGTGGCTTTAGGAGGCGTATTGGTTGGAAATTATTAATGCACCGCTGGGGTTTATCCTGCGGACTATCTATAACTTGATCGGCAGCTATGGCTGGTCGCTCATTTTGTTTACTATCATCGTGAAGGCCATCCTGTTTCCGCTTGCCATCAAGCAGCAGAAGTCTATGGCGGGAATGGCTGCGATTCAGCCAAGGCTGGCGGAACTGCAAAAAAAGTATAAATATGATCAGGAGAAGCTCAACACGGAGACCATGAAGCTGTACAAGCAGCATAAGGTGAGCCCAATGGGCGGGTGTCTGCCGCTCTTGATTCAATTCCCCATCCTGATCGGGCTATATAACAACATTCGAAACCCGCTCACCTATATTCTGCAATATAGCAAAGAAACCATTGACCAGATTGTGGCTGCTTTTGCGAACATGGGGGTGGCGCTCAATGCGGCGGACCAGATCCCCATTGCAAACGCGATCTTTGAGCGGTTTGATGAAATCAGCGCGGCGCTGCCCGAGCTGTCTCTGCGCGCGATTGATTTTAATTTTTGGGGCATCAATCTGTCCCAGACGCCGCATCTGACCTGGCCGCTGACGCCTCTCATCATCATCCCGGTGCTCGCGGGCGTGACGACGTTTTTGTCCTCCTGGCTGATGCAGAAGATGAATGGAACCTCCTCGCAGCAGAGCACCGAAAACGGCGCCGGCAGTGCGATGAAGACCATGAATTACATCTTTCCGTTCATCACGGTATTCTTTGCGATTAGCATGCCGGCCGGTTTGGGCTTTTACTGGACGCTGTCCAACTTGCTGCAAATTGTGCAGCAGTTTTTGCTGCAGAAATATTTTTCCAACAAAACGCAGGAGGCGGAAAAGCAACCCTTCCGTGTCCGTGAGGCGAACAAGAGGAGGAAAAAGAAATGAGATCGGTTGAAAAATCCGCAAAAACAGTGGAGGAAGCTGTTGACCTCGCACTACAGGAGCTTCATCTTACCCGTGATCAGGTGAAGGTGGAAGTGAAACAGGAAGGGAGCCGAGGCTTGTTTGGTATCGGCGCAAAGGATGCGGTTGTGCTGGTAACGGCGGACATCAATTTGGAAGACCGTGCGCGGACATTCCTAGAGGATGTCTTTGTGGCAATGGGCCTGCATGTGGATATTGAAGTGACACAATCTGAAAAGCGGATGGATATCAAGCTGTCGGGCGAAAACATGGGTATCGTCATCGGCAAACGTGGGGACACGTTGGATGCTCTGGAGCATCTCACCAGCCTTGCGGTGAACAAGGGTGATGTGGACTACGTGAAGGTCACGCTGGACACCGAGAATTACCGGCAGAAGCGCCAGGAGACCCTCATTAAGCTCGCGAACAACCTGGCGGGCAATGTTGCGAAAAACAAGCGGAAGACAACGCTGGAGCCCATGAGCGCGAACGAGCGGCGCATCATCCATTCCGCGCTGCAAAACAACAAGCAGGTGGATACCTTTAGCGTTGGGGAGGAGCCCAACCGGCGGGTTGTGATCGCGCCAAAACGAAAATAATGCGATGCATGGGGCCGTGTACAGCAGAGCAAAGGCTTTGCTGTGTGCGGCCCTTTTTGGTGCGAAAAAACACATGTCATGCAGCTTGACGGAACCGCCCATCGCGGATGGCCATAAAAAAACGGGACATGGCATATGCCACGTCCCGCTACGCTGCCCTTATTTGTACTTTCTTTTTCTGGCCGCTTCAGATTTCTTCTTTCTTCTTACGCTGGGCTTTTCATAGTGCTCCCGCTTACGAACCTCCGACAGGACGCCCGATTTTGCGCAGGAACGCTTGAAACGCCGCAGAGCGCTATCTAAAGACTCATTGTCCTTCAGTCTGATTTCAGACATGTTATTCCCTCCCTCCGATGCCATGAGTAGGAGAAAACCGGCTCGGGGCGCCAGCTTTGCTCACATGTATGCTCTTGGCCTATAAAACACACGATCTATTATACCTTATTTCCGTGTAATCTGTCAATGGGTATCTGCAAATATTTTTGCTTATTTCATATCTTCCTGCAGCTGCACAAGCGCGCGCTGCAGCTGGGTGTCTTCTTCGGGCGCAAGCAGCAGCAGATTCTTCTTCTGCTCCGCATCCACTTCCACCAAAACGTCGGGCGTGAGGCCGATGCCGTCGATGCAATTGCCGTTGGGCGTATAATACCGCGAATCGGTCAGATAGATGTTGGTGCCGTCGTGCAGGTCATAGCTGGATTGTCCGACGGCCTTACCGTAGGTTTTGGTGCCCACCAGCTTCCCGATGCCGAGCGCCTGCACACTGCCCGCAAACAGCTCGGATGCACTCGCGCTTCCCTCGTTGACCAAAACAACGAGCGGAACGTCTACCGCGTCTTGCTGCGCATAGTAGTCTTGGCGGGAGCCATCATTCTTCATGCTGTATGCCATGAGCTCGCCCTTGGGCACGAAGAAATCCGTGATCCCCAAGACAACATGGGCATATCCGCCGGGATTGTTGCGCAGGTCCACGATGAGACCTTGGGCTCCCTGGGATAGGACATCTTCCAGCCCCAGCGCGAAATCCTCCAGCGTGTTGGCACGAAATTCGCTGATTTTGATGTATCCGATGTTCTCCGCCAGCATCTTGGTGGAGATGGTCTGCATGGTGATCTCGCCCCGTGCCATCTCAAATACGAGGGGGGATGCCTCCCCTTCCCGCTGTACCGTAACATGGACAATTTCGCCCTCTGCCGCATTGTCCCCCCGCAGGTAGTCTATGATGTCGGGATAGGTCTCAAGGCTGGTCTGGATGCCGTCCACCTCGATGATCTTATCCTGCGGCAGGATGCCGGCCTGCTGGGCGGGTGATCCGTCATATGGCGCGACAACGGTGAGTTCTTCGGTCTCCGCATCGAACAGGACGCTGATCCCCAGGCCGATATAGGTGTCCTTTTGTTCCTCCTGATAGTCCGAATAGACCTCACGGTCCATGTATGCCGAATAGGGGTCTCCCAGACTGGCAATCATGGCGCTGATCGCAGCGTCCTCCATTTGCGTGCGCTGCTCTTCATCCAGCTGGTTCACATAGTTGCGCTCGATAACAGCCTGGGCACGGTCTAGCTTTCCGCCGGGCAAAAGGCCGCTTCGGGACAGCGCAAAATAGCCGATGGAGGTTCCAATGAATACGACAGCGGCCGTGATGACCGCTGTGATGGTGATTTCAACTTTTCTGGACAAATGATACCACTTCTTCCCTTGATGTACGATTCTATCGCGTGTCAGACGAGGTGGCGGATAACCAGCAGGAGTCTGCAGACGCCCCGTCTTTTATTGTACGATGGTATAATGGCAAATATGCGCATACCAATATTTTACAGTCGTCATAGAGCCCGTCAACCGACGTATTCAAGCGGGTTGCGTTCAACGCCGTTTACCAGCACCTCAAAATGCAGGTGAGGTCCTGTGGAGACACCGGTACTGCCGACGCGTGCAATCTGCTGCCCTTGCGAAACCGTTTGACCGGCACTGACGAGGAGGGAACTGTTGTGTCCATACAGCGTCGCCATGCCGTTGCCGTGATCGATCACGACGCAATTGCCATACCCGCCGTTCCAGCCCGCAAGGGTTACGGTTCCGCCCGCGGAGGCATATACCGCGGAGCCGTAGCTGCCGCCGATATCGATACCCGAATGGAACCGCTCCACGCCGTATACGGGGTGTGTCCGCGTGCTGAATTGGCTGGTGATATAGTGGGAACTGGGCAGGGGCCAGATAAAGGCGCCGCCGTTCTCGTTGGAGATGAAAGCGGGCGCATTAGACGAGCTGCGGGACAGGGTAGGCGTAAGCTGGGCCTTGAGCGCCTGCTCCTGCTCTTCCGCTTCCGCAATGGCGGCCTCATAGGCCTCCATATCGTTCTTGAGCGCTTCGATGAACTGTGTTTTTTCCGCTAGCTTGGCATCCAAAGCGGCTTTTTTGTCCGCAACCAGCGAACGGGCTTCTTCCTGTTCCGCTTTGCTGGCCTCAATCTCCTGCTTGGACTGCACCACGCCATTTTTGAGGGTCACCATCTGGTCAATGATGGCTTGGTCGTGTTCGGAGATCTCTCTTAAGGTTTCCATCCGCACTAAAAAGTCAGACAGACTTTCTGCCTCCAGCAAAATGTCGATATATGTCGAAACGTTGATTTCGTCCATGGCGCGCAGGCGCTTACGAAACGCTTCGTCTTCCTTTTCGATATCCGCCTCATACTGCGTAATCTGCGCCTGTTTTTCCGCAATGCGCGCATCCGCATCCGCAATGATGGCGTCGATGCCCGAAAGTTCGTCCTCCAGGATGCTGATTTCGGTGTCCAGTGCGTCCTTTTCGGTGATGGCATCTTCCCTCTGGGCCTTTGCCTCATTGAGCTTTTCCAGGTTTTCCTTTTTGGACTTGGTTGCCTCATCCAACTTCTGCTGGACGGACGAAGTCGCTGCGTTGGTCACAATACCAGGTACCGCTGTGCCCCAAGTCAGCATGCCGGATAGCAGCAGTATGCCGCAGCTTTTGATGATATGACGTTTCTGCATGGTTTTCCTCCCCTTTATCTGCTGTCCTGCTGCCCATTTATGACTCGTCCCTGGGAGTAGGCGGTGTTTCTATGATGGTTTTCATCTCCTCCGGGCTCTTGAGCATCTGGATAGCTGTATCAAACGGCGTATCGATCACCCGCTCATAGGTTTGAATCTGACTTTCCAGGAAGGTCTGGGTGGTAATATCCATGACGCCATAGGGGTATAGCCCCGCATTGCGCTGGAAGGTGGTCACAGCAACGACCAGCTCCTCATCATATACATCATTGATCTCCCCAACCTCATATCCAAAGAGGGAAAGCCGCTCCTTGATGGCCAAAACGCCCGGACCGGTGTCCCCCAGCTGATATTTCTCACTGTAGGTGAACGGCGTAAGCGTTGACTCATCAATGGGCTCATAGGTGTATTTGACCTTGAGGTGGGGCGCGATGCCACGGTGGTGAATGTTGTTGCCGCTCGGGGTCAGGTATTCCCCAACCGTCAGCTTGATGTCTCCCAGGTTCATGTCGCCATAGTTGATGAGCTGCATGAACTCCTGAATGGTGGCCTTGCCATAGGTGGTCTCTCCAATGATGATGCCCAGGTTATTGTCCATGATGGCACCGGTAAACACCTCGGCGGCGCTGGCGGTATACCCGTTGACCAGCACGGCCAGGTTGTACTTGGGCTCGGTGAATGTTGCAGTGGAATAATATGTCTGATCTCTTAAATCGTTGGTGAAATCCACCTGGATGAGCGGCAGGCCTTTGGGAACAAACATACTTAAGATGCTGGTGACGGAAGAAAGGTATCCGCCGGGATTGTTTCGCAGATCCACCACGATGTCTTTGATACCCTGTGCATCAAAGGAAGCAAGAGCCTTGGCCGTATCTGTGACAGCGGTATCATTAAACTGAGAGAGGACGAGCACCCCGATGTTGTCCTCCGTGACGCTGTATGCAATGGGGGAGGCATCCACCGCGGCACGCACCAGATGAAACTCCTGATATTCCCCGTTCCGGAGGATACCCAGCGTGACACTGGTTCCGGCATCGCCCTGGATGCGCTCCTGCGCCATGGCAATGTCAAAGTTCTTGGCGTCTTCCCCGTCGATGGAGGCAATCTGATCCTCCGGCATGAGGCCGGCCTCCTGCGCCGGAGAGTTGGGGGTAATTGCGGTGATGGTGACATAACCGCCCTTGCGCTCGACGGTCACACCGATGCCGACGTAGCTGCCTTCGGTCTGATTGATGAAGCCCGAGAGCTCATCCTGTGTGAAATACATGGAGTTTTCGTCCAAGGAGTCCACGACGATCCCAATCAGCTCTTCCAATAGCTCGGGGTTTTCCTCCATGAGCCGAGTGATCACACTTTGGTAGATTTCGTCTTTTGGATAGTCAAACTTATAGTGCCGTTCTAACATTTCGATGACGCCATTGAGGTAGTAGGCGTAAAATGCCTTTTCCTCCTCGGTGTATTCTTTGGCATAGACGCCCAAAGAAGATGTGATGGTCAGTAGGACTGCGACGCATGCCGCCAGCAGGCCTTTGAAACGCTTGCGCATGGTACCCTCTCCGTTCCTATGTAATCGATCCATCCAGTCCACATGATACAAAATGACGATAGATACTATAAGTATAGCACATCGGGCCAAGAAAGCCAAGCGACGGGCAGCAAAATTCACAAATTTGTAAAAAAAGAAAGGCCGCTCAAGAAGCGGCCTTTCTATACGCTATGAAACCTGCACCGCACCGAGGAGCGCCCCAATACTGCCGCGGAACAGGTAGTCCGCTCGGCTGTCATAGGGCGTTGGGGTACGGTTGATGAGAGTGAGCTTTTGTCCTTGGTAGTAGGTGATGAGCCCTGCGGCGGGATATACGGAAAGGGACGTTCCGCCCACCAGCAGGAGATCCGCCTCCGAAATGGCGCGGATGGACTCGTTTAGGATGTGCTCATCCAGCCCTTCTTCGTACAGCACCACGTCGGGCTTGATCATGCCGCCGCACGTGCACCGGGGGATGCCTTCTGCGGCCGCAATATAGGCCGCGTCATAGCTTCGGCCGCAGGCCATGCAGTGGTTGCGGTGCACCGACCCATGCAGCTCCAGCACGTTCTTGGAGCCCGCCAGCTGATGCAGGCCGTCGATGTTTTGGGTAATGACGCAGATGAGCTTGCCCGCCCGCTCCAGCTCTGCCAGTTTGCGGTGCGCCGCGTTGGGCTGTGCGTCCAGTGCCAGCATCTTGGTTTTGTAGAAGTCATAAAATGCCGATGGGTTTTCCAGAAAAAAGCTGTGGCTGACGATGGTTTCGGGCGGATAGGCATACTGCTGGTTGTACAGCCCGTCTGTGCTGCGAAAGTCGGGGATGCCGCTTTCGGTGGATACGCCTGCGCCGCCAAAGAATACAATGGCGTTGCTGCCGTCAATGAGTTCCTGTAATGTCGCCATAGGGAAACCTCCTTTGTTGTATGCCGGTTGGATATCCGCTTGGTCGGGCCTGCGGCTGCCACAGCCTGACAGAGCACCTGGCCAGCCCGTCTTGTGCCGGCGTGACACGTGTGTGCAGAGCGGTAGGTTCGCTGCGCCACCGGGACGCGTCTCACGCGCGGTCTTGCCCCAAGCTGGACGGCGCCCGCAGCGCAAATGCGCCATTGGTGCGGCTTTGTGCGGCGCGCGCCCTGCCTTGCCATTTATGATTGGCTTGCAGCCTGATCCTTCTGGGCGGCCTCATACAGGAGGTAGCCGCCGCTTAAGTTGAATACCGTAAACCCATGCTGCATGAGGATGCGCTGGGCGATATATCCCCGCTGGCCCACGCGGCAGTAGGCATAGATCGGTTTGTTTTTGTCCAGTTCATCCAGCCGGTCCCGCATCTCGTCTAACGGCAGGTGTACCGCGCCGGGGAGGTGCCCCATGCGGAACTCGCCCAGGGTGCGGACGTCCAACAGGGTGGCGTCTTGGGGAATGCTGGAAATATCTTCCAAATAGAAGGGGCGCATCAGCCCGTCTAGGATGTTGCCCGCCACATAGCCCGCCATGTTGACGGGATCCTTGGCGGAGGAGAAGGGGGGCGCATAGGAGAGCTCCAGCTCCTGCAGGTCATACACCGTGAGGTGCGCGCGCAGGGCGGAAGCGAGCACGTCGATGCGCTTGTCAACGCCCTCCTGTCCCACAATCTGCGCCCCCAAGATATACCCTTCTGGGTCAAACAGAAGTTTTACGGTCATCATGGTACCGCCGGGGTAATAGCCCGCATGGGAGGGGCTGATGGTATAGCATTTGCGAAAGTCCGCGCCCCGCCCAATGAGGGCCTCTTCGCTCTCCCCCGTCACGGCGGCGGTCAGACGGAACACCTTGGCGATGGCGGTACCCTGCGCGCCGGTGTATGCAGCGTCCCGTCCGCACACCACATCTGCCACGATGCGGGCCTGCTTGTTGGCCGGGGAGGCCAGCGGCACGATGCGGGTCTGCCCGCTGACGACATGGGTGACCGAAACCGCATCCCCCACCGCGTATACGTCGGGCACGCCGGTGGTCATGCGGTCGTCCACCAGGATCTCTCCGCGCGGGCCCAGGGGGATGCCGCTCTGGGCAAGAAAGCCCGTCGCCGGCGCCACCCCGACGCTCAAAACCACCACATCGGCGGGAATGCATGTGCCGTCATTTAGCCTGACCTCCCGCTCGGTGATCTCCTGTGCCGTGCGGTCCAGATACAGCGCGACGCCGTTGTCCCGCAGGTGGTTGTGAACGGCATGGGCCATGTCCGCATCCAGCGAGCCGATCACATGTGCTCCCGCTTCCACCACGCTGACCGACAGCCCGGCATGTGCCAGGTTTTCTGCCATCTCAAGGCCGATGTATCCGCCGCCGATCACCGCCGCCGTCTTGGGCGCATTCGCATCCAGATAGGCCTTGATGCGAATCGTATCGGGAACGTTTCGCAGGGTGAACACGTGGGGCAGGTCCGCGCCCGCAATGGGCGGCCGGATGGGGGAGGCGCCGGGGGAGAGGATGAGTTTGTCGTAGGACTCGGTATACCGCTCTCCTGTCTCGTGATTTGTGACCGAGACGGTCTTTTGCACCGTATCCACCGCCGTGACCTCGCTGTTGACCCGGACATCGACGTGAAACCGGGCACGGAAGCTCTGTGGCGTCTGGAGCAGCAGCGCAGCCTCCTCCTGGATGACGCCGCCGACGTAATAGGGCAGGCCGCAGTTGGCAAAGGAGATGTGCGGCCCTTTTTCCAGCATCACAATCTCCGCGTATTCGTCGTTGCGCCGCAGCCTTGCCGCCGCACCGGCACCGCCTGCGACCCCGCCTACAATCACTACCTTCATGATGTGTCCCTCCTGCTATATGGTGTAAGATGGGTGTATTTGTCCGTATAAAACGAGCATCGTCTTTTATCACCCCTATTATACCACGGCGCACCAGGGAATAAAAGGGGCACTTGCGAAATTGTCCCCCGCTTTCTGCATCGGTTTCATAAAAAAATCAGACATGGCATTTGCCATGTCTGATTGCGGATGGGGTTATTCTGCGGGTGCTTCTGTAGAAATATCTGCGCTGTTCGTCGGAGCCTCTGCACTGTCCGTCGCGGCCTCTGCGCTGTCCGTCGGGGCCTCTGCGTTATCCATCGGACGGCCTGGCCCCGGATGCTTGCCGCCCATCGGGCCGCCGGACATCCCGGGACCTTTTCCCGCGAGGATTTCATCCGCTTCCTCTTGGGTCAGTTCACCGCTTTCTACTTGCTCCTGCAGCTTTTGCTCCATTTCGGCTTTCCGTGCCTCCATTTCCGCCTGCCGCTCTTCGTATTCCGCCAGCATCTGATCGGCCTCTTCCTGGGTCAGCTCCCCATTTGCGACCTTTTCAGACAGGGATGCCGCAAGCTCCTCTGGCGTTTGGGGCGCCATCCGCTCCTCCCGCTCGGGCTTGGGTATCTCCACCTCCGCGCCGCAGTTGGGGCAGGTGAGGGTGTGGCCCTGCATGGTGGCAGCGGCGAACGCCACCGACCCTGCGGCAATGGCGATGGTTAGCCCTGCCGCACCTGTGACCCAGGCAATGGTTTTTCGTCTCATAGACTTCATCCTTTCTATCCTGTGCCGGTATGGCACCTGTTTTTTTGCGGCAGAGCAGCGCCGGACGGCGGTCTGGTCGCTTCCTGCTCGCAGAACCAGTGTAACAGGCGGATGTGATAGGCGCATGATCATTGGATGAAACCTGCGTCATTTCCCAGTTTTCACCAAACGATCATCCGATGAACAATGTGCAATCAAGGAATATATGGGAAATTGATAGATAGCGGCCCATTCTTCTAAAGCTGCTACTTGAATTTTTTTCGCTCTTTTGATATAATCATCGATGTGGAACCAACGGGTGAGCACCTACCGTATGCAAGAAGGCTGTTCTTGCATACGGTATTTTGATTTCATGAGAGGAAACGACAGGATGAACAAGCGGCATATAAACGGGTTGATGGATATTGCAAGCGTATTGCTACAGTTTAGTTTGCCATTGATATGCAGCGGGATATTGCAGCAGCTTTACAACTGGGCAGACGCTTTTATCGTTGGAAATGTCGTAGGTGAATTGGCGCTGGCAGCGGTTGGAGCAACAACGACCATTGTCAATTTTTATGTGACCGCTATCACAGGATTTACATTGGGCTTATCCATTTTCACTGCCCAGAAGTTTGGAAGCGGAGAAATGACATCCATTCCCCAAATTTTATCGACCTTTTCCGTTTGTTTGGGAGGCGTATTTCTGTTTCTTGCAGGGCTTGGCATGCTGCTGACATCGCCATTGCTACATCTGCTACATACAACACCCGATACCATCCTGTTGGCAGAAGCATATTTAAAAATCATTTTTTTAGGCATTCCATTTCTTGCCGTGTATAATGTTTATTCCGCTGTGCTGCGGGGCATTGGTGACAGTAAAGCACCTTTTTATTCGGTTTTACTATCCTCTGTGGTCAATGTGGTTTTGGATATTATCTTTGTGGCATTTTGTCATTGGAGCGTCGCAGGTGCGGCGGTTGCGACGGTCATTGCGCAAGCAGCCATGACAATCTTTTTGGTCCTATACAGCGTGAAAAAACATCCTATTTTACGATTTGCGTTTCATAAGAGAACGTTTGACAAAGCGATGTTTTTACAGGGCTGTCGCTTTGGCGTACCGCCCATGCTTCAATCCAGTGTCAGCGCTATTGGGAGCCTCATATTGCAGAACTTTATGAATGGATTTGGCACGCAGACCGTGGCAGCGGTTACAACAGCATACCGGGTAGACTCCATTGTCATGGTTCCTATCATCAATCTCGGTTCTGGTATTTCTACTCTTGTAGCGCAAGACTCTGGCTCTGGGTATTCGAAACAAGCGAAGAAAACCCTGGCCGTTGGTACAGGCATCATGATCGTTGTTTCCTTGCTTTTGACAGTATTGGTCATTCCAACGGGAGGCCACTTGATTGCGATCTTCGGCGCTGGGCAAGAAGCAATTACAATAGGTGATAACTTTTTTCGCAGAATTGCAAGCTTTTATCTGATTTATGGACTTGCTACAGCTGTCCGCAGTTATTTGGAAGGGATCGGGGATGTTGTTTATTCGAGTTTCGCGGGAATGGTATCGTTAATCAGCCGTATACTCGCCTCTTATGCTTTTATTGCGATATTTGCAAACATGGTTATTGCCTATGCGGAAGCCTTTTCATGGGTGGTATTATTGTTGCTATATATTATCCGGTTCGTTTGGAAAGAATGGAAAAACAAAAGAGAAGCCGCTGATCCAGCAGAATGAAATCAGCAGCAAAAGAAAGTCTGCTGAAAGGTATGTTGGGAAGCCAAAAACCCCCGCTTTTTTGCGGGGGTTTTTGTGATATCGCTTGGAGCCGGAGATACGAGGGAATATACGCTATGTATCATCCGTGCATCCGCCTTTTTAACGGTCATGCATCCAGCGGCTCGTCCTCAATCAGGTCGCCGCTTTGGTATGCCGCGACGGCGAGTTGGTCACACCGTTCGTTTTCGGGGTGCCCCGCATGGCCTTTGACCCAGTGGAATGCCACGATGTGTTCCTCCAGGAGCCCCAGCAGGTATTCCCAGAGGTCGGCGTTTAAGGCGGGCTCGTTTTTGGTCCGCATCCAGTTGTTGTCATGCCATTTGTATACCCAACCCTTGGACACGGCGTCCACCACATACTTGGAGTCGCTGTATACATTCACGTTGCAGGGTTCCTTTAAGGCCTCCAGCCCACGGATGACCGCGAGAATCTCCATGCGGTTGTTGGTGGTCTGCCGGTATCCCTGGGAGAGCTCCTTGGCCTTTCCCTTGTATTTTAAAATCGCACCATACCCGCCCGGGCCGGGGTTGCCGCTGCACGCCCCGTCGGTGTACAGGTCCACGGTGCGTAAGGTTTCGTCAAACATCTGCTATTCCCCCAATCGTTCGCCGGGCGCCATGGGATGGCCCCGCAGAAAGTCCGCCGCCGGCAGGCGTTTGCCGCCCTCCAGCTGGAGCTCTAAAATGAGGATGCTCCCCGCGCCGCACGCCACCCGGATGCCCTCTGGACCTGCGGCGAGCACTTTGCCTGAGCCGCCTGCCACCGCATGGTCGTCCGCGGTTGCACGGATGATCTTGAGGAGCTTGCCGTGGTAAGTGGTGCGTGCCATCGGAAAGGCATTCATGCCGCGGATGAGGTTGCAAACCTCGCGTGCGGGCCGGGTGAAGTCGATGGTTGCGGTGGTCTTGTCAATCATGGGTGCATAGGTCGCATGTGCGTCTATCTGTTTGCGCGGCACCAGCAGACCGCGGTCGAGGTGGTCCAGCGTCTTTACGATGAGCGCTGCGCCCGCTTCACTCAGCTTGTCATGGAGCGAGGACCCCGTCTCCTCGGGCGTGATATCCACCACCGTATGCAGCAGCATGTCCCCCGTGTCCAGCCCCTCTTCCATGAACATGGTGGTGACGCCCGTTTGGGTCTCGCCCGAGAGGATGCTCCACTGGATGGGCGCTGCGCCCCGGTACTTGGGAAGCAGGGAGGCATGCACATTGATGCACCCCTTGGGGGGGAGGGCCAAAATGGAGGGGGGCAGGATTTTGCCGTATGCCACCACCACATAGACGTCGGCGGGATGGGACGCGAGCACCTCTTCCGCGGTACCGTCCCGCAGCGTTGCGGGCTGGTATACGGGGATGCCGCGCTCCGCTGCGAATGCCTTGACGGGAGGCGGCGCGAGCTTGTGCCCCCGGCCTTTGGGTTTGTCGGGCTGGGTCACCACGAGGGACACGGTGTGCCCGGCATCCAGCAGGGCAGAAAGGCAGGGAACCGCGAAATCGGGGGTTCCCATAAAGATGATTTGCATGATTGCTTCCTCCCGTCTGGTCTATTCTTCCTCTTCGTCTTCGATGAAGGCGATCATCTTGTCGGTATATAGGATCCCGTGCAGGTGGTCGATCTCATGGCACAGCGCGCGCGCAAGCAAGTCCTCCCCCGTTATGGTAAACTGCTTTCCCGTCCGGTCCAGCGCTTTGACCGTCACCTTCTGGGGCCGTTCCACCTTGCCCCATTTGCCGGGAATGGACAGGCATCCCTCGGGGCCGACGACGGAACCTTCCGTCTTGGTGATGACGGGGTTGATCAGCTCAATGGGGCCCTCTCCGACGTCAATGACGACACACTGCTTGAGCACGCCGACCTGCGGCGCCGCAAGTCCTGCGCCGTCGTTTGCATACAGGGTCTCCCGCATGTCGTCGAGCAGCGCAAGGAGCCGGTCGTCAATGACCTCCACTGCCCGCGCCTTTTTTTTCAAGATTTCATCTCCAATTTTTACAATGTTTCGCTTTGCCATAGTGACCTCCTGACACTTGTCTGGTTGTTCTGGGTTTCGTACGTAAAAGAGGGTGGGATTCTTTTGCAGCATGGGTGCTTTTTTGGATTTCCCACGGTTTTTATGCCCCTGCGCGCCTGCCAAACGACGAGGAACCGTGTTGGGCGGGGGCGCAAAGTGCTGTGCGTGACCGGGGACCGCCTCTTTTTGGGCGAGGGGGAAAACAGGCCCAGGGCGGGGCACAGGCCCTCTTGGGCAGAGGGCGCATCCCCGCTGCGCCCCGGCACGTCCGATGCCGCAAAAAAGCACATGATTTAATTCATGGTAGTAGGATTGACATCAATTGCCAGTGTAATCCATTTTTTTTCTTTGCCGGTATGGTGCCGTGATAGCATTGCGGACAAAATGGCCCGCAGGTCGTCCGTCAGCGTGCACTTGATCAGCATGCGGTACCGGTATTTGTTGTTGATGCGGGGCAGCGTGCAGGGGCAGGGCCCCAGCAGCGCATAGCAGTTTCTCGCCTGCATGGACTTTTCCGCCATGGCACGGAAACGCTGTGCCATGTGCCGCGCATAGGCCGCAACCTGTCCCTCGTTCTGCCCCGTGAACAGCAGCGAAACGATGTCCGAAAAGGGCGGGTAGCAAAGCGCACGGCGAAGCGGGATCTCCGCCCGGTAGAATCCGGGGTAGTCCTGCTGCCGCGCCAGGTGCAGAATCTCGTTGTCGGGATCATAGGTCTGCACCACGGCTCGGCCCGGCTTCTCCGCCCGCCCCGCGCGGCCGCACACCTGCGTGATGAGCCCGAAGGTGCGCTCCCCGGCGCGGAAGTCGTCCATGTTGAGGCTCATGTCCGCCGCAAGGACGCCCACCAGCGTGACATTGGGGAAGTCCAGCCCCTTGGCGACCATCTGGGTGCCGATGAGGATGTCCACTTTTCCCTCTCGGAAGGTGGTTAGAATTTGCTCGTGGGAGGCCTTGTGGGCGGTGGTGTCCATGTCCATGCGCAGGACGGAGGCGGCCGGAAACAGCGCCCGCACCTCCTCCTCCACCTTCTGCGTCCCGCTGCCGAACTGCCGGATATAGCGGCTGCCGCAAACGGGGCAGGTCTGGGGCGTTCGCGTGGTGTACCCGCAGTAGTGGCAGGTGAGATAGTTTTTGTATTTGTGGTAGGTGAGCGGTATGTTGCAGTTTTCACATTTTGCAACATACCCGCAGCTGCGGCAGGACACAAAGGTCGCATACCCTCGCCGGTTCATGAACAGGATGGTCTGTTGCCCGGCGTCCAGGTTTTTTTGGATTTCCTCCTGCAGCCGCACAGAAAGCACCGACCGGTTGCCTGCCTGCAGCTCCGCTCGCATGTCGGCCAGCATGACGTCGGGCAGGGCGGCCTGGTTGATGCGGTCGGGCAGGGTGAGCAGATGGTAGTCTCCCCGCTCGGCATGCCAGTAGCTCTCGATGGATGGGGTCGCGGATGCCAGCACCAGTGCGGCACCCGTCTCCCGGCACAGCCACTTTGCGATGTCCCGCGCGTGATACCGGGGGGACATCTCGGATTTGTAGGTGGTTTCGTGTTCTTCGTCCAGGATGACTATGCCCAGGCGCGCCAGGGGCGCAAACACGGCCGACCGTACGCCCACCACCACATCCACATCCCCGTTTCGGATGCGTTTCCATTGGTCATACCGCTCCCCCAGCGACAGCCGGGAGTGCAGCACGGCGATGCGGGAGCCGAACCGCCCCGCAAACCGCTCGATCATCTGGGGGGTCAGCGCAATCTCAGGGACCAGCACCAGCGCGGTTTTCCCCCTGTCCACCGCGTGCCGGATGGCCTGCAAAAATACCTCCGTTTTGCCGCTTCCCGTAACGCCGTGGAGCAGAAAGGTGTCGGGGGATTCCCGGTCCATGGCGGCGGCAATTTCCGACACGGCATGTGCCTGTGCGGGCGTCAGCGGATGGGGCTTTGTGGGCGCCGCCTGGGCGATGCCCGCGGGGGTGCGGAACACCTCCACCTCATGACTCACGATCACGCCCTTGGCCTCCAGCGCCTTGAGCGTCCCGGCGCCGCACCCCGCCAGGTGGGCGATGTCCCGGTTGCTCACAAAGTCATTTTGGAGGAGCAGCTCAATAACCCGCGTTTGCGCGGGCGCTTTGGTACGGATGCGGTCCAAAAGATCAAAGGCGTCTTCCTCGGGTATGGCAAGCGAGGAGACGCGGACGTATTTGTCACTTACGCTCACCAGCCCTTTGGCGGGCGGCGTTACGGCGCGGATGGCCTCCAGCCAGGTGGCAAAGCAGGTCTGGCGCAGGAATGCGCATAGGCGCAGCTCCCGCGCACCGAATTGGGGCAAGGGGTCAACGATCGCCACGATCTCCTTGAGCGCCTGCGCCGGCACGGCGTCCGACAAAGACACCACATACCCGTCCACCGGCGCATTGTTTCTGCCAAACGGGACGCGCACCACACAGCCGATGGTGATATCTGCTGCCAAATGGGCGGGGATCAGATAGGAAAATGGCTTATCCACATTGCGCGCAGTGCGGTTTACGATGACCCCGGCGATTTCTGGCAAACGAGTCCCTCCCCTGTTTGGCATTTGCCTTTATTGTACCATATTCCGGCGGCCGATGCAATGTTATTTTGTGCGGGGCAGTTCGGAGGACACGGAAAAGCAAAAAACAGAAAAATTGTTGGAAGAGGGATTGACAGACGTACAAATCTTTACTATAATAAAAAAGCAGGAATAAGGGGAAGTTTTGTCGTGCCATTTTCCCAAAAATTGGATTTTGGCGGCATGGCAGGATGTGAGAGATTTTTTGTGTGGCGTGGGGCAATCCGCGGGAAATAAGCGGGCCATCCATGGCGTGCAGAATGATAATAACCCAGCAAGAGGCGGGTCCGCGGGGTAGAGAAGCCCAAACAGGAAACACAGAGAAGGCGCCGAGTGCGGCCTTTGGTGCAAATGCGCATGGAATAGGAATCGGATTTGCAGTTTACATAGATGATTGCCGATTGACAGCTTGGAGTTTTGCGTCAAAAAAGGCATTTTTCCCTGTTTTGTGATAAACGGAACACCTCTGCCATTCCTAAATAGGAGAACCAGACGGGCGTTTGCCCAATACTACTTGTTGGAGGTGTTTTTTTCATGTGGCCTTATATTATCATGGGCATTGTTGCGGTTGTATTGGCCGCGGCTGCGGGCGTGATTTCGGGCATGCTGTCCTTCCGGGCGGGCATTGCGCACCGGAAACGGATTGCGGAGGCGGAGTTTGAGTCCGCGGAGGCGGAAGCGAAACAGATCATAGCGCGTGCGAAAAAAGAGGGAGAGGGCAAGAAACGGGAGCTGCTCCTCGAGGCGAAGGAAGAGAACCACAAGCTGCGGCAGGAATTTGACAAAGAGGTCAAGGACCGGAGAAATGAGCTGACCCGGCAGGAGCGGCGGATTCAGCAAAAAGAGGAAAATCTGGACAAGAAGACCGACCAGATGGAGCAAAAAGAGAACGAAATCGCAAAAAAGAGCAAGTCGCTGGATGATGCGAAGGCGGAAATTAAGGAAATCAAAAAGAAACAGATAGAGCAGTTGGAGAAAATCTCGGGGCTCACGGTGGAGGAGGCCAAAAACTTCCTGCTCAAGAACATCGAGACGGAGGTCCGGCACGAGGCCGCGATGATGGTCAAAGAGATTGAAACGCAGGCCAAGGAGGACGCGGAGAAGAACGCGAAGAATATCATTGCGGGCGCCATCCAGAAGTGCGCCGCAGACCATGTGGCAGAGACCACCGTTTCGGTGGTGTCATTGCCCAATGACGAGATGAAGGGCCGTATTATCGGCAGGGAAGGGCGCAACATCCGGACGCTGGAAACCCTGACGGGCATCGACCTCATCATAGACGATACGCCGGAAGCAGTCATCCTGTCGGGCTTTGATCCGGTGCGTCGGGAGATTGCGCGGGTGGCGCTGGAGAAGCTCATCGTGGATGGCCGCATTCACCCAGCCCGCATTGAGGAGATGTATGAGAAGGCCAAAAAAGAGGTGGAGCACGAGATCAAGCAGGAGGGCGAAAACGCCACCTTTGAAACGGGCGTGCATGGCCTGCATCCCGAGGTGGTGAAGCTTCTCGGAAAGCTAAAATTCCGTACGAGCTATGGCCAGAACGTCCTGAAGCACTCCATCGAGGTGTCGCATCTGGCGGGGCTCATGGCGAGCGAGCTGGGCGCGGATGTCGCGACCGCAAAACGCGCAGGGTTGCTGCATGATATCGGCAAGGCGGTGGACCACGAGGTGGAAGGCACCCATGTGACCATCGGCGCGGACATTGCCAAGAAGTACAAAGAGAGCAAGGAAGTGGTGCATGCCATCATGGCGCACCATGGCGACGTGGAAGCCAATACGCTGGTTGCTGCGCTGGTGCAGGCGGCGGATGCCATCAGTGCTGCGCGGCCGGGTGCGCGGCGGGAGAACATCGAGAACTACATCAAGCGGCTTGAAAAGCTGGAAGAAATTGCCAATTCGTTTGACGGCGTAGAAAAATCCTATGCCATTCAGGCGGGCCGTGAGATTCGGATCATGGTCAAGCCTGAAAACATCAAAGATGACGGGATCGTGCTCATCGCGCGGGACATCTGCAAGAAGATTGAAAATGAACTGGAGTACCCGGGCCAGATTAAGGTCAATGTCATCCGGGAGACCCGTGCGATTGATTACGCGAAATAAATGGGAGAAGTGAAAAAGGGATTTCCATGTGAAATCCCTTTTTCTTATGTGAGGGGCGGACATGAAAAAACAACTGATCTTTGTAAACGGCACCATGGGCGCTGGGAAGAGCACGGTGTGCCGCGCGCTGGCGGACAGGCTAACGCCCTGCGTCTTCTTGGATGGGGACTGGTGCTGGGACATGCATCCGTTCGTGGTAAATGAAGAGAACAAGGCCATGGTGCTGGGGAATATCGCCTATCTGCTCAATGCATTTCTGGCAAATACCTCTCTTACCTATGTCATCTTCTGCTGGGTGATGCAAGAGGAGCGCATCATAGAAGAGATATGCGCCCGGCTCCAAGGCGCGTTTGACCTGCATGTCATCACGCTCATGGTACGGGAGGATGTGCTCCGCGCGCGGCTCGCGCGGGACATTGCGGCGGGCCTGCGTGATCCTGGCATTGTGGAACGGAGCCTCGCGCGGCTGCCCGCATACGATGGGATGAAAACGGTCAAACTGGATGTGAGCGATATCACGGCAGAGCAAGCGGCGGATCGGATTGTGCAGATGGTACAAGAAAGGGGAAGCAGATGAATATCTTATTTATTGGAGACATTGTGGGAGACAGCGGCACCGAGAAGGCGCTGGAGCTCATCCCCCAGCTGCGGGAGACGTATGACATCCAGTTCTGCGTGGCCAATGGGGAGAACTGCTGCTCCAATAACGGCATCACAAGAAATAAGGCTGAGCGCCTGCTCGATGGCGGCGTGGATGTCATCACGCTGGGGAATCACACCTTTCGTCAAAAGGAGGCGCACAGCCTCCTGCACAACAATCGGCGGGTGATCCGCCCCATCAACTATCCGAAGGGAACGTCGGGCAGCGGCGTGTACACGGGTGTGGTGGACGGTGTGAAGGTCGCAGTTGTAAATGCGATGGGACGCATCTATATGGATTATATGGACTGTCCGTTTGTGGGCATGGATGCCGTGCTCTCCAAGCTGGATGCGGAGGTCATCCTGGTGGATTTTCATGCGGAAGCGACCAGCGAGAAGGTCTCCATGGGGTGGTATTTAGACGGGCGCGTATCCGCCGTCATCGGCACGCATACCCACGTGCAGACCGCCGATGCCCGCATCCTGCCCAAGGGCACGGGATATATCACCGACGCGGGCATGACGGGGCCATACAACTCCTGCCTGGGCGTGGACAAGGAGATTACCATCGAACGGTTTGTAAAGTGTATACCCGTGCGGTTTGCGTTTGCGGATGGCCCGGCGCAGCTAAACGGCGTGGTGCTGACGGTGGAACAGGGGAAAACCACGCGCATCCAGCCCATTTGTGTGACGTCGCAGCGGTGAATCCAGATGGCCTGAAAATCATTGAAAAATATCTTTACGAAAGACGAAAAAAGAGATAGAATAAAACCGCACCAAAGAAATTGATTTGTTTTTCATAGGCTGAGCATCAAATAACGCCTTGTGAGGCGTATTGGAGGAGAGGAATATGACAGCGCAGGATCGGAAAGCAAACGCGGTGTTTTTGGAGGTTGGTTCGTTTGCGGCGTATGGCGGCTGGGTGCTGGATACGCAGTTTATCCCCAACATGGGATCTGCGTATCTTTTGGCACATGGGCTGGGCAAGCCGGTGGCGGATGCGGTGACTGCCGCAGCGTTCCCGCAGCCGGGGACCTACCATGTTTGGGCCTTCACACGGGACTGGGTTGCGCCTTGGAAAACGGGCGTGGCGCCGGGGCTGTTTCAGGTAGTGGTGGATGGGCAGACCTGTGAAACCGTGCTGGGCAGCGAGGGCGCCGCGTGGCATTGGCAGTACGGCGGTACGGTGACGGTGTCCCAGCAGAAAGCGGAGGTACGTTTGCATGACATGACCGGCTTTGAAGGCCGGTGTGCCGCGTTGTTTTTTACCATGGAAGAGGGCTTCATGCCGCCCAATGACATTGCGGCGCTCGCCGATTTCCGTCGGAAGCTGTGCGGACAGGAACAGGTGGAAAATGCCGGTACGTATGACCTGGTGGTCGCAGGCGCAGGGATTGCGGGGATTTGTACGGCATTGTCTGCCGCGCGGCAGGGGCTGTCGGTCGCGCTGGTGCAGGACCGCCCGGTGGTGGGCGGCAACAACAGCTCGGAGGTCCGGGTCTGGCTGGGCGGGGAGACTCGTTTTGAGCCCTATCCCCACATTGGGGACATCGTGGCGGAGCTGGAACAGGCGCGGGAAGCGCATTATGGGCCCGATAACACGGCGGACCTCTATGAGGATGAGAAAAAACTGGGACTGCTGCAAAAAGAGCAGAATATTACATTGTTCCTAGAGCACTATCTGATAGATGCGGAAGTGAACGAGGGCACCATCCAATCTGCGCTGCTGTACGAGGTCAAAACGGGCGCATACAAGCGGGTGGAAAGTCCGCTGTTTGTGGATGCGACGGGGGACGGGGGGCTGGCGGCTGCGGCCGGTGCGGACTATGAAGTGACCACCAATGGACATATGGGGATGACCAACGTCTGGTATGTGGAGGATACAGGGGAGCCTCAGACATTCCCACGCTGCCCGTGGGCCATTGACCTCAGCGGCTGCGCGTTTCCCGGCCGCGGGAACGTGGTCAGCACCTACCGTCATGTGCGGGAGATGGCTTTCGGCGGATGGTACTGGGAGAGCGGCTGCGAACACGACCCCATCGAGAAGGCGGAGTATGCGCGGGACACCAACTTCCGTGCGATGTATGGCGCGTGGGACTGTGTGAAAAACGTGGACCATGACTATGAGACCTTCCGGCTGGGCAACTGCACCTATATCGGCGGCAAGCGGGAATCGCGGCGCATCTTGGGCGACATCCTGCTCACGAAAAGCGATGTGCTGGCGGGCACCATATTCCCCGATTCCTTTGTGCCATCCACGTGGGATTTTGACGTGCACTACCCCGATCCGCAGTTTTATCCGGCTTTCTATGAGGGGGACGGCTTTTTGACCAAGGATTATCATGAAGTCTTTCAAAAGCCCTATTTTATCCCCTACCGATGCCTGTATTCCCGCAACATCAACAACCTGTTTATGGCGGGCAGAAACATCAGCGTCTCCCATGACGCGCTGGGCACCGCCCGCGTCATGCGCACGGGCGGGATGATGGGCGAGGTGATTGGCAGGGCCGCGGCTGTCTGCAAACGGTTCGGCACCCAGCCCCGAGGGGTGTATGCCTCGCATCTGCAAGAGCTGATTGCGCTGTGTAAGCAGTCATCCAATAGATAGCGGGAGGATGGGACATGGCTATTTCACAAAAAGATGTGCAAATCCTGCGGGATTTGGCAAAACAACAGGCGGATATCGCGCATTCGAAGCGGATGCAGGGGATCGTGCGGGACTGGGTGGCCCATGGCAGCGGCGCGCCGTCCCGGCCCATGGTTACCATTGAATACGGCACCTTTGCGGACGAGGTGGTAACGCCGTATTTGGTCTGTGAAGGGGAGCGGGCGCGGGAGATTGAAGCCCGCCTGCGGGGCAATCTCGTGGGGCACCTGCTGTTTGAGGACGATGCGGTGGTGGAAGACTGCTTGACGCTGACCTATGACGCGTGGATGACGCCCTTTGACATCCCCGTCACAAAGGATGCGCCGCAGAGTGGAAACAGCCTGGGGCACCATTTTGCGGAGGTGATCACAGATCTCAAAGAGGACTTTGCGCTGCTGAAGCCCTCTCCCATCGTGATCGCAAAGGAGCAGGCGGAGCAGCAGCAGGCGGAGCTTTCGGAATTGTTTGGGGACATCCTCCCCGTGGAGATCCGCGGGCGGGGTCTCTATGCCTGCCCCACGCAGGACATCGTACATATTATGAGCATGGAGACCATGTATCTGTCCATGTATGACTACCCCGATCAGTATCATGCAATGATGGACCGGCTGACGGATGACTACCTTGCGCTGTTTGCGCGCATGGAGCAGGAAGGGATGCTTCTGTCCACGACGGGCAGTGAGCGCGTGGCACAGGGGACGTATGCCTATACCGACCGGCTGCCCAACGACTTGGATCACTACACAACACGGGACATCTGGGGCTTTATGGATTCGCAGGAGACGGTCGGCATCTCAAGCGACATGTTTGCGGAGTTCATCTTTCCTTATTATAAAAAGGTTTCGGACATGTATGGCCTGCTTTCCTATGGCTGCTGTGAGCCGGTGCATCCCATCTGGGAGCAGTGCCTGTCTAAGCTTTCCAACCTAGGGCGGGTCTCCATCTCACCTTGGTGCGACGAGGCGTACATGGGGGAACGGCTGCGGGGCACCCGCGTCATTTATCACCGCAAACCCAATCCGAATTTCCTGGGGGTGGATGTGGCGCTGGATGAGGAGGCGGTGCGTGCGCATATCCGGCAAACCGTGCAGGCGGCCCGGGGATGCACCTTGGAGTTCACCCAAAGGGACGTGTATACCATTCATAACAATCCGGACAAGGTGAAGCGATTTGTCCAAATGATCCGGGAGGAGACCGCGGATTTTTCCTGAGGACATCTGGGCGGTTCTTTTACTGCCATACGAGGTGAATCGGATGCTGACTGACAAAGAACGGTTGAATAGAACGTTGTCCTTTGAGAAGTGTGAGGACAGGGGCAGTGTGATGGAGACCTTCTATCCTTGGACGCTCACGATAGAACGGTGGCTGGAAGAGGGCCTTCCGGCACAGCTGGATATTCGCAGCGCTGTAGACGGGCATGATTTCGGCAGGGCAGAAGAGGCGATGAAGTACCTAGACTGCGGCATGACGGATGGGGTCGCACAGCTAGAAGTATATTTCGGGTTTGATTCATTGCGCCGCATCTTTTTCAAGCCGCCCTTCTTTGGGTTTCCAACCAAAACATTGGAGGAGACAGACACGTATGTCGTCAAAGCAGAAGAGGATGGCTGGGTTCGGAAGTATTGGAAGGATTCGGGCTTGGTGACGGCGGTGTCGCCTGCCGTTGGCAGTTGGGAAGACTGGACGGCGCTCAAAAAAATGGGAGATCGCATCCAGGAACAGCACTATACCAAAGAGAATTTCGCGCGTATTTATGGGAAGTATGCGCAGGGAAGCCGCGCGGGGCAATTTGAAGTGCGGCTCACTATCTGGGGTTTTTTCTGGACGGGATTTCAGCTGCTGGGCGCCGAGCAGCATCTGATGGCCATGTATGACTGCCCTGAGCTGCTCTGTGATATCGGCGCCTACCTGGTAAAATTGTATACCCAATATTTGGATGTTTTGCTAGATATCCTGCCCGTGGATACCATATTTATCAACGAGGACATCAGCGGCAAAAACGGACCCATGATCGGCCCCGGTCATTTTGAACAATTCGTGGGTCAGTTTTACAGGCAACTTGTCCCCTTTCTAAAAGCAAAAGGGGTTAGACATATCATCGTGGATACGGACGGGGACTTTGCGGCGCTGATCCCTGCGTTCATGGATGTGGGCGTTGAGGGGTTTGTCCCCATGGATGTCAACGCGGGCATGGATATTGTGCGCGTGCGGGAGCAGTATCCCTCCTTAAAGTTTCTGGGGGCATTTAACAAGCTGGAGATTGCAAAGGGGAAGGATGCCATTGAGCGGGAATTTGAGCGCATCCTGCCCGTGATCCGCCAAGGCGGCTATATCCCGGGATGCGACCATCAGGTTGCACCGTCCACCTCTCTGGAAAATTACAAGTACTATATTCGGTGCCTGGCGGAGGTGATGAAACAGTCGGGGACGGATTGCTAGCGGTTGTGACACACTTCCGCTTGACTGCCTGCCACATGGCGGAGTGGGTGTATAACCAAAAATAGCAGGGTCAAGCGAGAAACAGCGGCGCTTTGGCCCTGTTTTTTTGTGATGTTATTTGTGAAGGATATCAGCATGGCAGTGCGGAATACCGTGTCCCATTTTTGGGGAATAGATGAAAAATTTTCTGAAAAGATTATTGACAATTGTACAAAAAAATAGTACAATATTGTCATCAACCCGACGGTTGAAACCTATCAAACGGAAAGGACGGAAGAAAAATGAAAAAAAAGATCTCCATTTTTGCCGCTTGTGTGGTTGGTGTGGTTTGCCTGGCATTTGGCGCATCGGCAGCCGGGGTGATTCAGTATGTCCAGTCTGAAATCCGGCCGGATTTTACGGTTGTGGTCGATGGGCAGGTCAGAACCTTCCAAAACGCACAGGGCGAGACCGTGTATCCCCTTTTGTATGACGGGACAACGTATCTTCCCGTCCGCGCAATCGGAAACCTCATGGGGAAGACAGTGTACTGGTATGAAAATGAAAAACGCATTGAACTAAAAGACAGCACCTCAACTGTGACCGACGCGGATGTGATCGTGGACGGTCAGGCGACGCCGCAGCCCTCGGCGGATGAGATTTCGCTGGATCGAGCCAAGGAGATCGCGCTCGCGGAGGCGGGCATCAGCGCAGATGGCGTGACTTTTACCAAGGCTCGTTTGGAACGGGATGATGGCGTACAGCAGTATGACATCGAGTTTTGGAAAGACGGTGTGGAATACTCCGCCGAGATCCGTGCATCGGACGGCGCTATTTTGTCCTGGGATGTGGACCGTGAGAGCCAACAGAGTGCACCACAGACGAATGAAAGCGGCGAGATTTCGCTGGACCGAGCCAAGGAGATTGCGCTGGCGGAAGCCGGTATTGGTGCGGACGGTGTGCAGTTTACGGAAACCCAGCTGGAGCGGGATGACGGCGTGCGGAAGTATGAGATTGAATTCTGGAAGGATGGAGTGGAATACTCCGCCGAGATTCGTGCGTCAGATGGTTTCATTCTCTCGTGGGATGTGGATCATACCTATTAATTTTGAACAGCTTGCAAAAAGCCCTGCATTGTGCAGGGCTTTTTGTGATACGTTGGTGCGCGCGGAAAGCGGATGCATTTGTGCGCCGGTTGGTGTCTTCTATTGGCACACCGGAAGTGCTCACTGTGGCGGCTCGGCCCCTTCTTGGAATTGTTTTGCGAGCTTTTCAAGGGCCTTTTTTTCAATACGCGATACATAGGAGCGCGAGATATTCATATTTTTGGCGATCTCCCGTTGGGTGTATGGCCGCCCGGTGAGGCCATACCGGAGCAGGACGATGTCCCGCTCCCGTCCGGTGAGTGTGCTTTGGATGGCGGCGTATAGCCGCTTGACGTCCATGTTGTGCCCGATCTCATCCAAAATGTCATCCGTCTCATAGGGCAGGATGTCCATCAGCGTGATCTCATTGCCCTCCGCGTCATGTCCAAGCGAATCCTGCAGGGAAACCTCGCCCTGCAGCTTCTTTCCCGACCGCATGACCATGAGGATCTCATTTTCGATGCACCGGGCGGCATAGGTCGCGAGTTTGGTCTTTTTTTCATAGTTATAGGAATGGATGGCCTTGATGAGGCCGATGGTGCCGATGGAGATGAGATCGTCGCTGTCATACCCGCTTTGCGCGTATTTTTTTACCACGTGGGCGACCAGCCGTAGGTTGCGCTCAATGAGGATGTTTTGCGCCTGGCTGTCGCCTTGTGCGGCAAGCCGCAGATAGTGCGCCTCCTCCTCAGGGGAAAGCGGTTTGGGAAACGCGTGGTTATTGGACAGATATCCCAGTAAAAAAGCAGCATACCGCAGCACATACAATCCCAACATCCCCAGAGAAGCAAACATCCAAACACCCCCATCATCATTGCGTAATAAGACTATATGCAACGGACGCGCCTTCTGTGCATGGCCCACATCCGATTATTTTGCGCGGGGGAGTTGCCATCCGTTTGGTATCCGGGCCATACAAGCACGTTGGTCTGGCGATGGGACCTGTAACCAAATGGCCGCTTGGGGGCAAAACAAAAAGACCATATACAGTCCTTTGGGTAGAATTCATAAAAATGCCTCTTGCACTCTGTTCTTTTTGTGATATAATATAAAAAGGAATGATTTGGCGCGACTGAGAATTTGAACAGGAAGCAGACAGCTTGGGTGCTGTGAAGGCAGTGCTCGGATGGCGGCTGTTCTTCCGGCCGAGGGCAAGTGTTTCGACAATGCGCGCTGACAAAGATACCAAACGGATAGAAAGAAGGAGGCATTATCATGGATATCGAGGTACGCAACAGCTGGAACCCCAACGATACCAAACATTACACGACCGAGCAGATGCGGAAGGAATTTTTGATACAGAACCTTTTCCTGCCGGGCAAAATCAAGATGGTCTATTCCCATGTGGACCGTATTATTGCAGGGGGCGTTTGCCCGACTGACGCGCCGCTGAAATTGGAAGCGGGGCATGAGCTGGGCGTGGATTATTTCCTGGAGCGCCGCGAGCTGGGTGTCATCAACGTTGGCGGCGAAGGCACCGTGACGCTGGACGGCGAGGCCTATACGCTGATCCACAAGGACGGCCTGTATGTCGGGATGGGCATCAAGGACGTTGTGTTTACGAGCAAAGACCCCAAGAATCCCGCGAAATTTTATATCAATTCCACCCCGGCACACACGTCGTATCCCACGGTCAAGATCGACATCGCCAAGGCCAACAAGCGGCCCCTGGGTTCGGTGGAGGAGTGCAACAAGCGCGTCATCAATCAGTTCATCCATCCCGCTGTGTGCCAGAGCTGTCAGCTGCTCATGGGGATGACCGAGCTGGAGCCGGGCAGCAACTGGAACACCATGCCCTGTCATACGCATGACCGCCGCATGGAGGTCTATTTCTACTTTGATCTGGGTGAGGACGATGTGGTCTTCCACATGATGGGCGAGCCCAACGAGACGCGGCACATTGTGATGCGCAACGAAGAGGCGGTTATCTCCCCCAGCTGGTCCATCCATTCGGGCGTTGCAACCCGGAATTATACCTTCATCTGGGGCATGGCGGGCGAGAATCAGAACTTTGACGACATGGACGATGTCGCGATGAAAGACCTCAAATAATACAGCCGGTTATGGGCGAAAATTACGATTAGAAATACATAGAAAAAGGAGTAATGCACAATGATTCTGGATCAATTCAAACTGGATGGGAAGGTTGCCATCGTCACGGGCGCCAGCACGGGGCTCGGACAGGGCATGTGCTATGCGCTGGCGGAAGCGGGCGCGGACATTGTAGGCGTGGACTATGTGGAGATGACCGACACTGCGGCGCACATGAAAGAGATCGGCAAGAAGTTCGTCGGCGTGGTTGCCAACCTCATGACCCTAGACCCCATTGACACCATCGTGGAGACGGCGGTCAAGGAGTTTGGGCATGTGGACATCCTGTGCAACAACGCGGGGATCATCCGCAGGCAGGATTCCATCGAGTTTACGGTGGAAAACTGGGATGACGTCATGAACATCAACATCCGGACGCTGTTCTTCCTTTCCCAGGCGGTTGCCAAACAGTACATGAAGCAGGGAACGGGCGGCAAGATCATCAGCGTCGCTTCCATGCTGTCTTACCAGGGCGGTATCCGCGTTCCGTCTTATACCGCATCCAAGAGCGCGGTAAAAGGCGTGACCATGACGCTGGCCAATGAGTGGGCGGACAAGGGCATCAATGTGAACTGTGTGGCGCCTGGGTATATGGCGACCAACAACACCTCCGCGCTGCGTGCGGACGAAAAGCGCAACGGCGAGATCCTAGAGCGTATTCCTGCGGGCCGCTGGGGCACGCCGGATGACATCATGGGGCCGGTGGTCTTCCTGGCATCCTCCGCTTCGGACTACATCAATGGTTTCACCATCGCGGTGGATGGCGGCTGGCTGGCCAGATAATGGAAATTGGCGCATAAACGCCTGAACATCTGCGTATATATAAAAGGAAGGGTTGATGGAAGCCCTTCCTTTTTTGTATGAATGCATAGAAACGAGTGGAGCGAGCGTATGGGGATTTGTGAATCGTGCACAAAAGAGAAATCGAAAATATGTGCACATTTTCTGAACGGTTTTCCTTGACTTTTATTGTGGGAATAGTATAATTAATACATAAGGTGTAATGGCTTTTTGTATACCTTTGTGTTTTGTGTTAGGATGTCAAGGGCTTGTGATGGGGCACAGTGATGTGCACAAGTCCGGCATACATAAGGAGGGGAAACGCGTGAAAAAAAGTAGGTAGTCTTCTGGTTGCAGCACTTTTGGCTCTCGCGTCTGTGACAGCGAACGCGGCAACCATCGAGCTGGATCCCACGACCGGTCAGGTCGGGGCGACGCGTGAGGTGACGGTGGCAGGTACCGTTACGGAGCCCGCTGCGAATCAGCAGATCACGGTGCTGATGCACAAGGCGGGTGAGGAGCCCAGCGAGGAGAACATCGTTGGCATCATGCAGTTTGAGTCATTGGATGACTTCGAGGAGAACTTTCTGATGAAGCAGTCCGCGCCTGCCGGGGAATATACCATCAAGGTGGGCGGAACGGATGTGGCAGTTGTGCAGACTGCGACTGGCGACTATGCATTCTTCGTGATTGGCGACATTGCCGCGCAGACCGTGCAAAAAGATGCGACGCTGGATGTCAAGGCTCTGCTGATCCTAACAGGGGAAGATAGCAGTGACCCTGCGAGCTATGCGTTTGTATCGGATAAGCCCGATATCGCATCGGTGGATCCCGCGACGGGTGTCGTGACGGGTGTTGCTGCGGGTTCGGCAACCATCACCGCGACGGTCACCATCAACGGGAATGCCCAGACAAAAGAGATCTCGGTTACGGTAACGGATTCGTCGGTGCCGCCTGTGGAAGGAGAAGGCGTCGATATTACCTCTGCGGTGCAGAAGATGGTAGATGGCCAGCCGACCAATGCGCTGACCATTTCGGGTACCGTTGCGGATTACCTGAAGGGCAAGGACATTGCGCTGACGGTGTCCAAGGCTGAAACCATTACGGTGGAAAATATTCTGGATGGCAGCGCAGGTATCATCGTGCTGGATCAGATCGTCCAGACCGATAATGATACGGGTGCATTTAGCTTTGAGCTGGCATATGACGATGATTTGGTCACGGAAAGCGCCGAGTATACGGTGCGGGCCAATGCCATGAGCAGTACGGTGGGCCCCGACGTGCAGAAGGTCAGTATCCAGAAGGTGGGCGGCGGTACGGAGCCGAGCGATCCTGTGCTGGCAGCAACCATCACGGGTGTTGACGATAGCTATCAGGCGGACGCGACGGTTTCGTTGGCCGATGCGAACATTAGCCTGACGGTAGACAGTGAACCGGCATCGCCTGAGAGCGTTGTATGGAGCGCAACAGGGGTTGGCCAGGTGACTGACAACACCTTGTCCTTTACAGGGGAAGGCAGCGCGACGCTGACCGCAAACGTAACGTATGGCGGGCAGTCGACGACTGCGAGCAAGTCGATTACGGTCACGGCAGTACCTGCGCCCTCTGGTACCATTACGTTGAGTGATGCGACCGCGCAGGTGGAAGGCGAGAACGCGGTTCGGATCGCGGGATCGGTGACCGATCCGGTGGCTGGCGAGCAGGTCACGGTGACCGTTGTAAAACAAGCAACCGCGGATGCGGAAGCGGGCCAGATTTTGGATGGCAACTTCCTGCTGGGTGCGGCTGCGGCAGACGGTTCGCGTGAGATTTTGAATGCGATTGCGCTGGAACAGTATAGCATGGAGTCGTTTGTGGTAGATGTAGAGACAGACGGCAGCTTTAATAACGAAATTCCCTTCAGCGATTTGGCGACCGAGTGGACGGGCGACGGAAACTACATTGTGACTGTCACCAGAGCGTCCAACGGGGATCAGGCGGAAAAGACCATCGCGCTTACCTATATTCAGGAGGCCGTTGATCCGTTCATTACGGACCTTACGGCAACCCAGACTGCGGATACGAATACCGTGGTGATTTCGGGTACGTTGGCAAACGGCAGCGGCGCTGAGACGCTGACCTATATCATCTACAGCGGCACTGAGCCCGCTGAGTGGAGTGCGGAGGCGGCCGGCGTTGTGGCCTATGGCACCAAGGATGCGGTTGCGGATGGTGCATTCTCCATTGATGCGACCGCCGCGGGTTATACCAGCGGGGCATACAATGTGGCTGTGAAGGCGAGTGCAGGTGTGACCGCCTATACGACGGTGCAGCTGACGGTGCCTGTTTCCTATGTGGCGCCCACGGGGATTTCCCTGGATCCGGCTGAGGATGTGACGGTTGCGGAGAATGGATCGGTTGAGACGCCGACGGTGACGGTTGTAACCACCAATGAAGGCGAGATGGATCCCGATGTGGTGGCTGCGCTGGAAGAGAGCATCACTTGGTCTGTTGAAAACGGCAGTACGACGGTGACCGTTACGTCCGAAGGCGTGATTACCATTGGAACGGTGCCCGACGATGCAACCGTTGTGGAAGCGACGCTGACAGCGACGGCAACGCATGACACCTATACCTTCATTGCAAGCAAGAAAATCACGGTGATGCGCGAAGCATCCATCCAAGTGGATGAGGCTGCGATGAACCAACTGGCTCCCAAGAAGCTGGCGGCTGGTGAGAGCATCAACCTGGCAGATGTGTATGAATGGGTTACCTTAAATCCGGAACTGGATAAACTGCATCAGCCGGTTGTTGAATTTACCATTGACAATACAGATGCATTTACCGTTGCATCGCAGGATGGCAATTGGACTTTGACTGCAAAAGAAGAGGCGCAGAGCCCGGCGACTGTTAACGTGACGCTGAAAATCACCACTGCGCTGGGCACGGTGGAAGAAGAAGTACTGACGCTGGCGCTGCGTGAGGAATTTACGCCGCCAGAGGATCTGGAAACGCCGGTTGCGAACACGATCAGTGGTTTCCTGTCGTCTGACTACAATGGTGAGGTTACCATCGACGTCTACTCGGGTGCTGTGATAAGTGGCACCAATATTGATACCTCAAGTGCAACACGATATGACACCATTGTCATTGATACAGCGACAGCAACTCCGACGGAGGAAGGCCACTATTACTTTGCCGCATCGCAGCTGGAGGAAGCTCCGGCAGATGGATATCAATTGGTGATTTCTGTGGAAGGTGCATTGCCGCAACTGGTGAACATTCCGCAGAGCGCGTTTAATCCGGAAACAGGCCTCTTGGTCAACAAGATGGTGGTTCCGTTTAAGCCGGTATTGGGTAAGGTAACGGATGATGTGGTTACCGAAATTGATATCAACGATTTGACCTATGTCCAGAATGCGATTATGGGCAGCATTCTGACTGGCGAAGTGGATGAAACAGCTGACCTCAATGGCGACGGCGCTGTCAATGCGGCTGACCTGGCAATTTTGCTTAACAACTTTGGTAAGAGTGTCTCATCCATCCAGATCACCTGGGAGGACGAGGAATACGATCCCGGTATTGACCGCAGTGGCCAGCTTCCTCAGGTCCCAGAGGCTGATGATACAGCAGAGGAAGTCGTAGAGGAAGATGCGGCGGAAGAAATGGATGTGGTGGAACCGGAAGAGCCGGTGACAGAAGAACCAGCGGCTCCTGTAGAGGAGGAATCCGCGTCCGAAGAGCCTGACATGGTTGTCTCGGATACGGAGGAAGCGGCAGGTGCAGCAGAGGGGTCGGACGCAGACGCTGACCTGCTGCCCGAGGCATAAACATTGCTTAATCGTATAAAATATAGAGTTTCCCCAAACTGAGCAACGGGCGGCAGAGATGCCGCCCGTTGTTTCGCTTTTCGGTGTGTTTTTGGGGCACAATGCATATACCGCTTTGTGCCCTTTTTGGCTATGTATGATGCCGTGCGGGCTTGCGCGGCTTTTTTTCCGTCGTCTTCTTGACCAGCTTGACCAGCGTATCCACCTCGACCTCCGCGCTGGTCAGCGATTGCTTTAGTGCACCCAGCACCTCTTTTGCAGCGCCTTTCATCCGAATCCCTCCCTTCGTGCACACGCCTACTACAGTATATTATGCGGCAGACCGCATTGACAATTGCCGCTTTGGATGGTACAATGAAAGGCATCCGAAAAGCAGGAGGCGTATGCAATGAAAGCGATTGTGGTTGGCGGCGGACTGGCGGGTTGTGAGGCGGCTTGGCAGCTTGCGCGGTTTGGTGCAGAGGTTTTGCTCTATGAGATGAAACCGGGCAAGAAGACGCCTGCGCACTCGTCTGACCTGCTAGGGGAACTGGTGTGCTCTAACTCCCTGCGGGCGGATGCGCTTGAAAATGGCGCGGGGCTGCTCAAAGAGGAGATGCGGCGGCTGGGTTCCTTGGTGATGGCATGCGCCGATGAGACACGGGTGCCTGCCGGGGGTGCGCTGGCAGTGGACCGCGTGGGCTTTGCACAGCGCATGACCGACCGTATCCGGGCAAATCCGCTTATCACGGTGATGGAGGAGGAGGTCATGCAGATTCCCGACGGCGATTGTGTGGTGATCGCATCGGGGCCGCTCACGTCCGACGCGCTGGCAGAGGACATCGGCCGGTTTGTGGGCGGACGGTCGCTGTATTTCTATGATGCCGCCGCGCCCATTGTGACAGCGGAGTCTATCGACATGGAGAAGGTGTACCGAAAGGCGCGGTATGACAAGGGGACGCCCGATTACCTCAACTGCCCCATGGACAAGGCGGAATATCTTGCGTTTTGGGAGGCGCTGGTACATGCGGAAACGGCGCCTATGAAGAGCTTTGAAAAACAGACGGTCTTTGAAGGGTGCATGCCCATTGAAATCATGGCCGCCCGCGGGGAGGATACCATGCGGTTCGGGCCGCTAAAGCCTGTGGGCCTTGCGCATCCCGAGACGGGCAAGGAGGCCTATGCGGTGGTCCAGCTGCGGCAGGACGATGCCGCAGGGACGCTGTACAACATGGTGGGCTTCCAAACCCACCTCAAATTTGGGGAGCAAAAGCGGGTGTTTTCCATGATTCCCGGCCTGGAGCATGCCGAAATCGTGCGGTATGGGGTGATGCACCGCAACACCTTTTTGCATGCGCCGGGCCTGCTGTCCGATACGTATGAGGCGCTCGCCCGGCCCGGCCTGTTCTTTGCGGGACAGATGACGGGCGTTGAGGGGTATGTCGAATCCGCCTCGTCGGGCATTGTGGCGGGCATCAACGCGGCCATGCGGCTGCTGGGGCAGCCCCCTGTGGTCTTCCCGTCCCGGACGGCGACGGGTGCGCTGGCGGCGCATGTGTCCCGCAGCCCATCGGGAGATTATCAGCCTATGAACATCAATTTTGGGCTCATTGACGGGCTGCCCGAGCGCATCCGCAACAAGAAGGAACGGTATGGGCGGATTGCGGAACGCGCCCTTGCCACGCTGGATGAGATTTTACATGCGCCGCCTTTTGCCGCAGGCGGCGAATAAAAAATATTTAAAAAAACAGTTGACAAACCAAACTGACTGTGGTATACTACTACCGTTCAGGAAGCAGAAACTATCCGTTTCTCACCGCAAGGCGCCTGCCAAAGCGGTCCATACATGCTTTGTTTGTGTGTATTCGTGTGCGGATAGCGTTGCTATCCGCGTTTTTTTGTTGACAATGGATTTGGAGGTGTTTTGCATTAGTAAACAAGAATTGATGATCAATGAGGAGATTCGTGACAGAGAGGTTCGTTTGATTGGCGACGACGGCGCACAGCTGGGTGTGATGTCATCTAGGGATGCGCTCGCGCTTGCGATTGAAAAGAACCTGGATTTGGTTAAGATCGCTCCCAAGGCCGAGCCGCCCGTGTGCAAAATCATGGATTACGGGAAGTATAAGTTTGAGACGGCCAAGCGGGAGAAGGAAGCCCGGAAGAACCAGAAGATCGTGAATATCAAAGAGATTCGCTTCTCTCCTAGCATTGATGACAATGACTTGAATACGAAGGCAAAGAATGCCAGTAAGTTTTTAAAAGAAGGGGACAAGGTGAAGGTCACCGTTCGCTTCCGTGGGCGCGAGGTCGCGCATGCCAAGCTGGGAGAGGAACTGCTCATCCGGTTTGGAGAGATGCTGTCTGAGGTGGGAACCACCGAAAAGCGGCCCAAGCTGGAAGGCCGGAACATGACCATGATGATCAGTCCAATCAATCCCAAATAACATTGTGTATTCTACCCTGTATATCGTCTGCCGGGCATATGTTTCGCCGGGTGGACCAAAATGTGAGAGGAGTGCTAGTTATGCCAAAAATTAAGACGCACAGAGCTTCTGCGAAGCGGTTTCGCAAGACCAAATCTGGCAAGATCAAAATGAACCATGCTTATACAAGCCATATCTTGACCAAGAAATCCACCAAACGGAAACGCAACCTGCGCAAAGGAACCTATGCGAGCGCCGCGAATGCCAAGGTGATCCACAAGCTGATTCCGTATAAGTAAGGAGCTGCGGAACCAGTCATCCGCACAATTCGATTTTACATGAGTAGGAGGAAACGAATATGGCAAGAGTAAAGGGTGCAATGACCACCAGAAAAAAGCATAAAAGAATTTTAAAGCTCGCAAAGGGATATCGGGGCGGTAAGAGCAAACTATTTCGGACCGCGAAAGAAGCGGTCATGAAGTCCCTGGTATATGCATATATCGGCAGAAAACAGAAGAAGCGCAACTTCCGCCAGCTGTGGATTACGCGTATCAGCGCGGAAGCCAAGCAAAATGGGATGAACTATTCCCGTTTTATGAACGGTTTGAAAAAAGCCGGCATCGAAATGAATCGGAAGATGTTGTCTGAGTTGGCCATTCATGACAAAGAGGCCTTTAAGGCGTTGGCAGACAAGGCGAAGGCGGCTCTTTAAGCCCGGCATCCGAAATAGGAACCCAAAAGAAATTCGCCTTGTGCGGATTTCTTTTTCATTATGGATCGTTTTTTCATATTTGCTTTACAAATGCTAAGTGCTGCTATTTAACAGTTTTGAACGAAAGAACGGGGTGCGATATGCTGCTTGCATTTTTGCGGTTTATAAAACGGTATATTCTGGTAAAAATCAAACCGAACCAAATCATCCTGATTGGGTTTTTCTTGGTCATCCTCGCGGGTGCCATTTTGTTGACGCTGCCCATCGCGTCGCAGGACGGCAGGAGTATCGGGTTTGTGGATGCGCTGTTTACTGCGACCTCTGCCACTTGCGTGACGGGGCTTGTTGTGGTGGACACCTATAGCCACTGGACCATGTTTGGAAAAGTGGTCATTTTGCTGCTGATCCAGACGGGCGGTCTGGGATTTATGACGGTTGCCACCATGCTGTCTTTTGCCCTGCGGCGGACAATCACCATGCGGGAGCGGCTGCTCATGGTGGAATCTCTTAACAATGAAAGCCTCCAGGGTATCGTGCGCTTGGTGCGGCATATTTTGATTGGGACGTTTCTGTTTGAAGGTACGGGGGCGGTGATTCTGGCCCTGCGATTTATCCCCGATTTTGGGCTGTGGGGCGGTATCACAAAGGGCATCTTCCATTCAGTATCCTCGTTCTGTAATGCGGGGTTTGATCTAATGGGGGAGCGAGAGCCTTTTTCTAGCCTGACGACCTATAGCGGAGATTGGGTGGTGAACCTGACCATCATGGCCCTCATCGTGATAGGCGGTTTGGGATTTATGGTCTGGGAAGATATCCTGCAAAATCGGCGCTGGCGGAATTTCCGGCTACATACCAAGCTGGTGTTGGTTATGACCATGCTGCTGATTGTGGGCGGTGCGTTCGCGATTGGGGTATTGGAATGGAACAATCCCAAGACATTGGTAGATGCCAGCGCATCTGAGAAGATATTGATCCCATTATTTCAATCTGTTACATCACGTACCGCGGGGTACAATACGGTGGACCTTACCAGCATGCGGAGCGCATCTTTGATGGTGATCATCATTCTGATGTTCATTGGCGGCTCTTCGGGGTCGACCGCGGGCGGCGTGAAAACCACAACCATCGGTGTGCTGCTGCTCACCTGCCTGGCAGTGATACGCGGCCATTCGGGCGTCAATGTGTTTGGCCGTCAGATTAAGCGGCAAGTGATTTTGCGCGTGTTGGTCATTTTGGTGATCAGCATTGTGCTGGTGATTGTGGGTACCATGTTGGTGCTGGTCCTGGATGAGAAAGACTTTTTGGCCACCCTGTTTGAGGTGGTGTCTGCATTTGGAACCGTCGGCCTGACAATGAGTCTGACGCCGCAGCTTTCGGATGCTTCTCTGGTCATTTTGTCAGCCATCATGTACCTTGGTCGCGTTGGCGTTATGACGGCTGCCTTTGCCATTGCCTTGCGCGGCGGTGAGGGGAACAGCGTCCGGTATCCCGAAGGCAACGTCATGGTTGGATAGGAGGCGTGCGGGATGCAGTATGGGGCGTTTGCGATGCTGTATGACCAGCTCACCTTTGATGTGGACTATGGCAGCATTGCAGATTTTTTGGAGGACCGTTTTCGCGTGCATGGTGTGGACCCGTCGCTGGTGCTGGATCTTGCGTGTGGGACGGGCAGCCTGACGGTGGAGCTTGCCCGCCGCGGCTACGACATGCTGGGCGTGGATGGCTCGGCTGACATGCTGGCGGTCGCGCGCGCAAAAGCGGCAGGCTTCGATCAGGTGCTGTTTTTGGAGCAGGACATGCGTGCCTTTGAATTGTATGGTACCGTGGATGCCATTGTGTGTATGCTGGACAGCATCAACTATGTAACGGAGGGCCTTTCCCAAGTATTTGCGCTGGTGCAAAACTACTTGAATCCCGGCGGCCTGTTCCTATTTGATGTGAATACGCCCTATAAATTTCAACATGTCCTGGCAGGGCAGACCTTCTGTTATGAGACAGAGGATGTGTTCTATGTTTGGGACAATGCGCTGGAGGGGGATTTGTGTCGGTTCCTGTTGGACTTCTTCGTGCGCCGGGCGGACGGGGCATACGACCGCATCAGCGAGGAGCATACCGAGCGTGTCTATGACATCGCGACGCTGGTGCATTTGCTGGATGAGGCGGGTCTCATTGTTTTAGAGCAGCTGGACGGGTTTACGCGCCAGCCAGCGAGTGCCCAGTCCGAACGGGTTACGCTGGTATGTGGGAAAAAATTGTAAAAGAATTCCACAATTAAGACTTGACAGCAATGGAATTCTGTGCTATTATAAAAAATGGATTGTATCACACGGTGCGGTTCGTATATCAGAAAGAGAGAGGAAGTTTAGGAATGCAGACAGGAAAAGTAAAATGGTTCAACGCTGGGAAGGGCTTTGGTTTCATCGAAAGCGAAGACGGTACGGATGTATTCGTGCATTATTCCGCGATTGATATGGAAGGCTACAAAACCCTGGATGAAGGCATGGAAGTGGAGTTTGAGGTCGTAGATGGCGCAAAAGGCCCTCAGGCTGCGAATGTGAAGAGAATATAATTGCATATATCTCCAGAGCCAAAAAAGGCCGGACAACTGTCCGGCCTTTTTTTGTGATTTGTTCGCCTGTATGGGAAATACTACGGGTAGGAAAAATCACAGCCGGTTATTATGGATTTTTATGTACGACCAACGCAAAAAGGGTTGCAAGAGGGGAGCAATGTATGTTAAAATAGTGACAATTTCATGGAAAGGTGGGACAAGCGATGACGGTGCAGCGATTGACCTTTGCCAAGGGTGCAAAGCATGGGCTTCCCATTCTGCTGGGATACCTGTCGGTTTCTTTCGCGTTTGGGATGCTGGCTGTAGAGAACGGCATGCCGCTGTGGGCGCCCGTCTTGATCTCCTTGTCCAACTTTACGGGAACGGGCCAGTTTGTGGGGGCAAATCTCTGGGCACAGGGTGCCGCGCTCACGGAGATTGGGTTTACCATTTTGATTATCAACCTGCGGTATTTGCTCATGTCCCTGTCTCTTTCCCAGCGGCTGTCTGATAAGGTGACCATGTGGCAGCGTCTGCTCATCGCATTTGGGGACACCGATGAGATCTTCGGCGTCTCCATGCAGCAGCGAGCGCCGCTCACGTTTGGGTACATGATGGGCCTCATCTTAGTCTCTTACGCCGGTTGGGTGGGAGGCACGGTGGCGGGCGTGTTTGCCAGTGCTGCGCTGCCCGCTTCGGTCAGCTCCGCACTGGGCATTGCCATCTTTGCCATGTTTATCGCCATCGTGGTGCCGCCGGCAAAGGAGGTACGGCCCGTGACGATGGTGGTGCTGGCCGCGGTGGGCCTCAGCTGCCTGTTTCGGTGGGTGCCAGGGCTAAATCGGCTGTCCGGCGGCTGGGTTATCATCATTTGCGGCGTGGCGGCCGCGGCTGTGGGTGCGCTGCGGTATCCTGCCTGCAGCATGACGGAGGGGGATGGCGATGCGTAATGGATTTTTGCTTGCGGTCATTGCTGTGATGGCACTGGTGTCCTATTTGCCTCGCGTGGTGCCGCTGGCGCTCTTTCGCAGGAAGATTCAGAACCGGTTTTTGCAATCTTTTTTGCTGTATATGCCCTATGGGATTTTGGCGGCCATGGTGTTCCCCGATATCCTGTATTCCACCGCATCCTTGATATCCGCCCTGTGCGGCACGGCTGTTGCAATCCTGCTGGCATGGCGGAAGCTGGGGCTGCTGCCCGTGGCGTTGGGGGCGGCGGGGACGGTGTTTGTGGCGGAACGCATGCTCGTTTGGTTGGGGCTGTTATAAGATATTGGAAATTTTAGCAAGGGTGGGATTGAGAATGGCAGAGAGAAGCAAATTTTCAGGGCAGTTGGGTTTTGTGCTCGCGGCGGCGGGCTCCGCGGTGGGCCTGGGAAACATCTGGCGGTTTCCCTATCTGGCGGCAAAATATGGCGGCGGGATTTTCCTGCTGGTGTACCTCATTTTGGTGGTGACCTTTGGGTTCACGGTGATGATCGCCGAGGTCGCGATTGGCCGCAAGACGGGCCTCAGTCCTGTGGATGCATTCCGCAAGCTGCACAAGCGGTTTGCGTTCATCGGCGTTTTGGGCTCCTTTTCGGCATTTATCATTCTGTCGTATTACAACGTGATCGGCGGCTGGGTGCTCAAATACCTGGTCTCATTTATGACGGGTGCACATACGGCGACGGCGCAGGAGGGCTTTTTTGACGCCTACATCGGCGGAGCGTTTGAACCCATCATTTGGCAGACGATTTTTGTGGTGGCAACATTGGCAGTGATTTTGGGCGGGGTGAAAAAAGGCATTGAGCGGGTCAGCAAGGTGCTCATGCCCGTCTTGGTGCTGCTTTCCATCGCAATTGCGATCTATTCCTGTACGCTGCCAGGCGCGATGGAGGGGGTCAAATACTATCTTTTGCCCAATTTTCAGGATTTCTCCGCCACGACGGTGCTCGCAGCTATGGGGCAGATGTTTTACTCCATGTCCCTTGCGATGGGCATTATGATCACCTATGGCTCCTACCTGCGCAAGGAGGACGATCTGGAGAAAGCGGTTGGGCAGATTGAGATTTTTGACACGGGCGTTGCATTTTTGGCGGGCCTTATGATCATCCCGGCGGTGTTTGCGGCGGGCGGACGGGAAACGGCGGTCAATGCGGGCCCCAGCCTCATGTTTGTGACCCTGCCCGGCGTGTTTGAGAAGATGGGCGGCGGAGGTATCATGAGCGCTATTGTGGGCAGTGCGTTTTTCCTGCTGGTGCTGCTCGCGGCGCTCACTTCGGCCATATCCCTGATGGAGGCTGTGGTTGCCACGATTTGTGACCGATTTGCGATCAAACGGCGGACGGCGGCCATCGGTATCGCTGTGGCGGTGTTCCTGCTCGGCATTCCGTCCTCGCTGGGCTTTGGGCCGCTGTCCTTCATCAAGGTGCTGGGGCTGTCCATCCTAGACCTGTTCGATTTCATTACCAACGCGGTACTCATGCCCATCACGGCGCTGCTGACGTGTCTGTTTGTGGGCTGGGTGATCAAGCCCAAGACCATTGTGGAAGAGGTCAAATTGTCTTCGCGGTTCCGCCGGGAAAAACTCTTCTGCATCGTCGTCAAATACATCGCTCCCATCTTCATCGTATTGATTTTGATCAGCTCGGTCTTGGACATGCTGGGCATCGCAAAGATTTAGCAATACCCAAAGCGGGGGGCTTCAGATTGCCCCCCGCTTTTTTTGGATTGGGGCTTGCAAATGGCGGGCAAATGGGATACAATAAAAACCATAGATTTTGAAGAGACAGGACGGATGAAGCATGGATTATACGTTTTCGGAAATTGAAAAGAAGTGGCAGGACAGGTGGGAAAAGGAGCAGACCTTCCGCGCGGGGGATGACCGTTCCAAACCCAAATTTTATGGACTGGTGGAATTCCCCTATCCGTCGGGCCATGGTCTGCATGTCGGGCATCCCAGGAGCTATACCGCGCTGGACATCGTGGCGCGCAAGCGGCGGCTGGAGGGGTATAACGTGCTGTATCCCATTGGGTGGGATGCGTTTGGCCTGCCCACCGAAAACTTCGCCATCAAAAACCATATCCACCCCAAGAAGGTGACGGCGGACAACATCGCTAACTTCAAACGGCAGCTGAAGAGCATCGGGTTCTCGTTTGACTGGTCACGGGAGATCAATACCACCGACGAGGCATATTACAAGTGGACGCAGTGGATCTTTCTGCAGCTGTTCAAGCGGGGCCTTGCATACAAGCAGGAGATGCCCATCAACTGGTGTACGTCCTGTAAGGTGGGCCTGGCCAATGAGGAGGTTGTAAACGGCGTCTGCGAACGGTGCGGCAGCGAGGTGGTGCAGAAGAACAAGAGCCAGTGGATGCTGAAGATCACCGAGTATGCTCAGCGGCTCATTGACGATCTGGACGGGCTGGACTTTATCGAGAAGGTCAAGATCCAGCAAAAGAATTGGATTGGGCGCTCCGAAGGCGCAGAGGTGGACTTTGCCATCGCCGGAACGGAGGACCACGTCACGGTGTACACTACGCGACCCGACACCCTGTTTGGCGCGACCTACATGGTGCTGTCCCCTGAGCATCCGTTTGTGGAGAAGTACAAAGACAAGATCGCCAACTACGCCGAAGCAGTCGCATATCGGGAGGAAGCGGCCCGCAAATCGGAGTTTGAGCGCACCGAGCTGGCCAAGGATAAGACGGGCGTCATGCTCGATGGCCTGCGGGCGATTAACCCCGTGAACGGCCGGGAGCTGCCCATCTGGATTTCGGACTATGTGCTCATGAGCTACGGCACGGGCGCCATCATGGCGGTGCCGGCGCATGACGAGCGGGACTGGGAATTCGCCAAAAAGTTTGGCATGCCCATCATTGAGGTGGTCGCCGGCGGCGAGGACGTCCAGGCCGCGGCATATACCGATACGTCTTCGGGCGTGATGGTAAACAGCGGTTTCCTGGATGGCATGCAGGTGAAAGATGCGATATCTGCCATCATTGATGATCTGGAAAAGCGGGGCATTGGGCACCGCAAGGTGAACTACAAGCTGCGGGACTGGGTGTTCTCCCGCCAGCGGTACTGGGGGGAGCCCATCCCGCTGGTTTGGTGTGAACACTGCGGCTGGGTGCCGCTGCCCGAGGAGCAGCTGCCGCTGACGCTGCCCGAGGTGGACAACTATGAGCCCACCGACAACGGGGAGTCTCCGCTTGCGAAGATGACCGACTGGGTGAACACCACCTGTCCCAAGTGTGGTGCGCCCGCAAAACGGGAGACGGATACCATGCCCCAGTGGGCAGGGTCTTCGTGGTATTTCCTGCGGTACATTGATCCGCACAATAGTGAGGCACTGGCTGACAAAGAGCTGTTGGATTACTGGATGCCGGTGGATTGGTACAACGGCGGGATGGAGCATACGACGCTCCATCTGCTCTATTCCCGGTTCTGGTATAAGGTGCTCTACGACTGCGGCGTGGTGCCGACGCCTGAGCCCTACCAGAAGCGCACCTCCCACGGGATGATCCTGGGGGAGAACAACGAAAAGATGTCCAAGTCCCGCGGCAACGTGGTGAACCCCGACGATATCGTGGCCAGCTATGGCGCGGATACCTTCCGGTGCTATGAGATGTTCATTGGCGCGTTTGACCAGGCGACGCCGTGGTCGGCCAATGGCGTCAAGGGATGCTTCCGCTTCATGGAGCGGGTCTGGAACCTCATGGAGCTGCTTACAGACGAGGAGGGGTATTCTCCCGAGCTGGAAGGCACCATGCACAAGGCAGTGAAAAAGGTTTCAGAGGACATCGAACGTATGAAGTTTAATACGGCCATCGCGACCCTGATGTCGCTGGTGAACGACTTTAATAGACGAGGCAAGGTGACGCGGGGCGAGCTTGCGACCTTCCTGCTGCTCTTGAATCCCACCGCGCCGCACATCACCGAGGAGATGTGGGAGCGCGCGGGCTTTGCGGGGCTTCTGTCCGCCGCGAGCTGGCCCACCTATGACGAGGCCAAGACGGTGGATGATGAGATTGAGATGGTGCTCCAGATCAACGGCAAGGTGCGGGGCAAGATGACGGTGCCCGCCGACATCAGCCGCGAGGATGCCCAGACCGCTGCATTGGCAAATGAGGCGATTGTGGCTCAGACGACCGGCAAACAGATCGCAAAGGTGATCGTGGTGCCGGGGAAACTGGTGAATATCGTGGTCAAATAGCGTGTTTTGTGCGGAAACGGGCGGGATGTCGCCCGGTGGACCTGGCATGGTGGATCTCATCTATTTTGGAAAGCATTTACCCCCGGCAGCAGTGGTTGCCGGGGGATTTTTACGTTTTAGGGCCAGATCACGAGTCCACAAAAAAGTACGAGAAACTTGGATGGATTGTGGCAAGAATTCTCTTGACAAACTATATATAGTATGATATTCTATTGCAAGACACAAGATATAGGAGGGGAAAGGGCATGTTTCAAACCATCATCAAGCGAGACGGCAGACGGGTTGCCTATGATATTACGAAGATTTCTGGTGCCATCAACAAGGCGATGGAGGCATGCGGCAGACATGCGGCAGACGAGAGTGAGCGGCTTGCACAGCTCACGGAGGAGAAGTTGGTGGGGCGTTTTGCGGACACGGCGCCGTCCATTGAGGACATTCAGGACACGGTGGAAAATGTCCTGATGGAAAATGGGTATCCGTTCGTGTCCAAAAAATATATTTTGTATCGGTCGGAGCGCAACCGTGTTCGCGAGATGAACACGCGGCTCATGAAGATCTACGACGAGCTGACCTTCACGGATGCGGAAGGCAGCGACATGAAGCGGGACAATGCCAACATCGACGGGGACACCGCTATGGGCACCATGCTAAAGTACGGGTCGGAGGGCGCGAAGGACTACTACGAGAAGTGCATCCTGCCTCCGGCACAGAGCAAGGCGCATAAGGACGGGGACATCCATATTCACGATTTCGATTTTTATACCCTGACAACGACGTGCTGTCAGATTGACCTGGTCAAGCTGTTTGAGAACGGGTTTTCCACAGGGCATGGCTACCTGCGGACCCCCAACGACATCCAGAGCTATGCGGCGCTGGCGTGTATCGCCATCCAGTCCAACCAGAATGATCAGCATGGCGGGCAGTCGGTCCCCAATTTTGACTATGGGCTTGCGCCAGGCGTTGCGAAAACCTTCGCGCGGCTGTACCGTGGGAATTTTGCGAAGGCGGCGCTTTTGCTGGGCGGCGGTGTGCTCACCATGGAGGATGCGAAGGAACGGCTGATGCAGATTTCGCAGGAGACGGGCCTTCGCCCCGCCCTTGCGATGTCTGAGGCATATGAAGAAGCGGAGCGCGCGGCGTTTGATTGTCTGCCAGCGGACATGCTTGCTAAGATTCAGCAGTTTGCCTATGAGACCGCGCTGGCCGAAGTGGAGAAGGCCACCTATCAGGCCATGGAGGCGCTGGTGCACAACCTCAACACCATGCACTCGCGCGCGGGTGCGCAGACGCCCTTTTCCTCCATCAATTATGGGACGGATACCTCCTCCGAAGGGCGCATGGTCATCAAAAACATTCTGCTTGCGACCGAAGCAGGCCTTGGCTTTGGGGAGACCCCCATCTTCCCCATCCACATCTTTAAGGTGAAGGAAGGCATAAACTACAATCCCGGGGATCCCAACTACGACCTGTTCCAGCTGGCGTGCCGCGTCAGTGCCAAGCGGCTGTTTCCCAACTTCTCCTTCATTGACGCGCCCTTCAACCTGCAATACTACAAAGAGGGCCACCCCGAGACGGAGATTGCATACATGGGCTGCCGGACGCGGGTCATGGGCAACGTCTATGACCCCGAGCAGGAGGTCACGTTTGGCCGTGGCAACCTCAGTTTCACCTCCATCAATCTGCCCCGCATCGCCATCAAGTCGGGCGGCAACATCGAGTGGTTCTTTGAGGAGCTGGAGCGCAAGATGGATCTGGTCAGCAAGCAGCTGCTGGATCGGTTCCACATCCAGGCCGCCAAAAAGGTGCGTAATTTCCCGTTTTTGATGGGTCAGGGTGTCTGGATTGGCTCGGACAAGCTGGGCCCGGAGGATGAGATTGGGGAGGTCCTCAAAAACGGGACCCTTTCCATCGGGTTTATCGGCCTGGCGGAGGCGCTGGTGGCGTTAACCGGCAAGCACCATGGCGAATCGGCGGCATCCCGCAACCTGGGGCTTGAGATCGTGGGCTTTATGCGGGATTACCTAGACCGTTTAAGCCAGGAGAAAAAACTCAACTTTACCCTGCTTGCCACGCCGGCGGAGGGCTTATCTGGCCGGTTCGTGCGGCTGGATAAGAAAAAATTCGGCGAAATCCCCGGTGTCACCGACCGGGACTACTATACCAACAGCTTCCATGTGCCGGTATACTTCCCGATCTCGGCCTATGAGAAGATTCAGATTGAGGCACCCTATCATGCGCTTACCAACGCGGGCCACATCACTTATGTGGAGCTGGATGGGGACACGGCATACAACCTGGAGGCGTTTGAGCGGGTGGTGCGCGCCATGAAGGAAGCGGGGGTAGGCTACGGCTCCATCAATCACCCTGTGGACCGTGACCCCGTGTGCGGCTATACGGGCATCATTGGGGAGACCTGCCCCAAGTGCGGGCGGCATGAGGACGACGTGAAGTTTGAGCGCATCCGCCGGATCACGGGGTACCTGGTGGGGACGCTGGACCGATTCAACAATGCAAAGCGTGCGGAGGAACGGGACCGGGTGAAGCACCATGTGTGAGACGCTGCGGCTGGCTGGCATCGTAGGCGACTCCATCACAGACGGGCCCGGTCTGCGTGCGACGGTGTTTGTCCAGGGGTGCCCTCACCGGTGCCCGGGATGCCACAACCCCCAGACGCATGATCCGGCAGGCGGGTATGAGAAGACGGTGGATGCGGTATATCATGAAATTTGTCGCAACCCGTTGCTCACAGGCGAGACCTTTTCGGGCGGGGAGCCCTTCCAACAGGCAGCCGCGCTGGCGGCGCTGGGCCGGCGCCTCAAAGACGCGGGGCTGGAGATCGCGGTGTACACAGGCTATACCCTAGAGGAACTGCTTGCGGGCGGCGTTCCCCATGCGGACGAGCTGCTCGCGGTGACGGATACGTTGGTGGATGGCCCTTTTATATTGGAGCAGCGCAACTTGCTTTTGCGCTTCCGTGGGTCGGAGAACCAGCGCATTCTGGACGTGGCCGCGTCTCTGGCGGCGGGCCATGCGGTGCCCGATACCAGCGGCCGGTGGGATGCCGTTTGAAGAGTATAAAAAAACGGACGGGATAACCGTCCGTTTTTTTGTCGAAAGGTGTAACAAAAGGGCTGCTTTCTGCTTATAGTAATATTGAGTAATATGTGACACTCATTTTCAGTCAGAAAGGAAGCGGTTATCAATGGATGAAAACAATCGGATGCGTCCAGGCTATGCCTTTGTGCCTCGACAGGAGTTTGGGGAGACCTATTCTCCCGAAGAAAGCCTGAACAACGGAACCATGTTCCCGGAGCTCAATATTCCCCTCTCGGAATATGGGCCCATGGGCAATTAAGGAGGCGCGAAGAAATGGATAGCAGAGAAAAACTCATGCGAAAGATGATGGAGTATGACTTTGTGGTGAACGAGCTGGTGCTCTTTTTGGATACCCATCCCGACAACGTGAAGGCACTCCGCCGCCATGAGGAAATGGCAAAGAAAGCGGCGGCGGTCCGCGCGGAGTACGAAGCGGCGTATGGGCCCGTCACGCCCAGCATGCCCGCAAAAGGCGACCAGTGGGCTTGGATTGACAATCCGTGGCCTTGGGACAACCAATAAGGAGGAGAGAGCGACATGTGGGAATATCAGAAAAAATTACAGTTTCCGATCAACATCAAAAATCCCAACCCCAAGCTGGCAAGTTATATCATCAGCCAGTATGGCGGCCCAGACGGTGAGATGAACGCCTCCATGCGGTATCTCGCCCAGCGGTTTGCGATGGAGGATAAGGTGTGCAAGGGCATACTGACCGATATCGGGACCGAAGGGTCACACTGATACACGTCCTAAAAAAACAATCTGTTTTCGGAGCCAGCACGTTGGCTTGGCGGGCAATATGGTTTTTTTTGGGCTGCATGGCTGGTTTCATGGCCTACCTGTCAGCGGCGGCATGTTTGGCCCAATATAAAAGACCTCCTTTGCTTTCTGGGTATGCCCCATGCGGCAAAGAAGGTCAGAAAAAGCGAATGTGTGGCTCAAACTCTTTTTCCCACACGTTGCCTTGGCTTGGCGAAAGGGCAACGTGCGGGACAGGTATATTGTGCGGCATGTGACAGCCTGCTTGGGCTTTCCCGTTTACGGATGGACTTTGCGCATCGCAGAAAACAGAAAATGTGACCGCGCTGTTTTCAATAGGTATCCCACGCTTCAAAGACGCAGGCAATGTTTTCTTTGGGGTCATATTTCCCCCATTCACATTGCGCAATACACCCGGTTCTGGCTGGCTTGAACAAGGCGTTTGCAACCCTTGCGACGCCTTCTTTCACGTCCTCGGTCGTGCCGAACGGCAGGATATGCTGCCTGTCAATTTCCCCCCCAAAAGACAATTTTGCCGGCATATCTGCGCCCCAGTTCTTCAATATCCATGCAAAATAGCTGTGAATTGACAGCATCTATCCCGATCTCGATCAAATCGGGATAGATGGCGGATATGTTGCCGTCCGAGTGGAAAAAGGCATACTTTCCTTTGCTGTGGAGAATGTCACAGTATTCTTTGTAGAGGGGCTTGAAATACGCGCGCCACATATCGGGCGATATCAACAGCGCGTTTTGAGACCCCCAGTCATCCATAAAGGATACCCCGTCCACATCCGTGTTGGCCCACATCTCCATTTCTTTGACAAAAAACGCGTGCAACATGTCCCGCAGTCTGTATATTTGAGAGGTGCCGTATGCCAAATCCATGAGCAGGTTTTCGGTTCCTCTCAAAAACTGCATCCGCTCAAACGGCCTGGTTTCGGTAACTGCCCTAATAAATTTATCCGACTTTTCACAGGACCGGTTGACATTTGATACATCTGCATTGTCAAGGAGTTCCCACGGCGGAAGATAGGTATCCAGCTTTGACCAATCATCAAAATAGGCCTCTTTCACCTCTCCGGCAACCCCTTGTTCGGCGACGTGCCACACGCACCCCCAGGCATCGGTATATTTTCCGACCTGATTGGGCGCGCCTTTGCAACGGGTGCCCGCTCCGTACCGATAGTCAGGAAATGCAAAATCGCTGGGGTATCGTGCCTGCAGCTCCGCTAGCTCTTGCCCTCGAAACATCTCCACGGCTGGCAGCGTCCACAGATCTCGCGGCGCCCGGTCAACCTCTTGAAAGTCCAATGTAGCTTTTACGCGCTCTCTCGAATTCATTTCAAATGCCCCTCCCATTCCAAGCCCATTATCCGCTTTGCGCGATTTCCCCAATGAGGCTGGACAGTATTAAATTGGAAAAACGGATATTGTCCTTGCTGCGCAGAATTTCTCCCCCAAAGAATGCAATGGCAGCGTTCTCTCCAAGGGTTATCCCATCTGGTATAAAGCGTTTTAATCCCGCACAGGCAAACAGGAGACTGTTTTTCCGTGCGGCTTGCTCCTTGACGCCCTGCACCAGGGCGTTTCTATTCAATTTACGGACACTGAGCCTTCCGTCAAAAGGCACATCGCTGCCCGTATGCAGCGCAAATTCCCCCTCGTTGGAAAGGTGCAGATTATACCCCTCCCGATTGGAAAACGCAATCTGCTCAAAATCGTCTGGCGCGATCTGGCAACGCTCTTTGCATGTGTGGTACCATGCCTGTGCGGCAACGTCCTGTCCATCCTCGCGGATGGATAGGATGACATGCTTGGATGCAGCACGCACCTGAATCTCTTCTCGTATGGTTTCGTGAAAATTATACCACTGTGCCGTCCACCGGTATCGGTCATCATAGATCAGCAATACGGCCGCATCCTGCGTATGTGGCACTGTCCGGCCTTCCCTGTTTGCTGCCGGGATTACACCTCCGCCGGCAACCGGGATCTTGCCTACAATGGCATTTAATTTGCTCAAAAATTCCATGGCAAATCCATTTCTCACAGTGATAACAACCATGGCATGGGGCGTTGCATGCTGGGCCTTCACCTGTTGCACATCCCGCACGATTTCCCGGTAATCGCCGCAAACCACGATCCCTTTTGGCGTTATTCCATAGTTTGCAGGACAGCCAGCCACAGAACAGCCAAAGGTGCTGCCGTCGTCAAACGCATCATCCGCGCAATCCGCCGCGAAAAAACGGATGGTCCATTCGCGCATGTCATAAATCATACCATTACCCCTTTTTCCAGCAAAGCAACACAACCTCGCAGAAGCCGCCGTCCGTTGAAACCATCTCATATTCCCCGAAATCGGCAGGAATCACGGCGCTCTGGAACAGCTCGATTTCTGTTTGGTATTTCCCATCTCTTTTGCTGCGAATGATGGCCTTTTTTCCGATTGTAAGCGTTACGATGTGTGCAAAAGCGCCCTGGGTGTCGTTTACTGCACTGGTATAAAAATGGAACCGGTCAATATCAAACGGCATTTCAGGAACGGTTGCATACCGGTCGTATTGATAGTCCTTTGTCCATTGCTTGACCTTGGGCTTTGCAAGCAAATGCTCCTTGACCCAGCTTTCGCGGCGCCACTTTTCGTTGTCAAAGGCATGCTCAAGGTGCATTTTCAGCGGAGGCGCGGTCATGGTCTTGGTGTCGTCATCCCAGTTGTTGCGGGCGAAGTCATATTCAAAAAAGCTATATTCCGTTGCCGAAACAGAAGGACACGTATCCATTTCGAGTACCATCTGATTGCCGCCGTGGCCATGTGCGGTTCCCGGCGGTATCAAATACAGATCGCCCACATTGGAATCCCAAATAGAGAAATAGTTTTTCCAGTCTTCAATCCGCTTCAAATTGTTGGAATCACGGCAAACCCGTTCCCATTCCTCCAAATCGGCATTGTCCTTGTAGCCCATAATGGTGCAGGCCCCTTCGTATGCCTCACAGATATAGTATGTTTCATACCGGCCCAGCGGCTCGTTGAAGTGCCGTTTGATATAGTCGGTGGACGGATGGTTGTGAATGGGCATTGCGGTTCTTTCGATGGGTGTTTTTTCAGGGAAATACCCGTCATCCAGCCAAACATCCATGGGGAATAGGGACGGGTATTCTTTTGTCAAATACGCGCCCAAAAAGCGTTCCTGGTATTTCATCAAATTGAGCATGGGCATTTCGAAAGAGTTTCCGTCACCCAGATCCACAATCATGCCGAGCTCAGGCCCTGCGAGTTCGTTCCATGCGTTGCATTCCAGCCCCGGAACATCGAACAAATCCCGATACCGGTAAGCGCCCCACGGGCCGGGCTGATAGATTTTGATGTTTTTGATGGGGTAGCAAAGCAGCTCTCTTATGATTTCATCGTAATACCTTTGCGGAAGCAGCTTTAGATCGTCGGCCGAAATGGCTTCCACCCAAAAATCCATCCGGTCGTACAAATACTCCTTTTGCCGATCCAGCAGATAGTAGTCGCAATAGTAGTATTCCTTCCATCCATAGCTGGGATCGGCAGTATCTGCCCCAAACGGAACCAGCTTGTTTTCCCACATCTGCCATAAAACCGGCTGCCGGGTCTTGTCGAAATATACAATCATGTCAATGGCGTCTTTTAAGCACTCTGTTGCCGCTCCGCAGCCATAGAGGATGGTGTTCCCAGACGACGAACGCACATTGGATGCCACCTCGTTTACTTTGTCGGTGCTGAGCAAATCTTCCAGATGGCCATCCGAATTTACAAACCCAAAGCCGGGGTCCTCGGTTATGTACGGCTTTTTGTATGCTGCAATGTCTGCTTGCGATTGAAAAAGCTGACTTGCAGACCAGTAGTTTTTTATTACGGAGTCTGCGTCACAGGCTTTCATAGCTTCCATGATGGCATCCCATTCAATTCCATACCATCCATCAAACGCTACCAAGATGGGCCTTCCCATGTTGCTGGAACGTTCTTTGATTTCATGCAATAATGCGTTTATGACCGGCTGTGTTCCCGCAATCAAAGCATGTTTACACTGGTCGGATACCGCGATGTAGTTTTCGGCATTCCTGCGATCCTCATACAATGGCATTGTAAGCACCCCTTTACTAAAACGATTTAGTTGGTGCCTCAATTATACTCCATGATGCAATACTTGTCAATAGTTTTTTTATAGACAATTTCGAACTGAGGCGCGTTCGATCAATAAATCCGACTGGACCGTTATGCCTTGGGCAGATTCGCCATTTATTTTACGGACCAACAGCTCCAAGGCCTCGGAGCCCATGTGAAATTTGTCAATTGCGATGGTTGTCAGCGGCGGTTCCACGTAGGAAGAGAGCAGGATATCATCTAGCCCCACAACAGAAATGTCCGATGGAATATGGTAGCCATGGTTTTTGATACATTTCATGGCGCCGATTGCATAAACGTCCCCAGCACAAAAAACGGCCGTCGGCAAGGAATCCTTGTGTTTTAATATGTTTTCCATGCATTGGTATGCTGTTTGCTCGTCCATCGCATCCGCTTGGATCCAGTGTGGGGGAATGGGGGTGTTGGTTTCTTTGAGCGCGTTTGTATACCCCGTAACGATATTGAGATAAAAATCCGGAATAAAACTGGAACAAATCAGGGCAATCGCTTGATGGCCCTTCTCACACAGATAGCGTGTGGCCGTATAGGCGGAAAGCTGATAATCTGCTCTCACGTAAGTAAAGTCCTCGGAGGATGAATGGACATCCACAACAACGTAGGGAATGTTCCTTTTTTCCACCTCATTGCGTATCGTGGGCTCTGTATCCTGAAAAAAAATAACCCCATCGGTATCGTTGTGTTCAATGATCTCGGGCAATACGGCTTTTCCGTTGTCAAAGGCAATGTCGGTAAAAACGATGTTATATCCATACTCTTTGCTTTTTTCGAGCACCCCTTTGGTAATTTCAAAATAAAACAGGTCATGAAAGGGAGAGGAGTTTTGTTTGATCACCAGACTGATGTTGAAGCTTTTTTGGAATAACAGTCTTTTGGAGTTTAAATTCGGTTTAAAATTTGTCTTTTGAATGACCTCCAGTACTTTTTGTCTGGTATCTTCACTGACGCCCGATTTATCATTTAGCACGAAAGACACTGCCGTGGGGGAAACGCCCGCCATGGCGGCGATATCCTTGATGGTCAGCTTCTGCATAGATCGATACTCCTTTCCTATTGTCACTAGCATTATAATACAATTCGGGTGATGATGCAAGCCCGTTGCCAAACCAGCGAAGAACTGCGCATATACTGTGTTGCGTTGCAGTTGCGCAAGCTGTGGAGCATTTGAGAGACCGATGGGCCCTCGCTACAGCGAAAAATAGCCTCCGCTGTCTATCAGATTTTTTTTCGACTTGCCAAAAGGCCTGTTGCATACACTGTCAACAGGCCTTTTTGAAAAACAATTACTCTATGGATTACCAGTACATCTTCCACGGTTTTAACAATCGGACCAGCGCTTCCATGTAATAGTAGTCGCCCCAGATGTTACATTCGTCCACCCCCAAACCGCCGTTTTTGTGGTATACGGCGTGCAGCAACAGCCCATTGGACGCCACGCCCTCGGTGGTGTAGCGGTCCATGAGGGTGTTGAGCATGGCCAGGGCTGCCTGTCGATACATCGCTTTTTTTTCGTCTCCTTGGTCCAACCATTTGTCGGCTTCCAACATGCCGCAGATGGCAATTGCTGCGGCGGAGCTATCCCGCGGCTCACTGCCCGAGGTGAAAATCAAATCCCAGTACGGGATGCCGTCCTCGGGCAAATGGCTCAAAAAATAATCCGTCAACTTTTTATAAACGGGGAGCAGGGACTTGTCTTTGGTGTACGCATAGCCGAGCGGCACACCGTACACACCCCAAGCCTGCCCTCTTGACCAGCAGGAGGTATCTGAAAAGCCTTGGTGTGTCACTCCTTTTACGGGCGCTCCGGTTTCGGGATCAAAAAAGAAGGTGTGATAGGTGGAGCTATCCTCCCGGATGATGTATTTTAGCGTCGTTTTCAAGTGCGTTTCTGCAACCGTATAATACCGGTTGTCCCCGGTTGCCTCCGAGGCCCAGAACAGCAGCGGCAAATTTAGCAGACAGTCAATAATGAGCCGGTAATTGTCCGGGTCGGTGAGGCTGCCCCAGGCCTGTATGAATGCGCCTTTTTCCCGGTAACGCTTCATCAGCACATCGGCTGCCGCGAGCGCCGTCTCTTTGGCCTCGTCATTGCCCGTCAGCTTATAGGCCGCAACACAGGAGAGGGAATACAAAAAACCCAGGTCATGTGTATCCAGTGAGATCTTTTCGTCGATACGCCTGCGGAAGTTTTGGAGCTGAATCTCGGCAACTTTCCGATATTTTTCATCGCCCGTCATCTCGTAAGCGAGCCACAGCATCCCCGTCCAGAAACTGGCCGTCCACCCGGTATTTTCGATAGGGTAGTAGAAAAGATCCTGGCTCGCTTCGCTCGGAAATAGATACGTGAACGCCTCAAGATTCTCGTCGATTTTTTTCAGGCAGTAATCAAATGCCTGTCTCAGCTTCTCTGTGGTTACTTCCGGTGTTGTTTTCCATTCGTGCATTCTTTCCCCTTCCTCTCCTTATCGGTGATAGCGCGCTACCGCTCTTGTTTTTGGCGGACATCCCTTATTTGCTGATAAAGGAAAATTGTAATTTGGTTTGATATGCTTCAAAGGGTTCTAAAACAACATATTGATGCTTGGCCGCGATCTCACGGCCTTCCAGTGCGGTGGTCCGCGGTTCCAGCCCGATGGCATAGTCCCCTTCGCCAAGCATTTTCCAGAGTACAAAGTCGGGCAGCGTGTTCCGGTTGTAGGTTAACAGAGCCGTCATATCCGCGTTCTCGATACCAACGGTTACCGTCTCTCCGGCAAAGTCTATGGGAATACATTCCTCCTGCTTCTTGTGTATGGGCGCCGTAATATCTGCGACCGCGCCGGGAACATTGAGAATGGTTGCGCCCTCTCTTACCAAGGGGTATCCGAAATTACAGTGATAACACAGCGCAATGTTTTCCGCACAAAAGCCTTCATTTATGACGGTATCTTCCACGGTGAAGCAAGCCTCGAACAGTTTGGCCGTAATCGTCCGCTTGAGCAAAAGATTTTCCCCGAAAACCGCGCTCTCCCGCATTTCACCTGTGACTTTCATGACATAGTCATCGCCCACCCATTCGGCAAAAATACCAACCTTGTCCGCGGGGGTGTTGGCGATTCTGCCGTGTAACCCCTGGTCTCCGAAGGCGTCGCCAATATTCTTGAGGCCGCAGGTTGTGAGCAATCCGCCAAAAAAGCCCCGCAGCCAGTTTGCGCCGTCTTTTTCGTAGTATTGCGGCGCGGTGATGCCTGTTTTGGATATCCAGCTGACTGCGCTGCCCCGAAAATCCGCCTGCGCAATATCCATACATCGGTCGGCCAGCACGGTAAACCGCAGGCACCCGGTGTTGATCTCAATGGCACGTATGCCCTTTGCTTTGCCGCTGTGTAACGTAAACTCCCGAATGCCGCCTATTTGTTCTATGCTGCCAATGTGTTTGATCAGCTCGTGTTTGTGCATGTCATCACGTCCCTGCATCCATAAAATTGTGGAATCGCGCTCCAGTCTCATCGAACCCTTCTTCTATGAAAACAAACGCGGAACTAAAACGATTTAGTCGATTATATCATCGGATACCGTATTTGTCAATACTCTTATTCTGATTTTGTTGACCGGCTGATCAGCGATGCATGATGCCGCCTGACAAAATGGGAATGTGCTACGGTGTGGGCTGCGGTTTTCTTTGGGCGTTTGTCAACGCGGCGATGGTATCGGTTTTGGGGCTGCATGTGTGAAAACCACCATGCAGCCTTCGTATTCTGGCTACCTTTTTGCGCGCCGTAGAAAAAAAGATGGCCTGTATTGGGTTCGGTTTTTCGCCACTGTGACAGCTTTCTTGGCGTTCCTTTTCAAAGGCTGCATACAAACGGCATGAGGATGCAACTGTCACAAGGTAGAATACTGTTACATGCGCGCAAAGCGCTAGAAGCGCTGGGCTATGTCGCCATATTCTATAAATTGCGAAAAGAACAGTAGAACAATGATACTTTAAAAATGGTGGACTGGTGTAACTTTTTGCCCAAAGTGTGTCTTGTGCGCCCCTGAACGTTCATGTATAATGCAGGCAGAATCCGCTACGAAACGTAGAACAAAAAATGTTGCAGGAGGGGTTTTAAAATGAGAGGTACGGTGCTGAAAAAAGTTGTGTTTTTGAGCTTGGCGGCTGTGTTGGCGTTTACGGCTTCCGCTTGCTCCAACCAAGCCGCTGATACGGATGGCAAGGTCGTCATATCAGTCGGCCATTGGCCAACCGAAGCGGAAGCGCAATCGTATGCAACCATGGAGGCGGCAAAGGAAAAGTTTGAAACGGACAATCCAAACATTGTCATTGAACCGGACAACTACAAATATGAAGTGCAGACGTTTACGGCCAAGGCGGCGGCCAACCAGCTTGCCACGCTGTATAAAACGCCCATCACGGAAACGCAAAAGATCATTCGAAACGGTTGGGCTGCGGATATCACGGATGCGTTGAAAAATCGGCAGTGGTATCAAGCCTTGAACCCCAGCCTGTTGGATTGGATGAGTGACGAAAACGGACGTATTTGTGCAATTCCCGTTGACATGTATGCACTGGGCTTATTTGTGAACCAGCGGCTGTTCAGAGAAGCGGGCTTGGTCAATGAAGACGGCAGTTTGAAAGTACCCGAGACATATCAAGAACTTGCCGAGTGTGCGCAAACCATAAAAGAAAAGACCGGTAAAGCGGGCTTTATCATGCCCACCATCAACAACGGCGGCGGCTGGCACTTCATGAACATTGCTTGGAGTTTTGGTGTCGAATTTATGGAGCAGCAAGATGACGGTTCCTGGAAAGCGACCTTTGACACGCAGGAGATGCGGGATGCGCTGCAATATGTCTATGATCTGCGCTGGCAATACAACGCGCTCCTGGATGACACGGTGATCGATCAGGGCAGCATGGGTAAATATCTGGAAACAGAACAGGCGGCCATGGGCTTTTTGAGCGCATCCGAAGCGTGCAGCATCCCGCAGGGCGGTATGCCAAAAGAGGATGTATATTTTGCATCCATGCCTGCCGGCCCCAAAGGGCGCTTTGCGCAAACGGGCGGAGATGTCCAGTACATTGCGGCAGATGCAACGCCGGAGCAGATCGAAGCAGCACTGGATTGGATGGAATTTCAAGGCTTGGGTGCGGTGATGTCGGATGATGCGCTGAAGAATCAGGAAGAAGGGATCAAAGGCAGATTGGAGCTGGGCAGAATTATCCCCGATCGCGTTCCGTTCCCCATCTGGACGGATGGCAATGTGAGTGAAAAAGTCAATGCCCTGTATCGGAAATACACCAACATCAATGTGGCGAATTTTGAAAACTACTTTGCGTTTGAGGGCGTTACCATCAAACCCGAGTATTCAGAATGTACCCAGGAGCTGTATGCTACGCTGGATAAGTGTATACAGGAAGTTTTGACAAACCAGAATGCCGACATCGACGGGCTGGTAAAAAATGCCAATGAGGAGTTTCAGTTGAATTATCTAAATAAATTATCATGATGGGATATGATCATATGGCGAAAGAAATGACAAGGGGGGGGACACGGGCGGCCGCCGCCCCCTCCCTATGGAACCGGGCGAACAAGGCCGTACACCGTAGTATTTATGGATGGATTTTACTGATTGTTCCGATTTTTTTGTTTGTGATGATTGTGTGGCTGCCAATCGTAAAAGGCATCACCTATTCCTTCTTTGAAATGAAAGGATTTGTGCCGCAGAAATTTGTAGGCTTGCAGAATTTTGTAGACGTTCTGACAGATACCAACTTTCTCCGGACGCTGTGGAATACGGTGCAATATGTATTTTGGTCGCTGGTAATCGGGATGCCGCTTCCCATTTTGATCGCGATCATGCTGAATGAAATGGTGCATGGAAAAGGACTTTTCAAATTTGTGCTGTATCTGCCCTGTATCATTCCGATGATCGCGGTGAGCTTGATTTGGAAAATGATGTATATGGACGGCCCGGGTGGGCTGCTGAATATGCTGCTAGCATGTTTCGGCGTTGAGCCCGCAAAGTGGCTGAGCAACAGCGCAATTGTGATTCCTTTGATTACCATTTCCATGGTGTGGCAAGGCTTGGGCGGAAGTGTCATCTTGTACCTTGCGACCCTGCAAGGCGTGAACCATGAGCTGTACGAGGCGGCCCGGATTGACGGCGCAGGCTTTTTCAGCCGCATGTGGCATATTACCTTCCCTCATATCAGCGGCATGGTGCTTTTGTTGACAGTCAGAAATATCATCGGCGTTTTTCAAATTGTGGAACAGCCGCTCGCGATGACCGGCGGGGGGCCCAATGGTGCATCCATGTCCCTGGGCCTTACCAATTACTTTTATGCGTTTAAGTTCGGACAGTTTGAAAAGTCGGTGGCGTTGGGGGTCATTTCCTTTCTCCTGATGGTTGGGCTAACATTTGTCTACTATAAGTTTGACAAAAAATTTGAGGATTAAGGGAGAATTCAGATGAAACGGTTTGAGAATAAAAACTCTGGCCTGCTTAATTCTTTTGACTTGAGGAAGCCGAAATATAAGACGCTCTATTGGGTGATGTTTGGGATTTTATTTTTCGTGATGCTCGTTGATATCATACCCATTATATGGGTCACACTCAGCAGTTTCAAAAGCAGCGAAGAGCTGTATCGTGTTCCGCCCACCCTGTGGCCCGAGGAGTTCCTGTTTGAGAATATCTGGAATTCTTGGAATAAAGCGGGGCTGGAAAAGGGCTTTATCAGTTCTCTCTGCATCGTGGTCGGGTGCCTTGCGTTTGATATTATCCTAAACGGCGTATGCGGTTATGTGTTATCCCGGGTGAAACCCACCGGCAGCCGCATATTGGATACCTTGATCTTCTGGTCCATGCTGCTGCCGGGCATCAGCATGGTGCCGCTCTATGCGACATTCGTCGATGTTCCGATCCTGCACATCAATCTCTCGGGCAGCTACCTTCCGTTATGGGCGATGGCGGGATGCAATGCGTTTAACGTGCTGATGTTCCGCAGCTTTTTCAATGGTATCCCAATGGCCTATGTTGATGCGGCAAGGATAGATGGGTATGGTGATTTTAGTATTTTTATCCGCATTATTCTGCCGTTGTCCAAGCCCATTGTCATGGTGTTATCCATCTTCAGTGTCATGAGTTCCTGGAGTAATTTTATGTGGCCATATCTTTTGCTGGGTTCAACGCCGCTGGAGCCGGTCGCGGTGAGACTGTATACGGCAAGCATGGGCGCGGGCAATTTGAAGCCCAACGAAGTGATGATGATCACGATGCTCTCCGTATTGCCCATGATTGTTGTATACGCTGTTTTTTCAAAACATATCATGGGCGGTTTGAGCGCTGGTGGACTAAAAGGATAGTCCAGCTAAGAAATGTCAAGAGGTGATATGAAAAAGATTAAATTTATTACAATAGAGCAAAAAAGGGTAACCTTAACAGACCATTCTCCAATATAGGACTGGTCAGAAACTAAATATTCAGAATGCTGTGTTGATTATGCAGC
>CALYAO010000045.1 GCA_944393605.1 uncultured Clostridia bacterium
CGTACGACCTATGATATTGTGATCGGCAGTACGCAGAATGGGATGGTCAAAACGTCGCTGAAAACTGCACACCAGGGAAGGCAGATCACCGTCACTGTAACCCCGAATGAGGGCTATGCGCTGGGCAGCTTGGTGGTGACCGATTATTACAACAACGAACTGGAATTGACTGAGACGGCGGAGGGCCAGTATACCTTCCGTATGCCGGGTGCTCATGTGACGGTTACCGCAACCTTCCAGCGGGTTGGAGGGGAAGAATCGCTTCTTCCCTTTACGGATGTACAGTCAGCAGACTGGTTCTATGAAGCGGTGCAGTTTGTGTATGAGGAAGGGCTCATGAATGGCATTGAGACCGATGTCTTTGGCCCGGATGTTACCACTACGCGCGGGATGATCGTCAGCATCCTCTATCGTTTGGATGGCGAACCGGCGACGGACCTCAGCCGCTTTGCGGATGTTCGGGCAGATGCATACTATGCAGCGGCCGTGGGTTGGGCCTATGCGAACGGTATCGTGACAGGACTTGACGAAATCACCTTTGCTCCCGAAGCGGCTATTACGCGCGAACAACTTGCGGCCATCCTCTATCGGTATGCGGTTTACAAAGGACGTGACACAAGTGCAGGCGCGGATGTCGACCTTTCAATGTATACGGATTATGAGGCGGTTTCGGAGTATGCGGTGCCGGCCATTCGCTGGGTGGTTGGATCCGGCTTGTGTAATGGCAAAGGCAATGGCATTTTAGATCCGCAGGGAAGCGCGACCCGTGCTGAAGTGGCGGCAATGCTGCAGCGTTATCTGGAATCGAATCAGGAATCGAGTGAAGAATAACAAAATCCCATAGCGTGACAAAAATTTCCGGCGGAAGAAGGCTTTGGCCTTCTTCCGCCGGAATTGTTTTTATACAAGGTTGGCGTTATGCACATAAGGAGACAGAAAAACAACTGCGCGAATCACTCCTCGTTGTTTTTGGTGGATCGCTTCTGACCGGGGTTTGATGGTGTGGTCTCTCTGCGTGGCGCGGAAAATACCTGCATGGATCTGTTTGATGACCCAGAATCGGTTGTCAAAATGGCAAAGAAGCTCTCGGATGCGTATGCCTATCAGTTGCAAGAATTGCAGCGCATCATTGACAAAAATCACGACGGCTGCACCAACTGGAGCGGCCTCTGGCATGAGGATACGTGGTACATTAGCAGCTGTGACCTGATTTGCATGATTTCGCCCGAGATGTTTGACAGCTATGTGGCGCCTCTGCTGGAGGCGGAGGCGAAAATGTTGCAAGGGCGGACGATTTTCCATTTGGACGGGCCGGGCGCGCTAAAACATCTGGACCGGCTGTTAGAAATTCCGGAAATTGCGGGGATTCAGTGGGTCTATGGGGCAGGGCAGCCATCTGCAAAGCATTGGATAGACGTTTTGAAAAAAATTCAGGATCATGGCAAGTTGATTCAGGTCAATGTGGAGCGGGAAGACATCGATGCCGTTGTGTCCGCCTTGGAGCCCGAAGGCCTATGTCTGACCTGTGGGTTCAATCCGTCATTGGAAGAAGCGCAGGACATTTTAAAACGAATTACAAAATAAGTTGGATGTGTGAAAGAAATGGCACGCCATTGGTGCATGCTTGCCTAGCTCCCTTGACAGGCAGGCCGCAACAGCAGCAAACTACGGAGAAACCATGTATACCTATCCGAAAAAAACATCGACCGGCGTAAAAAAACTGGCAGGAAGACAATTCTTCCTGCCAGTTTTTGTATATCAAAGCCGCGCGATCGCTCCGAAGGCGCTTCAAGGCCTTGGTATGCTATCGTTGTTTGGTTACATATCGTATTGTTGCAATCCATTCAGTATCGTCTGTGGATCGGGCAATTGCAGCCGATCGCCGGTATTTGCCATAAACGTCCTAATCTTTTCGATGTATGCGGCAGCGGTCGGCCAGTATGTACTGTCAAATGCCAAATTTTGTGATTCGAGCGGGTCGGCTGCACGGTCGTATAGCTCCACAAATATTTCATCTTTAAACATGTCAATAATCAGTTTGTATTGATTGTCCACACAGCATCTCTGGTAGTTTCCGAGCGCGCCGTTGCCGTCAAATTGGATGAACACCTGCTCCCGCCCTGTATGGGCGCATTGTCCAAGAATCATGGGCATGAGATTCATCCCGCTTATGCCAGACGGAATCTCTTTTCCCAGCCAGGATAGGAGCGTTGGCAGCACGTCAATATGGCTGACAGTCTCGGTGATCGTCTTGCATGCAATGGAGTCGTTTTTGGGAAATTTCCAAATCATGGGCACATGCACGGCTTCCTCATACATGCACATCTTTTGGAAGAGCGTATGTGACCCGAGCATTTCCCCGTGGTCTGAGGTAAAGAGTATCAGGGTATCATCGTAGATGCCTTCCTGCCGCAGCGCATCCACCAGCTGTCCGACACAGTCATCCAACAGCGTCACAAGTCCTGCATACACCCGCCAAGCTTCTTTGTATACTTCTTCGGTAAATTTTGTCCCAATGGCTCCGGATAAATTATAGATTTGTAAGGGGGACTGATGTGAATACCATTGGCACACATTGCCGCTCATCGGTACTGATGTGTATTTGCTATACCAAGGTTCTGGTATATCCAGCGGAGGATGCGGCGCGAGGAACATCACATTGAGCAGGAGCGGTTTTTCTGTATTGCGTATTTTGATCGCTTGCAATGCGCCGTCCAGGAAATACCCATCAAAAAAATTTTCCAACCCATATGGATAGCAGCCGGTATGGGGAGAAGAGTAGTGCTGCACATGGGTATACTTGTTTTGCTGCAGTTCTGGTACGAGGCAGCGAAAAGCCGGGCCTCCTGGGGCTGGGATTTCCTTTTCCTTCAGCATTTTTGCATAGTCCGCTTCGCTGTTGACCCAATGTGTTTTGCTGTCCGCACGCTGGCAAAGGTTTTCCTCCGTCAAAAAATGTTGTTTGCCCGAGTGTGCGCTATCAAATTCCTCGTCCAAAAGCGTAAACAAATTGGGAATACCTTGTTTTACATAGCCATACCTCTCATCAGCCTTACGCCATGGGTTGATCAGTGAGCCTGTTTCGTTTGGATACCTGCCGGTAAAAAAGGCACCACGAGCAGGTACACAAAGCGGCGATGCACAAAAGGCATTTTCAAAACAAATGCTTTCTTCGCGCAGCGCATCAATATGGGGTGTCATGCCTTTTCCTAAAAAGTCGGCGCGAAGCTGATCCGCCATGATAACGACAATATGCTTCATACAAATCCCCTTTTCCTTTCTATGTTTATCGTATCTGCAGTACTTTCAGCACCGACTGGTCTATGCTGTCAGACAGTACAGATATTACCTTTGACGGGACGACATTTTTCCGCTATAATAGAGATACAGCAACTGGTTTACATATCTCCGTCCTCTTTCGCATCCACCTGACGGGACAGATGCAGCTTGCGATATTGCAATGGAGACAGGCCAAACCGCTCCTTGAATTGCCGATTGAAATACGGCATGTTGTAATATCCCAATTTTTCTGCAATCTCTGTGACACTTCGATTCTCTTTATCCACTAGCATCTCAGTGGCCGCTTCGAATTTTTTCGTATTCACGAACACCGAAAAGTTGACATCCAATGTTTCCTTAAAAATCCGGCTTAAGTAGCTGGGGCTGATGTTGAATGCATCCGCCACGGAGTTGAGGCTTAAGTTCTCCGTGATATGCCCTGTGATATATGCCGCGATTTTTTCCACAAATTCATTCTTAATATCCTTCCCACGTGTCTGGAACGTCTCTCCGTAAACATCCAGGATACTGTTGACCCATTGCTCAAATTCCGTGAGGCTCGCCGCATGGTTGAACTCGGACAGCAGGCGGGATTTCGAGAAGGCGTCATTGACCGGATTATGCTCCCTGGCCCATTGGCAGATCAGATTGATGATTTGAAGCAATACGCTCTGCGTGTCTCGGAAGGAACATCCGTTTTTTTGGATGTCCCGCGTCAATTGACTGAGGATCTTCTTGATCTCATCCGTTTTGCCCGCTTTTAGCAGGTTTTCCAGGTTAGAGAAGAAGTGATCGGGCAGGGTGACGGGGATCCGCTCATACCGCTCAATCTCTTGGGCGGTAAACACGTTGCCAAACCCGTAAATAAAGCCATATTGCATGTAGGTCACGAGTTTTTGAAAGTCTACATGCAGGGCGAGGATATCATCGGTATACGGGCAGAGGCAAATATTGAGGTTAACACCAACGTTCATCTTCTTGGGATACCCGCCTTGCACACCCGCCTGATTGGTTGCGAGGATGGAGATGATGTAATTGTTGTACCGGATAGAGAGACAGGCGCCGTTTTTGCCCCAGAAATCCTCTAGTGTATGCAGGGTGGTGTAAAACAGGTATTCCCGCTGTTCATAGTCCATTTGGGCCAGCCGGTGTCCGTTGAGTTCGGTAAAAGTCACGGCATAGTAAGCGTATTGAAAAGGAATGCCAACGATGGACAGACGGGACTGGACCTCTTCCAATTCGGAGATGTTGCCATTTAAAATGTCCAATACAATCTGGTTTTTGATGAGTTCTTGGTGATCATCCAAGGTGCTTTCCAGATCCGTCACGCGAGTGGAAAGCTGATTGATCACCGAGTCGATCATCTGGAGTTCATCGGCCGGATTTCCTGACGGGAAGGCGTTGGTGACACTTTGGGCCAGCCTGCGGATGGGCTCGTGCAGCCGAACAACGGCGATGTATACAATTAAGCCAGCGACTACAATGATCGCAAGCGTGATCCAAATTGCGAACTGCGTCGATTGGATAAGGTCGCTGTAAACCGCTTCGATGGGCAAAATCGCAATATAGCTCCAGTCGCTGGCGGTGGAATTTGCCCAAATGACACTGCTGTCCCCGTGTTCTGCCAGTCCTTCGGATTGATTTTGTGTCATCTCTGTAAGCCACAGATAATCCGTTTCTTTTTGCTCGTCGTAATGGTTGGAGGCAATCAGCCTGCCGGTTGTTTGGTCCAGAATGAGGATGTCCATCTCTTCAACGGGAAGGAAAGACCCCAAATACCCGATCAAGTTGTTCATGTCAATGTTGAACAGCACGCAGCCGCGGAGCGTATTTCCAGTTCGGATGATCGGTACGGAACAGATGAGTGTGATGATATTTTCATCTTGATAAGAGAACATATTTTCGCTCGGAGTGACCCAGAGTTTGCTGATATCTGTGGTGTTTAAAAACTGGTCTAAAAGTTCTGGATTGACAGGGACGGTATTATTGCCGTCGGCGAATGTGACACCCCGGGTGGATGAGATGTAGACCTGGGAGCGCGGATTGTAGATGGAAAGTGATTCTAAAAAGTCAAAGTTGTTATTGAGCGAGGCGAGATATTGGTAAATATGAAAAAAGTCAGACATGTTGCGCTCGCTTGTGCCGTCCATCTGAAAGAACTGCTTGAGGTCGGCGTTACTTTGATAGTTTAAAAAGTTCTGGATGAGGATGGTGTCGATCTGCTCCAAAATATAGGCATCGGTCGTGGAACGCACCTGCTGGAGCAAACCCTGGTGGGTTTTGGAAATGGAATTCTGTAGTGGCTGCTTGAGTGCCTGCGTCAGAATGGTTGCGACCGACAGGACACAAGCCAGCAAGATCCCCATAAACACCAACACGGTTTTACGGAAAAAACGCCGTTTATTAAAAAATTTTTGGATGGGATTTTTTAACATATTGGTAAACTCCTTTTGTTGGGGGGACATGCACAAGTGAATCAATGATTTCCAGAGAAGTGTTAACAATTATAATTATTATACTAAACCTTGCACGCAATTGCAAGAAAAAATATGGGCACAAAATTTGCTTCATTGCTATATTGCCCCCGATGTCATCCGAAATTGCACCAGGTTTGCCGACATTGCCATGGTGCGATGGGGCGGCCGCAGCGCGCCGATGGATTGGACAAGAAAACAAAAATTTCGATAAAATAACAAATTTTTAGCCCTTGCGGAATGGCCGCAAATCGTGCACATTCTGAGATTTTTTCGAGCAGTAAAAATTATTGAATACTATCGCAACTTTTTCGGGATGGGAGAACCGCCCCGGTTGTGCTAGGATAGAATCACGAAAAGAAGGAAGAGGGGAGATTACAATGCAACAAACAAAACGGGCGAGCATTGCCACCCAAAAATCCATTGCGCATCCAAAGCTGCATGCGCAATTGCGACAGTATAAGGTCCATAAGGCGTTACTGCTTATGCTGATTCCAGGTATGCTGTACTATTTGCTGTTTCATTACAAACCGATGTACGGCCTCCTGATCGCGTTTAAAGACTATCGTCTTTTGGACGGCGTCATGGGAAGCCCATGGGCGGGCTTCAAGTATTTTGAACAGGCGTTTTCGAGCGCGGAGTTCTGGCGGGTATTTAAGAATACGATCATCTTAAGTTGCTACAAGCTGATCTTCACGTTCCCGGCGCCCATCATCTTGGCGCTCATGTTAAATGAAGTGCGCTGTCTGAAATTTAAGAAGGTTGTTCAAACCTTGACCTATTTGCCGCACTTTATTTCGTGGGTTGTTTTGGCTGGTGTTATTATCAACTTCCTGTCACCGTCTGTCGGCCCGATCAATATGATCATCCGAGCATTCGGCGGCGATCCCATTTACTTCATGGGTGAAAAGAAGTATTTCCGTGCCATCTTGGTAATCAGCTCTATCTGGAAGGAAGTGGGCTGGGGAACCATTGTGTACCTGGCGGCGCTGTCCAATGTTGACACGCAGCTCTATGAGGCCGCGGTGCTCGACGGAGCGGGACGTCTCAGGCAGACCTGGACAGTAACGCTGCCGGCAATCACCAATGTCATTGTGATTATGCTCATCATGCAGGTTGGTAAAATTCTAAATGACGACTTTGACCAGATCTATAATATGTATAACCCTGCGGTTTACTCGGTTGCAGAAGTTTTGTCTACTTATATTTATAAAATGGGTCTAGAGCAGGCACAGTATAGCTTCTCAACAGCCGTTGGTCTGTTTAAAAACGTTATCGCCTTTGCGTTGGTCATTATGACAAATACCATATCCAACAAGGTGAGCGACTACGGACTTTGGTAAACCAGTTGACAGAGAAAGAGAGGGCAAAGCAATGAAGAGAACAAATGGCGAAAAAGCATATGCCGTTTTCAACTATATTTTCCTGACACTACTCGCGCTCATCACCGTCTATCCGTTCTGGCAGGTTATCATCACCTCCTTCTCGACGGCGGCGGAGGCCAACCGCATTGGCTTTAAGATGTGGCCGGCGGAGATTTCCTGGGAAGGATACAAAAACGTTCTTACCAACCAGAATATTTGGAACGGGTACCTCAACACCATCATTCGTGTGCTGCTAGGGACGAGCATTGAGATGACATTATCCATCCTGACGGCATATCCACTATCCAAAAAATACCTGCCGCATCGCAATATTTTTACAATGCTCATTGTATTTACGATGTTTTTCTCGGGCGGCATGATTCCGTCATACTTAAACGTTCGTAGCCTGCACCTGGACAACACCGTTTGGGCGTTGGTGCTTCCCATCGGAATCAACACCTTCAACATGTTGATCCTGCGCAATTTCTTCATGAGTATTCCCGAAGAAATTGAGGAATCAGCAAAGATTGACGGCGCAAGCGCGGTGCAGGTGCTGGTTCAGGTCGTGTTGCCGCTGTCCGTGCCTATCTTGATGACGGTGGGGCTGTGGTCCATCGTGGCGCACTGGAATGCATGGCTGGATTGCGTAATCTACATCCGGGATTCCAACAAATACGTGCTGCAGGCGGTGCTGCGGAAGATCATCATCGATGCGGCGCCTCAGTTTGACAATATGAATACCACGGCGCAGGATATCAGTCAGATCGATACAGAGGTGGTAAAATCCGCGACCATTGTGGTCTCCACCCTTCCGATCATGCTGGTCTATCCGTTCATTCAAAAATATTTTGTGACGGGCGTCATGGTTGGTTCATTAAAGGGCTGATTTTTCGCGAACTTGTGCATACTACTTAAGGCAGAGATTATATTCACATATTTTAAAGGAGGGCTATCTCTATGAAAAAGAAGTTGGCACTGATTACCGCACTCCTGCTGGTTGCAGGCAGCTTTGCGGGGTGCGGCGGTAATTCCAATCAGAATTCTTCTGAAACGGACAGCAACGGCCGGATTAAAATCGACTGGATGTCGCAAAACGACTCGCCGGTGGATGCGGACTCTCCCGTTATTGCCATGCTGGAAGAGAAGTTTAATGTGGATTTAAACTTCATCTATCTGGACAGAAACCAAGAGGACGAGTTGCTCAACATCCGTATTGCGGGTGGTGAGATCCCCGACGTCATGCGGCGCAGCGACACCAGTTATCGGAATTTCATCAATCAGGGGATCCTGTCTGAGATTCCGGAGGACCTGATCAAAGAAATCGCACCAACCGTATATGAGTGCACTACAAGGTATGGCGGCGAGAATCTTTGGGATGTCGCAAAAGAGGATGGCAAGCTGTACGGTATGCCGCTGCTCAACGACAACGGTCGTTACCATGCGGTTACCATCTGGCGGGATGACTGGCTGAGCAATGTTGGTATTGACAAGGTTCCCGAAACGCTGGAAGAGGCAGAGGAAGCATTTTACAAGTTTGTAAATGAAGATCCAGACGGCAACGGCCAGAAGGACACCTATGCGTTGTCCACCAACGGTATCACCGCTGTCTTAAATGCTTATGGCGGTCAGCCGCTCAGCAATCCGCACAAACTGTATTGGACCGAGCGGGACGGCGAGATCATCGCCGATGCGGTTCTGCCCGAGATGAAGGATGCGCTCACCAAACTGAATCAGTGGTATCAGGACGGTCTCATTGACCCCGAGTTTATCACGGGTGAGAATAAAGGACAGCACTTTGCGAGCACGGTGGTATTCTGGAACGGCCGCATCGGCTTCTCCATGCCGGGTATGGCATACCACGTGTCGCCTCCGTTCATTGAGGGCAGCACGGGCTCTGTCAACTGGAGCAGCTTCCATCAGATGCAGGGTGAGGACGCAAGCTATACTTGGGGCGTTCCGCTGACCGGGCCGACCGGGAAGCGCGGCGCGGACCACTGGGGCGTCTTCGCAGGTGACTACTTTGTAATGGGCAAGAATGTTGAAACGGGATCGGATAAGATGAAGAAGATCCTGGAGATCAACGAGACGCTCAACAGCGACTTTGATACCTTCATCCTGGCGCGGAATGGCCGGAAGGATATCGACTATATTGACGACGGCGCATATACGCCCAAAATCGAGGCGAAAGAGCGTCAGGCACTGGGCCTCAACGCCAACGGGATTGTGTATATGACCAACAATCTGGAATTTATCGAGCGCGGTGAGATTCCGGCGCAGCGTGAATTTTCCGAGAAATACGGCAATATCGTGGAAGACTACAGCACCAAGGTATGGGGTGGCCTGCCGTCCGATGCGACTTATAAGTCGGTTGTGGAGCAGAGCATCCAGGAGAACTACTATGCATTCATCACGGGCGCACGTCCGGTTTCGGAATTTGATCAGTTTGTAGAGGAACTGTATGCTGCTGGTCTCGAGCAGCTGACCAAGGAAGCAAACGAGTGGTATGATGCGCGGTATGGCGCATAATGAGCCATTATTAAAACAGATTTTGGATTGACTGGATGAATAGAAGCCGGAGGGCCCCCTCCGGTTTCTACTCATCATAAGTAGAACGTGCCGGCGCGAATGCCTGTATTGCCGGCAAATGAGATAGGGGGAATTGCAAATGAAGAAGCATATTTGCTTTTTTCTGGTTGCTGTAATGCTGCTGGGTGCTATTCCAGTTTTGGCGTATCAAGACGTTGAAGACAGCAGCAACAAGCGGGCAATTGAATTCATCAGCATGCTGGGAATAGCTGTTGGCGACAACAATCTATTCCGGCCACAGGATTTGGCAAAAAAGGAAGAGGCGGCTACCATTCTCGTGAAGCTGGGCTGCCTGGATTCCGTGAATATGGGCAGTCTGGCGACGGACGTGAGCAGCGACCGTTGGTCATACCAGGCTGTGAACACAATGGCGGGACTTGGCATGATGCCGCTAACCACCGACGGAAAGTTTTATCCCGAGCGGCCCATTACGGTGGATGAAATGAAGTCGCCGCTGTTGTCCCTGCTGGGATATCAAAGCATTGACGCACCCATTCGGATTCAGGCAGAATCCGCGTTGCTAAAGGGCTTGACCGCTTCGGGCTCGGAGCAGTTGACGCGCGGTGAGATGGCGCAGATGGTATACAATGCGCTGGACATCGAGATGGTCAGCAAGGACCTGTCTACAAGCGGGTCTTATGTCTTAAGCGGCCAAACGCTTCTGGAATGGTACTTGGGGCAAAAGGATATGATTCTTTACCGCGGTATCTTGGAAGCAACCGACCAGGTAACACTCAATACCGATGAGCCGGCCAACGATGGCTGCATCGTCATTGACGGGCAGCGGTATGTATATGAAGGGACCGAAGAGCCGCATGCGCTTTTGGGCAGACAAGTGGAATTCGCAGTTGTGGATGAGGACGAAACCATTCCGACGGTTATCTACATGAGCCCATACCGCAACGAGGAGCTCGTTGTGGACGCGGACGACCTGGAGGAGATCGGAAAGGCCGGCATGACCTACATAGATCCTGAGACAGAAGAGGAAGAAGAGGTCGACTTTGCGGCCGGATTGGCTTTTGTGTACAATGGCCGTGCGGTTTTGGACTATGTGGATGCGGACATGATCATCGCCAACGGCAGCTATACGTTGGTGGACAACAACGACGACGGCACCTATGAAGTGGTGCTTGCGGAGGCATATGAGAGCTTTGTCGTGAAAAGCACCTCCACCGCTCTGGACACCATCTATTTGCAGGACGGTCAGACCTATCGTGGCC
>CALYAO010000046.1 GCA_944393605.1 uncultured Clostridia bacterium
CATCCAGCGGACCACCCGCCGGAAGCTGCCCTTCGGTGTGTGCCAGGTGGGCAAGTCCTTCCGCAATGAGATCACGCCGGGCAACTTTATCTTCCGTACCCGGGAGTTTGAGCAGATGGAGCTGGAATTCTTCTGTAAGCCTGGGGAGGATATGGAGTGGTTTGGATACTGGAAAGAGCAGTGCCGCACATGGCTGCTGTCTCTCGGGCTCAAGGAGGAGAACCTCCGCATGCGAGACCATTCGCCCGAGGAGCTGTCCCATTACTCCAATGCGACCACCGACTTTGAATTCCTATTCCCGTTTGGTTGGGGTGAGCTTTGGGGCATTGCGGATCGGACGGATTTCGACCTCAAGCAGCATGCAGCCCATTCGGGCGAAAACTTTGAGTACACCGATCCTGCCACGGGGGAGAAATACATCCCATACTGCATTGAGCCGTCGCTTGGGGCAGACCGCGTGACGCTGGCGTTTTTGGTGGATGCCTATGACGAGGAGACAGTGGACGACAAGGACACGCGCGTTGTGCTGCGTCTGCATCCGGCTCTGGCGCCCATTAAGGTGGGTGTGCTGCCGCTGTCCAAGAAGCTGGGAGAGGGCGCAAGGGCGCTCTATGAGCAGCTTGCGAAGCGATATATGTGTGAATATGACGACGCGGGCAGCATCGGCAAGCGGTATCGCAGGCAGGATGAGATTGGGACGCCTTTCTGCATCACCTACGACTTTGACAGTGAGGAGCAAGGCACTGTGACCGTCCGGGAACGGGATTCCATGCAGCAGGTTACTCTGAAAATGGATGAGGTTATGGCATACCTGGATGAAAAATTGTCGTTTTAGTCCCTCTCTGGCTGAAACAGCCAAGGGATGGATGGGGCGGCGTGATATGGCTGGATATTTTTGGAAAACATTGCTGTTCAAGGCCGTTTTCCCTTGTGAAAATATGAATTTCTGACTTTTTTGCTATGAAAAATTCACAAAAATTTCATTTTATTATTGACAGAATAGATAAAATTTAGTATGCTTAATACAAGATTAAGGTTCTAATCTCTGAAAAAGGGGCGGTATCGGATGGTATCAAAAGAAATCGTAGTGCAAAACCAGGTGGGGCTTCATGCCAGACCTGCGACATTTTTTATTCAAAAGGCCAACGAATTCAAGTCCAGTGTCTGGATTGAAAAGGATGAGCGGAAGGTCAATGCCAAGAGCTTGCTGGGTGTGCTTTCGCTTGGCATCACCAAGGGCACAACGGTTCATATTATCGCTGACGGCTCGGATGAAAACGAGGCGGTGGATAGCCTGCTAGCCTTGATCTCCTCCAACTTTGCGGAGTAAGTTTATAAAAAGGATTCTTGTGCTACAAGCGTCCTTTTTTTATATTTGAAATGGCGGTGTGCACCCTCGGACAGTTGTATCTGCAGGGAGGTGACGGTATGAGCAAAATCATCCTGGTGACAGGCGGCGCTCGAAGCGGAAAGAGCGTATTTGCGGAAGAGATGATCAAAGGCTTTGGCGACAGTGTGCTCTACATCGCGACGACCATTGCGGCCGACGAAGAAATGCGATACCGCATTCAGCGGCATCGCGCGCTGCGTCCGCCCGAATGGGACACCGTTGAGGTATACCGCGACATCGATGTGCTGATGGAAGACACCGGGGCCGGGTATGACGCTGTCATGGTGGACTGCGTGGATGCGCTGGTAGAAAACCTCATCCGGGAAGCAGGTTCGGACATCCATTGGGACACTGCCAGCATTGAGACAGGGATTCAGGTGGAACGGATGGTGCGGGACACGATGAAGCGCGTGGTGGAAGCTGCCAGGATTATCCCGGCGCCCGTCCTCTTTGTGACCAATGAGGTGGGGCTCACCGTGGTGCCTGAAAAGCGGTATGCCCGCATCGTGCGGGACGTTACCAGCCGTGTCAACACCTTGTTGGCAACCCATGCGGACACGGTATACCTCATGGTATCCGGTCTGCCGCTCAAACTCAAATAACCAGGAGGGGAAAGACATGTGGAAACAAAAGCTGCGAAAATTCGCGGGCATTTTGTTTGTGCTCCTGGGGGCAGTCTGTTTTTTCTTCTCCTACATCTACCAACGGATGCCACATACCTATTGGGGATATTTGTGTGCGGTTGGCGTCCTATTTGCCGTTTTGGGTGTTATTCACATCCTATCTGACGAACGGCGGTTGCCGCGATGGTTGGTTCGCTGTGCCCATATCCTAGGGTTTTTGGTATTTGCATCCTTTGTGGCGGTGGAAGGGGCGCTGGTACAGTTTGCCGCGCGGGAGGACATCCAAACGCCTGATGCTGTCATTGTGCTTGGATGCGGCCTGGATGGCGACCAGCCTTCCCAGACCCTTGCCGATCGGCTGGATAGCACGCTAACTTTGCTTACGCATCTGCCCGATGATGTTCCCGTGGTGGTTTCGGGGGGACAGGGAGCAGATGAGGCGGTGAGTGAGGCGCAGGCCATGGAAACCTACCTGACAGAGCGCGGCGTTCCGCAGGAGCGCATTCTAAAAGAGGAGCGCGCGACCAGTACACAGGAAAACCTGCGTTATTCCGTGACGCTATTGGAAGATTATGGATATCCGCACCAGTCGGTTACGCTGGTCACCAGCGGATTTCACATGTGCCGGGCCTCATTTTTGGCAAACCGTGCGGGGCTCCAGATCGTCTATTGTTACAGTGCGCCTCTGGCAGACTACTTAAAGCCCACCTACTATTTGCGGGAATATGTTGCATTCGTAAAATCCTTTCTGCTGGATTGGTAAATGCAGAAGAAGAACCGGGGCCGCAATGCGGCTCTTTTTTTGTGAAAATCGCATATTTTGTGGTAGTTTTTGCGAAAAGGGTCTCATTTTGTGTTTCAAGCGGCAGAATCAGGGTATATTATGGTTAGATTGTATTGTGGAGGAGGGATGAAATGCTGGTACGGGAACGGACAGAGGAGATAGAGCGCATGACCCTGTCACCCTATGCACAGCTGTCCGAACGAACGCGCGGCCGCGCGGCTCCGCTTGCGCCATGCCCCATCCGGACGGTTTATCAGCGCGACCGGGACCGGATTCTCCACACCAAGGCATTCCGCCGCCTCAAGCACAAAACACAGGTGTTTTTGGCCCCCAAGGGGGACCACTATCGGACCCGGCTGACGCATACCCTGGAGGTGTCCCAAATCGCGCGCACCATCGCCCGGTCGCTTCGGCTCAACGAAGACCTCACAGAGGCCATCGCACTGGGGCATGACCTGGGACATACCCCCTTTGGGCACTCGGGCGAGACGGTGCTCAATGAGATCTGCCCCGGCGGCTTTCGGCACTATGAACAGAGTCTGCGCGTGGTGGATGTTCTGGAGCGGCGAGGCGGGCTGAACCTGACCTTTGAGGTGCGGGACGGCATTGTCAACCATGCGGGAGACAGTGAGGCCGCGACGCTGGAGGGCCGCATCATCAAGCTGGCCGACCGCATTGCCTATATCAATCATGACATCGACGACGCGGAGCGCGCGGGCATCATTGAAAACGGCGATATCCCTGCCGACTGCCTTGCGGTGCTGGGCGATACGCACGGGGTGCGCATTGATACGCTGATTCAGGATGTTATCACCGCCAGTATGGACCAGCCCCAGATCCGCATGTCTGAGCCGGTCTATGACGCAATGATGCGGCTGCGGGATTTTATGTTCGCGCAGGTGTATCAAAGCCCCATCGCCAAACGGGAGGAAAAGAAGGCGCAGAATATGCTGCGCATGCTGTATGAGACCTTTGTAAAAGATCCCAAAAAGATGTCGCCCGAGGCGCAGGCCATGGCGGAGCAATGGGGCGTCGAGCGCGCTGCCTGTGACTACATCGCGGGCATGACAGACACCTTTGCGGTACATACCTTCCAGACACTTTACCTGCCCGATTCTTGGAACCGTTAGGAGGACCTATGAAACAAGCGACGGTTTATATGCTGCGCTGCGCAGATGGAACGCTGTATACAGGGTGGACATACGACCTTGCCAAACGTGTGGCAGCGCACAACAATGGAACGGGCGCGAAATATACGCGGGCCCGCCGCCCAGTCACTTTGGTCTATGCCGAAACCGCAGCGGACAAGCCCGCAGCGCTCCGGCGGGAGCGGGCCATCAAGCGCCTTTGCCGGGATGCCAAGCTCGCGCTCATTGCATCCAAGGAATCATGAAAGAAAAAATGTTTGATAAAAAAAGGAATTTGTTTGAAGTTGTCGAATATATTGATTGTGCGTTTTTTGGGAGGTGGGAATTTGCCGCGGATCGCAAGACAGAGTATTGAGGAGCTAAACCGCGTTGCGGACATCGTTGACGTGGTGTCGGGGTACGTGCAGCTCAAACCCGCCAGCGGCAGTTTCAAGGGCCTCTGTCCCTTTCACCACGAAAAAACGCCTTCGTTTCACGTGTCTCCTACCAAGCAGCTGTACCATTGCTTTGGCTGCGGCGCTGGGGGCGGCGTCATCGACTTTGTGATGCGCGCCGAAAACCTGGACTATGTGGATGCGCTCCGCTTTTTGGCGGATAAGTACAACATCGTTTTGCAGGAAGAGCAAACCGTTCGTTCGGACGAGCAGGCCAGGCGCCATGAGCTTCGCAAGCGGATTTATGCCATCAACAAGGCCGCGGCCCGGTTTTACTACGATCTGTTCATGTCTGAGCGGGGCCGCCCCGCACAGGAATACGCCCGGCGGCGGGGGCTATCCAACAGCACCATCAACAAATTCGGGATCGGATATGCGCCAGACAGCTGGACCGCGCTGTCGGACATGCTATCCGAGCAGGGATTTTCGGAATTCGAGGTGGAAGCCTCGGGGCTTGTCGTAAAAAAAGATGGCAAAAAGGTCTTTGACCGCTTTCGCAACCGGCTCATGTTTCCCATCATCGATGTGCGGGGCAACGTGATTGGCTTTGGGGGGCGCGCCATGGACGACGGCGTCAAATACCTCAACTCTCCCGAATCCCCTGTGTTTCACAAAGGGTACAATGTATTTGGCCTGAACCTCGCCAAAAACATTGGCCTAAAAGAGGGGCTCATTCTCGTGGAAGGGTATATGGACGCGGTCAGCCTGCACCAGAGTGGGATTCCAAACGTGGTGGCAGGGCTGGGGACGGCGCTGACACCCGACCAGGCGAGGCTTCTAAAGCGGTATGCCAGTGAGGTGTATGTGTGCTATGACAACGACGAAGCGGGGCAGAAAGCCGCGCTTCGCGCCATCGACATCCTGGAGTCAGAAGGCAACCGAATCAAGGTGGTGCAGGTAGCGGGCGTGAAAGACCCCGACGAATACATGCAGAAAAAAGGCGTGGAAGGCTTTCGGGAACTGGTCCGATCCGCCAAAACCGCGACCGCATTCCGTATCGGATTGCTGCGGAAACAGTACGATCTGACTGAGGTGGCGGGCAAGGTGGCATATGCCCAGGCCGTCGCGGAGCTGCTCACCAAACTGGACAGCGAAGTGGAACGGGATGCCTATGCGCGCCAGGTTGCGCAGGAATCGGGCATTGCGCTCGAATCCATCAAGGTGGAGATCAATAAACGAACACAAAAAAACGTGACGGCGCTGCGAAAGACCGCTGTGGCGAAGGAGCGCCGTGAAATGGTAACCAAAGCGCGGACACAGGCCGGCAACCCCGCCTATAAGGCGGAACGGATGCTGCTCAATCTAATATTTTTCGAAAAAAAGGCATATACTATGGTGACACAATTGGCCGAGCCTCCCCATTTTACGGATGAAATCCATCAAAAACTGTACAATCAGATGATGGCAGATGGGCAGGCAAGAGGAGATGCGCAGATGTTCCTTTCGGAGCTGGACGAGGAACTGCGCGCTGCTGCGGCCCAACTTCTCTATGACAACTATGCGTTCCAAGACGGCGAAGAGCTGAGACAAGCCGTCACGGACTGTTTAGAAAAAATGCAATTAGAACTGATGAAAGTGAGTGCTACAGATTTGTCAAACAAAACGCAGGCGAGCCTGACGCAGGTCAACGAATGGATCAAGCAACTAAAGAAAGGGGGGGCATAAAAATTGGCAGCGGATGTAGAAGCAAAGAAGCAGGCAGTCAAAAACTTAATCAAGCGCGGCAAGGAACATGGCATCTTAACTTACAAGGAGATCATGGATGCCCTCTCGGAAATCGAAATGGAGCCTGAACAGATTGAACGGGTCTACGAGACCATTGAGAAGGCAGGCGTTGAGGTTGTCCAGGACATGGACAAGGAGCTCGAGAAGATCGAAGAGGAAATCGATACCGAGAACCTCGAGGAGATGGACGTAAACGCTGAGGTGATTGAAATCTCCGCGGCGGAAGGCGTTGCCATTGATGACCATGTCAAGATGTACTTAAAAGAGATTGGCAAGGTGCCGCTCCTTGCGGCCAACGAGGAGATCGAACTCGCCCGGCGCATGGCCGAAGGGGACGGGGTTGCCCGCCGCCGGCTGGCAGAGGCCAACCTCCGTCTTGTGGTGTCCATCGCCAAGCGATATGTCGGGCGCGGCATGCTGTTTTTGGACCTCATTCAGGAGGGCAATTTGGGGCTCATTAAGGCCGTTGAAAAGTTTGATTACACCAAGGGGTATAAGTTCTCTACCTATGCGACTTGGTGGATTCGGCAGGCCATAACGCGCGCCATTGCGGATCAGGCGCGAACCATCCGGATCCCGGTGCACATGGTGGAGACCATCAACAAGCTCATCCGCGGCTCCCGTCAACTGGTGCAGGAGCTGGGGCGCGAACCCCATCCTGAAGAGATCGCCAAAGAGCTCAACATGTCCATTGACAAGGTGCGGGAGATTATGAAGATCGCCCAGGAGCCTGTGTCTTTGGAAACCCCCATCGGGGAAGAGGAAGACAGTCATCTCGGTGATTTTATTCCCGACGACGACGCACCCGCACCCAGCGAGGCGGCCTCCTTTATGCTGCTAAAAGAGCAGTTGGGGGACGTTTTGGATACGCTGACGACGCGGGAGGCCATGGTGCTCCGCCTGCGGTTTGGGCTGGAGGATGGCCGCGCCCGGACGCTGGAGGAGGTCGGCCGGGAGTTCAATGTGACGCGGGAGCGCATCCGGCAGATTGAGGCAAAAGCGCTTCGCAAGCTCCGGCACCCCAGTCGGAGTAAAAAACTCAAGGATTATCTGGAATAACAAAATTGCGTATACTGGACAAAGGCTCTCTCGTATAGTAGACGAGGGAGCCTTTTTTCTTCCCGGAAAGGGGTCGATGGTCCATGAAGCCAAAAAAAATCCGCTTTTTTACCCTAGAGAGATGGCATCTTGGCTTGATCTGCGTTTGCTTCACCGTGTTGTCCGTGTTTTTGATGACACAGGCATATGGGCGCGCAGTCTCCACCGAAGGAGAAGCGCTTCAGCCGGGGCGTATTGCCATCGTCATTGATGACTTTGGCCGCCAGCGCAAAGGGGTCAAAGAAATGTTGGAACTTGACGTGAAGCTCACGGCGGCGGTCATCCCATTTTTGGAATATTCGGCAGAGGATGCCACCTATGCAGCGGAGCATGGGAAGGAAGTCATCTTACATCTCCCCATGCAGGCGACCACCCATGATATCCCCAGCCATATTGGAACACGTACCATCAAAGTGGGGCAGTCGGCAGAGGAAATCCGCGCACTCCTTTCTGACGCCAAGGCAGAGCTGCCGCAGGCCGTTGGCGCGAACATCCATATGGGCACCTTGGCATGTTCCAAACGGGAGGTCATGGAGCCCATTATGGCGTTTATGAAAGAAAACCAGATGTTTTTTTTGGATAGCATGACCAGCCGCAAGAGTGTGTGCAAAGAGGTTGCCGGCGAGGTTGGGGTAGACTTCCTGCAAAACCGCGTTTTTTTGGAACACGAAGAAAAAAGCAAGGCATATGTCAAAAAGGAACTGGAGAAGGCCATCAAAATCGCGCAAAAAACCGGCTCCTGCATCGTGATCGGCCATGTTGGTTACGAAGGCGGCATGATCACGGTCAATGGCATCCGGGAGATGCAAGATGCCTTCCAAAAGAATAATATTGAGCTGGTCTATGTGTCAGAACTTGTCACAGATTCCCATTACACGGACAACGCATCGCCCCAGACACAGCAAAATGCGGAACAAACCTGACAGCTTCTCCGTCAAAAGAGAGATCAATATTTTCCTTTTACATTTGGGCGCAAATGTGGTATACTATTTTTCGTAGGGAGATATGGAATCAAGGGGACAAAAGGAGCGAATGCACATGCACAAAAGACGTTTTACCGCACTTCTCACCGCCATGCTGCTGCTGTTCGTGCAGACCAGTGTTTGGGCCGACAAGATATTTGACGATGTAACAGAACAGACGCTCTTCCAAGGGCTTACCTACAAAAATATCAAGCGGCTTACGACGGACGGCTGGCAAGATATACATATCGTGGAGGCTGACATGAACGAGCCGCACCTAAAATTCAAGGTGCTGACCGATCCGCAGGGCGTCAGCCATATGACGAATGTATTAAACTTTGCCAAGGACAACGATGCAGTTGCCGCGGTGAACGGTGATTTCTTTGCGCGCAAGAGTGGGACGTCTGACCGAGGCAGCGCTGTGGGTGTGACCATCGTAGATGGCGAGCTTTTGTCCACGCCTTCCACAGAAGCTGGTACCAACGCCTTTTATCAGCTCAAAGACGGCGCGTTTGGCTTTAACCTGTTTAGCTATGATATCACCATCACTGCGCCAAACGGCAACACCGACAAGATCAAGCATATCAATAAATATGACAACCTGACGGGCATTGTCATGTACACCCGCGACTGGAATAATATTACCATCGATAAGGAATATAACATGGTAAACGTTGTGGTTGTGGATGGGATTGTCACGCAGATCCGTCACGGCATGCCACCTGTGGATATCCCTGAAAACGGGTATGTTTTGACATGTCTCAAGGATTATAATACGTTTCTCATTGACAATTTCCAGGAAGGCGACCCCATTACCATCGATATCCAGACCACGCCCAACTACCAGGCCATTGAAACTGCGCTGGGCGGCGGCGGATATCTGGTAACCGAAGGAAAAGTGCCATCCCGGTTCTCGCACAATATTGCGGGAACACATCCGCGGACGGCAATCGGTTTGGACCAATCGGGCAAAAAGCTGTTTTTGGTCGCGGTGGACGGGCGGCAGAGCCAGGCGCGCGGCATGTCTCAGACTGAGATGGGGCAGCTCATGGTGGAGCTCGGGTGCTATACCGCCCTGAACCTAGACGGCGGCGGCTCCACGACCATGGTGATCAAACCCGATGGGGGAGAGCACGAGGTGGTCAATTCCCCGTCGGATGGGTCACTGCGCAATGTCGTCAACAGTGCGGCCATTACGCTGGAACTAGAAGATCCCGTCATGATGGGCGTCAAGATGCAGGCGGATGATACCCGTCTGTTTGCCGGCACCTCCCGGTGGGTCTGGCTGGAAGGCGTTGACCAATACGGCCGGAAGATGGATATCCCCCAGGAAGAGGTCACCTGGAGCGTCGATGGGGGCGGCACCGTGACGGACGGCATGTTCTATCCCGACGGTGTGGGAACCGTAACCATTACGGGCCGATATCAGGGCATGGTGGACACCAAAGAGCTTCAGGTGGTGGAAAAGCCGTATTCCATGTATTTTTCGAGCGAAGAGCTCCATATGAGCACCGGCGGACAAGAGACCTTGTTCCTCTATGGCAAAGAGGAAAATGGGTATCAAGTTCTCATGTATCCCAAGGATGTCAATATTGAGATTCAAAACGGCCTGGGGCAGATGAACGGCAACAAACTGACCGCACTGGCATCGGGCAGCGGGCTGGTGACGGCGCAGCTGGGTGAAACGACGGCACATATGGCGCTGTACGTGGATACGGAAGGAAGCATTGAAGTGCCCGATGGGTATCAGCTGCCCGATCAGCTGGAGCGGCATGCCGAACTAAACGGCGCGGAAAACAGCTTTCGTTTTACCGTTTTTGGCAACACGCGGGAACCGCAAAACCTATATGACATCCACATTCAGCAGCGGCTCATTTCCCAGATGCGGGCAAACGGCGAAAAGTTTGGGTTTGTGGGCGGCGAGCTGTCACAGGATGTGATGAACGCCTTGGATGGGGACTATTTCCGGGCGGAAAATTATAACATTTTTACCCACAAAGGCAGTACCTTCATTTCCCTCAACAACTCGCAGGGCACCCTGTATGGAAGCGACGCCAAGCAGTGGCAGTGGTTTGAGCAGGATATTGCAAATGTGACGGGAAATCTGTTCATCTTCTTAAACAATGACAACATCACGGACAATCCCACAGAGCTGAAGCATTTCACCGAGGTGGTGGAAGGTGCGGCGGCGCGCGGCGCAAACGTATTTGTGTTTATGCACAGTTGGGGCAATTTTACCACCGTGACCAACGACGTACGCTATATCCACACGGCAGGCGTGTTTGATACGGTCAATCTGCGCGGCCCGGCGACCATTTATAATGTGAAATACTATGCGGTGACCGTCAATGGCAGCGACGTGACCTACGAGCTCAAGTCCATTATGGACGGTGCAGAATAGAGAAGGCATAACAGCAAGCGCAGACAGCAAAAAGGAGGCAGGAAATCCCTGCCTCCTTTCCATTGCGCCAAAAGACATGCGCGAGACTGTCTTGGGTCCTTTCGCGCAACATCGAGCGCCAAAAACGCCAGCAGTCCAATTGCCGCTTGGCACAAGTGGCCTTTCTTATGCACCAACGGCCTTCAGCCACAGCTTTGCAATAAGCGCATGACCCGCACGCGTCGGATGCACCCCGTCGGCCGACCAGATGGTTGGCTCAGCCTGCATGGAGTTGGCCGTAAAAATGCCGTCCAGCGGGATATACAGGCAGTCAAATTCCTTGGCAAGTGCACGTGCGGCGTGAATCTTGGGATCCAAATCCTCCCGCCAGTTGGATTTATCAGGAATAAAGGGCAGCAGGAAGGGCTCCAGCATGAGAATGGGAATATTTCCCAGCTCTTGCCGTGTCCGGCTCAGAATGGTCTTGTAATTGTCGTAATAGGCCTCACAGGAGGTCGGGCTGTTTTCGTCATACCGGCGCCAGGTATCATTGATGCCGATTAGGATGGAAAGGACATCCGGCTTGAGGTCGATGCAGTCCTCCGTCCAGCGCGCCAAAAGGTCGCGGGACCGGTTGCCCGAGATACCGCGGTTTAAAAACGTCACGTTGTACGCAGGATATGCCGCCTCAAACAGCGAGGCCACATACAGCGGATACCCCATCCCAAGACCAGCGGGATCTTCCCGGTCCCGACCAGCGTCCGTGATGCTGTCCCCCTGGAACAGAACCGTCATATTTGGTTTTACAATCATAGCACAAAACTCCCTCTGTGATGTATTTTAAATGGTACTTCATAAGCATATCCAACCACGGCGGAAATGTCAAGTAAAAACACAAAAAGCGACCAAAAAAAACGAAAAAACGATGGATGCAGCAAGAAGTTTAGAAATTGTTTACAAAAAACTAATAACTCTGTAAGAGATTCATGGTATCATTGGAGATAGTCATGGCGGCCGGTCATGTGGTATAATAACAGATGGCCCGTCTCCGTGTTGCAAACAAGCGCCGGAAGGGACGGCGCATTTTTGGTGTGTAGCAAAACTGGCGTAGTGTAAGATTGATTGTATGAAGTGCAGGAGGGTAAGGCATTGAAATTAGAAAGGAAATGGAACAAAAAACGAATCATCAAATGGTCCATCATTGGCGTCATCTTGATTGCCATCATTATTTGGATTGTCGTTTCCATCATGGGCGCACAGAAACAGCTTGCGTCCCTCATGGCGAGCAACAATGTGGAAGTGGCGGCGCAGCGGGGCAACATCGCCGTGACCATCGAATCCACAGGGGTCATAGAGCCCTATGAGCGGTATGACATCGTGCCGCTGGTGCAGGGTACCATTTTGTCCGCGCCCTTTGAAGAGGGGGATGTGGTACATAAAGGAGATCTGTTGTACCAGTTTGATGCCAGCGACATCAACACCAACTTGGAAAAATCCCAGAACAGCCTGGATAAGCTGTATTTAAGCGATAAGACGACAGCGGAGAGCATCGCCGACCAAACAATCTATGCCACCGAGAGCGGCAGGATCGTCAACCTCGCTGTCAAAGAGGGGGATACGCTGCCCGCAACGGGTGCGCAGATCTGTGAGATTCATAAGGATGCCAACATCGTGGTCACCGTCCCATTCGGCGCGGGGCAGGTGGGGCAGATTGCCACGGGCCAATCCGTGACGCTCGTGAGTGCGGAGCAGATGGGCTCATTTGGCGGCACTGTGACCTATGTGAGCCCCGGGAGCACCAGCGGCAGCGACGGGTCTGTCCTCTATGACGTGGAGATCACCGCACCAAACCCCGGCAGCGTTTCCAAAGGTGATATGCTGGTCGCAACCGTACATACGCCGTCTGGGGACATTGAATCCCCACAGGCGGGTACCGTAGACATCGAAAAGGTGGCCGCAGTGAACGCACAGGTAGGCGGCGACGTCAAGCAGGTGTTTGTGCGCAATGGCGATATTGTGCAAAAGGGGCAGAAGCTCGTGGAGCTCTATAACGAAAGCCTCTATGACAATCAGGCCAAAAATAATCTGGATAAGAAGGATATCCGGCTGACCATGGATTCTCAGCGGAAGATGCTGGAGGATTACAGCATTACCTCGCCCATCGACGGCGTGGTCATGTCCAAAACCGCCAAGGCAGGTGACAATGTGGGCACCAGCATGAACGCAAACGTGCTCATGACAGTGGGGGATTTGTCCCGTATGGTGTTCACCATTCAGGTGGATGAGCTGGATATCTCCAAGGTCATGCTGGGCCAGACGGTCACGGTGGAGGCGGATGCGTTGCCTGACCAGACCTTCTATGGAGAAGTTACCAACATCGCAACCGAGGGCGAAGCCACCAACGGCGTCACCACCTATGCGGTCAAGGTGACCATCCAGTCACCCGGCGACTTAAAACCCGGCATGAACGTCACCTCCAACATCGTGGTGGAAGAGAAGCAGGACGTGTTGTATGTGCCGATGGCCGCGGTCAAAACCGTCGGGGATAAGCATATTGTGTATGTCAAAACCGACGACAAAGAGCGTTTGGCTGACGCCCCCAAAGAAGATCAGCCCTATACCAAGGAAAACAGCAAAAATGCCGCACCCGCAGGGACCGTAGAACGCGAGGTGGAGGTCGGCATCAACGATGAAAATAATGTTGAGATTGTAAGCGGCCTGTCCGAGGGCGAGGTGGTTGCGATCTCCTTTGTGGTGCAAGATTCCTTCTCTCAAATGATGGGCGCCGCCGGCGGTCCGCCGCCTGATGGCGGAAGCGGTGGAAATGGCGGGCCCGAGGGGGGCGGTGGACAATGATCGTCATCCGGGATATGATCAAAACCTATCGCATGGGCGAGGTTTCCTTAAATGCCTTAAACGGCATCAATCTGCACATTCGTCCCAAGGAGTTTGTCTCCATCATCGGCCCATCGGGGTCGGGTAAGTCCACCCTCATGAACATGATCGGCTGTCTGGACACCGCGACCAGCGGTACATACCTTTTGGACGGCATGCCCATTGAGTCCTACAACGAAGACCAACTGGCGGAGATCCGCAACAAGAAAATTGGATTTATTTTCCAGGGGTTCAATCTTCTGCAAAAGCTGACTGCCCTAGAGAATGTGGAGCTGCCTCTCATCTATGCCGGTGTGTCCCGCGGGGAACGGCATCGGCTGGCCAAAGCCGCGCTGGAGCGCGTCGGGCTGGGGGAGCGCATGTACCACAAGCCCACTGAGCTCTCTGGCGGACAGCAGCAGCGGGTTGCCATCGCACGTGCCCTGTCCAGCCGCCCGCCTCTCATCCTGGCGGACGAGCCGACGGGAAACCTCGACACCTCCTCCGGCCGGGAGGTCATGGCCATGATGCACGAACTGCACCAGGAGGGGAACACCATTGTGCTCATCACGCATGACAGCAAGGTTGCAGAACAGGCTGAACGAGTGATTTGGATTCAGGACGGAAAAATCACCCGCGACAGCGCGCCCGATGAAGGCGGGGTGACCGAGGCATGAGTTTTGTCCAGTGCTTTAAGATGGCGTGGAAGAGCATCGGGAGCAGCAAAAGCCGCACCGCGCTCACCATGCTGGGCATTATCATCGGCGTGTGTGCCGTTATCATCCTGGTGGGTGTCGTGCAGGGCACCACGAACATGGTGATGGACAACTTCCGCGAGATGGGGACCAACCTGGTTCAGGTCTCTGTCACCAATCCATCTGCAACCCGCAAACTCACGGTGGAAGACATGGAAGACTTTATGGCCGATAACACGGATTACTGTGAGCTGTATACACCAATTGTCACAGGACGGGGAACGGTCAAATATCAGACAACCAATCAGCCCATTTCCGTCTATGGTATCAACGAAGACTACATTGCCATCCAAAACATGGAATTTACAGAAGGGCGCGGGATGAGCGGCCTGGATGTGGAGCGCAACATGCGGGTCGCGATGGTAGAAGAGGGGATGGTGGAGGATCTCTTCGAGGGAGCGGACCCCATCGGGAAGGACATCCGCATCAACGGTGAGGTGTTTCAGGTCATCGGCGTCGTCAAGTCGAGTGCCGCTGCCAGTTTGATGGGCGGAGGCGACATGGTATATATCCCCTATACCACTGCCATGAAGGTTTTTAAAATTGACAATATCACCTCCTATGCCATCCAGACGTTTGATGACATGCAGGATATCGTAACGCGCAACCTGCAGCTTGCGATGTATCAAAAATTTCGCGACGAAGACGCCTATATGGTGATCAGCTCGGAGGAAATGCTGGACATGGTCAACACCATGATGGGCACCATGACCAACGTGCTGGCGGGCGTCGCTGCCATCTCGCTGTTGGTAGGCGGCATTGGGATCATGAACATCATGCTGGTCTCCGTGACCGAGCGGACGCGGGAGATCGGCATCCGCAAGGCCATCGGCGCCAAGCGGCGCAGTATCCTCTCCCAGTTTCTCATTGAGTCGGTGGTGGTAAGCTGCATGGGCGGCATCATTGGCATCATCCTGGGGATCGTTCTGGCCAATGTCCTAGCCAATGCCATGGGGCTGACCGCCTCGGTTAGTACAGGCATCATCTTGTTCTCCTTCTTCTTTTCGATGGGAGTTGGCATATTTTTTGGACTGTATCCTGCCAACAAGGCCTCCAAGCTCAACCCGATTGAGGCCCTGCGGCATGAATAAACAAGGGGTTGTATCATGAAAGGAGTACCTATGAAACGCATATGTACAATGCTTGCAGCGGCCATGCTGCTGTTTTCTGCGGTTTCTGCCGCGGCATATACCGACATCACCCCCGAAAGCGAATTTGGCAAATCGGTCGAAAAGCTCTCAACGCTTGGTATGATCAACGGATATGAGGATGGTTCTTTCCGGCCCGACGCGCCCGTGACCCGTGCAGAGTTTTCCAAGCTGGTGGTTGCGGCGCTGGGACAGCAGGACAACGTGGTAGCGGGGGAGAGTGCCAGCCCATTTACGGACGTGCCGATGGGGCATTGGGCCACCGGCTACATCAACTACGTCTCCACGGGTGGGTACATCAAAGGCTACCCAGACGGCAGCTTCCACCCCGACGAGAACATCCCCTATGAACAGGCGGCAACCGTGCTGGTGCGCATGCTGGGGTATACCACCGAAGATGTCGGCTATCACTGGCCAAAAAATTATCTTGAAAAGGCGCAGGCCCTGGGATTGAATGACGGATTGGGCTATACGGAAGGCACGATTTTAGACCGAAAAGGCGTCGCAGCGCTCATTGACAACACGCTTGATACCGATGTGAAGGGGACGGCCGGCGCTCCCAGCCAGACGCTGTTAGAATCCATCGGATATCAGCTGTTAGAGGACGTGGTCATCATCGCCGGAAAGGCGCAGGACGTCTCCGTGCCGGCGGACGAGGTGAAAACCAGCGCTGGGACATATCCGTATAAGCTGGACAATATGGCAGATTACCTGGAGAAGACCTGTGATATTTACCTCGATAAGGACGGCGAAATCGTCCTGGCCGATCCGCAGCCCCAAACGGCACAGACCATTGTGGTGGACAGCGTGTTGGGCGACCAGATCTTCTACATCCAAGACGGTTCCAAACAGAAGATAGAGCTGGAGGATGAGACGGTTGTGTACAGCAAGGGACAACAGAGCCAATTTGCTGCGATGAAGAGCCAGCTTGCCATTGGGTCCACCATCTCGGCCTATTACGGTGAGGCGGGAGAGCTGGAGTATGTGTTCTTAAGCGAGGGTGAGCTGCAGGGACCTGTCACGGTGACAGGCAGCGGCACCATCACCGCTGTGGATGGCTATCCCATCGCAGCGGACGCGCGCGTGTACCGAAATGGCCTGGCAGTGAACCTGTCTGACCTCGAGGTCCACGATATCGTATACTACAACCCCGCGACCAACGTCGTAATGGCCTATGCGGAGAAACGGACTGGCATCTACGAGGAGGCCTATCCTTCCAAGGCTTATGTGGAGCGTATCTCGCTGTCGGGCGTGGAATATACCATCGAAACCGAGACTGCAACCGAAAAGCTCAATGAAAGCCCGGGCTCCTTCCAGAAGAATCAAAAAATCACCCTCTTGCTGGGCAAGGATGGGCAGATCGTGGATGTCATTGCGGACGTGGATTCTGAGCTGGATAACATGGGCGTTTTGCTGTCCACCAGCAGCGCCGTATCCACGGAAGAAGAGACCAAAGGACGGCTGGAATACTTTGCAACGCTGTTTAAATATGACGGCAACACCTATACCTATAAGACCGACAAGGATTATGCGGACTGGCGGGGCGCTATGGTGCGCTTGTCGTTTGACGAGACCGGCTTGGTCAATGGCATGACTCGGTGCACCAACGGCATCACAGGCAAGTTGGACAAAGTCGCCATGACCCTTGGCGGAACAAAGCTATCGAAGGATGTCAAGATCATCGAGCTGATGACAGATCCTGACATAGACGGGGATGCTTCGGCAAGGCTGCTGGAGCTATCGGATATCGACAAGGTGACCTTTGATGAAGGCGATGTCCTGCATGCGGAAAAGGACAAGAATTTTGGAGATATCACGCTGTTGTTTGTGAACAATATCACAAACGATGGCTATCAATACGGCATCCTAAAATCGAAAAACGTCATCAATGCGGGTATGACCGTGAGCGGTACCTATACCATCGACATCGGCGGGACCGAGATGACCTTCCAGCTGCCGTCTGCGTATAGCATCGCCAGCGGGCAGCCCATTGGCGTGGATGTGTCAAACGGCAGACTGAACCACATGTTCGCGCTGGAGAAGGCGGCGGACGGACGCAAGGTGGAGGCGGTGGATTATGACCGCATCAAGGTGGACGGCACCGTCTATAATATGTCCAGCGATGTGGTGGTATACGAACGCAGCAATGCAACCTATCAAAAGACCCCCATTTCGGTCAATGAGCTCACAGAGATGCAGTTGTCCAGCGTCCAGCTGTTTGCGGATAAACTGATGGGCATGGGCGGCAAGGTGCGTGTCATTGTGGTGACCCCCAAGCTGTAATCTGCCGGCTGAATATAAGCCCGAATAAAATATACCGTACTTCCAAACAGGATTCCCATTTTGTAACATGGGAATCCTGTTTTGTTATGCGTTCAATTCTTTCAAAAAAAAGTTTGTTTGTTAAAACTTTTATCCCATTTCGTCAGTCTAACTGGTGAAAGGAAGGGGCAATCATGAATAAGGAACAGCTATTTGAACGGTTCATTACGCAAAATCTAAACAATGCCTACCGCTTTGCCTACATCTATGTGAACGACCCTCAAACCGCAGAGGACATTGTGAGCGATAGTGTGGTCAAAGCACTCAAATCCATCCGGCAGCTAAAAAATCCAGTGGTTTTAAAAACATGGTTTTACACCATCATTTCCAACACTGCCCGTACATATCTCAGACAGAACAATAAAGTGGTATATATGGACGATGAGATGTTGGAGAAACAGATTGGTGCGGTGGAGACAAATTCTTCTGTTTATTTTGAATCCATCATTCAGAACTTGCCGCCCGATCTCAAAACCATCCTTGTGCTGCGTTTTTTTGAAGAGATGAAATTTCGTGAAATCGCGCGCATTCTAAACACAAACGAAAACACCATCAAAACAAAATTTTACAGGGCGCTTAAAATCTTAAAACTCGAAATGGAAGGTGAGTGTCATGAATCAAAAATTAGAAAAACTCAGGCGGGAATATGAAGCGCTGACCCCTTCTCCTCGCTTAAAAAAGAAGGTGTCGGATGCCTTTAAAAAGAGAAGGAGAATGACGATGTTCAGACACTGTGCGACTGCAGCAGCGGCATTTTTGGTGGTTTCAACGGTGGCCCTCAACAGCATTCCCAATCTCGCCTATGCAATGAGCGGCGTTCCTGTCCTAAAAGAGGTGGTCGGAATCCTGACGCTGGGTCGGTTTGAGGCAAAAGACGACAATGACAGCAACAGCGAGGCTTACTATCCGCAGGTAGAAGAATTCCGCGGCGAGTTGCTCAAGGGGTATATCAACCAGAGCCTAAAAAGCGTCACCGAGCGCTACACGAAAAATCCCGCCTTCTCCAACGTACAAATCAATTATACCGTCACCAGAAATGACAGTCAGGTACTCAGCGTTCTGTTCACGGGAACCGCAGATATGTCAGAAATTGGAAAAACCATCCCCATCATGGACAGCGTCAATATTGATGTCGCCAAATCCACCAATGAGATTACCTACGACCGGCTCATCAAAGATACGCCCGAAGCCAAAGCCGCAATCCATCAGGTGCTGGACGATGCGGCCCGGGCCAAGGGGATCAAGAATGGACTGGAGGCCGAAGAGATCCGCATCTATTTTCAGGATGACAATGTCGTTTTCTTCTATATGCCTCTGGATGACAGCGCAACCGAGTATGTGGAGCTCTCCATTCCGCAAAGCAGCATTCAGGCATATTTAAACACGGATTTCGGAGAAAGACCTGCCAGCTGACATGCGTTCCTAAAAAACGGCATATTGTATATCGCTACAAAAAGGCGGCCCGCTGATATGCAGGCCGCCTTTTCTATCCATATCACCACTCCTATTAGTGTATCTGCTCGCTGCCCGATTGGACCGTTGCCGGCTCCGCCTGTGCACTGATCAGCGCGGGCGCGGGGGAGGGGACAAACCCTTCCGCCGGCTGCGTATAGGGGGCCAGGCCATAGACATGCCCGAACAGTTCACAGATATGCTCCACCGGGACCACCTCAATGGGCAGATCCAAAAACAGATCCTGGTTGTTGTCTTTTGGGATATACACCCGTTTGACGCCCGCCGCAACTGCCGCCTGCACCTTTGCTACCACACCGCCAATGGGCTTCACCTTGCCATGGATGGACAGCTCGCCCGTCATGGCAATCTCGCTGTCAATGGGGGTCCCTGTGATGGCGGAATACACACAAGTCGCAATGGCAGTTCCCGCGGAAGGCCCGTCAATGGGAATACCGCCCGGGAAGTTCACATGGAGCATATAATCTTGGATGTCGATGTCATAAAAACGCTTGAGCACCGTTCGCATGTTGTCCAGCGATGCGCGTGCGGAGCTGGTTCGGATCAGCTTTTGCCCGCGCCCGTCCATCTCCTCGCTTTCGATGATGCCTGTGACGGTCAGAGTCCCTTTGCCGGGCGCACAGGGGACGGCGCTGCACTCAATGTCCATCACCAGCCCTTGGCCGGCGCCAAAGACCGCAAGACCATTGATCTGTCCCACCACGCTGCCGCATGCCACCTTTTTGTCCTGCCGGGGGCTATAATGCCCGAATTCTACCACCCATTCCACGTCCTGCGTCTCAATGGTATATCGATCCTCCAGGCGCGCCACACTGCCCGCAATCTGCACAATATTGACCGCATCCCGGCCGTTTTGCGCATATTTGCCCACGAGTGCCACCGCGTCTTGTGTCATGCTGAAATTGCCTTTTTGCGCCGCATTGCGGGCGATGGTGCAGATTTCCTCCTGATCCATGGCACGGAAGAAGATCTCCACGCACCGGGAGCGGATGGCGGGCGGAATTTCCTCTGGCGAGCGCGTTGTGGCGCCGATGAGCCGGAAATCCGCAGGGAGCCCATTTTGGAAGATCTCATGCACGTGGGGCGGGATGTCACGGTTGGTGGTGGAGTAGTAGGCACTTTCCAAAAACACCTTCCGATCTTCCAGGACTTTGAGCAGCTTATTCATCTGAATGCCATGCAGCTCTCCAATCTCATCGATAAACAGCACGCCGCCATGTGCCTTGGTGACCGCGCCCGGCTTGGGCTGGGGAACACCGGCCGGTCCGTATGCACCCGCCCCCTGATAGATGGGGTCATGCACCGAACCGATGAGCGGGTCTGCGATGCCGCGTTCGTCAAACCGCATGGTGGTCGCGTCCATCTCCACAAATTTGGCCCCCTGCTGAAAGGGGGATGCTGGGTTTTCGATGGCCTCCTGCAACACCACACGTGCTGCCGCTGTTTTGCCAACTCCCGGCGGGCCGTAGATGAGGATGTGCTGCGGATTGGGGCCGCAGAGGGCTGCGCGGAGTGCACGGATGCCATCCTCCTGCCCGATGACCTCGGACAGGTTGGAGGGCCGTGTCTTTTCGCTGAGCGGCACTGTCAGATGCACCGCGCGCAGCCTGTGCAGCTTTTCGAGTTCCTTTTTGGAATCCTTCTCCAATGAATTTTTGCTGCCCTGCTGGGAGCGCAGCATGGTAAAGAAATAAATCCCGATAACGACGGTAAAAAACAGTTGGATTAACATAATAAAGGTATTGAGCATAGGTATCCCTTCCTGCCGCATGGTTGTTGATGGTTTTAGTATTGACAAATTCCACCTGTTTATCCTTGTCAATCGTTGGAAGTATCTCCATGCGGTTTATTTTATGCTGGAACGTGCATACTAGGCACAGGAGGGATTTGGATGAAAAGAGAAACCGTCAAAAAGGTGGGCCTATATGCGCTGGGCGGCGTTGTGGCAGGTTTTTTAAATGGCCTGTTTGGAAGCGGGGGCGGCACGGTGATCGTGCCCTTTATGGAAGAGTGTCTCAAAGTGGAGGAGCGCAAATCCCATGCTACCGCCATCCTCATCATCCTAGGGTTTACGATGGTCAGCCTATTTTTTTACGGCAGCAAGCAGTTCCTTGATTGGAAGCTGGCACTGTTGGTCTCGTGCGGCGGGGTAGTGGGCGGCTTCATTGGCGCCAAGGTGCTGTCTAGGCTATCGGGCGGCGCCATCCGCAAGATTTTTGGCGCCTTCATGGTGGTAGCCGCGATACGGATGGTGATGTGGTAATGTGGTGGGTCAATCTCCTCATCGGACTGCTCGCTGGGGTCGTGAGCGGCATGGGAATCGGCGGCGGCACCATTCTCATCCCGGCGCTGCTGTTTTTTTCACAGATCAGCCAGCAGACCGCCCAAGGCGTCAATCTCCTATATTTTATTCCAACGGCCATCATTGCCCTCATTGTACACATCAAGAATCGGAATGTGGCGTTTCGGATTGCATGGCCCATTATGCTGCTGGGTGTGCTGGGCGCGGTCGGCGGGTCGCTGCTGGCAATCGTGCTGGACGGCGGCATCCTAAAAAAGCTGTTTGGGGGCTTTTTGCTGCTTATGGGAATCTATGAATTTTTTAAAAAGGACAAAAAGAACAATCAACCCAAGAAAGAAGCCACACCCAATTAGTGTGGCTTCTTATCTTCTGCTGTTCGCTGAAATCCCGCAAGCGGGTTTTTGGTGGTTGCATCCCGGAGCTGATTGTTGTCCACATGGGTGTAGATCTCGGTGGTGGCCAGGTTGGTATGGCCCAGAATTTCTTGCAGCAAGCGGATATCCACGTGCCCATATTGATACATCAAGGTGGCAGCGGTATGCCGCAGCTTGTGAACGGTGTATTTCGAGCTGTCCAGCCCCGCGGCTTCCATATGCTTTTGAATGGCCTTCTGAACGGTTCGAGTGTTGATACGCCGGTTGTGACGGCTGATAAACAGCGCGTCCTGGTCGGGCGCCTTGATGCCATCTCGGGGCCGTACGGCCAGATAGGCCGAAAGGGCGTCCAAACAGGCTTGGTTGAGATAAACCGTCCGCTCTTTGTTTCCTTTTCCAATCACTGTAAGTCTGTCGTCCTTGATGTCCCGCAAATTGATGCCAACCAGCTCCGAAAGGCGCAAGCCGCAATTTAAAAACAGCGTCACCATGCAAAAATCGCGCTCTTTGTAAGTCCCGTCAATATGGGACAAAAGGGATACGCTTTCTTCCAAATTGAGATACCGTGGGAGGCTTTTGGCGATCTTGGGCGCATCCAAGTCCTTTGCAACATTTTCGGACAACAGATTGGCTTTGGTGTCCAAGTACTTAAAAAATGATTTGATGCAGGATACCTTGCGGGCACGCGAGTTGGCATTGTTGAGCAGCTCACGGCTGGCAAAGGACAAAAACGCATACAGGTCATGCAGCGTGATGGACTGGAGGAAGGACGCTGGGATGTCGTCAATGGGAATGTTGTGGAAATCTTCCATAGACGCAAGCCCTTTGTGCACCTTTAAAAACCGAAACATGGTACGCAAATCGGTATAGTAGCCATCCACGGTGCGTTTGCTGCGGCCTTTGATGGTTTCCATATAAATCAAGAAATCCTGTACAAACGCAGGCGCGTCCTGGTAATCCATTTGACTCCTCCTTTTCCCCTTCTCCCAGTTTCACTAAATTTTTATTTAGTGAAACTGGATATTACATTTTTGAAACCCCACTCCAAGGCAATTGCCATAGCACCTCCGCCTGCAACCTCTTGGTCAGGCTGCCAAACACCAGCTCATATGCCTCATCCAGCATGGCGCATAGACATCTGCCCGAACATCGCTCTCCCAATACGCCGAATTCCAATGTTGCTGATTGAGATACTATCCTGGGACGATCTTGCCCGCATACAGCATGCGCAGCAGCTTGCCATGCGCAGGAGCCAGTTTGATACATAAGATGGATTTACCGTCCTTGTCCCTGCCCATCATGGCAACATCCCAAATACCGCTGTGCATTCCATTCGAGCTTCCAGTCTGTCACAGCGTCCGATTTGGCCATGCAGTATGCCGTAATTTGTTCTGCCATCATACAAGCTCCCCTCTCGATCCGTGTAGGCAGCCGGCCTGCCGATGTGCTATTATATTTAGAAAGACGCTCCATTTCGCAGAAAAATGCCATTTTCATCTGTAAAGGTATATTTCTTTACAGCTTCGTCAGTTTGGCAAAGGTTGCCATGAGATTTTTGCGGCCCGCATTGTCAAAATCGATGGTGAGCTTCATGTCGCTGCCGATTGGTGTTGCTGCCACAATGGTACCTTCTCCAAATTTGGCATGCGCCACTCTGTCCCCTTCGCGAAAGTCAAACGCGGGGACGCTCTGGGGAGCCACTCTGTGCGGCCGCGCCCGGAACAACGCATCAAAATTCTGGCCGCCCGCCCGCCTGCCAACCGGAATGACGGTGGATTCCTGTGGTTCGGGCTTGCTGACATCCGTCAGGCACTCGCTGGGCAGCTCCTCGATAAACCGGGAGGGCAGCTGCGCCTGTGATTTCCCGAATAACATGCGGTAGCGCGCATGGGAGATGAACAGATCCTGCTTGGCCCGCGTGATGCCAACATAGCACAGGCGGCGTTCCTCCTCCAACTCCTCCACTTCCCCAATGGACCGCCCGCTGGGAAAGATGCCTTCTTCCACGCCGCACAGAAACACCACGGGGAACTCCAACCCCTTGGCGCTGTGCATGGTCATGAGCACCACGCTGTCCTGGTCGGCATCGTAGTTGTCAATGTCGGACACCAGCGCGATGTCCTCCAAAAAGCCGCCCAGTGATGGCACCTCGGCCGTTTTTTCATATTCCACCGCAGAAGAAACCAACTCCTTTAGGTTTTCAATGCGGGTCATATTCTCGATCTGTTTGGTGGCGGTCAGCGCATCCAGATACCCGCTTTCGCGCAAAACCGCTTCAATGAGCTCGGACACGGACAGCATACCCTCTCTTTGACGGAGGCTATCCATCATTTGTGTAAAGGGAAGAAGCTTTCCAGCAGATTTTGTGAGCTCCGGAATTTGTGCAGCATGCGCCATTGTCTCATAGAGACTCAAACTGTTTGCGTCTGCTACCGCCGCAACGTGGCTCATGGTGGTATCGCCAATGCCGCGTTTGGGTTCGTTGACGATCCGGGACAGGCTGAGGTTGTCGTTGGGATTGTGGATCACGCGCAGATATGCCACAATGTCCTTGATCTCCTTGCGGTCATAGAACCGGAGGCCGCCCAGCACGCGGTATGGGATGGCGTTGCGCAGCAGCACATCCTCCAGCACGCGGGACAGCGCATTCATGCGGTACAGGATGGCAAAGTCCGCATAGTGCAGGCCCTCCTGCGCAATCTTATTCGCAATTTGCTCCACAATGAAATAGGCCTCATCCCGCTCATCCGACGCGCCGTAGAGCGTGATCTTGCCGCCGTCCCCGTTCTGGGTCCACAGCCGCTTGCCCTTGCGTCCGCGGTTGTTCGCGATGACGCAGTTGGCGGCGTTTAGGATATTTTGCGTCGAGCGGTAATTCTGCTCCAGTTTGATGACCTTGGCATCGGGAAACTCCTTCTCAAAGTCCAGGATGTTGTTGATGTTCGCGCCCCGGAACTTATAGATGCTCTGGTCATCATCCCCCACCACGCACAGGTTGCGGTGCTTCCCTGCCAGCATGCTCACCAGCATGTACTGGGAATTGTTGGTATCCTGATACTCATCCACGAATATGTAGCGAAATTTGTCCTGGTAGTAAGAAAGAATCTCAGGCTCCAGGCTAAACAGCTTGACCGTCTGCATGATGAGGTCATCAAAATCCAGCGCATTGGCGGCAAACAGCCGTTTTTGATACAGCCGATACACCTCCCCCACCTTGGACATCTTAAAGTCGCTCGCATAGATATCACAGAACACATCGGGCTCATAGAGGTCGTTTTTGGCATCGCTGATGAGCTTTGCGATCATCTTGGGGGGAAAATGCTCCGCATCCATATTGAGTTCTTTTAAACACTCCTTGATGAGCGTCTGCTGGTCCTGGGAGTCATAAATGACGAATCCGCTCTCATACCCCAGCTTCTCGATGTTGCGCCGCAGAATGCGCACGCAGGAGGAGTGAAACGTGCTGACCCAGATGTCGTTCCCCTGCTCCCCAACCAGGCTCGCAACCCGCTCCTTCATCTCGAAAGCAGCCTTATTGGTAAAGGTGATTGCCAAAATATTCCATGGACGCACGCCGCGCTCCAGAAGGTATGCAATGCGGTTGACCACCACGGTGGTCTTGCCCGACCCCGCACCCGCCAAAATCAAAAGAGGCCCTTCGGTGGTCCGGATGGCCTCCTGCTGTCTATCGTTAAATGCTTCGAGATTCATATGTGTCTCCTATTCCTGTATTTGCGGCCCGATGATGGGCTTTCCATCCCGCCCCAGCAGCGGGGTTATCGCAATGCCATATCCGCTCATCACATAGAGATATTGAACGCCGGTTAGGCGGTCTTGTATGATCTGGCGTTTCGTCGCAACGCCGCCCTCCTGATGCACAGGCACAAAACGGTCTGGTTGTTTCATGGTGTTCCGCCGCCTTTCTTTTCTTTGCCAATCCATAGGCGCCGCAGACGGACGCCCATGGATTGGCACCCACGCGCACGTGGATGCACCAATATCAAAGCGCCTCCAGCGCCTCTTTTAGCAGCTTGTTGATGAGCTGCGGATTGGCCTTGCCCTGGGAGGCCTTCATACACTGCCCCACCAAGAAGCCCATGGCCTTGCCCTTGCCCGCCTTGTAATCCGCAACGGACTGCGGGTTGGCGGCAATCACTTCATCCACCAGCGCCTTGATGGCGCCCTCGTCCGAGATCTGAACCAGGCCCTTCTCTTTCACGATCTCTTCGGGGTCATGCGGATTTGCAAACATCTCATCTAGGACCTTCTTGGCGGCCGAGTTGCTGATGGTCCCGCCTTCGATCAAAGCAATGAGCTTGGCGAGGTCCGCCGCCGCAAAGGGGATTTCCTCCAATTCCTTGTCGTTCATGACCTTTAGAATATCTCCCATGAGCCAGTTTGCCACCGTCTTTGGCGTCGCCCCCGCCGCCACACAGGCATCAAAGAAGTCTGCCATGTGCTTGGAGGCGGTGATGATAAAGGCATCATATTCAGGCAGCCCATACTCGCTGACATACCGCGCCTTGCGCTGTGCCGGCATCTCGGGGATGGTGGCACGGATCTCCTCGATCCACTCGTCTGAAATCACGATGGGAACCAGGTCGGGCTCGGGGAAGTACCGGTAATCCTGGGCATCCTCCTTGCTGCGGAGCACTACGCTCATGCCGCGGGTGTCATCCCACCGGCGGGTCTCCTGCACCACTTCTCCGCCGTCCTCCAACACCTCAATCTGGCGCTTTCTCTCATAATCCATGGCGCGCACGGCAGCACGGAAGGAGTTGACATTCTTCATCTCGCACCGTGTCCCAAACTCCTTCTGGCCCACAGGCCGCACCGACACATTGACGTCGCACCGGAGTGACCCCTCCTGCATCTTACAGTCGGACACCTCGGTGTACTCCAAGATGGACTTTAAGGTATCCAGGAACACCCGTGCCTCCTCCGAGGAGCGCAGATCGGGCTCGGTCACGATCTCAATGAGAGGCACGCCGCAGCGGTTGTAGTCCACCATGGAGCCGCTGCCATAGTCGTCATGCACCAGCTTGCCCGCGTCCTCCTCAATGTGGATACGGGTGATGCCGATGGTGCGCTTTTGCCCTTCCACCTCAATGTCAATGTGTCCATGCTGGCACACGGGCAGGTCAAACTGGGAGATCTGATATGCCTTAGGCAGGTCGGGATAGAAGTAATTTTTCCGGTCCTGCTTGCCATAGGGCGTGATGTCGCAGTTCATGGCAAGGCCCGCCTTAATGGCGTAATCCACCACTTTTTTATTGAGCACGGGCAGCGTCCCGGGCATTCCCGAGCACACCGGGCAGACGTGCGTGTTAGGCTCTCCGCCGAATTCGTTTTTACAGCCACAGTAGATCTTGGTGTTGGTCGAAAGCTCTGCGTGTATTTCCAGTCCAATGACGGTTTCGTAATCCATGTTGTGTCCCCTCCTTTTACAGCGTCGGCCGCACTTTGGTGATGGTCTGCTCCAAGGCATAGGCCGCATTTAAGACCTGCGCCTCCCCGAAGGGCTTCCCGATGATCTGGATGCCGATGGGCAGGCCCGCCGCATCGTACCCACAGGGCAGCACCAGTGCAGGCAGGCCGCCGATGTTGACCGACACTGTACAGATATCTGCCATATACATTTCCAGCGGGTTGTCCGTCTTCTCCCCGATGCCAAACGCTGTGGTTGGCGTTGCGGGCGTGACCAAGACGTCATAGGTCTCAAAGGCCTTCTGGAAATCCTGCATAATGAGCGTCCGCACCTGCTGCGCCTTCTTGTAGTACGCATCGTAGTACCCGGAGGACAGCGCATAGGTGCCGATCATGATGCGGCGCTTGACCTCCGCACCAAAGCCCTCGCTGCGCGTCTGGCAATACATGTCCACCAGGCCGTCAAAGTGTTCCGCACGGAAACCGTACTTCACGCCATCATACCGCGCCAGGTTGGAGCTGGCCTCCGCGGAGGAGATCATGTAATATGCCGGGAGGGCATACTCGTTGAGCGGCAGATGCATCTCCTGCGCCTCTGCGCCCAGGCCGCGCATGTTATCAACGGCCCCCATGACCGCGCTCATCACGTCGGATGAAATGCCCGCGCCCATGTACTCCTGCGGCAGGCCGATTTTCAGGCCGCGGATGTCCCCCGTGAGGGCGGAGAGCAGGTTGCCATGGTCAATGTTAACCGACGTAGAATCCTTGGGGTCATGCCCCATGATGGTATCCAGCACAGCCGCACAGTCACGGACGTCCTTGGTGAGCGGGCCGATCTGGTCCAGCGAGGATGCAAAAGCCACCAGCCCGTACCGGGATACGGAGCCATAGGTCGGCTTCATGCCCACGCAGCCGCACAGCGCAGCGGGCTGCCGGATGGAGCCGCCCGTGTCGCTGCCCAGCGCAAAATATGCCTCATCCGCCGAGACGCATGCCGCCGAGCCGCCCGAGGAGCCGCCCGGCACCTTGGTGATATCATAGGGGTTTTTGGTCTTTTTGAAATAGGAATTCTCGGTGGAAGACCCCATCGCGAATTCGTCCATGTTCACCTTCCCCACCAGCACGGTATCCGCATTCTTGAGCTTTTCGGTCACCGTCGCATTATAGGGCGGCTTAAAGTTGTACAGCATCTTGGAGGAGCAGGTGGTCAAAATGTCCTTGGTGCACAGGTTGTCTTTGAGCGCCATGGGGACACCTGCCAGCGGGCCGGTTGCCTCCCCCGCCGCGATTTTTTTGTCCATCTCCTCCGCCTGTGCCAGCGCATGCTCGGGCAGCACGGTCACATAGCTCTCCACCTTGTCCTCCACGGCGTCAATGCGCGAAAGAACTGCTTTGGTGGCTTCCACTGAGCTGATTTCCTTTGCCTTGATCTTGTCCGCAATCTCATGTGCGGTATATTGAAACAGTTCCATATTTGTCACCTCTTTCGTCAGCTTATTCTACGACCTTGGGCACCACAAAGGCCTCTTCATCCCGGTCGGGTGCATTCTGCAAAATAGCCTCCCGGTCATAGGACGGAATCACAACATCCTCCCGGAATGCGTTCTGCATGGGAATGGCATGCGCGGTTGGAACAACGCCCTCGGTGTCTAGTTCATTGAGCTTGTCCGCAAACCCGATGATGTTCTCCATATCCCCCCGCAGCCGCTCGGTCTCCTCATCCGTGAGGTTCAGACGCGCGAGCTTTGCGACGTGCAAGACCTGTTCTTTGGTAATTGCCATTGTCCTTCACTCCTTTTATGCTAGGATACTTCCCAATTAACGAAATTTGTTCATGACGAGCCCTGACAGGATTTTGGGATAAAAATAGGTAGATTTCTGAGGCATCTTCTCCCCTGCCAGCGACACATCCTTGATCTCCCGCACCTTGGTGGGATTCAGCAGGAAGGAGCACTGGAAGGTGCCGTTTGCGACCTCCGAAACCGCTTCCTCCGCCTGTTTGGTATAGGTGAGATTCTTCTGGTTTGCCATGTTTTCCATGTCAATCCCAAAAATCTCTCCCAAGATCAAGGTATGTAACACCGAGACGTCCAGCCCGCGGTATGCCGCCGATTTGTCGGGCAGCGCCGCATCCATCGCTGCGGTATCTTCCAATGTGAGCAGATAGTAATAGTCCTTTCCCGTATAGAATCCGAAGGCCGTTTTGTCTAGGTTGGCCTCCAGGCTATTTTCCATCTCTTGTGCAATGTTTTGGGAGGCCGCAATCTTTTCGACGGCAAAATGCCGCTTCAGCTTCTCCACCACATCCGCTTCCTCAAACCGGTCCAAATTACCCACCATCCGGTGCGTCGGGAATACAACCAGGCCTGGGTCGTCCATCTCCACCAGCACCATCATGATGTAGTTAAAGAGCTCATCCTCACTGCCCCCTTCGCTCCGGAGCTTGTCGCGGTATGCGAGCGCCGTCTCATAGCGGTGATGCCCGTCTGCAATGAAAAGCTGCTTATCCGCAAAGCAATCCTGCACAGCAGCAATGGTCGCGCTGTCCGTCACCACCCACAGGTTCTGAATGACGCCGTCTCGCGCCGTAAAACTGACATCAGCGGGCCTTGCCGCGATGTCTGCGATGATGCCCGAGATGGTCTTCTTCGGATCCATGTACAGGCAGTATACCTGGCTGAAGTTGGCGTCGGTCGCACACATGAGGTTGAAGCGGTCGGTTTTTGCCTTGGACAGCGTCTCCTCATGGGGCAAGACGATCTTTTTGGAAAATTCTGCCAGCTCCACCAGCGTCATGAAGCCCTTAAAGGACTTGGTTTCCCCGTTCTTGAGGGTGAAAATCTCCTCATACAGGTAAATGGCAGGCTCTTTTTCATACACCAACACCTGTTCGTCAATCCAGTCTTTGAAGATCTTGGCGGTACGGGTATACCGGTTGTCCGTCTCATTGTCGGTGGGAAGCTCAGGGTTGAGCTCCAGCCGGATGAAGTTATTGGGGTGCAGCCCAACGTACATCTCCTGCTCCGCAGGGGAAATCACATCATACGGCGGGGTGCATACCAAAGACAGGTCACCGATTTTTTCTGTGTTGTACCGAAGTCCCCGAAAGGGGATAATGTGTGCCATAACTGTTGTCCTCCCAATTCCATATGCTTATTTTCTTTTGCATTTACAAACACGCGCTGCCCTATCCAGAAAGGCGATCATCCCATACTGTGAGCAGGAACGAAGCGCCCCAGGAGCTGCAAACAAAATCCTCACAAGAGCGATTGGATATGCGCAATCACATCCGCCGGCGTGTCCGCAAGGAATGCCGCGCCGCTTTCTATGAGTTCCGCCCGGGTGCCATAGCCCCATGTCACACCAATGCCATGCATGCCCGCATGCTGCGCGGTCAGCATGTCATACTTGGAGTCCCCAATGAATACCACTTCACTGGGCACTACACCCAGTTCTGCAGCCGCCTCCAGGGCCACCGTCGGATCGGGCTTGGGGGGCTTGCCGGGCCGATCCCCATACACAGGATCAAATCCATATGCGCCAAACCATCTCTGAATCAGTGCAACCGCAACGGTATGCATCTTGTTGGTAACCACGCAGCGCAAGATACCTCGTTGCGTCAGATCATCTAACAAAGCAATGATGCCATGATACGGGCGCGTTTTGTGATTCCAATTTTCCCCATAGTGGGCTCTCATCCGCTCGGTTGCACGGTTTAAGAGTGCCTCATCATCCTTCACTTCCAACGGCAAGCATCCCTTGACATACTCGCGCGTTCCACGCCCGATGGCCCCGCGATGGTGCGCTATATCACAGGCGGGATACCCTTCCTGTGTGAGCGTCCAATTCATTGCATCCGCAAGGTCTGGCAGGGTATCCAGCAGTGTTCCATCCAAATCAAATATTGCCGCTTTGATGTTCATGCTAGCCTCTCCGCCTCACTTCTTCTTGTGGTCGATGGTGGTGTCATCAAATACATTCTCATGCGCGGCATCCACATCCACCGGCGACTCTTTGATCATATATTTGTTCATGACATGCCAGACATAATAGTTCATGGTAAACCCTGACCACGAGATGAGAATGAGTATCATGAGCAAGATCCACAGCGGGGATACGCACCAAATCAACAGGATGTGCACCCCAAAAATCACCACCGTTAGGAACAGGTTTTGCGGGAACTTTGCGATGGCGAAGATCCACGCATTCTTTAGAATATGCCGGAATTTCATGTTGAAAGTCACCATCATGGGGAACACATAGTAGGTCATGCTGATGAGCACCAGCGAAACCACCACGGTGATCGCCAGCAAAATGGTGGGATTGATGCGGGTGATGTAGAAGAAGTAGCTGAAGATCACCGCATACAGCACCACGCCGCCCAAAATGCTCGCAAGCAGCCCCTGTTTCCAATTCTTTTTGGTATGCTCAAAAAAGTCGGATGCCATAAATGCATGCTCCTGCCGCGCATAATTGCGCAGCACATACGTGAGCCCCGCCGTAAACGGCCCTGTCAGCATCATGGGCAAGAAGGGCAAAATGGGCACCCATGGTGTTCCCGCCTGCGCCAAAGCGACAAAATTGTCCAAAAACTGGGTAAAGCTTTCGAGAGAGAGCCCCGTGTACCCAATCCACAAAAAGATGGTGAGCAAGGTAAATGGCAGCGTACATACAAAATACAAGAGATTCAGCTGCACCAACTTCCAAAATTTGCGCCCAAACATCTCAAAATAGTTCCGCTTTGCCGCCTGCTCCTTGGATACGCCTGGCCCTGGCCGGGTGTATCGATTTCCAAAAAATCCCATGTCATCATCCTCCCAAACTGATTCATGATAAAACGGCGGCGCAGCCAAGACGGCTTCGCCTTATGCCGCTTTTTTGCGTTTTTCGTTTTTGTATGTTATCTGATGGGCCATTGCTGCCCCACAAGCACTATGATGTCTCATACCTCAACCGGTCCGTCCTCCCGCGCCTTTCGGAGGATGGTGCCAGGTTCATACCGGGCCCCCAGCGGCATCCGCACCGTCATGGCCGCATGGGGCGCCGACCGGATGGGCTCCCCTTCCCCGTTGCGCATGCGCTGCGCCGTCACCGTCACAAACGGCCCCTTTGGCGGGACAATCTCCAGCGTATCCCCTTCAAAAAACCGGTTCCGTTGGGTCAAAATGGTCTCCTTCGTCGCTTCGTCATACCCCGTCACCAAACCAACCACCTCATAGGTTCGGATGTAGCTGGAAGAGCCGTATACCTGGCTTGTTTCATCCGGTTTTCCCAGATAGAACCCGGTGGTATACCGCCGGTTGCTCACCTTGCCCAGTTCCTCCATCCACGCGGGGGAACAGGTGTAGCCCGCCGGGTTTGCCAGGTATGCATCGATGGCCTCGCGGTATACCTTGGTGACACACGCGACATAGTATTCTGTTTTCACGCGGCCCTCTATCTTAAAGCTGGTGATGCCGCTCTCGGCCAGCTCGGGAATATGCTCTATCATGGCGAGGTCCTTGGAATTGAAGATGAATGTCCCCCGCTCATTTTCATACACGGGCAAGTACTCGCCTGGCCGCTTCTCCTCCATCAGCGCATAGTTCCACCGGCAGGGATGCGCACAGGCGCCGCCGTTGGCGTCCCGTGACGCCATATAGTTGGACAGCAGGCACCGCCCCGAATAGGAGATGCACATGGCGCCATGCACAAACGCTTCCAGCTCCAGCTCCGCCGAAACATGCGCGCGGATATCAGCAATCTCCGCCAGAGACAGCTCCCGCGCCAGAACTACGCGTTTGGCACCCATTTTGTGCCATGCGTCCACCGTACGGTAGTTCACGTTGTTGGCCTGGGTGCTGATGTGGATGGGAATGTGGGGCGCGTGCTCCCGTGCCAGCAAAAACGCACCAAAATCGGATACGAGCAAGCCATCCGGCCGCAGAGCATCCAGCTCCGCAAAATATCGCGCCATCCCGGGCAGGTCCGAATTGTGCGGGATGATGTTTGCTGTGACATACAGCTTCTTGCCGCGCGCATGCGCATAGGCAATGCCTTCTTCAAAGGCCGACAGCGAAAAATTTTGTGCAGCTCCCCGCAGGGAGAATGCTTCCCCGCCCGCATACACCGCATCTGCACCATATTGTATTGCAGTCTTGAGTCTTGACAGGCTGCCCGCCGGCGCGAGCAGTTCAATTTGTTGCATAACGTCCCTTCCTTTGCTGCCAGCATCATCCGACGCTTTTCGCGTCCTGCGCGGACAATGCCGTCACAATCTCCCGGCACAGCGTATCCGCATCCAAGCCACAGTGCCGGTACAGCTCTTCCACCTTCCCATGCGGCACAATGGGGTCGCGATGCCCCTTGTGCAAAAACGTGCCCCCATAGCCTTCCATCAGCATAGCAATGGCCTCGCCAACGCCGCCCGAGAGCACGCCGTCCTCCAGCGTAACCAGCATGTCAAACCGTTTCGCGCAAGCCTGGAGAAAGGACACATCTAGCGGCTTCACCGTCCGCAGGTCCGCCACGGCAGCAGAGATGCCTGCGATGCTCAGCCGCGCCGCCGCAGCCAGCCCAGTCTCACACATGCTGCCGACGCACAGCAGGCAGACATCCGTCCCCTCTGTGAGCATACATGCTTTTCCAAAGGCAAAATCGGGCTGCGGCACATCTGCCTGGCGCGCACCACGCGGATATCGGATGGCGATGGGCCCGACGTGCTCCCGCACCGCATAGCGCACCATTTGGGTCAACTGCGCGGGACTCGCCGGCGCCAATATCGCCAGATTGGGCATGGGGAGCAAAAAGGACAGGTCAAAAATGCCCTGATGCGTCTCCCCATCCTCCCCCACCAGACCGGCACGGTCAATCGCCAGGATCACCTTGAGGTTTTGCAGGCACACATCGTGCAGCACTTGGTCATATGCGCGCTGCAAAAAGGATGAATAAACTGCAAATACTGGCACATATCCACTGACTGCCAATCCGGCTGCAAAGCAAACCGCATGCTGCTCCGCAATGCCAACATCAAAAAAGCGGTCGGGATAGAGCCCCGAAAACAGCGAAAGCCCTGTTCCATCCGGCATGGCAGCTGTAATGGCACACAGCCGCTCCTCTGTCTTGCCGAGCGCCGCCAGCTCCCGCCCGAAGGCACTCGAATAGGTCAGCTTCCGCGAAGCGGAGGGCAGAATGCCCGTATCGACGGAGAATTCGTTGACCCCATGGTAGCCGCTGGGGTTCTCCTCCGCGAACCGATAGCCCTTGCCCTTTTTGGTAAAGGTATGGATGAGGACCGGATAGTCCATTTTTTTCGCAGTTTGAAACACCTTGATGAGGGTCGCAATGTTGTGCCCATCCGTGGGGCCCAGATAGGCAAAGCCCAACTGCTCAAACAGGTTGTTGCGCGTAATGAGATGGCGCACCCCATCCTTCACCCGTTTTAACATCCGTACCAGAGGCTGCCCCAGAAAAGGAATGCACTCCAAACTGCGCTGCACCCGCCGCTTTAACTGAAAATAGCCCGGCCGGGTCCGCAGGGAGGTCAGATAGGTAGATAAACTCCCCACATTGGGAGAGATGGACATCTCATTGTCATTTAAAACCACAATAAAGTTCTTTTTTTCCTGCCCTGCATCCTCCAGTGCCTCAAAGGCCATGCCGCCCGTGAGCGCACCATCACCGATCACAGCGACCACATGGTAGCTTTCGCCGCTGAGGTTCCGCGCCCGCGCCATGCCAAGAGCTGCCGAAATACTGGTGGATGAATGGCCCGTATCAAAGGCATCGCACGCACTTTCGCTGCGTTTGGGAAAACCGCTCAGACCGCCGTATTGGCGGAGGGTATGCAGCTGCCCGCCCCGCCCCGTCAGGATCTTATGGACATAGGACTGGTGCCCCACGTCCCAGACCAGCTTGTCTGTGGGAAGGTCAAACACATAGTGCAGCGCAATGGTGAGCTCCACCACGCCAAGGTTGGAAGCCAGATGCCCGCCTGTACTTGAGACCGTCTCAATCAAGAACGTCCGAATCTCCGACGCCAGGGCCTCCAGCTCCCCGATATTCATTTGTTTGAGTTGTTCGGATGAAATTTCCCTCATGGTATTCTCCACTTGTTAGGTTTTGCACTGTGTCTTGCGAATTTTCCGCAGCACAAACCGCTCAAAGAACCTCTTGACATAGAAAAAAGCATTTTCATAGGGCATAATGGGCTGCACCAAAATGGTATATACCCCAGCACGGTTACCGCCTAAAATATCCGTAAAAATCTGATCTCCCACAAATATAGTTTCAGATGGGGACACACCCAGCTTTTCCATGGCCATGCGGTACCCTTTTGGGCTGGGCTTGTGCGCTTTTGCGATCACAGGAATCGCAAGCGGCTTGGCAAACCGCGCCGCACGTATCCCGTTATTGTTGGACAAAAAGCACATCCCATACCCCATATCCCGCAGCGCACCAAGCAATTTGGTGACCGCAGGCCCCGGCAGCGCCGTCCTATGGTCCTCCAGCGTGTTGTCCACATCGAACAGGATGGCACGGTATCCCTGCTGCCACAGCGCCCCAAAATCGATGTCATAGACAGACGCCACATAAGCATCGGGCAATAGACCGCTTCCCAAGCGCACCCCTCCCATTATGCCAAATATCATATCTCATATACTATACCATATTTTTGCTTGTGGGTAAAGACTTTCCGTCAAAAAAACCAAAAAACCAGCGTCTAATGCAGCACCGAGGCTTCATCCGACCACATGGCAACTTGTCGCTGCAAAGAGCACAAACAACTGCGGTTTTCAATCGAAAAAAACACCGGGCCGGCGGGGCCTTCGCAGCATGACCCCATCCGATCCGGTGCTCCCTTATCACCAAAACATAACACAACCAGCCCGGCTTATCCAGCCGCAATATCTGAAATCTCTGTCGTCCCAATACATACCTCTTCGTTGACGAGATCTCCAATACCAACCACATCCTGCAGGACTTCCAAGAGCGAAACAGGCGTAACCGCACCCCTGGCCAGCTTGTCTAGCATCACCAACGTTTCACGTTTGGAACAAAACACATCATACACCCGACGGTATTCCAAATCCACCGTCTTCCCATCTTCGACGGTACGTTTTGTCACACCAACGCCGAAGGTATTGATGGCAAACCCATCCACGTTGACCTCTTTTTCCAGCAGATAATAGTCCAGTTCGTACAGTTTTGCGCTGTTTTCTTCGACCCCTGCTACTTTTGTGCTGCGAAATAACTCCTTGTGTACAGCCATTCCCCTTTTCCCTTCCTTTTTTGTAAAATTCAGCAACATGTTGTATGTCCCCGTTGCCAATACACATTATACTGTATAGATATACGTTTTTCAATGCCATTTTTGAGTGACATTTCGACAATTTCACAAAAAACTGGTCGGAAGGTTAACAGAATCGACTGATTTTCTGGCGTATTTTGTTATATTTTGTCGTATTCGCCCAAAAGTACCAAGAATATTGGACAAATAATTACCAAACAAAGTGGTTTGTTACAACAAGATTTCACTAATATTTCAGAAAAATTACAATTTCAAGACAAAATAGCATCGAAATTTGTTGAATTCTTGCATTTTTTCTTGCAGATTCTGCATGCAATTGCATCAGTCACAGCACATGCACCATACGGTCATAGGGATGTCCCTGCAGCGAATAGGTCCGCTGGGGAACAAATCCAAGCCTTTCATACATGGCGCGCACCCGCGGTTTTTCTCGGTCCACAAGCAAGGACACCCGCGGATAGTCCAGATCCTGCGCACGCTCCAAAACACTTCGAACCAGGTGACCGCCGAGCCCATGCCCCCGATAATGGGGATAAACCGCAAGACTATCGAGATATAGCTCCCGTCCCTCGCACTCCACGGGCACCTTTGCAGCCGGTTGGGTCTTTTGCAGATGGGCATACAGCGGCGCATCCAGCGCATCCAGCTGATCTGCCGGATAGGACAAAACGCCACCCGCGACCTGGCCATCCAGCTCTGCCAGCAGTACATTGCGGTAAGAAAACCGGCAGACTTCCATCTGCGCATAGTCCGACAAAACATGCAAAATGGATTGTTCTTCGGTTGTACCGGTATAGAGTTCCGCCAGATCCTCAATGGCAAGCAGAACCAAGCGGGCAATCTCCATGCTGTCCGCCGGAACGGCAGGCCGAATCACAACCGGCTCACTCCTTTGCGTCATGCGGGGGCACCTCCTCCTTTGCCGAATCCTTCTCCTGTGCGCCTTGGAAGGACATATCCGCTTGCTCGGATTCTATTTCCTGTTCTTCACGAATCGAATCATCCTTCTGCGGCAAACCAGAAACCACAGCAGCTTGGGCTGCCGCGCCTTCCTGTGCCGCTTCCGTTGTCTCCCCTTCTACGGGCGGGACAACATCGCGCATTCCAGCATCCATGTCCCGCGCCGCGCCGAAGATACTGCCCACCGGCTTCACTTCC